>NZ_WJNG01000016.1 GCF_009649745.1 Aquibacillus halophilus | reverse complement strand
CCACAAATAAACCTGGCGAACACGACTAAAAGCTATAAAACAGTTACATCAAGATACATAAGAAAAGAGTTCCCAGAGGAACTCTCTAAGTATTATTGGAAGCCTTATTTTTGGAGTAGAAGTTATATGATATTAACTACAGGTGGAGCAACGATAGATGTATTTAAAAGTATATTGAAGAACAAGGAAAGTAAGACCTTAGCGCCTAACCCCCACTAAATCGAAGATTTTGAAGGGGAATGCGGCGCTAATTTTTGTTCAATTTTTCCTGGTTGTCGTTAACGAGCTTTTGTAGTAGATGTTGACTGCCTTTTGAAACAGACATAAATAAATCACTCCTCACACTTTTTGAAGAAAGCATGTCTATTAAACACTTAGTTGTTCGCCTTTCTTTTTAGCTATCAACAACGAAAGTATATTCGTATTCTACGACGTCACATTAAGCTACCCACGTACTCCTTCCCCCATAGGTTTAAATAATTAGCACTAGCACCGAATATGGTAAAACGATATTTTTTCGTGCCTCGCGGAAGCCTTTACTTCAAATAGAATCGCATCAATATAAATATATTCACGGATAGATATATTTATATCAATTAATTTAAAAAATATTTCTCGATTGGCTATCGTTTTTCTTCAGGTTCCAATACAAGGTGCATCGTTTGCTCACGAATAATATCAAAACTGCCCTCTGTCATATTCCCACTTTTAGATAAGTGGTTAATCAAGTCCCGAACTAAATTTAATACCCCAATCATCAACATCTTCGCTGTACCACTTAAATTATCCTTTAGATAATAAGATCCTTATTGTTTTTTAATTAAGGGCTAATATTATAGAACCCTGTTATCCCTCTTATTGATATCCCGGCATTCTTTTACAGTTGATACTTTTAGTATTTTGATTGAATTGAATTTTTGCATAGGAAAAGGACATACTTTGTGTAGGATGAAAGGAGAGATTCCCAACATGAATTTCGATTTAGCATCAATCAGTGACCAAATGCCAGACTTTGAGAATCATGACCAAGCAAGAGTGTGGTTTAAAGATCAATTCTCGGACAGGTTTTCACTAACAAACAGTAATGTCATCGACGGAAAGAAAGTTTACTTTTATCACATCATCAAGAATCCTGAGGTTTATCATCAATATATGGAAAGCTTTGCAAAACCAGTCAAACATGACATCACTAACATGGAAACTTTTGAAAGTTATTCAACTGTGGAAATCAGTGAAGATGGCGAAATAAGTCTTACATTATAAAAAGTAAAATAAAATTGTTGTTATCTGATAAGTTCTGAATTTGTTTAGGGCTTGTCAGATTTCTAAAGTCAAAATTAGATAACTATAAAATTCCATATAGTTTTGTAAGCGCTTTGAGTATGGCAAGTTAATGAAATATTTGGTAACTTATTCTTTTTATGTTAGAAACAGTTATAATAAAGATTAGATTTTTAATTGTTCTAACGTTACTCATATGCGGAGGATATTAATGTGGAATTAATAGTTGATTTATTAGAAGAGCCGTTGCTATTGCTATTTGTAATATTGTTTTTTGGCTCCTGGCTTGGTCAAACAAAAATAAAAGGACTTAGCTTGGGGTCTGCCGGGGTGCTCCTTGTTGCTATGACTTTTGGACATTTCGGTTATCAGGTCTCCCCAATTGTACAAAATTTTGGTCTAAGCTTGTTTATTGTAGCTGTAGGACTACAGGCAGGACCACGTTTTTTTAGGATGATGAGATCCAGCGGAATTATCTTTGGGGTAACAGCTTTACTTGTTGTTCTCGTAGCTTCAATAACAACTGTTATTGTTTCAAAATTTTTCCACTTGTCAGAGGCATTAAGTATAGGACTGATGACTGGTGCGTTGACTAGTACGCCAGGTCTAGCTGCTGCACTCCAGGCTACCAATGATCCGCTAGCTTCGGTCGGATACGGAATTGCTTATCCCTTTGGGGTCCTAGCGGTAGTATTATTTGTTCAGCTATTACCAAGGGCGTTAAAAGTCGACTTAATAAAAGATCTTAAACAAACAAATAACCCTGCGAGAAACGAGGAATCTCCAGAAGTTACTACGATCGAAGTGACAAATCCATCAATTAACAAACAGACATTAAAGGAACTAAAATTCCAAAAAAATAATTCTGTCGTGATTAGTCGAGTCATTCGAAATAACCGTAATATTATTGCCTTAAGCGATACAGTTATTTTAAAAGGCGACAAACTCGTTACCGTAGGAATGAGATCTGATTTAGACAATTTTTGTCAGTTCGCTGGTAAAGAGGTCCCAACAAACCTCATTAATGCTGATCATATTAAACTTCGTAAAGTTGTTGTCGACTCAGATGAAATTATTGGTAAAAATATAAATGATTTACGGTTGAGAAGGAATTTTGGGGTCACCGTAACTCGAATTGAGCGAAGTGGATTTGAGTATAATCAAAATGCTAAGATTCGCTTGGAAAGAGGTGACGTTCTCACAATCGTTAGTAGTGAGGACCGGTTAAATGAAGTCGAAAAACTATTCACAAGAAAAACATTAGCAGTAACCAATGTTGATATATTTTCGATTAGTATTATCCTGCTAATCGGCATCTTATTTGGAATGGTACCAATTCCTTTACCAGGATTAGGAACAATAACATTAGGAGTAGCCGGAGGTCCCCTTTTTGTGGCGTTAATTATTGGTCACTTTGGAAAAATAGGACCAATCCAAGCACGTTATTTCCAGCCATCTAATCAAGTAATCCGTGATTTTGGACTTGTTCTTTTTTTAGCTGGCGCAGGGACGACCGCTGGTCAAGGTCTTGTAGATGTTGTTCAATCGGAAGGGCTTCGTCTGGTATTCGGTGGAACACTGATTACAATTGTTCCGATTGTTGTTGGCTTCTTTATCGCTAGAAAGCTTTTCAAATTGAGTATTGTTCATTCTTTAGGTGCACTTTGTGGAGGGATGACCAGCACTCCTGGACTAGGTTCTGTAAACCAACTTGTTGATACAGAAGACCCTGCCATTGCATATGCAGCAGCATACCCATTTGCTTTAATCTTCGTAGCGATTGCATCACAGTTGTTAATATTTTTTCTTTAAATATTAAAAAGCAAACCAATTTGAACAACTCATCTTGGTTTGCTTTTTATCTAAGGAAGTTAATGCGAAATAATTATTACATCATCATTAAATTGATCTATATTCTCTGATTTTAATTCCACGAAAAGCTTATGCGGAAGACAAACAATGGTTTCACCCGGCTTACTTTTCCACCCCATCTTAACGCCAACCTGATCAGGGCTGTTGTCTTCTTTAATTCTGATTCGATCCCCATCAACTTCCATAATGTTATATTGATTACCTTTTCCTTTTATTAAAAATTGATTGTTTCCTGTATGTTCGGATAAATTAATTTCTTTAATAACTGTTCCATTTTGGGAAATGACAGCCACGACGTCATCTCCATCATGCTTAGCCTGTATTACTGAAAAGATGGATAGTGGAACAAAAGATATGAGTACAAGCAAAATAATAATCACAACATCAAAAGGTTTCATTATTTTTAAATAGTTTCGCATTAGATAAATCACTCTCCAATGATAACTGCAATTTCACTCATTTAAAATAGCTTTATCATCTTTAGTATATCATCCACGGACTGTTTAGATTAGAATAAATTATGACAGAAAATAGTCGTTTTTAATTATTGGCAACTTTACCATATGGATTGCTGCAGACTTCGTCGATAACTTCCTGATAATGAAGGAACAGACTAAAAAAAACGGAATCCCATGACCTACTCAACGCAATTTTCCTTGCCTCTATACCCATTAACTTCAAACGACTTTCATCATTTATTAAGCTACTAATATTGTTTGCGAAATCATCTACATTTCCTGGTTCACATAATAAACCAGAACGATTATGTTGGATGATTTCCTGTACGCCACCCGCTTTAGCCACCACGGCTGCTGTACCACATGCATGAGCTTCCAACACAACATTACCAAATGTTTCTGTACTAGATGGAAAGACAAATAGGTTAGAGGAAGCGTAAAGTTCGGCAAGTTGTTCTCCTTTTAGATACCCTGTGAATGTCATATTATCGATTTTATCTTTTTGCAAATTTTGATATAGTGGGCCATCTCCAACAAGTAACCAATGAACTTTATCTTTAACCTCAAACGGAAGTCGTTTAGCGGTTCTCATAAGTATTTCTATATCCTTTTCAGGAGCTAGACGACCAACAAAGCTTAATATAAATGGAGCAGTTATGTGATATTTTTCTCTGATTCGATTGGATGAGAAATGAGGATGAAACTTTTTGGTATCAACGCCACGACTCCAAATATGGACGTTTGAAAAACCTTGATTTACTAATATGGATTTCGTTTCATTCGAGGGAACGAAGGTTTTGTGAAAGGAGCGATGGAACCAATTCAAGTATCTCCATAGCCATTTAGATAAAAATTGCAAATCATAGTATTGGAGATAACGATCAAAGTTAGTATGGTAAGAACCAACAACAGGGATGTCTAGTTTTTTCGCCAAAAATAATCCAGTTAATCCCATATTAAACGGAGTTGCAATGTGAATTAAATCAGGTTGAAACTGCTCGAGTTCTTTTTTTATATGAAATACATTTGGTAGTGCTAATCGACATTCTGGATAAAGGTAGAAAGGTAAACTAGCAAACCGAAAGACTTGATTTGAAAAAAGGTCTTCGTCTATCTCGGGTACAAATAATCGATACTCAATATTATTGTCTTCTAAATAGTCAGTAAGCCTCTGAAATGTTCCGGCAACCCCATTGACCTGCGGAGTATAAGTATCAACGAAAATAGCAATCTTCATTTATTTTCCCCCTCCATTACACAAATCTAACACTTATATCTAATTCTTTTCTACTAGAACAGAACGACAGTCAGCATACCGAAAATAGTTCCTAAAAGTAAACCTACAAGTACATCGGATGGATAGTGTAATCCTAGGTAAACGCGAGACAGCCCAACGGAAAACGCAAGTGGATAGAAGATAAAACCGAGTATAGGCATATGAATAACAAAGGGAGTAATCAACGAGAAAATAGCTGTAGTGTGCCCAGAAGGAAAGGAATGATCTTTAAGTGGATTTTCAATCACTCTTACTTGATTGAGGGAAAGGTAAGGACGAGTTCTAGGTCGAATCTTTTTAATATAATTTACTGCGAGGTGACTTGATACTAGAGATATAGCACTCTCTATTCCCCACATCCACATCGGCATAGGAAAGATAAGTACAAAGAATAAAGTTAAACCAACTGTCACTCTTGCTCCTCCTAAATGCGTTATTCGTCGAAAGAACAAATTTAATGTTTTACTTTCAAAGTGACTGTTAAATGACCGAAATATGTCACATTCGAACTGATATAGATAATTAACCCATTTTGTTATCATCAGTTTCCTCTCCTCCATATGATTTTAATTTAATTTTAACGGGTAATTGTAATGAGCATATTAATACAATGTAAAGATTAAACATCAAAAAAAACGACTATTTCAGGTAAATTTTATTTACCGGACACAGTCGTTCCCTCTTCTTAAAATAATTATCCAACAATAATTCGTTCCGTTGGGTAGTGATACTTAACCTCTTGGTTCCCATGCTGAAATAGGAATATAAATGATAAAATTCCTATCCTACCAATAAACATCAACGCAATTATGACTATTTTACCAATTTCACTTAGCTCTGGAGTAATTCCCATTGACAGGCCGGTCGTACCAAAAGCAGAGCTTACTTCAAACATGATTGGCATTAAACTAAACTGCTCAGTCTCTAACAGAATCGTAATCGCTATAAAACAAATCATAAAAGCTAGGAAACTAACAACTACTGATTTCCTAATGTCATCCTCATGTATTTCGCGTTTGAATACCTTAACATTCTTTTGGCCTTTTGCGAATGAGAATAACAATAATAGGATTACTGCAAAAGTAGTAGTCCTTATCCCACCTCCAACTGAACTTGGCGAAGCCCCTATAAACATCAGAAAGCAAAGAGCTAGTAATGTGGGTTCAGAAAATAAACTCACATCCATAGTAGCTAGCCCACCATTCCTCGTAGTAGATGACTGAAAAAAAGCATAAAAAAACGACTCATGCCAACTCTTTCCTGCGAAAAAATGATTTGCTTCAAATAGTAGAATAACAACTGTACCAAAAATCATTAAAGAGAAGAATGTTACAGTAGTTAATTTTGTGTATAAAGAAAAATGATTAGAGTTTTTTGTTCGATTTGTTAAAAAGTCCTTCAATTCAATTAGTACTGGAAATCCTATTGCCCCTAATGTTAACAAAATTATCGTAACGAACTGAACAAAATAATCATTCGCGAATGGAATAAGTGAACTACCAGTTATATCAAATCCGGCATTTGTTGTTGCACTGACAGCAGCAAATAAACCTTGGTAATAAGCTTCTTGCCAGGTTGAATAATAGTTTAGAAAATATGTACCAAGCACAAGTGTACCCACTAACTCTATTAAAACAATAATTAACAATATTTGTTTCATTAATAAAACTAACCCCGATAAATAGGATCGATTCTGGTCAGTCATAATTAACTGTCTTTCCTTAAGGCCTATTTTTCTCCCCATTAATAGCCAAACGAATGTACCAAGTGTCATGATTCCTATGCCACCAAATTGAAGAATGAATAATAGAAAAAACACCCCGGTTGTACTAAATGTATCAACTGTAGAAACAACGGTTAAACCTGTCACACTAAGAGCACTCACTGCAGTAAACACTATGTCGACGAAGGACCAATGCACACCTGGTTTTAGCGCTATTGGCAAGCTTAGCAAACTCACAGAAACAATTGCAGCAATGACATAAAAAGAGACAATTATTTGGGCAGGTTTCCAGCTCCGTTTATTAAAAAGATTATTTTTACTCATTAATTACATCCCTTTTTCTTTAAAAGTCATACCACATCGGTTGCGATTGTAATAGTTTTTTTCTTTCTATTAACTAGTTTTGCTACCGGTTAGCTTAAAGAGTCACCTTATAGTGGTTTAAACATCAAAAACAAATGAAACGATTAAATGACAATCTATTAAATATTTCATATTAATAAACTAGAATTTACTCCTATTCTGTTTACTTGTCAACCACATTTGATTAACTAAAAGTAAACTTACTTTTGGGTAATTTAAAAAGTACACAACTGAAAAGTTGTGTACAAACGTTAAGACTAAATTAACAAAGATTCATGTTCGTATATAAACGAATACCTTATATCAATAAACATAAAATGGTTATCAGATAAAGGATAGCTGAACGTGCGGATCATTTCTCTTGTCTCTATATCCGAATAAATCTCAGACAAGATCCCTCTACTCCATGTCCTCATCTGTACCATGTTTTCTAAGAAATAGGGACGAAACGCCCAGTTAGAACCCTTTTTGTCTGGTTCAATCTCCCACGTATTTGCTTGTTTCCTAAAATTTGACGAGATTTGCTGACCATCACTGTCGCAAACATACATACGGAAGCTCTCTTCATCAAACTGATTAGTAACAGCGTCGATAAACGAATCCACCCTTTTAGGCCCTTGCCATTGAGATAGTAGTCCCTTCAACCTATGCTCCCAGGATAAAATATAGGTTAGGCGCTCTTCAATCAAAGATTTCTCGCGAGTTATATATTTAGTAACCTTTTCATCTACATTTAATAATAGCGATTCATCAAGTTCAACCCCTGGTCTTGATAAGTAAAATCCTTGATAGTAACGGCCACCATGCTTCCAAGCAAAATAAAGCTGATAGTCATCTTCAATATTCTCAAATAGTAACGCAGCACCAATTCGACGAGCTAACATGGTCAGGGAGTACATGATATCCTGAAAACCATCTGATTTTTGATTACGAATGATGCTTGTGTCAATTTTTAAAATATGGGGTTCAATCTGGCGAATACGATCAATGTTAGAACTTTTTGCCCCCACATGGTCAATAGCAACCTGAATCCCGTAAGTTTTGTAATAGAGAAGCAGGTGATTGAGGACCTCAAAATCTTCGTCAAAATCATGTTCTGTAATTTCCAACACAACTCTGTTCATGGCAAATCCTTTTTCTTCAAACATAATTAGTGTTTGTAATAAGTCTTCCCCATCGTTAACCATTAATTGTTTGGCATTACGATTGATAAATAAATAACCTTCTTTATTTGACTCAAGCATCTCTGTAATTGCTATTTTAAGTAAGTGTTGATCTACTTCTACCTTAAATTCATCAGGCACATCGTTATCATGAAAAAAAGGGCCTAGACTGAGCAAATCACTGCCATTTTGAAAACGACCTAATAATTCATAGCCAATCACATTATGTTTAATAGCACTTACAATTGGTTGAAAAACAGGCTTTACTTTATGTAAATTCCCAACAATATCTAACGGATCCATCAGTCTACCTCCTCCATGAGAATTTAATTGTATCATATAAACACAAAAAGTTGCTTACTGAGGTCTGTTGGTTTAAAAGGTTTTTCAGAAAACCTTTTAAACCATAATGGTATTCCTTAAGTTTTTAAGCCTTCGGAATTGTAACCAGATAAAATGAAACCTAACATTTGTTCATGTTAGTCTATCGTTGCTCTAGTTTAAGAAATTACAACTATTAATTTTTCCAAATCCATACAATTAGGTATTATTACCTAAATACATAGAATAGTTTATCTATTTATAGTATAATATAACTGTAAATTCTTTTTAACTCTAACCGCTCCCCTAAACACTTGACACAACCATATCCAACTAAAATTTCTATTTTTAAGAAATAAGAAAAAGTAATAGAATTGGTGGAGATTAGTATGAAGACTAAATCACTAGCTGATAAATTTAAAAAATTAATAGCAAGCATCCAAAGATTTGAACTACGAAGAAAGGTGTTTATCTTTGTATTATTAACCATCATTTTTATCTCAATAGTGAACATCATTGGTAATACATTAGTTGGATTTGACTTTTATGTGAATTACAAGTGGATTGTAGCGGCAATATTAGCAGGTATCGTAATTAAGTACAGTTTTCATGAAAAATACATAAACAAAATCACCAAAGTAACCTTTATCATTATTATCTATTTATTTGTACCAATTGCTTGGATAACTTCAGGAGGGTCTAATAGCCTTTCGATTGCCTATTTATTTCTTATTTGCATAACCATCAATTTTTTATTTCAAGGGAAATTTAGACTTTTCTGTAATTTTTCAATTATTTTCCTGTTTTTCACCCTTATCTATGTAGAAAAAAAATATTCTAGTGTATTTGCTGTTCATGATCCAGAAGTCTATTTTAAAGATATGCTTCTGCAAATTCCGTTTACTCTTATCTTGGCTTCACTCTTACTAAAATTATTTTCCGATGCCTATCGACACGAAAAAGAGACACTCGAAAAATACACTATTTTATTAAACCAAAAAAATATTGAATTAGAGAAGATAGCTGTAACTGATGATTTGACAGGTCAATACAATAGACGATTTATGATTAACTCCTTGGAAAAATTAGAAAAAGAAAGAACCCAATTAGTCGTTATTATTTTAGATGTTGATAACTTTAAGTATGTTAATGATAACTATGGACATGCAGTGGGAGATTCCGTTCTTAGAAAGCTAGTAAATAATATCGTAGAAGTAGTTGGAGAAAATGGTGTTGTTGGCAGATATGGCGGAGATGAATTCATGGTCTTATTAAGTAATACTAATTTGGATGAAGGAAAACAAGTTGCAAACAAACTTTTACAAAAAACAAATAATTTACATTTTGACCAAGGTTTTAAGATCACAGTAAGTGGAGGTATTGCTTTATTCGATGGTGAAAATAGCATTGATGAAGTATTAAAGAATGCAGATCAACTACTATATGAGGTAAAATCAAGTGGTAAAAATAATATATTATCAGAAAATTAGACTAAATTTCAGAAAAAGTAAACAAGAGCTCAATGGTATCGGTTTTACCGAACTCTTGTTTTTTTAATACAGATTCCATTAATCTTGTATCTACTTGAAACCGTCTATTCTAGCTTAGATATACTTGTACCTGGATAATAAAATTCTATAATCTCCTTGTAAGACTTCCCCTCTTCTCCCATTATATGAGCACCCCATTGACTCATTCCTACTCCATGACCATATCCTCGTCCCTTCATCGTATATACTTGATTATTGTTTTCTAGTTCTTCTATAAAATAACTTTTGAACGTATTTCCACCAATCATTGGACGAATTTGGTTGATATTAACTTCATTAAGCTTAATTTGTTGAAACAAAACAGTTCCATCCAGTAATTTTTGTAAAAAATCTATTGTGATTGAACCTTTGATACTTCGTTCAGAGGCTAGTTGTTGATTTACCACCGCAAATTTAGGTACGGAAAGAATTTTGATCTCACCAGGGTAACCATTTTTTTGTAGCGACTTCTTCATCGATAAAGTGATTGCTTGATCCTTTTCTTTTAAGCTATCCCACCAATCAGGATCGTCCCAATTGATATCATCTAAATTTATTTGCGTTTGATTTAATTTGAATTCCCACGGATGGGTTGGATCATAAGGATCTTCTTTTATCGGGAAATAAGGCATCGCCTTTCCGCCCCAGACGTTAGCATTACTTTCGGTTAATCCACCGTTACTTGCAGAATAAAAAGCATCGATCAGTTTATTTTTATACATAATAACTTCATCTTTTGTTTGATTAACAGCTTCAGTTGTTGCGTCACTCCAGGTATAACCTCCGTAAACCTGAAAGCTTATTGTATCATCCATTTCTTGATGGAGATGTGAGGCAGCGTAGGTCCTTGCAGCCATTGCCTGTGCCTTCAATGTTTCAATACCCCATTCGGGAAATACTTCGAATGGAACAACACCCTTCAAATAATCTTCAAGTGGTAATTGATTTATCGGACGAATAAACTCCTTTTCTTCGATGGTCATTTCAACCGCGCCTAAATACGGACGTTCATCAATAGTGACAACATGTTGATAGTCATAGGATTCCGGGATAAGAATTAGAGAGTGATTTATCTCGAAACTTTCATCTCCTCCTTTTAATAGAAAAGAATCCTTAGATGCAGTTAAGGTATATGAAACACCTTCTTCAAGTTTTAGTGTTGGATCTAGTGTGAAGTAGCTCCCTTTAAGATCAAATTCAATTTTTGAAGTATCTCCGACATGATTAACCAATCGAACACGGACCATTTCTTCCGCTTCATATAGGTTTGGATACATTGACATGACTAATATTGCGAACAAAGTGATTAAGTAGTATTTCATGTTAGTTATAATACCTATGCAAGCTACGTTTATACATTGATATTTGTATTTTCCTGTTAAAAATAGTAAATGAAAGTTAAAATTAATTATAGATAAATAGCATTTTACACTTTTGTAACAGTCATCGATAGGGGGGAGAATTTATGATGCAAAACCGCTTAATACAAGTCATTCATTCCTATGTTCCGATTGGATTATTCTTGTGGCTATTCACTTGGTTCAATTCAAACTACCTAAATACAGAACGAATCATTTTACTGGCCACTTTTGTCATTGTTCCTTTAGCTATATTCATTGTGATGGAATATTGGGAAGATAATGTTCACCGCAGCAGTATCCTTTTGAGTTTTTTTATCGTACTCTTACCAATTGGCGCTATAACAGCTGCTGGTTCTTTTAGTCTTTCACCAGGGATTGTTGCTGGTTTACTTGCAATTCCGTGGACTATCGTGACGGGGCTTATCGCGATTTGGGGATTATTACTATTGCGGGAAACCCCCTTCCAATTAGCACATATGTCAATCGCAGTTGGATTCATATATATTAGTGTAGCTGGCATTTGGTTTATTACTCACCAATTCTCACTTCCACTTTTAGGATTCGAAGGGCAAATGATGCTATTAACCGTCAATCATTTTCACTATGCTGGTTTTGTCGTACCGATATTATTTGGTTTTTTTCACAGGTACCAAAGATCCTTCTTCACTGGTCTATTGGTGATTCTAGGAGTTATCGCCCCAATACTGATTGCCCTTGGAATGACTTATTCTCCAAAACTAGAGTGGATTTCAGTATTAGTTTTTGGATTTGCTATTCTTCTATATAGCTGGCTTGTTTTTACTTTTGTTATACCAAAAGCAACTAAATGGACGAAAGGGTTACATATTCTATCAAGTGGTGTCGTTTGGATGACGATGATACTTGCACTTTTATACGGTTTTGGACAATGGATAGGACAACCAACAATACCGATTTCACAAATGATTTTGTTCCATGGATGGGGTAATGCCATCTTTTTTTCACTTCTAGGATTATTAGCGTGGCATACAAGTATGATGGATCAAGGATTGGTTAAAATTCCATATAGCAAAGTTAAAGGAAAAGGGAAAATAGGGTCGGACTTTATAAAAATAAACAAGATTGAAGATGATAAACCAAGTGAGTACCCCACCGGATTAGTAGATCACATGGATGACTACCAAACCGAGGAATTTAACCCAAGTAAACTACATCCTGATATAACCGACTTTTATGAAAATACTAGTAATTACGAACTACTTCTAACACCTCATTGGAATCGATCTTTTCGATATATAGCAAAACTATATAAGTGGATCAGTCAACGGGTAGAACAAATGAACTTCCCCCTAGAAGCCGAAACTAAAGAACAACAAGTTATAAGCGAAATTTTACCGATTAAAGATAGGATAGACGGAAGAAAAAACGTGCGTGCTTGGGTACGAACTTATATTCAAACAAAAAAAGCAATTTATGTGGCATTGTATTCGACCCATGTCACTAACGCTATACGTTACATGAATATTGCTTTTCCACTACCCTATTCACAAATGACAAGTATTCTATACTTAGAGCATGGTGAAAACAATTGTTTAACACTTACCTCGTGGCCAACTAAAAAAGATATCAGACAAGATCAGGGTGTCTATCTTGTTATAAAACAAAAAGGACTTCGTCTGCCAATTAATGAAACAATAACTGTTTGGAAAGAACAAAAAACACCAAAAGGTCAAATTGAGGCCAAGCATGATATGTGGCTTTTTGGCATTAAGTTCTTGACGCTAGACTATCATATTTACTTGGAAAAGTAGTTATCTTGATATCTTGAGAACGGGATAGTATTTTATATCAAGGCAACAATAAAATTGGTGTTTAAACACCAATAATTTCGATGTGGAGGGAAATTACTATGGATACTCGTGAAGGCTTAATCCCAACTGCATTAGGTACTGCTGTAACTGCTACAGGTTATATTCTAAAGCAACGACGTGGTAGTAACAAAATGATTGCAAATACTGTTTTCGGATTCGGTTTAGCACACGTAGTACTAGGTGTAATTGACCTTGTAGAGCACCGAAACTAAAAAAATGCGGGACCAATTGGTCTCGCATTTTTTCTTGCATTTTATTTTAACTAAGTATTTTCTCAATTACTTTTAAAGAAGTAAGTGCTTCTTTTCCTGTTACAATTGGCTCTTGATCATTAATAATTGATTCAATAAATGAATCAATTACGCCTGTACTTGTTTGATTATCATTTGTCTGGATTTGCTCCAGTTGGTATTTGATAACTTCCCCATCCTTCATTTCAACAATTAGTTGATCATCAGGGTGATGATAGATCTTAATAATCCCTTTTTGACAATAAATTGTCGTTGAATTATCTTCAGAACCATAATATGTCCATGAAAACGAAGCAGTACCTAGACGTCCTTTTTTCGTTTTCATTGCACAAACAACATTGTCACAAACTTCAATTGGGTTACCATTTTCATCAACTTTATCTAGAGCACCGTGGAAAGCGTGGACATCCTCTATTTCATCATCCAATAAGTAATGAATTAAATCAATTTTATGAATTCCAAGATCCCCTGCTACACCTGAGTGTGAGCGTTCTTTTTTAAAAAACCAAGTAGCATTTGATTTATCTACACCCCAGCTTTCAGGTCCTTGGTGACCAAATGACGTCTTGAAAGTTAAAATTTCACCTAATTCATTTTTTTCTAATAGTTCCTTTGCTTTTTGATGTGCTTTAGTAAATCGTTGGTTATGATCAACCATTAAATTTTTACCTGACTTTTGTTGTGCCTCAAGGATTTTCTCGGCATATTTAATGCTTACAGATAATGGTTTTTCACATAGAACATGCTTACCATTTAATAAAGCATTCGTTGAATTGATATGATGTGATTCATTCGATGAACAGTCACTAATAGCTACAATCGTTGGATCATTATATAATTCCTCAACACTTGTAACTGTTCTACCGCCAAATTCCTCGGCAAGAGCCTTTGCCCTTTCCGGATTCCGGTCGTAAAAGACAATCTCATCTACGTATGGATTTGCTTTATACTCTGGCGCGTGACGGAATTTGGTAATCGAACCACACCCGATGATACCGACATTGATGCGCTTCATTTAAATTCCTCCTAATCTCTTTTTTGGAAAAGTACTGCTACAATAATGATTAAACCTTTCACCAAACCTTGCAAGTGAGGAGAAATATTTAGTAAATTCATCATATTATTTAAAACACCTAACAATAACACCCCAAAGAATGTACCGATAACTTTTCCTTTACCACCTGTCATTCGAGTACCACCGATGATAACTGCTGCGATCGCATCAAGCTCATATAAATTACCAGAGCTTGAAGATGAAATTGAATTTAAACGTGAAGTCTCAATTAATGCTGCTATCCCGACCATTAAACCACTAAATGTATAAACCCCGATTTTAATCCGATCAACCCGGATTGCCGATAGTAGAGCGGCTTTCTCATTACTACCTAATGCATAGACGTAACGACCAAATCGAGTTTTGGTCATTAAAATGTACACAGCTACAGTAAGAATTAAGAAAACAATAACCGGAAAACGAACAATTCCCAAATTTGCATTCGCAATGCTTGAAAATCCTTCGACATCTCCTGCTATACTGCCCCCATCTGCTGTGTAGAGTGCAATTGAGCGTGCAGCGGCCATCATACCAAGCGTGGCAATAAAGGAGGCAATTTTTCCTTTTGCAACTAACAATCCATTTAAAAATCCTGCAAATGCACCTACTGCTAAAGCAGTTAATAACGCTACAAAAATACTACCAGAAGCATTTAAAGAGAGTACCGAAAAAACACCAACCATTGCAAGGACGGAACCTACGGAAAGATCAATTCCCCCTGATAGCATGACAACTGTCATCCCAAGTGCAATGATCCCTATGGTAGAGACTTGCATTAAAATGTTCATTTGATTTTGGATGTAGAGAAACCGGTCATTCATAATAGCCGCCACTATGAAAATAACAATGAAGGCAAAAATAACACTATACTCACTCCATAACCAATTAAAATTTTTCAATCCTTTACTGCTCGTTTGTTTTTCGTTCACCTGTAAATTAGTCAACGTTTTCTGCCTCCCTTTTTGAGCCGGTTGCATATTCCATAATTATTTCTTCGTTTAGTTCTTCACGATTAAATCGACCGGTTATTTCCCCATGGAACATAATATTTACACGATCACAGACCCTTAATATTTCAGGTGCCTCCGAAGATAATATTATGATTGATTTACCTTGATCAGCTAAATTCATAATATGTTGATAGATTTCATTTTTTGCTCCCACATCAATCCCTTGTGTCGGGTTATCAAAAATGATAATATCGGCATCTACTTCCAACCATTTTGCAATTACTACTTTTTGTTGATTTCCCCCACTTAAGGAATCAATTGTTACGTTAGGATCATGTACTTTTATATTTAGTTGGTCCTTGTAGTGTTGGAACTTATCCCGTTCACTTTTAGAGTGAATAAATCCATTTTTTTCAAAGTTACCCATTGATGATAGACTCATATTTTGAATAACACTTAAATCCTTAATAATGGCATTTTCTTTCCGGTTTTTTGGAACAAACCCAATACCCGCTTGAACTGCTTTCTTCGGATGATTTATATGGACAGGGTGACCATTTACTTCGATGGCTCCACTATATTTTTTTCTGAATCCAAAGATGCTTTCGAATAACTCAGTTCTACCGTCTCCTGCAAGACCTGTAAAACCAACTACTTCACCTTTTGCTATTGAAAAATTAATATTTCTATAAAGACCTTCACTACTCGTCAGATTCTTTACCTTTAACACGTTTCCTTCACTAGTGCTCTTCCTATGATGAAAAGCGTCTGTTGAAACAGATTTACCAACCATTAACTGTGTAATTTCTTCCAAATTCGTATCCTGCATTCTTCCATCACCTACAAGGTCACCATCTCGCAAAACAGTATATCTATCACAAACGGATTTTATCTCCTTTAACTTGTGAGAGATGTATATAATAGAAACACCTGATTTTTTTAATGAACGCATCAATTCAAATAGTTGGTTCACTTCATTGTCAGTTAATGAAGTTGTTGGTTCATCCATTATTATAATTTTAGAATCACGTAAAAGTGCTTTTGCAATCTCAATCATCTGTTTATAAGAAGTTTCTAATTCTCTAACGTATGTTTTGGGACTAATATGAACTCCCAGCTTGGATAAGACTTCATTTGTTTGTCTACTCATTTCTTTCACATCGAGCATTCCCCATTTATTTCGAAGCTCGGACCCAAGAAACATATTTTCATAAATTGTAAGGTCTGTTACAACATTAAGTTCTTGGTGGATAAAACTAACTCCATGTTCCTGTGAAATTCGCGGATTTTCCATTTTAGATGATTGTCCATCTAGCTTGATTTGTCCATCATCAGGCTGATGTACGCCACCTAGTATGTTCATAAGGGTCGATTTTCCCGCCCCATTTTCTCCAAGTAATGCGTGTATTTCACCTTTATGTAACGTCAAGTCCACTCCATGTAAAACCTCTACTTGATTAAAGGACTTTTTTATTCCAATCATTTCTAAGATACTGCTTTGTTCCATTAGATTCTCCCCCCTTTTTAAAACAGAAATACGATAAATGCCAAGCACTTATCGTATTTCCAATCACAAATGCTTAACTCTTAAAAATTCGCCTCTGCATCATAATGTTCTTCAACATTATCCTCACTTATTTGAGTAGCTGGAATAACAACTTCAGCACTTTCAGCCTCTTCACCATTGGCAAGATCAGCACCAATTACTACAGCATCTTTAACCATTAAAGGAGAGTATAGGAATGTTGCTTTAACTAAACCGTCCTCTTGAATAATTTCGTAAACTTCCTTAGCTCCTCCAGCTCCAGTAACAAACTGAATGTCTGTACGGTTTGCTTCTTTAATTGCTTGAATTACACCTAACGCCATTCCATCATCTTGTGTGTAAACGGCATCAATTTCAGATTGTGCTGTAAGTACATTTTCCATTACTTGCAATGATGTTTCTGTAGAGAATTCACCATTTTGAGAAGCTATAATTTCAATATCAGAACCTTCAATTGACTGGCGAAATCCCTCGCTACGTTGATTCGTAACAGAGCTTGATGGTCCTGCGATTTCAACAACTTTTCCACTTCCACCTAATTGCTCGACAAAGTATTCACCTGCATTAATACCAATACCTGTGTTATCGCCTTTTACAATAACAGTTGCTGCATCATTAGTAAGTTCACGATCGACAATCACTAGTGGTATGCCTGCATCTTTCACCGTTGCTGCAACTGGTGATAATGCTTCTGACTCGATTGGTAACATAACAATCGCATCTACCCCTTGAGCAATTAAATCCTCCACATTACTTGTTTGGTCAGCCGGGTTATCAGCTGTTGTAAATTCATAAGCGTCGATCGTACCATCTTCAACAAGTGCTTTTGCTTGATCTTCTGCGTTCTGGATTAGTGCCCCCATCCAACCATGAGTAGCTGATGGTAAAGCTAGACCAAGTACTACTTCATCATCGGCACCTGAACTACTTGAACAACCTACAATTCCAATAGTTAACACAACTAAAAGTAAAGACAAAAAACGTTTCATACTAAAACCTCTCCCCTTTGTTATTTTAATGACACATTACACTTCGAACGTTTCATACGAGGCTAACTGACCGGCATTAAAACATATTTAATGCCGGTTCGCTAGTCTCATAGATACTAACCCATTGTTGACTCGCGAATAACCAATTCATGATCTAAAATAATACTTTCCACCTTGTTACCCTTAATACTGCCTATCAGCATATTAGCCGCTGTAGAACCCATTTTATACATCGGTTGAGAAACAGTAGTAAGCGTTGGATTGGTCATGTTGGAAAAACTTATTTTATCAAAACCTATTAACGCAATGTCATCTGGGACTTTTAATTGACTTGCATTAATTTCTTTCAAAGCTCCAATAGCCAGAGTATCCGATACAGCAAATACAGCAGATGGTTTCTCCGGTTGCTGAAGCAGTTTTCTCATTGCTTGAATCCCATTTTCAAAGTCTAATTGATTGGTGTTGCATATCCATTCTTCCCTGATAGGGAGATCAAATTCTTTTAATGCTCTTTCATACCCATTTCGACGTTGACGAGCATATAAGAACTTTTCATCAGAATTAATTAACGCAATTCTTTTATTTCCCAATTTAATTAAATGCTTCACGGCACGATAGGCGGCTAACTCGTTATCAATGGTTACATATGGAATAGAACCACCTTCTTCATACTCACTACATTGAATAATAGGATATTGCTCAGCTAACTCGTTTAGTTTTTGCATATTTACAGCCGGATCCATTGAAATAACACCATCAGCTAATTTATTTTTTATCATATTAAAGTAAATATTTTCTCGTTGTGGATTCGAATCTGTCTCACAAAGAAGAATATTGTAATTGTTAGCAATCGCAGTATTTTCAATTCCATTTATGATCTCAGTATAAAAGGGATTGGATATACTTGGGATGAGTACTAGTAAAAGTCGACTTTCAGAATTTCTAAGATTTCTTCCAAGCATACTAGGTTCATAGTTAAGATCCTTGATGGCGCTTTCAACTTTAAGTCTAGTCTTTGGTGATACGGTTGTAATGTTATTTAATACTCTGGAAACCGTCGCAACGGAAACACCAGCTTGTTTAGCTACATGTTGAATATTTGCCATGATGCTTCCTACTTTCAATCTTTTTATTTTTTGTAATCGATTACAAATACGATTATAAAATTATCTGTTTTGTTTGTCAACTACTAATTTATTTTAAAAAAATCATAATGAAAGCGTTTTATTGTTTGATTATGGTTATTTTTACGTTTATAATAAAATGTAACGGATTACATAAAGCGTTTCCATTACATAGGGAGGAATAGTTATGAAGTTAGGTGTTTTTACTGTTTTATTTTCAGATAAAAATTTAGAAGATATGTTAGATCATGTTGTTTCAAAAGGAATTGAAGCTATTGAGCTAGGCACAGGTGGTTATCCAGGAGATGCTCATTGCAAAGTGGATGAGTTACTAGAAGATGAAACCAAGCAGAAAGAATTTATGGAAAAAATTTCGAACCGAGGTTTGATTATTAGTGCATTAAGTTGTCATTCAAATCCTCTTCATCCACAAAAACAAATATCTGAGGAAGCAGATGCTTTATATGAGAAAACGGTTCGGCTAGCAAGTAAACTTGGTATTCCAGTAGTGAATACATTTTCTGGTTGCCCTGGTGATCATGAAGATGCAAAATATCCAAACTGGCCAGTCGCACCTTGGCCAAATGACTTCCAAGACATACTAAAGTGGCAGTGGGAAGAAAAGATAATTCCTTATTGGAAAGAAAAAGCTGCTTTCGCTGAAAAGCATAATGTGAAAATTGGTCTTGAATTACACGGCGGATTCTCCGTCCACACACCTGCGAACCTACTTCGTTTAAGAGAAGCATGTGGTCCTGTGATAGGAGCAAACTTGGATCCAAGCCACATGTGGTGGCAAGGAATTGACCCTGTAGAGTCGATAAAAATTTTGGGTCGTGAAAATGCAATTCATCATTTCCATGCCAAAGATACAATCATTGATCAACCAAATATGAACCGGAATGGTTTAACTGATATGACACCTTATACCAATATGAAAGACCGTGCCTGGTATTTCCGTACAGTAGGATTTGGCCATGACACAAAGGTATGGGCAGATATGATTAGTGCTTTACGTCTATATGACTATGATTATGTTGTTAGTATCGAACATGAGGACGGCTTAATGTCGACTGATGAGGGTTTTACTAAAGCTGTTGAAAACCTAAAACCAGTGATGGTCAAAGAGTCTGTTGGCGATATGTGGTGGGCTTAACTTTTTTTAGTAAGCATACTAATTACAAATAAATTTAAATTTCAAAGCCCACTTTCATTTTAGGTGGGCTTTACTATTGATGTTTTCAAATGCGGAATTTTTATTTTTCTAGCTAAAGAGGCTTGTCTAGATATTCCACATCCTTTGTCCAAATCATATTCTGATATTAGTGACACTTTAACTGGTAGAATTATAACGCCCCTAGGGCAAAGGAGCGTGACAAATGATTGACGTTAATCAATTAGATCCTGCCCATTTAGCTACTATATCAGCTATTGTGGCAGCCTTGGTAACTGTTCTTGGTAATGCATTTAAGCTCCAGACACGTTATCGTTCTCTCTTAGCGATAGGAATTGCGTTCGTATTAGTATTTATACCAAGCTTTCTTCTTAACAAGGTTCTTACTGCTCTAATTATTGGTTTAACAGCAAGCGGTGTCTATAGCCAAGTTAAACCTTTGAAAATGTTAAATAATATTGAAAAGCTAAATAACGGAAAAAATAGTAAAAAAACAAATGAAACACTAGATTCAAACCTTAATAGTAAAACAACCAATACCAAGATTCCTGTATCAAAAGATAACAGGAGTAGCAATGATAAAATAAGTGCCACCAATACCTATAAAGGGTAATTAATACCGGGATTCCATTATATTTTCTAAATGGTGCCCGGTATTTATTGTGTATTCTACAAAAACTGACATCTTTCTGGTATTCTTGTAACTACAAGAATACTTTTTACAACTAAATGTCTAGGAGATAAACTATGTCATTAAGCCTGCGCACTTACTTTGTTTTAATTTTTTCTGCTTTCGTGATTATTTTCACAGCTATAGTCAGTTTTGTTGTAACCAAAGAGTCTAGTGAAAGTGTTGAAAAACAAATTAGCGATTCACTTACAGAGAAAGCCTATCAGATGGCTGATCAACTTGATTCCTTTATGTGGACTCGTTATGGTGAAATAAAAATTTTGACACAATTACAAACCCTTAAACAACCAAATAACCAAGAGGAAATTCAAAATTTGTTAGATGGACTAAAGTCAAATTTCCCATCGTTCTCTTGGATTGGATTTACCGATGCTTCTGGTAATGTACAAGCAGCAACAGACAATATTCTAGTTGGAAGTGATATCTCTAAACGACCAGTATTTAAAGAAGCTAAACAACAAACATTTGTTGGGGATGTCCATGAGGCAGTCCTACTAGCAGAATTACTCCCTAATCCCAATGGAGAGCTTTTGCAATTTGTCGATATTAGTTCTCCTGTTTTTGATGAAGACAATGAGTTCGCCGGTGTCCTAGCTGCTCATTTAAGCTGGGCATGGGCATCTGAAGTAAGAAAAGCTGTTATTCAACCACTTCAAAAGAATGAAAAGAATCTAGATATGTTTATCATCAGTAAAAAAGACAACACTGTTCTTTTAGGTCCTCAAGATATGATAGGTCAACAATTGCAATTAAGAGCGATTACACAAGCACAGACCGGAGAAAATTATTGGTCATTGGAAGAATGGCCAGATGGTAATCAATACTTGACAGGTTATGCATTAGCAAATGGATTTTTAAACTATCCTGGGCTAAATTGGACAATTCTTGTACGTCAGCCGGAACAAGTGGCTTTCAGTAGTGTTAACAACTTAAGAAACAAAGTAATAACAATTGGATTAATATCGTCCATTCTATTTGGGTTATTAGGTTGGTGTATCGCTACGATTATTTCAAGACCTCTGAGACAATTAGCCGTAACTGCAGAAAAATTAAGAAATAATGAAAAAGTTGAAATCCCAGTAAAAGAAGGGATACGGGACATAAAAACTCTCGCCATTTCTCTAAGGGAATTAATTTTTGCACTAACAAAAACAGAGTCAGATCTAGGGAAAATGGAGCAAAAAGCACAACATGATAATTTAACTGGGCTTCCTAACAGGTTTGCTTTAGAGGAATTTCTCAAAAAACTTGATTCTTCAAATGATAATAAGTACGCCTTTTTATTTTTAGATTTGGATCAATTTAAAAAGGTTAATGATCAGTTCGGTCATCATCATGGCGATAAACTTCTAAAAGAAATAGCTTCTAGACTAAAGGCTAATATAAGAAATAGTGAATTCTTATGTCGAATGGGTGGAGATGAATTTGTGATCATTCTAGATATAACAAAACAAAGTAGCTCCAATGAAGTTGACAAGATTGGACAGCGAATAATTGAGTCAATTAACCAACCGATAACCATAGAGGGAAATACCTTACAAATTGGATGTAGCATAGGAGTAGCATTTTGGCCAATCGATGATAACAGCTTGTATCAAGTAATTCGGTATGCAGACATGGCGTTATATAATTCAAAAGCGAAGGGAAAAAATCAAATTTCCTATTATAGATAGAAGTTTACGGCATTGGGATTTTCTACTCCCAATGTCTTTTTCGGTAATGGAATCATAATCGAAAATCCAAGATACTTTTCTTTTTCAGAACAAAAAAATCTCCTCTATATAGAGGAGTTAAAAGACACATATTGATTCATTATTTAGGATATACTTTTATCCTTTGCTTTTTCCCAATCAGAAAAGTAATAAAGGGCATTTTTCATTAATTGAGGATGTGACTTTTTTACTTTTTTCTTGCTTAAATTATCTTCTAACTTCTCTAATCTGCGAATTCCCTCCATTACCTCTTCCATAGTCATATCTACATACATTCGAAAACCTCCCTCGTTAAGTTAAGCTTATATTCTCCAGTAACAAATTAATTATTCTAATTATTTATTCATTTCAAAGCGAATTAAAAATACAGCCCATCCCCTGCTTCAACAAGGGATGAGCTGTTAAAAAAAAATTTTTAGTTATGCTTCCATACGATTTTTGATCCAAGAATAAAGTAATAAACCTACCATTAGAATCGATTGTCCAAGAAAAACAACTGCGTCCCAAAAGTATGGGTTCCCACCAGGATGCAGTAATTCAGGTAATGTTTGTGCATAAGCATAAAATGCCTGTGGTACGAAATAAAATCCAAACAAACAAAAAGTAAACAGTAAACCTAAGATATAGAACAGACTGTAAATACGAATGACACTTCCTTCTCCCTCAAATGCCTCCGTTGTTGAGTCCTTTTTCATAAAAGGTATCCAGTTACTTAGATAATCTCTGCCGTTCTCCATCAAGTTATAACACCCTGTCATATTTTCGAGAACATAATATAAATCTGTTTTCATATAGAAACAGCATTGATAAATGAATTTAATAAATAGATCTAGTATGACGATTGCTAGGAAACCAGTAAGGATTGAATTTTCAGGGTACAGTAACTTAAGACTTAGTGCAGAAAATAATATTAATTGGTCAAAACAAATCCCAGCAAGATAAAGCACATTCCTTTGTTTTGGCTTAAGTTTCCACGCTGTCGTTAAATCCGTTTCAAAAACGATAAACAGTAACCGGTGTCCTATTTCCAATTTTGCAGGCATATTATGAGCACGAACTGCTAAAATATGTCCGAATTCATGAATAATAATAAACAATAATGAAATTCCCATGTAAGTTAGAATGTTAAGCGTCATCGCTTCAAATAAAAATATATCCCGATATCCAGGTAAGAGTTTCGGATTCAAGACAATAAGAAAAATATTAATAAAGATAATAGCAATATAGAGCTTAATCGTCACCCTATTAAAGAACAGACGTCCTACCTGAGGTGAAATCCACTTAAAACCTGTTGGCGTCTGATTTTTTTTTGTAACTTGAATTGCTTCACCATCAATTTCTTTTATCAATCCAAGATCTAGTAGCTGTTCAGCAAACTCTACTAGATCTACATCCTCATCAGGATTTTTTAATTTTAACTCCTGTTGTATACTTACCAGGGACTCCCCGTTATTGATCATATTGATAGCATCAATACAAATTTTAGGCATTTCAAAAAAATCTCCAGAAAGAGAGTCTTCGACAATATAATGCTTTTTGTCTTGACGAATAGTTAGAGGATATAAATTAAGTTGAGAGTTTATGGATAGATTCATAGTTTACACCACCGAATTAAAATTTATATAAAAATAGGATGCTAGATTTCTAGCATCCTATCTAATCCTTATATTGATTATTAACGATCTCCAAAAAATATACACCACCAGCAAGTTACTTTTATTTTATTGAGTCTACGAATTTTCATGGCATTTCACCTCCTTCATTCAGTGATTTAGGTTAATCTTGGCTATGATATTGTTTATGGTAGTCAACCCACTCTGGATATATTTTTTGGAATATATCTACCAAGTGTGGGTCGAACTGACTCCCGCTTCCTTCTACAATTTGTTTATAGGCCTCATCTAAATCCAATGCTTTTCGGTAAGATCTAGAAGAAGTCATTGCATCAAATGCATCTGCAATAGCAGTAACCCTTGGCAGTAGAGCTGTCTCTTCTCCTTTTAAAGCATCTGGATAACCTTTGCCGTCCCAACGTTCATGATGATTACGAATAACATCAATATTCTCTGATATCCCCTCGACTTCTTGAACTGCTTTTGCCCCTACAATTGGATGAGTTTTAATAACTTCGTATTCCTCGGAAGTCAATTTTCCTGGTTTCGTCAAAATAGAGTCGGGAATCTGTATTTTTCCGATATCGTGTAATAAACAGGTGTAATAAAAAGACTTTAACTGGCTATCTTTAAAGCTCCCAGTGGCTTTTGCTAGAGTCATCGAGTACTCAGCAACACGTTCACTATGACCTCGAGTGTATGAATCCTTAAGCTCAAGAGTAGTAATAATCCCTTTTACAATACCTTCCAACTGTTTATCATAGGAGTCTCTTACTGCCATAACATAACTAATAAAACGAAATAGTAGAATATAAGCTATCATTGCTAAAACAACTACTATAAGTAATGGCAGCACAACTAATGAGTCTTTAATAACTATTCCTACAATCACAAACTTTACTATCGTGCCGAGGGACACTAAGTAAAAAAACCTTTTACTTACAAATATTGGAGAAAATAATACAATTACAATTTCAACTATATTGCCATTACTATAAGGAACTTCATTACCTAAATAGAACCAAATTTCATTTAAAATATTAATTAATGTAAAAGATATAAAATAAATATATTTTATTAACCAAGGATTTTTATTCTTAATTAAATAAAAAGATATTGGTAAAAGTGCCAATATTACAATATACATTATATAATCCAAACTATTATTTACAGGACCAGGATCTGAAAGCCAAGGGGTTTCAGGTAAAATGTATTTATAGAAAATATCATATATTAGATAAACCGAATAAAATAACCATAAAAACCATATTGTTGTTCTTTTTTCTTCATTTAATAAGGTAGATGTTCTAAGTCTTTTCTGCATATATAACTCCTATTTTCTAGTATTCTTATTACACAATAATAATAGATTACTTGTTTTCTCTGTTTTATTACTGTTTAACATTTAGTAATTATGTAATAATCCTCACATATATGCATATTTTAACATAAAAATCCGTATTTTCCTCTTTTAACATAATTTATAATATAATTCTACACAGATTCGTTATAAAAAACAAGGGAAATTGTCGAAACAGTCAGAAAGTAAATGGTAAATTCAAGAATTATTGTCAAATATGATGTTATACTATCAGTTTCCTGTTATTTAAGTTACCAAAAGCGAAATACCAAAACCAAACTAAATTCTTGAAAAACAAACTCTCAAAATTTACACTCATCATTATAAGATTAAGATATGGAAGGCTGTAATTTTTCGCAGATTGTATTACTCTACTTCATAGAAATCATTGGGCAGTAATAAACTTTTTATAATTTAAGTAAGGAAATAAAAAAGGCCACACTCCTCATCTAATTAAGGAATTTAGCCTTTTCAAACTCATATTATTTTACAATCAGTACCGGACAGTTAGCACGTTTTGCAACCTTGTGGCTTACACTTCCAAGAACAAATTCTTGCACACCATTAAGTCCCCTACTACCAATAATTAAAATATCCGCTGCGTTTTTATTTGCATATTCTATTATCGACGGCCCAGGATCTCCGTGTAAAATTTTAATTTGATAGGATACTCCTGCTTCCTTTGCTCTACCTTCAACTTCCCTAATTCTTCTTTTGCGTGAATCGTTGACATCAACGGAGTTCCAGTTACTGAGCGCATCTGATTTCGCGTGACCTGTATCAGCGACGTAAACAACATCAATGGTTGATTCAGGACTACATGTGGCGATATGAATAGCGTTTTCGGCTGCTCGTTTAGAATGTTCCGAACCATCTGTTGCTAGTATAATTTTTTTATACATATGATAAACCCCCAATTATTAAATCCTTATTCATAAAGACCATTTAAAAAACATATATCATCCTACAATTCTTCCACAAAGAATAGAATTTTACACATTGGAACAAGGACCCTGCCAGTTTATCTAACAAATATATGTAATTTATTAATTACGAAAACTCTAAATTGTCCTCCCTATTAACTAGTAGAAGTTTTATCTAACAGTTTAATCTAAACTATATACAAAAAAGAACGATGGATAAAAAATAATCCATCGTTCCTTTTTTTATTTAGTAATTAAAACCGGACATTTCACTCTCTTGGCCAATTTATGGCTAACACTGCCTAACACCATCGTTTGTAAGTTGTTTAAACCTCTACTCCCTACAACAACACAATTAAAGTCATGTTTATTTGCATAATCTACTATACTTGGTCCTGGTTCTCCATGTAGGATTTGAACTTTATAATCAATCTCTGAACTTTCTAGTAGAGTGAGAACTGGCTTTATCTTTTCTTGCCTTTCCCTTTTAACCTCATATTTGTCAACGTAGTGTAAAACATCTGATTTTGATGTTCTAGCATCTACTACATAAACAACATCCACTGTTCCATTAAATTGAATAGCAAGCTTTATTGCATGTTCAGCTGAACGGAGCGAATGTTCCGATCCGTCAGTTGCTAATAGGATTTTTTTAAACAAGTGCTTCACCTCTTATAATGTTCTACTTTAAGATCCAGTTCATTTAGTGGCCAGAAGCTTTTGAAAATCCACCAATCTGTTTTTTCAAGTGCTTACTTTCCTCATTCAATCCAGAATACGTTACATGAATATTATTCTGTTCAAACTTCATTTCAATTTTATCTAGTGCACCAATTGCTGAGTCATCCCATAAATGCGCGTAGGATAAATCAATTTCAACCTCTTTGACTGAATCACTGAAGTCAAACTTGTCTAAAAGATCATTTACAGATGCGAAGAAGATTTGACCGTTAACCTTGTAAACTTTTTTAGATCCTTCCAAAGCAACAATTTGAGTAACCTTCACTTTAGATATCTTAGATGCGAAGAAAATCGCGCTAAGTAGTACACCTGCTAGAACACCCTTAGATAAGTCGTGTGTTACTACAACAGTAACTACTGTAACCACCATAACTACTGCATCTGTTCTAGGTAGCCTATGGAGGTTCGTTAACGACGACCAATCAAATGTACCTATTGCAACCATGATCATCACACCAGCTAAGGCCGCCATAGGAATTTGAACTACTATACCACCTAAGACGATAATCAAAAACATAAGGAATAAACCCGCAACAAGCGAAGACAGTCTGCCTCTTCCGCCCGATTTCACGTTAATAACTGACTGTCCAATCATTGCACAGCCTGCCATCCCTCCAAAAAATCCTGTAACTACGTTTGCAATCCCTTGGCCACGACTTTCTCTATTTTTATTACTCTCTGTATCTGTCATATCATCAACAATATTAGCTGTTAATAAAGATTCCAACAAACCAACAATTGCTAATGCTAATGAATAAGGGAAAATAATTATTAATGTTTCGAGATTGAAAGGAATTGATGGGATTAGAAAAACTGGTAGCTGTTGAGTCAGATTTCCTAAATCACCAACCGTTCTAATTCCAATGTTACCAAAGACAGCTATTGCTGTTACTACAATGATGGCAACTAATGTGGAAGGAATCGCCTTTGTAATTCTAGGTAATAAATAAATAATAGCAAGAGTTAAACCTACAAGGGCATACATTACCCAACCTTCACCGACAAAATGCTGGAGCTGTGATGTAAAAATTAAAATAGCAAGCGCATTAACGAAGCCTACCATTACAGATCTTGGAACGAACTTCATAACACTAGCTAGTTTAAAAACCCCAAATAAAATTTGTATGATACCAGTTAGGATCGTTGCAGCAAATAAATACTGCAATCCATGATCAGCAATTAGTGTAATCATTAATAAAGCCATTGCTCCTGTTGCTGCTGATATCATGCCAGGTCTTCCGCCAACAAATGCAATGATAATTGCGATACAAAATGAAGCATAAAGACCAACCATAGGATCTACACCAGCTATAATAGAGAAAGCTATTGCTTCAGGAATTAAAGCCAATGCCACGACTATTCCTGCCAATACATCTCCTCTAATGTTGCCAAACCATTCTTGTTTTATTGTTTGTAAATTCAATTTTGCACCTCTTCTGTTTGTAGTATAGTAACTTTCGTCTCTCACAAAAGTTAATTCCGTTTTCAACAAGACGAATCATACCATATTAATTTGAACAACCAAAACTACAAGAAAACGTAATCATTGAGCACATTCTCTTAAATACTCTATCTTTCTCCGTAAAAGTACTTGATTTCACAAAATGGACAATAAGTTATATTTGAGTATAGTTGAGTATAATTGAGTAAGTTTATCTTTTGTTTTTTTATTAAAGTGATATGATTGTGGTATGATTTAGCTAAGGTTATCAGTTTGGGGGCGTTCTTAATGGAAAAAGAGATAATGACAGTTTCGCAAGTTGCTGAATATTTACAACTTAGTGAAATGACAACATATAAATTGGTACAGGATGCTAAAATTCCAGCCTTCAAAATTGGAAGACACTGGAGAGTAAAAAAAGAGGATTTAAACGAGTTTATCGAACGACTTAAAAACGGTGAAAAAATATAGCTTTATTAACACACAAAAGCCCTAAAGAGCTCGTTCTCTTTAGGGCTTTTGATTATCCATGATAAGTCCTATTTTTGCTTTTCCAAATAATCCACGATTCCCATTGAACATATTTGCATATCTAATTTTATATGCTTGTACACTTCATTACTCGCTTCAATCCCTTTATCACTCAAGAAGGTAGACACCACGAGGAGCAAACGTTCTGTGATAACTGCAATCTTTTTCTCTACCTGAGCATCTGGGTATTCTTCAATCACTTTTTCACCAGCATCAACAAATTTAGGTAACCAATATCTGATTTGCTCATAAATAGATTCAGGATTCTCAGACTTTCCGAAGTGACCAAAATAAATTATATCTACCCCTAATTGTTCAATTCGGTCCAATGATTTTAACATAGCATCGGGATTGAACTGATTCGGTGAAGTAGAAGGTAAAACAAATTCAAATCCGTAATCTTTTGTTTGTGGATAGAACACTCCGATTGTATCGCCTGTAAAAATACCATTACTATAGGAATCATAAATAGAAAAATGATGTTTAGCATGACCCGGTGTGTCAAAGAACGTTAGGGTGCGATTTTCTCCAATTGTTATTGTTTCTCCATCTTCTTTTGAAATTAAACGATTTTCTGGTACTGCTAAAATGGGATCAAATAGTTTGTCAAAGGAATTACCATAAACAGCTCTTGCCCCTTGAATTAACTTTGTCGGATTAGCAAGATGACGTTTACCTTTTGGATGGACAATCACTTTTGCGTTTGGACACTTTTCAAGCAAGAGTCCTACTCCTCCAGCATGATCTAAGTGTATGTGGGTAACGATTATGTACTTGATTTCTTTCAGGTCAATTTTCAAGACATCTAAACCTTTTAACAAGTAAGGAATAGATGGACTTGCACTTGTTTCTATGATCGCTAATTCATTTTCATGAAGGATATAAGAGCCAGTTCTTTTTTCCATACCCAAATCGTAAAGTTCAATTAACGAAATACTTCGTCCTAAATCTGTTGGTTTTGGCATAAAGTTTCACCTCAATTCTTTTAGTTTTATTTTATCAATAAACGTTTAGTTGCACATTAATATTCCAAATGTTTATCCATCCATTTCGAAGTAAATATCCATTTTCACCGACTAACCTCTGATATCTATAATTTTGCATTAAGATTTCTAACAATTAAAAAAGACTTTTGTATATTTATTATTTTTTTATAAAAACTACAGATATCCTAAATAAAATTAGGGTCTAACTAAATTGGAAGGATGATGTTTAGAATGAACAGACGAGGAATAATGAATTCAGTGTTAACTATAGGCGCAGCCGGTGCAGCTGCTTACGGCATTACTAGAGGTGTGCAAAATGGGACTTTTCAGCGATTACCTCAAACAATTAGTAATGCACTGGACAATTCACAAAGTGAACAACCCTTTCAAGATGTCGGAGCCAATCAAGTTGGTGGGCAAGGAGCAAATCCTATTCGAACTATAGCAGAACAAGAAGCAGAAAATAACAACGCTCATTTTGAACAATGGTAATAAACAAAATTTAAAGCTAATAATTTCATATTCGACTTTTACTTAAATTTAGAAGTCCAATTCCATTTTAAAAAATCGTAAAAACTTTTAGCTCATGTAAATAATTTAGCCATTAAGAAACACCGCTTGTTGTGGCGGTGTTTCTTAATGGTTAAATTATTGTTCTTCCATCAGGTTGTTAACTGAAATACTTTGCTTCATTTCTGGATTATCAAGTGGATGGACAGTTGCATTTCCAGTTTCTTGATCGACATGCTCAATATACATTTTCCCACCATTATAAGTTACATTAGCCATTGCTGGTGAAGAAGCAATCTCTTGTGCTCTTTTAGCATCCATGGTCAAGACCTCCTTTTGACCATATTTTTTGCCTTAAATTAACAAATATACAAGAAAAAAATAATGTTTTATAGATGTTCATAAATATAATGTTTCTCAATCTTAACCTTTTTTAAAAATTGTTCTAATTTTTTAATATAACTTGATTCCATTTATTTGCTATTTAGATTGTTGGTATAACGAGTGTGTTGACTTCAAAATATAAAAGGATTTTAATTCCTTTCTATTGAAAATAACCATAAATGGATGTTTTTTCTAATATATGTAAATTTCAGTCCCTATACTGAAGGAGTATTGCCATAAATGCTAATGTAAGCAGATAAACCTTAGAAATAAGAAAATCAATAAGTTGGTGAATTGACGATTGTAAATTTCAAGTACATGCCCAGCGACCTTCAAGGATTTGGCCCATTAACGATTCCATCTATTAATGGCGAATCCCCTTACTGGAACTCCTACTTAAGGTTACATGCTCGGCAAAACTCAAAGTTGAACTTAACAAAGTTTACAAAACGAAAAGGAAATAACGGGTGCTAGACCAATATGGATAATCATTCATAGGAAGGCTAGCACCTTTTCCGTTTAATATCCTCTCAAAGGATCCACATCATTTTTCAATTCACTATTTTTTTCAATTCTATCAAGAGTATCTAAAAAACAACTGACAGCCTCTTCAACTGTTGTAACTGCTGAAATATGAGGTGTTATCACTACATTATTGTGTTGCCATAACAGGTTATCTTTGGGCAGGGGTTCCTCTTTGAAGACATCCAAAACTGCCAATCTTATATTTTGTTTCTCTAAGGAGTTAAGTAAATCAGATTCAATCAATGAAGCTCCTCTACCAACATTTATAAAAACAGCATTATTTAATTGATCAAAGATTTTTTTTCCAAACAGCCCATCCGTGCTTTCTGTTAATGGCAGTGTGTTAATTAATAAATCTGTCTCACTAAACAGGTCAAATTCAGTGGTAGTAGAATAAACTTTACTAAAATAAGGTTTGTTTCTTCCACTTAATGAAACGCCGAAGACCTCCATGCCTAGTGATGAGAATAATTTCGCAATCTCCTGACCAATTTCTCCAGTCCCGTATACTACTGTTTTTTGACCATCAATTAGTTGTGGAGTAATCGGTTGCCACTTATTAGCTTTTTGTTGTTTTTGAAAAAGATCATGTTTCTGTAGATCCTTGAGGTAATAGCTTAAGCAGTATTGACTAATACGTTGGCCAAATGAACAAATTGTCCTGGTTAGTAATACATCATCTTTCCACTTCTTCTCATAGAGGAAACTATCTACTCCAGCTCCTAATGAATGAACCCATTTAATATTGTGAAACTCAAAGTTTGCTGTTGGCTTAAAATTCACATATGCATCCGCCCATTTCAAATCATCTGATGAAACGATTTCTTCATCAATAAAACGAAATGATTGTCGGTGCGAATCAATATTGATCGCTTTTTTAAACTCATTGTATAGTTTTCCAGTTACTAAAATATTTTTTATATCCATCATGTATCCCACCTAATTTAATTCTTGAATAACTAAATCATGCACTAGTAGTTTACTATCTATTATTGCAGCCATTTTAAGACTAGCATTATAGTATTAATCTACACAAATTTTTACCTTTTCCTGGATAGGGCTCGCATCAGATATGGAGTATCCCGAAGCACAAATACACTAACTTTAGTTGTAGACTTAAAAAAAGTGTTCAATCTTATTAAACCCTTATCCATGAGGAATAATAGGTTGTTTTTGTCGTGAGAGTAAATTGTCGTTCCATCTTTATTAGACTCAATTATTAAATACCATAGCAGTTTTTTCTGGGGAGTCGGCAAATTTTTTATTAATTCCCAAGTACTGACCTCTTCTTTAGGGATTTCATTAAGAATGACTTTTTCAATGCTAGCTTTATCCATTTCACCATTTCGATTATTGGTCCTTTCTCCCCTTAACAAGATACCCAATTCAGTAGGTTTATTACTCAACAGAACTCCCCCCTGCTACATCTCGATTATTTTCTTTACTCGGTTAACTTCGACAAATAGACCTTATCTCCTTCATCTAGTTCTAAGCTTATTAGAATTCTCTAGCTGATATAGGGCACTCATTAACATCAAAAAAGGCAAAATTATTAAAGAACACTTTCTGGGCGAATGCATAGTATAACAACGTGAGAGGTGGTGACAGCATGGAAAAACAGCGGTTGACTGAATATGCAGTCCAGGTGGAAAAAGAGGAATTTAAAAAGCGTCAGCGCAAAGCCAAATTTAAGCAATTACTTACTATTTCATCTCCAATTCTAGTATTAATGTTGTGGGAGTTGTTATCACGAACAGCACTAATTGATCCTCGTTTTTTTCCACCTCCAACCAAAATTTTAGCAACACTATATCAAATGGGTTTATCTGGTGAAATATTTACTCATATAGAAATCAGTTTACTTCGGATCTTTGCGGGCTTCTTATTAGGAGTGATACCAGCCATTATTGTCGGTCTACTTATGGGAATGTATTCTCCTATTCGCCATTTCTTTTCACCACTAGTAATGGCGTTTATGCCAATACCAACACTTGCCATGTTACCAATTATTTTAATCATATTTGGGATTGGTGAGTTTTCAAAAATGGTAACCATTGCGATTAGTGTCTTTTTCCCAGTAGTAATTAATACTGCTGCGGGTGTTATTAATATTGATAATATCTATATTGATGTAGCTAAAAATTACGGAGCCAATGCCAAGGATTTCTTTTTTAAAATTGCCTTACCTGGCTCGCTTCCGGTTATGTTAGAGGGTATTCAAATGGGGCAGGCGATTGCATTATTGACCATCGTTGCAGCTGAAATGATCGGTGCTAACTCAGGTATTGGTTATGTTATTTGGATGAACTATAAAGCCTTTTTACTTCCACAAATGTATGTAGGACTCGTGTTGATTTCGTTCTTTGGTTATCTCTTTTCTCTGATAATCCGTGGACTACAAAGTAAGTTAATACCTTGGAAGTAATGAGTCTGAAGGAAGGGAGTGTTTAGGTTTGACCAGTCAAGCAAAAATTGAACTAAATCAATTAACGAAAGTATTTTTTAAACGAAACGAAAGCGTAGAAGCGATCAAAAACATTTCTTTAACCATAGATGAGGGAGAATTCGTCTGTCTTCTCGGTCCTAGTGGCTGCGGAAAAACGACATTACTGAGAATTCTTGCTGGACTCGAAACACCTAGCACCGGCAATTTCCAAATCAATCAGGAGAATGCAGACAATCCTTTGCAATCAATGGTCTTTCAAGAACGGGGTGTGATTCCGTGGATGACAGTGAAGGATAATGTAGCTTTTGGTTTAAGGATGAGACACTTGCCAACTAGAGTGATCAAAGAGCGTACGGCATACTATTTGAAAAAGGTTGGCTTGGAGAACTTCGCCAATCTCTATCCCAAAGAACTGTCTGGGGGGATGAAACAGCGGGTAAGTATCGCAAGAGCTTTTGCTAATGACCCAGAAATATTGTTGATGGATGAACCATTTGCCGCTCTAGATGAACAGAACAAATTTATCCTCCAAGAGGAACTATTAAATATATGGCAAGAAACGAAAAAAACAGTGTTATTTATTACACATAGCATCGATGAAGCTATGCTCTTAAGTGATCGAATACTATTGATGAGTGCCCAACCTGGGCAAATAATCAAAGAGAAAAAGATTAATTTGCCTCGCCCCCGAACGATGGAGGATGTTCGTTCCAATGAAGAAATGGCCAAAGAGTTTGTTGATATATGGCAGCATCTCCAAACAGAAGTTCAAGGTTCACGTACACAATAAAGAGTGAAACTACAATCAGCGGAAGATTTATACCCAAAAATGAAAGTTAAACGAATTGTTATTTGGCTAGTACTCCTGCCAATTTGTTCTAATTTTAACCTAATACTTCTGAAAGGGGGAATCCTACTACTTCGAAAAGCGAGTTAATACGTGAATCTATTTAAATAGATATATACATTTATGAAGGGGAGATTGAAAAATGAAAAATAATGTAATGAAGTGGTTAACCATTCCGTTTCTTGTTTTACTATTAGCATTAACTGCTTGTAGCTCTAACACCACCACGGAACAAGAAGAGCCTGATACTGGTGATACCTCCACTGAAGAACCAGAGGAGCAAAGTTCTGAAACTGACGAAACGGAGGACAGTTCCAGTTCAGAGGAGGATCCATTAGCACCTTTGGAAGAAACGGCCAAAGTTGTTATTGCTGAGGATGGATCAGCATCAGGTGCTGGATTTTATATAGCAAAGGAAAAAGGCTATTTTGAGGACTATAACATCGAAATAGAATTTGCTACTTTTGGTAACAGTGATGAAATGTTACCCGCAGTTGCTGCAGGAGAGGTAGATGTTGCAGGTGGTATTTCCTCCGCATCGTTCTTCAACGCAATTGCACAGGGCATAGATGTTCGATTTATCGCTGATAAAGGACATAATGTTGAGGGCAGTTCTTATTTCACCTTTGTATTAAGAAAAGATTTACAGGATGAAATTACAAGCTACGAAGATCTTAAAGGTAAGAAGGTTGCTGTTTCTACCAAAAATGCTGTAGATGACTATATTTATCAATTGATGTTAGAGCACGCTGGGTTAACAAGAGATGATGTAGAGTTTGTATTATTGTCAGATTTCGGTAATATGATGTCAGCTTTAGGTAATAACCAGATTGATGCTGCATTACAAATTGAGCCATTGATTGCCCAAGGAATCTCAAATGATATTCACGTTCGCTTTGGTGATGCAACTGATTTTGCACCAAATGCACAGATTGCAATGGTACTTGGATCTCCAAAATTCCTAGGGGAAAAAAGAGAAGTCGCTAAACGCTTCATGGCAGCTTATCTAAAAGGTGTCCGTGATTATAATGATGCATTTGTCAAAGAAACAGGCAATAAAGATGAGATCATAGATATCATGACAATGCATACTGCAACAAAGGATCCAGAAGTATGGAAAAGTATTGGTGTAACTGGATTAAATCCAAACGGTGAAATGTTTACCGACGATATTAAAAATCAATATGAATTCTATAAAGAAAATGGAGCAATTACTGAGGAACTTGATTTTGATAAAGTTTTAGATACCTCCTTAGTCGAAGAAGTCGTTGAAATTATTGGGGAATATGAATAAAAGTAGTAGGGAATCTGATTGAGCAATCTCTGTTGACAACATCTCTCTCCATAACTTACTTTTCTCTTTGTTTGAATCGAGGGGATTGTTATCAACTTGTTTTTTGAACTCAAAAGCCCTGAATTAGAATGTCCTTAGTACATTCTAATTCAGGGCTTTTATTTTTCAGTCACTACATACAATTGGAACAATCATAGTCCCCCCACAACACAAAAACCTTTGACATATTGCAAAAAATACTGTAAATTATCAAATGGACGAACAATTATATTTAACCCAACTTTTATTATTCGTGTTTAGGAGTGTATATAATGGAAAATGCATTTGATTACGAAGATATTCAATTGATTCCTGCAAAATGTGTAGTAAACAGCCGTTCAGAGTGTGATACAACTGTAAGGTTAGGTGGACATTCATTTAAACTACCTGTTGTTCCTGCAAATATGCAAACGATTATAGATGAAAAAATCGCATTATATTTAGCTGAAAATAATTATTTTTATGTAATGCATCGCTTTCAACCTGAAAAAAGAATTACATTTATTCAAGATATGAAATCACGCGGATTAATCTCATCGATTAGTGTCGGAGTGAAAGAAGAAGAGTATAAATTCATAGAACAATTGGCGGAGTTACACCTTTCACCTGAATACATCACGATTGACATTGCTCATGGCCATTCCAATGCAGTGATTGAAATGATCAAGCACATTAAGAAACACTTACCTCTAAGCTTTCTTATCGCAGGTAATGTTGGTACTCCAGAAGCAGTAAGAGAATTAGAGCATGCTGGTGCCGATGCGACAAAAGTTGGAATTGGACCTGGTAAGGTTTGTATCACTAAAATAAAAACTGGCTTTGGTACTGGTGGTTGGCAATTAGCAGCCCTACGTTGGTGTGCCAAAGCAGCAAGTAAACCAATTATTGCTGATGGTGGTATTCGCACACATGGGGATATAGCTAAATCAGTAAGATTTGGTGCAACAATGGTTATGATCGGGTCACTATTTGCTGGTCATGAAGAATCTCCTGGGGAAACCTTTGAGAAAGATGGAAAGCTTTTTAAAGAGTATTTTGGTTCGGCTTCAGAGTATCAAAAAGGTGAAAAGAAAAATGTAGAAGGTAAGAAAATGTTTGTCGAGCATAAAGGATCTTTAAAAGAAACCCTGATAGAGATGGAACAGGATCTTCAATCTGCCATTTCTTATGCTGGCGGAGACAAGCTTGAAGCAATCCGCACGGTTGATTATGTCATTGTTAAGAATTCAATTTTTAACGGGGACAAGGTATATTAGGAAATTATAAAGTTAATAAAAATAACAAAGTGCCTTTGTAGTTAACTACGAAGGCACTTTGTTATTTTTGTCCACACATTAATTATTCTGCTAATCCTTGTGTATGTAAAAAGTCTACTAAATTGTTTAATGCCTCTTCCTCATCATGACCATTAACGCTAAGTTTAAAGGAAGCACCATGTTCTATTGCTAGGGACATGACACCCATAATTGATTTTAAGTTGGCTACCTTTTTACCATATTCTAATTTAATTTCGGAATTAAACCTATTTGCTTGTTGAATTAAGACTGTTGCAGGTCTAGCATGAATGCCTAATGGATCAATAACTTTAAACGTTTTTTCTACCATATTATAAATAATGCTCCTTCATAGGTGTTTTCATTTTTCATTATACCCAAAACATCCACAATCTCTAAGTAATCTGTTTAGCAAGTTTGGGTGGAGTACAAAAACAAATACTAGAAGCAAGAAGTTCGAAAGGAGCTCTCTAAGTGTCATTGGAAGCCTTTAACGAAATACTACCGAGTGGAATATTCCACTCGGTAGTATTTCGTTAATTATTAATATATTTCTCAAAAACATCTCCAAAATCCTTTTTATGGTATTGCTCCCGAACTGATTTCAACCATGAAAATCCATACTCTGTTAATTGTTTGTATTGATCTGCCAGTTGGGTTTCACTCGTTCTAGAGTTCTGTAAAACTGTGACAGCCTTATCCAGACTTTGCCCAGCCATTTCTAGCATCACATTATTTTCGTGGGTAATTTCAGAAATAAAGACTAACGCCTTATAAAGATCATTTAATTTTTCTATCTGTTTCTTATCAACATCGATACTAAAGCCTTCGTTTCCAAGTGAAAATTTGATTTCAATATCTAAATCCACTTTACCTGCTGTTTCTAAAAGAACGTTAGAAATCTTGTGCTGTGAATACGGGTAACGCTTTAGTGTACGCTTAGAAGAAATCGCATTTTCTCCATCCACATGGACAAAAGCTAAGTTAGTAAAACAGTACTCATCTGCTTTTGTCTTAATTAAAAAATAGATCTTTTCGTTATCTTCATGTCTTACGTAATCATCTGCATCTGTTTTATCAAAGTCGACAGGTTCAATAATTTTGCCAATATCGGAAAGTCCTAAAGCATCGGAAGCAAACTTCTTAAGCATGTGCATCTCCCCTTAAATTTTAATGTTATAACCCTATTCATTTTATCATATATGTTAGAATATTCGGTTATTTTTACAGTTAAAATGTAATTAATTTACATCTATATAAGAACGCACTTAGGTCAGACCTCCAATGAGTGGTGGTCTGGCCTAAATTTTTAAGACCAATATCATTTCAACTTGAAATTAGCTTCTCCAATACCCATTTCTGCTTCGACCATAATGACAACATCTGCTGTTTCATAAGCTTCATTCACATAGACGTTATCACCTTGAGAAATGAATCCTGTAAAATCAGCTGTCCCTATGCCTTTTTCAGACACAACCTTTACGCCAACATCTTTTGGAAGAATAACGGTTGTTTCTCCTATACCAGTATGAATAGTAGCGTCGAAACTTTCTTGCCAATCTCCACTTAGATCAACCTCAATGTCCCCTACTCCTGCATCTAAATTAAGTTCTGTTAACTGAATACCTCTTAAGTCCAATTTTGTATCTGAAGCACCTACATCTACTTGTAAATCCATTGGGATATCATCTGTTAACTGAAGATACCATCTGTTCTTGTGTTCTCCAAATTCTACGTTTAGATTTACATTTTTCTTTTGTTTAATAGAAGCTTTACCCGTTTTACCATCCAAATCATAGGAAACCTTTGGCTTTAACTTACTACTATTGTATTCAATTTCACCTGTGATCCAATCATTTGCACCACCTGTAACATGCATTTCACCTGCACCTAAATCTAATTCCATTTCAAGTTCAGTGGCTTGATCTTTTTTGACAACAATCTCGTCTTTTTCTATGTCACCAACAACAGCGTTAATTGGATTCAAAGAACCACAACCCACTACTGTTAACAATCCAAATCCTACGATACAACCTAACAATAATTGCTTTTTCATTTTAACTCCTCCAAATCACTTCTTTATATTCCTATCATAGAGGAATAATTAACCTTTCAAAACGTACTCCAGGAGTAATTATGTCTAAGACTTAAGACGTATATATCTTTAGCCTTTCATTACCAGTTGAAATAGTGGAATACTTTTTAGTTAGAAAGCTCAAACTAAATCTTATTATCAAGTGGAGGAATTTAAATGGAGAAAAATGAAAACAGAAAAAATGACATGCCCGATTTCGATTCTTTAGACGATCGAATAATTGTGGAACCTTCCAATAGTCCACGAATAGTTGCAAAGACCAACTTAGATGTGAAAACAAATAAAGACGAAAATCCCTATGCAACTGACAACGTTACTGATGATACGGAACAACGATTATTCAATGAATTTTTTGATGAAAGTTAGGACCTTTTTTAGCATCCTAAACCTTAGGGGGTGAATGTGTTGACCAAAAGAAGCGAAAATGTCGAACAGGACCCACACTTTGATGGGGAACAAGAGGGAATAATTTCTGATCCAGTTGGCAAAGAAATTGGTATCAAGGATGTAAAGAACAATTCAGCTAATCCTTTTCATGTGAAATCATTAAAGAAGGATCCCGAAATGGAAAAATTCAATCGAACACTAAAATAGAGTTTGAAAAATAAAAAATATTTTAATTATGCAAGGTACTTTCTCTAGGAAAGTACCTTGCATTTTTTATAAGACAACCAATCCAGCTATTGTTCGTGTCCTAGCTCCATTGTACTAGTTATCTCAATTTCTTTTAGAGCCTGTGTTGCTAGTTGGTCGGCTTCCCGGTTTTTCTTTCTTGAAACGGTGTTGTATTCTGGGGTAATTCCTAACTGCTCGAGTTTTACCTCAATTCGATCTGCCCATCTGTTTAACTCATCTTCTACACATGGCCATTCCCCAAGTAACTGGTTAATAACTACCTGAGAATCCCCAATAAATGTCACAGGTAGATGGTGAACACCTAAGAGCTCAAGTTCCTGTAACCCTAAATAAAATGCCGCGTATTCAGCCTCATTATTTGTGTTCAACTCTCCTACTAAAGCATTTTTCCGAAGGCGAAAAGACTTTCCATTCTGTTCATAATAAATAACACAACCTAAGCCAGATCTTTTTGTTCCTAAATCAAAACCACCATCAAAATACACAGTTGCATTATGTGGTTCAGTTTCAATTCCCTTCATATATTTCTTTAAATCTTTCATCGACCATGTTGTTTCATGACCATCCACAAACATCAGGTTTTTTGCTCGTCCGTTTTTTTCCAAATCTTCCGCAATTAGTATCGCTTTTTCCGCACGCATTATATCTGAGCTAAATATTGTTTCTGTTCCCTTTGGAGTTTTATATGTTAGTTCAATTCTAATATTCATAACAAACCATCCTTAATAAGTTTATTTATATTTATAATTGCGTAAACGATTCATACACACTCATAGTTTACCCCTATGTCTATTTTAATAACAAGTGGACAAGTGCCTTTCCGTGCCTCATTAATTATGAATATGTTATTAATGGGGGTCCCTATTAGAGATAGAAACTGTGAAAGGGGTGATAATGATTAAGGATTTATATGCGAAACAAAAAATGATAGAGGATAAGCTAGAGGATCTTGAATCAACAGCAGATGAAATTGAAGAATTTCTAAACACCAAAACTGGAAGTGAAGAAGTTAAGGATATTGTTGAACAGTTGATTAAAGACAAACAACTCGTTACAAAAGCAGACTTAGATTATTATCATGAAAAAATGGAAGTCTATGTTAAAAACACACAAGTAATGATGATAAAATGGGTGATTGGTACTGGCCTCAGTTCGATTGCTGCTATTACAAGCCTTATCAGAATCTTTAGTTAATTAGCCCCCAAAAACCATTTTTATTAACACTACTATTCACACCACATCAAAATAAAAGGCTGATATTTACTATTAGAAATGGACCCATTCAACACGGATTACACTACCTGTAGATCCGTGTTTTGTTGTATGTGATAATATTATTCCCTTTAAATAATTATATAGATAAAAGATAAAATCTTTAACCTCAGGAGTAGATAAAAATGGATAAACTCTAGTTTACTTCAGAAGATGTAAGACTTAAATCCTTATCCAAAACAGATCCAATTTTGGAAAAATTAATAAAGAGTAGGAACTATCTATATCCTTTAAATCAAAACCACTTCAATTCATTTGTGAATCAAATTATAGGCCAACAGTTATCATTAAAAGCAGCAAGCAGGAACTGTTACAACTAGAGTTGAAAAAATCTGGTACAATTTCAATCCTATGTTAATAAAAGGTATTAGTGATGAAGAAATAAGAAACGCTGGTGTCTCTTCACCAATTAATTCGGATACAAAAAAGCAGCATTCTGATGTTTTAGAATAAAAAACTAGCTATCTATATAATCGTTGATATTTAAACCAAATAACATCAGGCACGTTTTGTAGGAATATTCCGACAAAACGTGCCTGACATAATCTGTTAAAATGATTTATTTCTTAGTTTTCCATTGTTTTTAGAACGTTTTTTCGTTTTAGAAGAAGTGTTATCATCTTGCTTATAAGCCTTTAATTCCGTTGATAACTCCATGAACCAGCTATGATCCCTAGTGGATAGGGCCAAATCAATTAAGTCTTCAAGCTGTTTTTCCGTATTTTTAAAAGTAGTATCAATTTTCTCAATATCCTGTTCATCAAAACGTACAGTATTGCCAATGATTCGCTCGTTATCACTAACTACAACTTTTAAAACTACTTTTGAATTGTTTGGTTGGAAACTCTCCAAGTACCCATGTACCAGTTCTCCATTTTTTGAAACGCCCTTGACCCAATCTCCAACAGATAGATTTAACTTCTTATTGACTTCCATTAATTTCCCCTCCTCTAATTTTTAGAACTGAATTAATTAGTACAATGTACTTTCAAATCACAAAAATCGTCCTAATTCAAACAGATAGAGCAATCCTTTTTCCAATTGATCAGTAGCGGCAATAGTGAATGTCCTCTTTTCATATGTCCAAAAAGTTCTTTAGAACGGGACAGTAAAGTTTGCTCCTTTTGCAAATAGGCGTAATGTTTAGATATGCTTGAAGTAATATCCATTGTAAGCTCTACATTATCATCCATTAGGCGCTTGTAGCTAGATTCATCTATACGTACATATTTAATATTTGTCAGTGCTTCCGCATATATATTCTCCGAGGAGAATATCGAACGATCCCCGAAAAACTCACGTGATCCAATAACTTTCGTGATACAATTCTGTTGATTAACAAGTCTTACAAATCCTTCTGTTAAGTAGAATGCGGCATTCGTAGATTGCTCAGGTGTATAGATTCTTTCACTCTGGTTTTTTTGAACCGCAATGCCATATTCTTCTAAGTTCATTATGTCATTTTTTCTACCCTTTTGTTTCAAATCAAGAGCGATTGACTTCATCTACATCCCACCTTATCTGTAATATATTTTATTACATTTAAATTACCCCTTGTTAGCTTTAATTGATACTGCTTTACCTAAGGTGAACTATATATCTTTGACTTTGTATACTACATCTATAACAAACCCTAAGTCAAAAAATGGGCTTGTATTTATTGTTTTTGCTTAACCGAGTTTACAACATCCTCAATACTATATTGACCTAAAAATTGACCAAGGTGTTCTTCACCATCTGTAAAGATAGAATAAAGGACATTTTCTAAATTTGATCCTACCACACAACTGTCATTTACCTGTGGACATTTAGGCTGTAATGTTCCCTCTGATGTAAGCTGATAAATTTCCCTAAGAGTAACTACTTTTGGGTTCGATGAAAATATAAATCCACCGCCAGTTCCTTCCTTTGATTCAATAAATCCATGTTTACGAAGCAAACTTAACACCTTACGGATCCGAACGGGATGGACGGAAGCACTCGCTGCAATTGCATCACTTGAAGACATCCGGTCTGGTAGCGTGGCGAGCAACGTTAAACTATGAACGGCTAATGTAAAATCACTATTCATCAATTGCCCCTCCTATGTTGTTCTAGATGCTAAAGTGTATCAAGCATCATTCTAAGTCCAGTTAGAAAAAATCCGAATGAAGAGTACATAGCAAAATAAGTTTTAAACTGAACGATTAACTGAAATAATAATAGTTACAGTTTAAAATATCAAACCTCCTGCTCTTAGATAATCCGATACCGATTAGCAAGGCAATAGGTAATCCACTAAATATTTATCACTCAAATTCTACGAATGGACAAAAAATAAATTTAGTGAGAAGATAAAAAACATTGAACAGAGTGGGAAATTTATGATCCATCCGTTTTTGTATTTTTAAAGAAGTCTTTAACAAGGAGTAAAAATATGAACAAATATTGGTTATATGTTGTATTAGCAGCTCTTTTTGAAGTGTACTGGGTGGCTGGTCTCAAACATTCAGAAGGTATAACAGAATGGGGATTGACTATTATTGCAATTGTTGCAACCTTCATTCTTTTACCAGTTACTGCAAAGCATCTTCCCATTGGCACTGTTTATGCTGTTTTTGCAGGTCTTGGTACTGCAGGCACGGTCATTGTGGAAATTACTGTATATGGGGAACCATTCCATTTATTAAAAGTTATTTTGATTGGTACGCTTCTTATTGGAGTTATTGGATTAAAGCAGGTATCGAGTGAGCCTTCAAAAAGTAAAGGAGTTACATAATGGCTTGGTTAGCAATTATTATAGCGGGAATTTTAGAAGTCCTAGGGGTTCTAAATATAAAGAGATTGGCAATGGGCAAGCGTGATGCCTTGTTATATCTAATAATTACATTTGGATCAAGTCTTTCGCTTTTATCCTATGCTATGCAAACTTTACCCATGGGTACCGTTTACGGAATTTGGACAGGTATTGGCACAGTAGGTTCCACCATAATGGGAATGGTACTATACGGCGAGCCAAAAGAATGGAAAAGAATTTTATTTATTTCTATAATACTGTCATCAGCAGTGGGCCTTAAGCTAATCTCGTGACAACCTCTAACTTTATAATAGTTAGAGGATATCTACTATTAAGAGAATTTCTTTCAAATCATCAATAATAAAATCTGCTCCAATATCATCCCACTGAGATTCTTTTTTCCAAACCCCTATCATACCTATATTTTGTGCAGCTTCAACATCGTTTTCAGGATGGTCGCCGACAAATATACTTTCTATAGGAGAAACGTTAAGTTCTATTAAAGCCTTTTTAAAAAGTTCCGGTTCGGGATTTTTCATTCCTTCCCATTCAGATATAAGAATTGTTTTGAAATATCTATCAATACCTAAAGCTTTCACATTTTCCATTTGTAATAATACCAAGAATAAGGTTGTTTCCCTTCAGCTCCTCTACTAAACCATTTGATAAATCGCTCATACTGTTTTCTAATAAAAATTTTCACTGAAGCATCTCGATCTAAAAGTGTACCATCTAAATCAAATAGGACAGCCTTAATCATTACCTTCACTCCCATGCTATTGATGTTTTTTTAAAAGGGGCATAGCATGTTTGGCTTAGTAATTTTGAAATCTATCAGTAGTACCTACGATTGTTCTTCAAGCCCTTATCAAGAAGTTAAATCTTTCTCGAACATTATCATATCTACAGCTTTAATACCGTTTTCGAAAATAGGATTAGCATATTTTTCGAAAAAACCCCTCTTTATTTCAGTCATTCTAAAACCTGCCTTTTGATAGAAAATCAAATTACCAATGCTAGAATTAGCTGTTCCGACAACCATTTTATTAAAACCCTTTCTATTATAGATCTCAAATGATTCAGTTATCACTGTTTTGCCCATTCCTATACACCTATACTTACTAACTAATGCAATATTCTTTAATTCAACGACAAGGTCAGGATGAAAAGTAAATAGCATGATACCAGTTACATTATCTTCAAAGTGAATTAGATACATGTCACCATCTTTTATGTACTTATTAACCTCAACCAAACTATCATCAGCTAGCAGTAGATAATCGATATATCTTGACCTATTCTCTAGTGAAACTTTTTCCAGTCTTATCAAATTTCTCATAGAATAATCCCCAATACATTTACAGTGTTTGGAAATACAATTTTTAATTTGTTAACTGTAATTTCAATAACTCCTACTAAACCAATTAATTGATTGATAACCTCATATATTTTAATCCACATATCAGCCACTCCTTCCTTTTGGATTAAGTCAAGCTCTTGATTAGATATCACGATATTCCGAAATTTTAAATTATAATCTAATCTTAATTCCTAATAAGAAGGAATTAACAATGTAAAAAGCTAATATTTATATGATACTAACTATTATTAGGGGGAGAATAATGCTGAAATTTTTTGAGTATAATTGGCAAGTCAGAGATGAGTGGTTTAATTGGTGTAACCAACTAACAGCCGAAGAGTTAGTTAAAGACCGTATCGGTGGAGTTGGAAGCATCTTATATACACTTTTTCATATTGTTGATGTGGAGCATAGTTGGATTCGTCATATCCAAGGTAAAGAAAATATAGACATTGAGTTTACTAAATATAATACCCTTGAGAAAGTCAACTATCTTTCAGATACTTTTCGTATTGATATAGCTGATTTTTTACAAACCTACATGAATCAAACAAAAAACGAACTTGTTTCAGTACCTTGGGGTGAGGAATTTACTAAGGATGAACTAATTCATCATATAATTGCTCATGAGATTCACCATATTGGACAACTTTCTGTGAGAGCAAGAGAATTAGAACTAAATCCAGTATCTGCTGATTTTATTAGAAGAAAATTTAAATCTGTCGATTCATATTAAATAACAATGAAACGTAACTCATCAATATGGGTGTTTAGTATTTCCTCTATCAAATTGTCATAAACATTAAGACAAATCTTCCTTATTGCAATTATGTAATTTAAAATATGTAAAAACTACTAAGAATAAACCAAAGCCCATTAGTATCCCTCCAACAACTAAAAAAATATTTATATAGCTTTCCAGGATGACTAGATAAGTAGAGGTATCAGCCGAACCTTGATTACTCAACCACGTACTTGCAAGAGAAGATCCGAAATAAACACTTGAAAATAGCGCTATTAAGCCAATTATACCGATAAAAGTTCCTAAATAAATTACACCACGTAACTTTTCTCTTGTCATACTATTAATCCTCCCCTAATAAGTATGTTCGACTATTTCTGTAACAACAAATTTAAGTCACAGTATATTTAATTCAACGAATTTGAACATTTTCCTTTTAAATAAAGCCAATCCATTTAGAGGTATAGCGAGTATTCAAACATCTGTGGTGACCTTCTTTTTTTGTATCTTCATAATTTTACACATATCCCCACAAGTATAAAGTGGTTAGCTTATAGTTTTCCTATATATAATATTTGTCATTGTGAGGGATTGAGAAATATTTAAATTTTCTATTTCATTGATAAATATCACATCATATATTGACCCTGTATTATAAAATAGTATTATCTTTAGAATCAGTGGAGGAGAACAATGGATCAGTTTTATTATTATTTAGTATTTATACATATCTTTTCAGCAATTTTAGGAATGGGGCCTGGGTTTATCTTAACAATGATCCCGAAAACTGCTACAAACCTATCTGAATTAAAGCATGCATACGCAATTAGACATAAATTACACATTTTTGTCATGATAGGGGGGACTTTACTTCTAGTAACAGGGCTATTAATGGGAGTGCTTAGACCATATTTATTTCAGATGGGATGGTATGTTACCAGTCTTATCTTATTCTTAATCGCCCTTGCGATGGGACCACTCGTATTAAAACGTTACTTCAACCCCATAAAAGAATTATTGATGTCCACTAGTGGAGAGAAGATACCCAAAGAATATAACCACTTATCCAAAGTGTTATTTGGGTTTGAGCACTTGGAGAATTTAATCTTTATCATAATTATTATCCTGATGATTTTAAAACCTTTTTAAGAGTTTGTTAAATAAACCTTTAAAATACTAGAAAAGTAATATCCTTTTAGTAAATGTCGTGGAAATTAATTCAAAACAAAAAAGTAAGATGCTAATAAATAGCGCCTTACTCTTTGTTTTTTGGTATAACTATTTCTAAAGTTTTTTGCTTCTTGCCAGAAGGCTTTTGTTTCTCACTAATTGAATAGCTAATATTATCAATAGCTATAGTATTAGGTAAGTCTAAACTTAAATGATATTGTTCTTCTTTTTCCTCAATTTTCGGATAAAGATTTGAATAAGTTGAATTAAACTGTTCCATGTAGCTTGTTAGATCTTCACTCGGAATTTTTTTCGCCTCGGAAAACGGATTAAAGTTAGAAAAGAAGTTTTCAAATTCCTGCCAATTTGGTTTCTTTTGATTTGTCATTAAAACTCACCTACACTACACTTGCAGGTTGGTTTTCAATTTCACTGTGAGGATTTTCTACAACATCTGGATCATAAATATAATTAAAATTCCCAGTCACAGGAATGGCTCCCCCAAATCCAGCAAAGTTCATCCCCTGACTTTGATTTAGTTTTTCATGTACTTCCCATCCATTTGCAGCCGTGTCGCCAATAAAAACACCGCCAAGACTCTCTACACCGTTAACATTTATCATATTGAATACAATTGGTGCCGTCATATTAATATTCCACCCTTCCCTCATAAATAAAGTAAACACTAATATAATATGTAAAGTACACTTTATCGTTCTAGGGCACGAACCCTATGGGTGTTTAACGCATACACTTTATACTAGTAGATACTTGGGAGTGATCTTTATCAACACAAATCCACCTATATCCTTTGATGAAATAAATGTGAACGTAATTGAATCAAATGCCGGCATTTTTATTGGAACAAATAGTCAGTCATTTTGGAGGACTTTTAGTAAACAAAATCATGGCCTTGGGACAATTTCTGGTAACCACAATCAAACATCTAATAACAGTAATGTTGTTATCGATCCAGACACAACTGATTCCCCGTCGTATAAATAACATTTTTTAAGGGAGTATGATTAAAAAATGGTACATGAAGAAAATTTTATTTCATTTAATAATATTAACGTAACTAGTCTAGATTCGAATACTGGTGTATTCATAGGTAGAACAGAATCGAAAGGTTGGAATGTCAAAGAAAAGTATAATACTGGTTCAGGGAAATGCAGAACTAATCAAAGAGGTAAATCACCACAATCAAATAACTTGAATGTAGTATATGATTATGACATTTATGATCATATACTAAGTAAATCAATTAATTAAGTTTTTGTAAGTAAAACGTCTCTGATTGGAGGATTTTAAATGGAACCACTTATGAACTTAAAAAAATTAAACGTAGAGACTGTTTCAAGCTGTAGCGGAATATTTCATGGTCAAAACAATTTGCATGGATTTAAAGGTATATCTATTAAAAATGAGGGCTTGGGAGAAGTTGATGGGGACCACAATTCAATAACTAATTTAAAAAATATGATTATCAATAATGACAGAACATAAAAATGATATCAACTTCCAAGCTAATTATGACTTCAGTCAACTTAAGTCCCTTATTGAAGAATTAAATAGAAAGTCGGACGGAATTGTTATAAATATAAATATTGAAAATGCAGACATTAACTTATCGGATTTAAAAGATATACCAGTGACCTTTAATTTTGAAAAGGTCGATATTAAAGAGAATAGCGGAAGTGTAAATTTCGGTAACAATTTAACTAGCAAGAGTGATAGTGAGAAAAAAGATAAAATCAAGCAATCAGATCCGAAACAATCAAAAATTAGTGATATTCAAGTTAAACTAAACAACAAGATAGTGGACTATTCTTTCCTTAGGAAGTGATCTTCATGAGCGAAATTCCATATAACGATTACAATTTAAACGACAAAAGTGATACAGAAAATTCAAACTCAGAGGAAGAAGAAAAAAAAACAGCTTCTTCACCATTTTCTCCTGTTTTCCATTTTAAGGAGTTCAAAGTAGGTACACTAGAAAACGCAAGTACAATCAATTTTGGTAATAACTATCCAACAAACTTCAAAGGTTACAAGAAACATAATCAAGGGTTAGGAACAATTGATGGGAATAATAATGACATACACGATCTAAAATCACATATGAATTTGAAATATTTAATGGACATGATCTTAGAAGATAAGGATAACTTACCTGACTGGGTATTAGACTTGATTGATGAACATCATTTAGAGCATAATGATAATCATAATTCAACAGATGATAGCAATTGAGTTACTGATTAAGCTAAATAGATTCGACCAAAGCCCCAAACCATACAGGTTTTGGGCTTTAGACTCCAATTATAGCTTCATTAAGTCGGACACATCTAAAAGCTTGTTGCGATTTGTACATTTATAGTTCTTGTTTTCCCTTCACATTAAGATCTAATGTCTTTTTTCAAGTGTTATCCCGACAGGACATGTAATTAAAATGATGATCTTCAGCACGTTCCCGTTTACATCCTCTTGAAATTTAGTTGGCTCTAGAGTCATTTGCAGCATTCGTGTTTTGTTTCTGATTCTAGTGCGTTAACCTGACAGTCGATCATCTGATATTTTTTTTAATCTTAATAGAATTTTGTAAAAAACTTTATCTTTCACAGCGGTAGCCCATAAACCATCACTGAATCGTTCTTGACGTACGTAAACAGTTAGAATTGCTCTAGTTAACTGCAAGTTCGCCGAATCAATAACTCCTCTTAATTCATCCGACATTGCTAATTGATATCTTTCCAACGTTTCTATATAATTTGCATCCATTATTTCTGTTTCATACACGTCATCTATAAAGTTTTTAAATTTTTGATTATAAACTGGATAGCCTAGAGAAAAGTTATCATTCTCCCTCTTTTTTCCACCCTCCCAGCGACATACTTCATCTTCAGAAATAGTTTTAAAGTAATCAATATAATCAAATAGTTTTTGATAGGTAATCATATGATATCTTCCTCTCAAACCAACTTCTTATCGATTCATTTCTTCATTTGCATTACTCAATGCGTACCAGATGGTTTCAACTTCTTTATTCTCTATACGCCAGTTGCAATTGGAAGGGATAACTCGATAAGAGTAGGTGCTATAAACACAACCATCCCGTTAATAGACTCAAATATGCTCTTATTACATTCATCACAAATGAACATCTTATACTTTGTCAAATTCTTTGTTATACAGATTCTGTTGATCCATAAACTTAAAACAGGTTATTGTATATAGTTTAATTCAACACAGATAGCCAATTCCCTTTATAAAGGAAGCTTGTTTTTTTGTGAACAATTAGTTTAAGCATCTTAAATAAACAAATGATATCACTGAAAGTTCTTTTATTAATTTTTTTTTATTAGTATTGAAAGTCCGAGTTAAGTAAGGGGTTTATACTTTAAATGACATTTGTGAATCTAGGATTCTTAACCCTGGTAATTATACAGATTTAGTTTTTAAAATATTTCCCGGGTAATGTTAATCGATTTCCCTCTTAAGATTTGCATGTCTACAAATGATTCTCCCATTGATTGTGCGTTTTCAATGACCTCTTCAGGTACAGTTATTTCACCAATTGAATTGAAGTCGGAAAGACTATAAGTTCCTTTACTGTATTGTGTAATTGCACCTAATTCACCTGTCGTTTCTGAATCGTATTCATACTTATATTCTGTCATATAAAATGTCTCTTTATCAATGCTTACCTCATAGGTACCGCTATTAATTTTCATGTTTTCATAATGTTCTTTAAATAATTCACTTGTTGCTCCAAAGCTTGAACCCATCACAACGTTTTTATACTCTTCATTATTACCAGCAAAGGATAATAGATAATGATCACCGTTATCGATAACTTCGAAACTATCACTTTGGTTTACATATGCTTCAATCTGCTCTTCTTCATACATATTATATTGTTCGTACAAACTTCCATACCCTGAATCAGTTGGCATCGAAAACCAATTTTCTTCAGAGTTAATATACAAAGTTCCATCTTTCATATACATTTCCATGTCACCTTCTTCTGTTTCACTTAGAACAGAAGAAGCTTTCGCGTACATTACTGCTGGATCAGATAGGATAATTTCCATCGTGAAAGTTGATTCACTTTTTTCTTCCACGCCATTAAACGTACTGTCGTCTATAAATTTGCTTATTCCTTTAAAACTTGTAACCTCCGCCATTGCTTCTGCAGATTTTTTTAGGATGCTCTTGACATCAAGGGCATCTACTAGATCCCCTTCATCATCTGAACTTTCTTTTTCATCCTCAGTAGTATCTTCTTCTGCGGCTTCTACTTCGTCGTCATCACTTTCCAAGGACGCTTCTTCAGATTGACTTACGTCCATTTGCGAGTCATTCTCAGCATCGTCATTACTTGTACTGTCTTCGTTACAAGCAGCTAACAAGAATATACTTATCATTAATAAAAACACTATTAGTTTTTTCATGTGGACACCCTCTTCTAGTATTAGAAAACTAATTTATCTTACTATTAAAGGTATCACACAATATTAAAGAGGTAATGTATCCCTAGGTATATACTTCATCTAAAGAGCCTGGAAATGAAGATTTAAGGCTTAATTTAAACCTAATCCGTACTTAATACTTCTTTTATAGTAGTTTAAATAGCCTCCTCATTAATATGGATCTTATTAATACTGGTTTCAAACTGGTTATCAAGGGGAATAGTAACTCAAAACAAATCAGAAAAAATACAATAAAGTAATGAGCCTGCCCCTCTCATTTTATCCAATTGACTTTTCTTATAATAGCTGATGGTCCAAATGGAAATTCAAGAATCATAATCTGCGATTTTTCATCTCATTTTTGTTAAAATTACATTATATTTTTTTCTAATACTACATATAAAGGTGGTCCCCATGACAGATTTAGAAAAGAAAAAGAAATTAGATTCATTTCTTGAAAATAAGAATCTACCTTTTCACAAAATGTTCGAGGTTCATTCCGATGCTATTTACCTACTTGATTTTAATGGTAACTTTGTAGAGTGTAACCAAGGTTTTACCGACCTTACTGGATATAGGTGTGAAGAATTAACTGGTAAAAGCTTTCTTAGCATCGTTCATAAAGATGATAAATCTAGTATGAAAAATAACTTTAATAAGTCTATTCATGGTGAAATTGCGAGAAGAGAATTTCGAATGATTAGTAAGGATGAAACAGTAAGGACAGTTAATACAGATGCTGTTCCTATTAGTTCGAATGATGGAGAAACATTAGGTCTTTTCATAATAGGTAAGGACATTAGTAAGCAAAAAGAACTTGAGTCACTTGTGTACCAACAGGATCGGAAGTTTCGTTCATTAATAGAAAATTCAAATGACATTGTTAGCCTAATAAATGAAGACGGTGAAGTCTTTTACCGGAGCCCGTCGATGGAACGTGAATTCGGCTATGCCCCAGACGAAGTTCAAACCGGATATAACTCATTAATTCACCCCGATGAATTAGAAAGATCAAAGCAACTATATGTCGAAATAATTAATAAACCTAATCAGGTTATAAAGACAGAATTGCGATTATTACATAAAAACGGTGAATGGAGACACGTTGAGGTAAGTGCTAAGAATCTGATACATAATGAAGATATAAAGGGGATTGTTGTCAATTATCATGATATTACTGCTCTTAAAAGAGCGCACGAGGAAATTCACCATATGGCTTATCACGATTTCCTCACCGGTTTACCAAATCGTAGGTTCTTCGAAGACAAATTAGAACTAGAGCTTAATAAAGCAAAGGAAACTAATTCAAAATTAGCTGTTCTACTGATTGATTTGGATCGTTTTAAATTTATTAACGATACATTAGGACACGATATAGGCGACAGAGTGTTGAAAGAAGTATCAAAGGTATTAAAAAGCTGTGTCTCTGAAAAAGATATGGTTGCCAGAATTGCTGGTGATGAGTTTGTCATTATCATCTCAGAGTTAACAGACGACCAGCGTGTTATTAATGTTGCCACCAACATTAAAGAGAAGCTTCAGTTTCCCTTTATTATAAATAATTACGAGCTATTCGCTACTTCAAGTATTGGGATAAGTATTTACCCGGATTCTGGCGAGGATATCAAAACATTATTGAAAAATTCAGATGTGGCGATGTACTTAGCAAAACAAAACGGGAAAAATCATCATGAAATGTATACTTCAACGATGAACATTAACACAAGCAAAACTTTTTCTTTACAAAATGACCTTAGAAAAGCACTAGTTAAGGATCAATTTGAATTATATTATCAACCTAAAGTAGATGCTCAGACAAATCAAATTGTAGGTGCTGAAGCACTTATTCGGTGGCACCATCCAAACCGTGGACTAGTTCCCCCTGATGATTTTATCCATTTAGCAGAAGAATTAGGACTCATTGTACCGATCGGGGAGTGGGTATTACGGTCAGTTTGTCGACAACTTAAGTTATGGCAGGAAGAAGGTTATCAATCTCTCAAAGTATCACTCAATTTTTCGGTCCGACAGTTGTTGCAAACGGATATAGTTGAAACCATTTCAACTGTGCTCCAAGAGAATCGAATTGAAGGAAAATGGTTGGAAATTGAAATTACAGAGAGTATGTTGATAGAGCAGGAAGCAGAAACATTAAAAACCATTGAAGCAATAAGACAACTTGGAGTGCATATTGCACTAGATGATTTCGGAACAGGATATTCTTCTTTAGGCTATTTAAGGAAATATAAATTTTCAACGATAAAATTGGATAAACTTTTTGTTAAAGATGTTCATATTAATGAAGAAAGTGCTGCAATTACACAATTCATCACTAACCTGTCTAAACAACTCAATATGAATGTAGTTGCAGAAGGTGTTGAATATGAAGAACAACTAACAATACTTCGTCAACTTAAATGTGATGAACTCCAAGGATATTTGTTTAGCAAGCCGAAACCTGTAAACGAATTCGAGAAAATGTTAAATAAACATATTCTTTAAGCATATAAACTAGATTAAGAATAATAGAAAAGTAAAAGCTCCAGGATACTGAAATATACCTCCACCGCTAGGTATCTATCATATTTCAGTACGTACTTGGAGCTTCATCTTTAAGTTCTCAAATTTCCGCTAAAAATTCAATTTAGGCTAATCGTTGGTTTTTTTCTTCCATGTCAGTTTTATTAGAAAACCACATAGTAATTACAATACTGACAATTACAACTGACATCCAACCAATGTTTTCTATTCCAACAATACCGCCAACCATGAAGCCAATTATTGGTCCTACAGCTGCACCTAAATCAAGAGAAATTGTGTAAAAACTTATAATGTCAACTTTATGTGAGGAAAGGTCTGCAAATTCCGTTGCCATCGTATCAACAATTAGTAATAAAATTGAGGACAGTAGCAATAGAGTAAAAACAATGACCAACCATAAATATATGTTTAAATCGAAAGAAAAAAAGATTAGAAATACTATAGTCAATGACAAGAAAAATAAAAACAATTTACTTTTTTCTTTCTCCCGATCTAATACCTTACCTAGCATTGGAAACAAAAAAGGTAGTAGAAACCATTTTAATGATTGTATGAATCCACCAATAGTGGCGGCACCAATAATTAAAGAATATAGAGTTACTTCAAAACCATATTTGCTTTCAATTATACTACTTAAGGTTGCTGTAAAGGTTCCTTCAAGTGATAGCATAATTAGAAATCCCGAGACGAAAATCAATAGTGCTTGTTTAGATGTAAAATGATTCTTAATTCTAAATATATTGTTTATCGTTTTAAAGTCAGGACTTAATTGTGACACCTTAACAACCGGAACAAAATAAATAATAAATGGTATGGCAAAAAACGCAATCAATCCGAAAAAAATTGAAGTTATTGTTAGTCCATGTATTTGAACAAATAAAGCTCCAAAAAACATTCCGATAATACTTCCTATCCGATAGAGACTATTGTATAATCCTAAAAAATGCCCTCTATTTCCATTCTCAGATCCTCTTTCAATAATAAATAACATCGTACCTAACTTGAAAAAGGACCACCCTACTCCCCAACAAGCTCTAATTATTAACCAAATCCAAAATCCCTCAACTATACCATATGATATGGTTGTAATACTCGCAATGATGACCGCGATAATCAGGCCACTTTTCAAATTATATCTTTTGTAAAACGCACCAATAACAGGATTAATCGGAATTCTAATAAACCTGTTTATTGATAATAAAATTCCTACCTCTATTAATGATTCCAACCCAATTTCTCTCCAATATATTGGTAGAACAATATACAGCATCGAATCACCGATTAGACAAACAGCAGTGGCTAATGAAATAATAATAATTTGATTGCTACCAGTTTTATCTTTTCCATCTACATAGGGAAGCGACTGATTAAACTTCAGTCGCTTAGATTTCTTCCTAACCACAGCAACCTTGTTCCTTATTTTCTATATTGTCATCTTCTATTTTGTTTGTAGGATTATAGCAACTAGAAGAGTCCGTTATACTAAGCTTTTCAACTTCGAGTCCACTTTGAATGATTACTTTGTTTTCCATGGTTTCTGGCTGACAGCACGGAGCTCTATTAATACTACAGACACCGGTTTCCGGCAATTCTAAGTGTACCTCTTTTGCAGCGTCAAAATCACCTACTAAATAAGATACTATGGATCGAGCTTGTTCATAACCGGTTGCCATTAGGAAGGTTGGTGCCCTCCCATAACTTTTCATGCCAATTATATAAAAATTCTCCTCAGGTTGTCTAAGTACCTCCTCACCATGCGGGCGTACTGTTCCACAACTATGAACATTAGGGTCAATTAAAGGAGCTAACTTGGAAACACTTTCTATTGCAGAATCAAGGTTAGTTCTAACTTCTCTTAAAAATGAAATATCCGGTCTAGCACCTGTCCCGGTAATTATTTGGCCAATACCCGAGATACTTGCAGGAACACCGTTTTCAATTCCTCTAACTAAAATGTTGTTGTTTTCTTTAACTAGTTCAGTTATATAAAAACCAGTCTTAACATTTATTTTTCCGGACTCAACTAACTCTTGTATTCTAGTACCTAATTCACCTCTTGCAGCCAAATTATCCTTTTCCTGTCCCCCATAAACATCATTTACTTTCTCTTTACGAATGGCCCATATGATTTCTGTCTTAGGATACCTATCTTTTAAATAGCCTAAATCTAGAATAGAGTTTATCGCTGAGTGACCGCTACCAACAACAATTATTTTTTGTCCTACATAACGTTCCAAATTTTTACCTAATACATCAGGAATCCCATAATAAATATTGTCCCTTAAACTCTGTTCACTAGAAGTCCATACCCCGCTTGATAATACTGGATTAGGATTTGACCAAGTGCCAGTGGCATCAATCACCGTTCTTGCTCTAACTATTTTTGAGATGCCATCTTGCTCAACGTATATCTCAAATGGAAGGTTTTCTCTGTTCCGGTCTTTAACTTTGTCCAAGCCCATTCTAGTAATTCCAACAACCTTTGTATTCAAGAATAAAGATTCCTCAATTTGCGGGATTTGACTTAGAGGGTATAAATAACTATCCAAGAGTTCCTTACCTGTAGGTAGTTCATCTAAGTCCGGAGACACCCAACCATTTTCAATTAATAATTTTATTGCTTCTTTGTCCATGTTATATTTCCAAGGAGAAAACAATCGAACATGTGCCCATTTCAAAATATTAGCTCCTACCTTCTTCCCAAATTCAAGAATGATGACCTTTTCTCCTTTGTTAATTAGATGGGATGCAGCAGCCAATCCAACAGGACCAGCACCAATAACCGCAACCGGAAGCATTTCATTTAGATTACTATTAGTTTCTATCATAATTTTTAACCTCCATTTTTGTTGTCATATATATAGACGATAACTTTTTAAATGGATGCAAAATTAGACTAAAAAAATAGTAAATAATTTAAGCTAAATCATATAAATGAAGTGTATCTTAAATTTATAAAAAGATTATAATAAAATAAACTTCTCAAAAGTCTAAGAAAGGAAGTTGCCTTATGGAAATGACAATGATATTGGAGCAATTCAAATACTCATTGGAGAATTTTATAAAAGGGAAGGTATCTAATAGCGAAGATGTTGCCGATCTATTACAGGATGTGTTCTTAAAAATCCACAGTAAATTAGGTGAGTTAAAGGATGAAGAAAAACTGCAACCATGGGTTTACCAAATTGCTAGGAATACCATCACTGATTATTATAGAAAAAAAAGCAAAGACATTACTAAAAATCCGAAATTCATTATAGAATCTTCTTTAATTGAACAAGACCAACAAAATGTGAATGAAAATATGAATGAAATAGTTTCCTCTTGGTTAAGAGAATTAATGGATATATTACCGGATAAGTACAGGGAAGCATTACTATTAAGCGAGTTGGGGCAACTGACTCAAAAAGATTTAGCTGAAAGACTACAGATATCTGTTCCAGGCGCAAAATCCAGAGTTCAACGAGCAAGAAAATTACTGAAAGAAGCACTTTTAGACTGTTGTCATCTAGAAATTGATTCTTCCGGAAATGTCATTGATTATTGGGTAAGACAAGAATCTTGTTCCTGTCGGGATACAGGGTAAAATGGTCAATTATAATACAAATCAAATTTAGTTATTGCATCATCGAAATGCTTATCTACATCTTTAGTTTTGAAGACCACTTTCTCCTTATCAAATAATGTTCTCCCAAACCAAAAAAGACCTTCTTGTTCTATGTGTACAACTTGTGGTAATGTCTTTTGGAATAGAAAACCTACATTACTAAAAATGGAGCAGCCCAATGATAAAATTGAACTACTCCTTTTTCTTTCTATGAGAAAATTATTGATTTAAAATCTTACTTTTTTAAAATATGCTCCTCTTCAAATTCCCTCATAAAATCTACAAGTGCTTGAACACCTTCTAGCGGCATTGCATTATAAATGCTTGCACGCATTCCACCTACAGAACGGTGTCCTTTTAACGTCTCTAAGCCTTTTGCTTGTGCTTGCTTAACAAATGCTGTATCTAGTTCACGGTTTGGAATTACAAACGGAATGTTCATAATCGAACGGCTATCCTTCCTTACTGGTGATGAAAAAAACTTAGAGCCATCAATATAGTTATAGAGAACTCTCGCCTTTTCTTCGTTGACCTTCTGCATTGCCTTGATTCCACCGTGATCTGATAACCAATCGAATACAAGCTTAGCCATATAGATTGCAAATGTAGGCGGTGTATTGTACAAAGAACCACTTTCACTATGTGTTTTATAATCCAACATCGTTGGACAAGTTTCTTCCGCATGGCCAATTAGGTCTTCACGTATGATTACAACCGTTAAGCCGGCTGGTCCAATATTCTTTTGAGCTCCGGCATAAATTAAGGCGAATTTTGAAACATCAATCTCTTCAGATAAAATATTAGATGACATATCGGCAACTAGTGGGACATTCCCTGTATCTGGAAAATCTCTAAAAGCTGTTCCTTCGATTGTGTTATTGGTAGTGATATGGACATAATCCGCTTCTGGATCAATCATGGTAGAGTCAACTTTTGGTATGTACGTGAAATTTTCATCCTCTGAAGTTGCAATCACACGTACTTCACCAAATTTTTTAGCCTCTTTTATTGCCTTTTTTGACCAAGATCCTGTGTTTACAAAGTCTGCTTTTCCGCTTTTAACAAGTAAATTCATTGGTATCATCGCAAATTGCTGTGATGCGCCACCTTGAATAAACAGAACTTTATAATTTTCTGGAATGTTCATCAAATCTCTAAGTAGCTGTTCTGCTCCCCTGATAACTTCTGTGTATAGGCCAGAACGGTGACTTAATTCCATCACTGACATTCCTGAATCCTGGTAGCTGAGCAATTCTTGTTGTACTTTTTCTAACACAGTCAGCGGAAGCATAGATGGCCCCGCTGCAAAATTATAAACTCTTTTCAATGTAAGCATCTCCTAAATAATTTATAGACAGAAAAAGGTAAGGATTATATTCCTTACCTTTGCCCAGGCGAACGGCTATCGATACTATGTGCTCCCTTACGGTTATCCGCATTTCGCCAGTTACACATAGCCCTTTATCTTTTGTAAGCTTATCAATTTTTTCATAATTACTCAATACTTATTATGAAAAAATTCCGACAAATGTTTGACGTTAACAGCATATATTGTTTTTTCTATTGATACTAGTTCCAACTAAAACTTATATTTGTTTATTTCTGTTGAATAAAAAGAGACATTGTTTCTCATCTTATACTTGAGGTGACTTATGGTGAATCGAGCGATTACTACAGCATTATTTGGGATCGGTACTGCCCAATTCTTAAAGGTACCTTTAAATTATATTGAGACTGGTACATGGGATTGGAAAAAATTGTTTGGTAGTGGGGATATGCCAAGTTCTCATTCATCCGCTGTCACATCACTTACTACGTATGTGGCTTTAAGAAAAGGAGTTCCATCAATAGATTTTGGAGTCAGCACTATTTTTGGTTTAATAGTCATGTATGATGCCATGGGAATCCGCTGGCAGGCTGGTGAAATAGCTATTGCAGTGAACGATATAGATGAGAAATTAGAACAAATTGCAGACGGTCACCCAGATATTTACCATAAAAGACGAGAAAAGGAACTAAAAGAAATGCTTGGGCACTTACCGATTGAAGTTGCGGGTGGAGCTTTACTGGGAATTGTTATAGGCACCATTAGTTATTTGACAGAAAAAAATGTGAAATCAAGTTAATGCATGGAACCTTAGTCGTTCTGACAAGGTTCCATGCATACTACTTATCACTTTTATAAACGATTTTTTTTCTTACAACTCTATCCAATACCTTTTTACAATGGTTCCATCTTCTTCAACAAAATCCTTATCTATAACTCCACCATTATTGATAATTGTTTTGGCAGAACCTATATTACTTTCGTCACATACAACGAGAATTTTTGTTAGCCCTAATTGTTGAGATTTTTCTATTGATAATGACAACAACGCAGTAGCGAATCCTTTTTTTCTTTCAGTAGGACGAATACCATAGCCAATATGTCCGCCACTTCTCAATAATAAATCTGTTAATTGATGTCGTATATTAACTACTCCAATTAGTTTGTTGTTTTCATTGATCATCCAATAGGTCGAATCTGGTACCCAACCATTAGGAAGATTTATCCCTTTTTCGTTATTATGTAAAAACTGAATCATCTCTTCAAAATTTGTTGGGTCTTTTTCTATAACCCAAGGAATCATATCCTCCCCACTATCTAACCATTCCTTGTAAAATGAGAGATATTCCTCCTTTAGTTTCACTGTAGGTTTAATTAAAAACAGGTTTTTTTTCATTAATAGGTTCCTTTCTTGTGCAGCAAAATCTTTTTTGATTTTAACACATTTCACTTGTGAACCACACTGTATCTAATTCAAGAACATTTATTACAAGCGCCTCAAGTGCTCGTCTAATTATCACCTCCTAGGCATACATTGTTTTCGAGGTGAGAAAAATGAAAGAAGCAACTTTAGACAAATTGAATTTATTTATTGTCATGTTCTTTATTAGCCTGATAATGAGGATTCAAGTCCCAGTGTTTACTCCATATGCAGCATCACTTGGAGCTTCAAGCATTTTAATTGGCATTATATTTAGTGTTACTTCTTTTACCAATTTGGTAGGAAATTTATTAGCAGGACCATTGGTTGATCGTTTTGGCAAGAAGATGTTCATAACTGTTCCATTATTTGCCTCGGGAGGACTTTTTATTGCCCACGGTTTAGCGTCAGACTCCGGAGACTTATTGTTATTGCATGGACTAAATGGATTCGCTTTAGCCTTTTTGATTCCTGCAGCTTTCACGCTACTCTCAGGATATGCTAACAATAGTCAGCAACAAGGCAAAAACATGGCTATCAACGGAATCCTATCAACCATAGCAAGTATAATTGCCCCACTAGTTGGAGGGAAATTGGTTGTCCTTATTGGCTATGTCAACACTTATTACTTCATTGGAATTGCAATTATTCTAACTGGTATGTATTCCATTCGTTTCTTACAAGACAGACAAGTTGTTATTATCGACAAACGAAATCAAGCACCCATAGATAATCGACGTATTCATTCGGTTTCAAATCTAGCAGTTGTTTATTTAATTGGTTTTGCTGTTATGTACACTCACGGAGTGATTATTTTTGAAGTACCTTACCTAACTGTTGAAAAGGGATTTTCCACCTTTGATACAGGTCAGTTATTTAGCTATATGGGCATTGGAACATTTATAACGCTATCACTATTTTTCATCAATCGATTTGATCCCCTTAAAAGACTAGGACTTGGTTTGTTTGGAATGTCGATAGCCTTATTCTGTCTATTCACTTCGTTACTTCCATTACCTTTCCTGTTGTTTGTTATTGGTTTATTCTTTGGTCTTGTAATGCCGGCAATGGCGACAGCAATTACCGAAAGCGCAACAAAACAAACTCACGGCCGAGCCTTTGGTTACATGTCCGCGGTTTTTTCCTTAGGTATGATAGTCAGCTCATTTGTTACCGGAGCTATTCGTGACATAATCTCTCCATATTTCATCGCCTTTTTGGTTGGGATGGTTGTCTTAACAGTGGCTGGCTATAGTAAGTTACGTTCTGCATAAGATGAAAAACGAAGTTCATTTAATTTAGCTTACAACTAGACTAGGAAACTGACATATTTTAATACCGAAAAGCTATCGATGATAGTGCGTGAACGGTTTTTAAAGGTTTTTTATGAAGAGAAGGACTAAACACGAATTGTAAAAGGCCAGACCCTATGACTTCCCTGGGGTCTGACCTTAATTAAAACAGCTCTTTTAATAAATATATTCTTACTATTTCTCGCAAGAATATACAATATCATTTTGTTGTCTAGCCGTCTCCGTAATGGTCAGAACGTCTCTACTCACTTTTTTCAGGTTGATATATTCATCTTTATTTTTTGATTCTATAATTCTAACAAAGTTTTCAACCTCATATACCATGTCATTTTCCGACTGTTCTATTCCAATAGGAATGGTCTGCTTTGAATGTATATTAGTTAACTTTAAATTGGTCAGCGAACCTATATCATCAATCGAGATGGTTGCTTTTTCACCATTAATTTCAGAATCATTGAAAGAGGTCGATATTTTAGAAAAAATTATCGTGCATGTGAAATCCTTATAATTTAAAACAAGAGTTCCACCGCCATCGACACCTGTATTTAGTAAAACTGGAGAGTAATCCAGATCTTCAGGGTATCCAAACAAAGAAACAGCTATAGATATTGGATACACCCCTAAATCAACCAATGCCCCGCCTGAATATTCAGGTGAGAAGATGTTAGGAACCTCCCCTTTTAACACATCGTCATACCTAGAAGAATATTTAATTCTATGAAGAAAAACATTGCGGACTTTCCCTACTTTTTCTACACTTTCCTTTAACCTTTTAAAATTTGGCAAGTGTAAATTCCTCGTTGATTCAAATAAAAATACATCATTTTCTTCTGCTACTCTATGGGCTATATCTAGTTCTCTTGTGTTAGAAAATATAGGCTTTTCACAGATGACATGTTTTTTATTTTTTAAAAACAAAAGGGCTTGTTCATAATGCAAGGAATTAGGAGATGCAATATACACACAATCAATTAATTCACTTTGGGCCATCACATCTAAATCAGTAAAATAATCATCTATACCATGTTTGCCTGCAAATTTCTTAGCGCTCTGTTCGGTTCGTGAATAAACAGAGGTAAGATTTAATCCTTTCGTTTGCTTAGCTGCGTCAATAAACAAATCTGTAATCCAATTGGTACCGATTGTCCCTAAGTTCATATCCACTGCTCCAATATCATCAAATTAGCTTACTGATTCAAGATTTGTTTCATTTTAGTTGCAACATCATATGGATTTTCAGCTTTTGTGATTGCACTTCCTACAATAACAGTATCAGGCTTCTCCTTCACAATACTAGGTAACGTAGTTAGATTAATCCCACCTGCTACAGTAACTTCGAAATCGTATCCTTTTACTAAAGAGAATAAGTCTGTATTAAAATCCCCTTTTTCTTGTTGTTTATCTTTTCCAACATGCAAACTAACAAGATCAACATCCAATTCTTGTAGTTCAGCAATTTTGTCTCTTGAATCAACTTCTAATAAATCAACCATAATGCGTTTTCCGTACTCTTTTGCAACTTTCAATGTTTCCAAAATAGTCAATTTTGAAGAAAATGCCATAACCGTGATAATATCAGCTCCAGCATCGAAGGCTTGAATTGCTTCATGTCTACCCGCATCACATGTCTTCATATCAGCCATAATTAGTTTGCTAGGATAAAGACCACGTATCTCACGAACAATTGGCATACCATATTCTTTTATGACACCTGTGCCAATTTCAATTATATCAATGGCTTCTTGAGTATCATTTAAAATTTGAATACACTCTTCTCTAGTTAACCGGTCTAACGCTAATTGCAATTTCATTTAAAAGCTCCTTATCGCTCAATTCTCTCGATCTCACCTAGGCGACCTTGGACATCCTCATAATATGGAAGTCCTTCATTATCACCAATCACACCAACCACCATGGAACCAATTGTATTAGCAAATTGAAGTGTCTTTTTCAATGGCCAATCATTTAAAATACCATATATCACACCTGAATCAAAACCATCGCCAGCACCTACAGTATCAACCACTTTAGGAGCTTTAACAGGCGGTGCTTCAACATACTCACCATTGTGATAACCAACTGAGCCTTTATCACCTTGTTTAATAGCGATATAAGAAATGTCAAACTCTTTTAATTTTTCTATTATTACTTTGGGTTCTTTTTCCCCAATAATAATTTCCATCTCCTCATCACCAGCAAGCAAGATGTCAACATGAGGTAATATCTTAGCTAAAGTATTCTTTGCTTCTTCCTTACTCCACATACGTAATCGAATATTAGGATCAAATGAGACTTTTAAACCATGTTTTTTTGCTAAAGAGATTGCTCGATCAATTATTTCAATGTTTTTAGGGTTGATTGCAGGAAATATGCCTGTAAGATGTAGTATTTTTGCTTTTTTAAAATACTCTTCATCCAAACCATCTGGGGTCATAGCTAATACTGGAGATTTATCACGGTAATAAAAAGTTCTACCGCTACCATCTTCTGATATTTCTTTAAAATTCAATGAAGTAGGATAGCCGTCAACAAACTTTACCTGAGATACATCGATTCCTTCTCCTCGTGCAAAAGTCTGTACGTGTTTACCAAACTCATCATTTCCTAGATTACTAATAAATCCAGATTTCAACCCAAGACGAGAACAACCAATTGCAACATTCAGCTCTGCTCCAGCCACCTTTTTTTCAAAGCTATTTACAAATTTCATCGGCCCAGTTGAACTGGGATTAAATACGATCATTGCTTCACCAATTGTGATTACATCATTCATTTTCATACCTCCTCTAAATTGTCATGGTGTTCAATGCTGGATCATGACAATTTCACCGTTACGCGCAGTAATAACTTTGTCAGTCATTCCAACAAACAATCCAGTTTCCACAACTCCAACTAGTAATTTTAAATTTTCATGTAAACTTTTAGGATGTAGAATTCTATCAAATTTACAATCCAAAATATAATTTCCATTATCTGATACAAATACGTCTTCTTCTTTTTTTCGAAGTATTGGTTCACAACCAAAGTTAGCAATATGCTTCGCCGTTATATTCCAACCAAAAGGTAGTATCTCGATGGGTAGAGGAAAAGCGCCTAAATGTGTGACAAGCTTTGATTCATCAATTATGATGATCAGTTTCTTTGCCATTGCATCCACAATTTTCTCTCTAACCAAAGATCCTCCTCCACCCTTTAACAAGTTCAAGTTATTGTCAACTTCATCTGCACCATCAATGGCAAGATCAATTTGCTCAACATCCGTAAAATTCGTTAAAGGAATACCAAGATCCTTGGCTAATAGTTCTGTTTTTATTGATGTTGGTATCCCCTTGATATTTAATCCTTCATTTTTCACCCGATTGGCTAGCTTCTTAAGCATCCAGTTAACAGTGGAGCCCGAACCTAGACCTATCGTCATACCGTCTTTAATATAGTTAACTGCTTCTTCACCAGCAATTTTTTTGTTAATATCAATTTGAGTCAACATGAAATGTCGCTCCTTATTTATCTTTTTAGAATAATGATTGAATCCAACTATTAAAATAGACCAGGATTTATCATCTTCGGTACATAGAATGCAATGTCAGGGAAAAATGCTATAAATAATAATACAGCTACTACGATAGCAATATAAGGTATTACTCCTTTAAATGATCTTTCAATTGAAAGATCGCCAATTTTGGCTGCAAGTAGTAAACATAATCCATATGGTGGTGTAACTAATCCAATTGCTAAAGTGATTATAACAATTAGGCCAAGATGGACAGGATCCACTCCAAACTGTAAAGCTGTTGGCAAAATAACCGGTACAAATAAAATCATTGCCGGAATAGCATCCATAAATGTTCCGATAAAAAGGAAGAATAAAATAATGATGATAATAAATAACCCTTTGGTACCGATGTTATTCGTAAAGAATTCTTGAGCTAGTACACCTAATTGGTAATAACTCATTAATTCACCCAATGCACTTGCAGTTGCTAATGCAAAAAGAGAAAGAGAGCTTAGAGCAAGTGTATCGACTAAAATCTTCGGTAGATCTTTTAGTTTAAGGGTTTTGTAAAAGAACATACTTATTAGTAATGTATATAATGACGCTACAGCTGCAGCCTCAGTCGCTGTGAAAAATCCGGAAATAATTCCGCCAATTATAATTACGACTGTAAATAATGCAGGAATCGTTTCTAACAATAATTTAATGAATTTTTGAAACTCAACTCTAGCAGTCTTAGGATAATTTCGTTTAACAGCAACGATATAAGTAAAAATCATCATGCCTAAACCTATTAACACGCCTGGTACAATTCCTCCAAGAAAAAGTGCGCCTACAGAAGCATTAGTAATACCCGCAAAAATAATCATCGGAATACTAGGTGGAATAACTACCCCAACTGTTGATGATGCTGCCGTAACACCTACTGCTGTTTCTTTATCATAGCCGTTCTTAACCATACTAGGAATAAGGATTTTCCCTACACCTGCTGTGTCAGCCTGAGACGCGCCAGAAACACCTGCAAACATCATTGATACTAGAATATTTGCATGAGCAAGTCCACCACGGATTGGTCCTACTATTGCTAAAGCAAGATCAATCAATTTAATTGAAATTTTACCTGAATTCATTAAGTTAGCAGCTAAAATAAATAATGGGACCGCTAATAAAACAAAGGAATCTAGACCATTTAGCATTTTCATTGGAACAGTCATTTCCGGAATGTAAGGAATATTAAAAATTCCTAATAACGCTACAATTCCTATTACAAATGCAATTGGTACACCTACAAACATCAGAACAATAAATAGTCCTACTAATAAAAATCCCATTATTCGTTTACCTCCTTAACTTTCAACATTTTTGCATGATTAATCAAATGTACAGTTGAGTAAATAACCATCGTTCCCGCCATAATCGGGATCGATAACCAAACATATCCCATTTTCATAGCCGGTAAAGCAGCCCAATTATAATTCCAAAATCTTTCAACAACCTGTAAACCGAAGTAGAAAATTGCAATGTTAAACAAAATTAAAACGCTATCAGTAAATATACTTAGCGACAATTTTGGTTTCCCTGTTAACTTTCTTTGCAAGAAATCAAAAGTGAAGTGGTCTCTACGATTGACCATTACTGCTGCGCCCATAAAAACTGCCCAAATAAATGAATAGTTAGCTACCTCTTCTGTCCATATAACTGAAACACCAAGGTGTCGGGTAACAATTTGTATTACAATCACCACAAAAAATGTTAATAATGATAAAGCACCTGCTGTTAATTGAATTTTTTCAAGAATATTAACAAATCGATTCATGATTACCCTCCTTACGAAACCACAGAAAGGACACTTTACGTGTCCTTTTCTTTAGTTTTCTTTTCCTAATTATTAATTACTGCATATCTCTAATTTGTTGTAGTAAATCTTCAACACCCATATCAGCAGCAGCAGCATCTTGAATAGGTTTAGCTAAATCAATGAATGGCTGTCTGTCAATTTCATTAACTTCTGCACCTTCGTCGATAGCTTTTTGCTTATATTCATCTTCTTGAGCATAAAGTGCTGCTCTTTCGGCTTTAACTGATTCGTCAGCAGCTTTCAAGATGATTTCTTTTTGTTCATCTGTATATGAATCGAATTTTTCACCATTAACTAATAGAAAACGAGTAGTATAATCATGGCCAGTTTCAGTTATGAATTTACCGTTGTCGGTAGTGTGATGATTTTGTTGAACAAAGTATGGGTAAGCATTTTCTGCTGAATCAACAACACCTTGTTGTAATGCTTGGTATAATTCGCCCCAAGCTACTGATGTAGGGATAGCTCCAGTTTGCTCCCAATAATTTGCTACAACACCAGATGTTTGTGTTCTAATCGTTAATCCATCTAAATCATCCATGCTTTGTAGCGGTGTTTTACCATAATAGTGTCTAACACCAGCTGACCAGTAACCAACAAGTTTGAAATCATTGTTAGATTTTTCGTTTATCAAATCTGCTAATTGCTGTCCTACTTCTCCATCAACTACATTTTCCCAGTGTTCATAGCTAGTAAATAGGTATGGAAGTGCAAATAAATCAACCTCTTTCACACCTGTTTGTGTCATAAATCCTGGTGATACAAGTACAACGTCAGCTCCACCTGTTTGAAGTTTCTCAACAAGTTCTGATTCTTCTGTACCAATAGTTCCAGCATGAACCTCTACCTCAATTGCTCCATCAGATTCTGCCTCAGCTACTTCCTTGAATTTAACTAATCCATCTTGGTATGGGTTTTCTGTTGATGTCTGGTTATGCGCAGCAATTAGCTTAATAGATTCAACAGATGCTTCTTCTTCTCCACCAGACTCATTATTTCCACAACCTGCAATTATTGTCATAACTGCTACTAACAATATAAGTGTAAACCTTTTCATATTGACAACTCCCTTTTCTATTTGTTTTTAATTTTATAGTTAATAGATAAAATCTATTAATTATTTTTTTAAAGTTTTTCAGTGAAATAATGGCTTCCTACTAACTAATTTTATCAGTCTACCTTTGCTTAAACCTTATTCTAAATTTGCGTGTTTTTTATTTAAACTTGATTCCTCTTTACCATCTTGTTGTTGCAGAAGATAAACGATCACAGCATCTAATAACAAGTGTGCAGATTGGTCAAATTGGCTTCCTAATGGTTGGATTGTATCCGGTTCATGTGGCAACCGTTTTTTGGTCGCAGCAGGAATTAATACGGTACAATCACTTATTTTTCCAATTTCAGAATCTTTATTTGTAGTAACTAGAGTTAATTTAGCCCCAACACTCTTCGCTTGATTTGCATAGTATTTTAGGGATTGAGTGCTTCCAGACCCTGAGATAACTAGTAATATATCCTCTGTTTCAATACTAGGTGTTATTGTCTCCCCTACAACATAAACTTGATATCCACTATGCATTAAACGCATTGCAAATATTTTGCCAACTAACCCTGAGCGGCCTGTTCCAGCTATAAAAATCCGTCTAGCTTGCTTAAGTTCATCAGCTAATTCTTTTGATTCATTCGGATTTATACTTTGTAATACCTCCTGAATTTCATTAGCTATTGTATCTGTTACATGCTTCACTACACATCACCTCTACTAATCCTTTTTAAACGCCTTTTCATGATTTGTGGCAGTATCCGTAATATTTTCACAGACGATATTTCATTTACTAAACCGATTTAGTAAACCGGTCTAGTAATAGTATAATTTAGATGTAAGCGTTTTACAAGACCTTTTTTAAACTTTTTTCAATTGTTTGTTTATGTGCTTTCTCTTTCGACAAAAAAGGCAGCCAGATTACTTTTCTTTCAATCTTTTAGAAGAATCTCTAATGATTAATTCACATGGAAATGAAACCTCATGCCTATCAATCTGCTCTTTATTGATTTGTTTAAGCAATAGATCGGCAGCCTTTTCCCCCATCATATAAGCGGACTGAGCGATTGTAGTTACAGGAGGATGGACGAAATGGGCGAATGGAATATTATCGAATACGACTAAGGCGAAAGATTCTCCGACCTCAAGCTTTTTTTCCTTCGCAAATTCGAGAACTTCTATAAAAACAATATCATTTCCAGCCAATATAGCTGTTGGTGGCGCATCAAGCTGAAATAGTCTGTCTAACTCTTTTTTTATTTTGTCGATACTAGTGCTAATTTGAAATTCCGGATTTATTTTTATTCCATTTGCATGTAGAGCCTTTTTATAACCTTCATGTCTTTCTATTCTAGGTGAAATGGTTAAGGGCTCTGTAGCAATGGCTATCCTTTCATGGCCATTATCGATGAAATGTTGAATAGCAGAATAAGTTGCCTCTATATTTTGAGAAACAACAGTTGGAGCTTGTAAGTCTGGCACTTTACGATCCATAAACACTACAGGATATTCTTCTTTGATCATATTTTTATAGATATCTGCATTTTGAGCTGTTGGGAAAATGATTAAACCATCCACTTGTTTGGCACGAAGCATTTCAATGTACTTTTTTTCTTTTTCGGGATCATTATCAGCATTACAAACGATGGCATGCATATTATGCTTGTTGAAATAATCTTCAACTGATCGGCTCACTTCTGTTGAAAATTGATGCATAATATTTGCTACAATAATACCAACCGTTGATGTCCTTTTTTGTTTTAGGCTTCTCGCTAAATAATTAGGTTGATAATTAAGTTCATCAATGGCAGCTTCTATTCTTATTCTAGTGTCTGGGCTCATATATTCATAACGCTCGTTTAAAAATTGAGAAACTGTACTTTTCGAAACACCGGCTTTTTTGGCAACATCCGCCATTGTTGTTTTTCCCATAGAATATCTACCTCTTCATTTTAATAGTCAAAATAAGCATACTCACTTTTTGTTTATGAAACTCATAGATCACCTTAGAGATTCGACAGTATTAAAAATTTCAGTGAGCTACGCGCTCGCTTTATTTTTTTTGAATCATTAACTGTTGTAGACGAACCATTTCAATGTATTTTTGAATATCATTCAACTTTAATGGGAATTCTAACGCTATCATTAAATTCACTGAGAAACGCCGAAGTATCTTAGTCCACTCTGCGTTCTCTTCATTTAGAATCGGCACTGTTTTCAAACCATCTGCATCTCTTACAACATGTTTTAAATGGATATAACAAACATAATTTGATAGTTTTACTAACGCATTTTCCACATCCTGGCCGGTATAATACCAGTTTCCGATGTCAAATGTCATTTTCACGGGTACATATTGATGATTTGAATATTTAAAAAATGATGCTAGTTTTTCTATATTTCCCCCATACATCGTCTGATCATTTTCAACAATTAGTTGAACGCTTTCATATCTTTCTATAAATCTTTTCAATTCAAGACAATCTGAAACTCCCTCATGATAATGACCAAGCGAAACCTTCAACCAACTTGCTCCTAATTCAACTGCCTCCGTAAAAACCTGTTGAAGTGTTATTTTATTTAAGCTTCCATCCTCACTCCAAAGTTCGATTGGAGCAGAATAGACCGTAAACAACTTGTACTTAACAATCTCTTTTTTGATATCTTTAAGTGGAAAACTACCATTAGGAAATAGTTCACGACGAATTTCGATTCCGTCAGCTCCTGCCTTGGCTATACTTTGCACAAACCAAGCTTGACCTTTATTTAACACCTCATCGAATTGAAAGGCATTTACTGGAATAATTACATCACTCATGTGATACCCCCTTCATAAACCGGTTTAGTAAAGGCTCGTTTCAAATTATATTACTTTTGTAAGCGCTTTTCAAGAGTAAATTTACAAAAACACAAAAATGGGACGGAGGGACAGGTTTCTCGTCCCACCTAAATTTATCTTTATAAAAGTGAAAATATCTAGCTTTCTTCTAAAAAAGAAAGCACCTACAAAAAAATCTAATAAATTTTATTACTATCATGACGGCAACGAGTGATAAATTTTAACTTTTTCTATCAGATTTTATGTTTAATCATTTTAAATAGCAGGAATGCATTTAATATAACTTACTAAAAGGAGGAATTAGAAATGAGAAAAATGTCAAAACTTCTAATACCTACTGTAGTGGTTGGAACAATCTTTGGCGCAACTAGCTTTTCAGCTATGGCTGCTACAGAGACGGTAGAATCAGGTGAAACACTTTGGGGAATTGCTCAAGAACATGATGACGTTACTGTAGATGAGTTAGTAGATTTAAACAGTAATTTAGATCCCACTGCTATTCCAGTTGGAACAGAAATTCAACTTGATGCAAATGAAAACAATGGAAGTAGCGGAAACAGTAGTATGGTAACACACACGGTTCAACCAGGTAACACACTATTAGGAATTGCTGCGGTATATGATGGTGTAACATTAGAAGACTTATATGAGTTGAATCCAGGCATTGATCCGTATGGTTTAACTATTGGATCTGAAGTAACAGTTGTTGGTAATACTGGCGACTCTGGTAGCGATGCCGATGTAGTTTATCACACCGTTCAACCCGGTAACACGTTCAATGAAATTGCTAGTGTGTATGATGGTGTAACCGTTGATGAATTAATTGAAGCAAACCCTAACGTGGACATTTATTCATTAAACATTGGCTCTCAAGTAGCCATTCCACTTAACTAATAATGATGAAAAAAATCCTGCATCTCAATGAGATGCAGGATTTTGATTTGTTTGGAAGAAGGCGCCTGGTCCTTATTAGGAATCTATGTGTTCTTCCCTTATTACTGATCGTTGCCACTGTAACTGCTCTTCTTCTTCGTCTCTCTGTGATTGTGTTATATTATCACTTGATTTACTCTCAGCCATATCCATTCCTCCGTTTTTCCACTTTGTATAATTCAATTAACTCGTGATGTTGGTTTAATTTTGCATCTAAAAGCTGACTGATCTCAATTACCATTGGATCAACCATATTTCCAGCGCGGTCCTTTGCCATATACATCAAATTTCGCAAATTCAAGATTTCCTTACTAACCATTTCTAGATCATCTTTTTTTTGTAAACCCAAATCACAGTCCCCCTTTACACTTTTTTTAGTGGAGTGATTCGATAACTGGCTGGCTTGTTTTCTCTCAAATTTAGCCCCTATAGCTTTGCGACGTCACCTTTCGATGAGTTTGCCTTTTCGTACAAAACATGTAATTTAGAGTTGACCACAGATGAATAAGAAGAAGGTTAATTTGATTATACAGAATAATCAGAAATTTAACAACAATAAATTGGAAGTTTCGACAATAAATCCCAGTTAAACTATGTGAACATTAGATTAAAAATAGGGAACAGGTCAAACCATGTTCCTTTATATGACTACAAATATTATTAGCTTAACAAGAAATTATCAATTGTTTTTACAAAGAACTGTAAATGGCTTAATCATATTGCTTTCAATAGTTTATTTTCTACCACATAATGGGAATAATTAGTTATAAAAATGAGGTGTGATTCTTATGAAGGTTATCAAAAATCAGGGTATTGAATTTGGTATTCAAAAAGACGGTAATCAATATAAAGTGACAAAGACAATTAAGAAATTTAATAATCATCAGGATGCTCAGGATGCAATGCTCGATTTACTAAGAGGTAGAAAGACAGAAGATGAAATCATTAGTGGTAAAAGAAAAATCGATCCAAATCTTCATTAAAATAAATGGCCCAGTTCTTGGTGAACTGAACCTTTTTTGATTACTAACTAGGTAACAAATAAAACAACACACAGAAAAAAATGCTAGCCGTTCCTGCTATTACAAATAAATGCCATACAGCGTGATGATAAGTAAACCCTCGCCATACATAAAATACAGAGCCTAGTGTATAACAAAGACCACCTACCACTAGTAGAGTAATTGCATTGCTATCTAAATTTTCTGTAATTCTATTCCAGCCGATCACAATCATCCAGCCCATTACAACATAGAGAGCCGTTGAAGTGAATAGATATTTTTTCACGAAAAATGATTTAAATACGGTTCCCCCAATTGCCAATCCCCATATAATTCCGAACATCGTCCAACCTAAAGCACCTTGTATAACAACAAATGTAAAAGGGGTATATGTACCGGCAATAAACAGGTAGATAGACGAGTGATCAAATATTTCAAATAAATCCTTTGCTTTCCCTTGAGGTAGGGCGTGAACCATGGTAGACGATATAAATAAAATCACCATCGTTGAGCCATAAATTGTGAAACCAACAATATGCCAAGCTGTACCGTCTATCGAAGCAGAAACGATCAGTACAACTAACGCTGCAATACTTAACAATGCACCTATTCCGTGTGTAATCGCATTTGCTATTTCCTCACCTTTTGAAAAAATATGTGTTTGCGCCAAGTGGATCATCCCTTACTAAATAGACTAACTTTATATACTATATCATTTGTAGGAATAGTTTTTAATAGTTAGTACTTTAAATTGAGTCAAAAGTTCCAATTCCAACTATGTCTTGACCTTAATCAGGTTTTATCCTCAGAAAAAACGGGTAGTCAAAGCATTTGTCAGAACATACGGATTTATCAGATAATTGGAGACTAATAATAAATAGGGATTCCAACTAATATTTTCCGCATAAAAAACAAATTAAATTTTGATCATATCAACCACCGAAAAAAGCTAGTTCAACAATATTTATCTCGCTTATCCTTAGAAAATAATCACATCTTAATTATTAAAAATGCATCTCCCATTTTTAAAGGAAATGCATTTTTAATTAGATAAGATAAAGCATCTAAGCACTTTTATTTTCTGTTAACTGCATAGTTGTAATGCACGTGTTGTCATTCTCAAATGTTGAAAAATCCGACTTTGAAGTTTTCCCTTCATGTGCAAACGTTATCTGATATTCTTTGTCACGTGGTAGCCATAAATCAATAAATCCGTTAGATTGGGATTTCATTGTTTGATCCAATACCACATTGCCTTCCATATCTTCAATGTACACACTAAACTCTTTATCGATCATTTCTCCTTGGCAACCAGTCAAACTATGAGTAGCGCAAGGGTGCGTCTTGTCGACATAAGGTGCAATGGAAACAAAAAACTCGTCTTCAGGTAAGTCATAGATAGATTCACTATCGTCAGTATCGGTCACGATAAGTTCTTGAGATGTGATGGAAGCGGATTGATTCTCTATGCTACCTAAACTATAATCACTCACCAACTGTTTAATATTTCTTGAATCTACTGTTGTTGGTCCATCCTTTTCGACGTTCACGGTAAACAAATACGCTCCTAGTAAAACGACAACTATTCCAATAGTAACAATGATTTTTCTATTCACCTTAGCTTATCCTCCTGCATTTTTCTTCTATTAGAAATACTTTTTTCTTAACTTTTATATTTTTCAGCCTTTAAACAATCTTTATTATAAATGATTAGTTATTTATATTAAAGATGCTACCTAATCATTTTCATTAAACATATCTAAATTGTGAATTTTTATTGTCCATAAAAGTGTTGGGGATGCTTTGAAACTATGCTACTCCATTCGTTTTTCGTGATTCTTCCCATACTAATGTCGTTATTAGCATTGAAATCCTCACGTAACTCTAGGTTTAAAATTTCCACTCTTTAAAACACTTCACATATTCCTACTTTAATTACAGATTAGTTAAGCCTCAAAAGTTAAACAAGAGGATAACCCTTTTAGGAAGTATCCTCTTGTTTTTTGGACTTTTTTAAATTAGATGAAATCAATTCTGCTATTACCACGTATCGTTGTGGGGCATTACCAATATAGTAAAACGGATAACATGTAGTTACAGTTAACGTAGCTCTTGGCTTAGGTACAATCACTGTTAGGTCATCTTCATCTACAATACGAACTTTTCTTATTTTATAGAGAAAGTCCCCTATGTCATTCGAGACAATAAGTTCATCTCTTTCAACCAACTTGCCCAGTTGGCGAAATACGGTATCCCGGTGACCAGATAGTACCATATTATTCTTTTCCCCTGGAAGAGCACTTTTGGCAAAATGTCCTACACCTCGTTTTAGTTGGTCAGGATTTGTTCCATGAAATATTGGTAGAGAAACACCCAACTTTGGAATCGAAAGAGTACCCATACTCTCCCCTTTCTTGGGTGATGCTTGATCTAACCTGAAATCTCTTTTATGAAGAATACTGTGATCTTTAAATTCATTTAGAAATACCTTTTGGCTCTTTACCGCTTCAACACCAATTAGGTAACTGTGCAGATTCGACCCCAATACTAGTAAACCAATTGTTATAAGAAAAATCGCAGTGTATTTTCTCATCGGACATTGCCCCTAAGTTGTTTTTCTTTTTCTTAGGAGAACAAAGCCACCGAAAACGATTAACAAACCAATAAGTGAACTCAATAAATATGGTGATGCCGTGTCTGGTAACTTTTCTTGATGTAATTCGGTTGTTAGTTCGCCAGCCATATCACCAATACCAAGGAAGTTGTCACCCACATTAAGGATATAGTTCGTTCCTAACATCTCCGGAGTTATCTGCATATCTGACAAGAACGTCCTTTGATTATTATAGAGTTCAATCAACAGGGAATAGCCATCCATTGTATCGCGTCGAATAAGGTCACTGTATGAGATTGGAATTTGTTCTTCCCCTTTTACCATATAAAAGTCCGGGTTTAACTGTATGATATTAAGGGTCTCTTCAAATATAGAAATCAAGTCATTCTCCTGAGCCTCTGTAAGCTCTTGCGTATTCTCAATATCCATATATGGTAATATTCTATCTTCCAAACTCTCCATTCTTTGCTCAAGGTTCTCTTGATCTAATCCCATTAAGTGGGTAAATAATGCATCAATTTCATCCTCTGTTAATCCAATATCAGCTAGCATGGTGTCTAGCTCATTTAATTCAGATTCATGGTCTCCATAAAATAAAATGGCAATTTCAAGATCTTCAATAAAGATATAATCTTCTTGTGTCTCACCAAACTCTGCTAACAGTTCATCTAATTCTGCTTCAGTCAGGTCATAGGTTGCTAACATCTCAATTAGATTTCCCTCTGTAATTCTTGTTCCAGTTGCATCTCGAAGTTCCTCTATCGTCGAAAATTCATCTAGCGTCCATTCATAGAATGCTAAATATTCCTCTAGTTCTACTTGTGTCATGTCAATTTCTTCTAAAAAAGAATCTAACTGGTCCTGAGGGGGTGTAGCATATGTAGACTTCTCATAAGTAAACAACGTAATAAACAATGCCAAAAATATAACTACAACTTTTTTCATTTTTCAACCTCCACTTTTTTTATAGTTTTTGGTATTGGAGGTAGATTATACATACATATATTAATTGGGTTTCTTTAAATATGAAAAAGAAAATATTAGGCAAGGCGGCTCTTTCACTTGGCTTTAGCCAAGGGCACAATCAAAAGAGGTTAGAAAATTTTTAAGTCCTATCACGGGGCAGGACTTGCTTCTGTAATGCGCCTGGATCTTGTTACAACTTATGGAAGGATTATATTAAAAAATTTAACGATTACAAAAATTGGTTTGATTTAATGACTAAGAATAAGTGTCTTGAGCAACCACCACTTGCCCCAAATCGAAAAAAGGTTGCAACAATAAGTAAATTACTATGATCCACTTCCGCATAAGTAATTGAAATGAACTTATATAGTCCGGTTTTTGAAAGATAAATTGTGCCAAAACCTTCATTAATCAATGAATATGATTTCTTACCTTGTTTTTTTTTATAGATTAGTCGGACAAAGGATAACCACAATTCCAAATTCATATAGAGCAAAGCGATGTGCAAAAAAATCCCCACACTTTATCGCAGGGGAAATTGTATTAAACCTTATTTTAAACCAATATTTACTCATTAAATCGTACTTCACCAGGAACCACAACTCTATAAGGTATTAGAATCTCTTTTCCGTTTGCCATCATAACCTTAACTTTCATATTAATAGTTCCTGAAGCATGAAGTAGATTTCCCGTTAGCTTATATGTATTTTCATTCACTCTAAATGCGTTATTCTCAATTCTCCAGTTTGGTGGCATGCTCAGTTCAACTTTAACATTAGTGATTTTAAGGTTATTTTCAAATTTTAAAGTAATGGTGTTTAATCCCATCTCCAATGGGCTTATTTTTACATTTAAATCTAACTCCTGTTTTGTTGTTTCTCTATACACTCCTTGTTCAGCTGCACTAGGATTTGCCGCAACTAAACTTGCAGCTAGGAAGAGGATGATCATACCATAAATTATTTCCGTTCTTACTCTTTTAAAGAAAGAGTGAGTATATTCTGAACTCATTTTTTTAATAGCTTTTCGTTGAAAAAACCCTAAGGTAACAATAACTAAAAACATCAGTATTTTTATTAATAAAGATCTTCCCCATTCACTTTCAATCAAGCTTTGGAAAGAATAAGAGGGGAGGAATTCAACAGTCATCCAAGTCCCAGAGAAAACAATGAGCAAAACACTCACAAAAGCCCATCTAGAGAATGAAGGCCCGATACTTTTAAACCATTGCTTAGAATCTTGAAATTTAGGTTTTGCAATTAATGCAACTAGACCACCCATCCAAATACCTACAGCTAAGACATGAATTGCAGCTATAATCATAGTAAGATAACCACCATAACGCGGATAAGAAGCATGGCCGATTATAAATGGCCAAAGAATCAGTGCTAAACCAAACAACAATGGACGTATTTTTTTAATTCCAATACCTATCGACACAAGTAAAAGTTGTACAAGCGGTATCCAAACGAATTTAATGGATACAAAGTTTTTGGCAGATAGCCCAGATAAATCTTGCCTGTGGTCGATAATTAGCAATATAGTTCCTATCAAACTCAACAGGGAAAACAACCCAAGTAATCTGTACCTTTGAGGCTTTTTCATATGTTTCTTAAGGATAATGAAGTCAAACCAAGCCACTCCAAATATTACAGAATAACCAATAAATGTGAACCAATAGGCCACTTGTTTAAGACCCAGCGAAAAATCGAAGGTACTTGTATCAATTGCTTGTCTATTATTTCCAATTGGTGTCATTGATGAAAACTCATCAACGGCAAAATAAAATACCCCTACACGATCACTCTGTATGGGAGTAGTGCTCTGGGTAATAGGTGAAGCATACCAAGTAATTTGATGAGTTCCTGAAGAAAGCCTTTCAGTGAGTGGAATTACAATATGCTTTGGATTTTCTGAATCAATCACAGGTAATTCTGTGGTAACAGGTCGGTAATTATCATCGAAAATCCCAAATGCCGTCACCTCAGCAGGTTGATTAAACCATAACTCTATTTGCTTAGGAGATTCCTGAAGTATTTTTCCATCTGAGATATTTGATTTTTCTAATGTTAATTCTTCAATTTCTGCTTGTTCTGATTTGTTTATCGAAAAACTAAATTCCTCTTCTATTACAAATCCATCTTGAGCAACAACGTTTATTTTCACTTTATATTTACCTGGAGCCAATTCCTGACCCAGCCTTGAAATGACATGCCCTGCATCATTGGGGTCTAGCTGAGTCTTTCCTGTGGGCAATTCGTTCCCATTTATACCCAATACTTTAATTGAATCCGCATGAATGACAACCGGGTCCTGAAACCAAATTTCTATTGTTGATGGTGACTTATCTAAGGTTGTATTACCTCGAGGAGATGTTTCCTTCATAGAGGAATGTGCTACGGCTATGGTACTAGACAAAATTACAACAGAAATCAGTATGGTTAGAAATGCCAGCATCATTGTGATTGTTTTTAGATTTTTTCGAATCATAACGTATTACCCCTTTGTTCCAATATGAAAGTAATATCTACTATTAATACACTTTGTATCAACATTGAGTCCTCAAGAGTTTCACTTGTTTTTTCTCCTCTTAATAAACACAATATATGCAAACACCATGATCACGATTGGCAATCCTAGCCAGAAACAAAGCTCAATAAATGTTTTAAGATAACTCCCCATTGATTCAGTCCCCAACATCGTTGTTGCAGAAACTGTTAAACAAGATAAACCGATAATAATCAACAAGCTTGCTAGCAACCATTCTATTTTGTTCATGTTTCCTCCTTACTCGCAACCGGAAATCTTAGTTCAAATCTCGTCCCTTTGCCTAACTCGCTACTCACCGTAATTGATCCATTTTGCAGTTCTATTAAGTTTTTTACAATAGCCAATCCCAATCCCGTTCCTCCAAGTTCCCTTGATCGTGATTTTTCAACACGATGGAATCGCTCAAAAATGAGAGGAAGATCTTCTTTAGGGATTCCAATTCCTGTATCCTCAATACTTACCCACATTCTTTTCTCTTCCGACCATGCTCGAACAGTAATTGATCCTCTTTCTGTATATCGAACTGCATTGCCTAATAAATTTGTGAATATTTGTTCCAAGCGGACAGAATCGGCTTTGATGAAAGGGATATTCCCTTCTATGTCTTTATTCAAAGCTAGTTCTTTGTTTTCAACCTCCATACTGACTTTTAACAAGGCTGTTTCCAATACCTCTGTGAGGTTGATGGCTTTCATTTGGAGGTCTATTTTTCCTTCTTCCATTTTTGATAAATCAAATAGATCATCAATTAATCGAACCATACGTTCCGATTCACCCTCAAGAATAGTTAAATACTGAATTCTTTCATTGTCAGAACGATAAAGGCCCTCTTTTAGAACTTGAGTGTATCCCTTTAAATACGATATTGGAGTACGTAATTCATGAGATATATTAGCAAAAAATTCTCTTCGGTTGGAACGGTACCTATTTGTTTCTACTGCGAGATCATTTATTGCTCTTCCTAAAGAACCTACCTCATCATCTGATCGAATATTCACACGAATATCTAGATTCCCCTTCGCTATTTCTCGTGTTGCTTGTTCCATTTCCAACAGTGGGTCTGACATTTTTTTTGATAGAACAAAAGTAAAGCCTAATGCCAAAAATAATGCACCTACTGCCGAAAGAATTAGCAAATCTTGAACCTTTTCAACAGGCTCTTCAACGTCACTTACCGAAGCCAATACAAAAAAGCCTCCCACAAATGTATCCGATTGGATAATTGGATAACCTGACCCTAGATAGCTACTTTCTGTTCTTGAATCATCGAACCTTTTTTGAACTGGTTCGCCTTCTGATAATTGACTGATATCCTGATTAGATAGATTGGTAATCCGGACACCAGAATCTGCTACGACATTTCCAATCGCATCGGTAATATATATTTCTTTATTAGTTAAATCCGCTAGAGTTTTAAACATATTGACAATTGATTCATCATCAAGCGAAATTATTGTATTAGCATATTTTTGAGCAAGTTCTTCTATCTCTTCTTGAACTTGGCTATAATAAAAATTTGTAAAAATTTGATTAGCTACAAACCCTAACGGAAGTAGTACGACTAAAAACAACACCATAATGGTGCCACCAAGCTTAAGAACAATTTTGTTCATCTTAAGCACGACCCTCTGAAGTATTAAATTTATACCCGACGCCCCATACGGTTTGAATTGGAATAAAGGATAAGCCACCTTGTCGAAGTTTTTCTCGTATGTTTTTAACATGTGTATCAACTGCGCGGACATCACGAAGCTCAGTTGAATTCCAAATGTTGTCTAGTAAAATGTCTCTAGTAAATACTATTTTTGGTTGACTTGCTATTAAATTGAGAATATCAAATTCCTTTGGTGTAAATTCAATTACTTGTTTGTTTACCCTTACTTCTCTACTTTCACTATTAATCGACAAACCCTCACTAAAAAGAGGACTATTCGTATCTTCAACCACTATCTTGTTTCGTCTTAATAATGCTTTGACCCGTGCGACTAACTCTTCCGGTTCAAATGGTTTGACTAAATAGTCATCAGCACCAATTTCTAAACCATAAACTTTATCTTTCAGGTCATTTCGTGCGGTTAGCATCAAGATAGGTAGTTGTTTCGTCTGTCTAATAGTTTCACAAACATTCCATCCATCAATATCGGGTAGCATAATGTCTAGAATCATTACATCATAGGAAGTTTGAAGAGCCATTCGAATTGCCTCTTTACCATCCTTAGCCTCATCCAATTGAAAGTTCTCTTTAGATAAATAAATTTTAAGCAAATTCCTCATGTTCCATTCATCATCAACAATTAAAATCCTACTATTCATCATAAGCCCTCATTCTGACAAGTTTCAATTTAATCTATAGTTAAAAATATTCATGCTTGCACACGAACCCTATAGTGAAATCTTAACTAAGTCAATTCTTTGCTATAGGGACATTAGAGTTGCACTGGTTATTTAGCAACACCATCATCTACGCTAAGACTCCACGTCTTTCCACCATCGTTAGAAAAGTAAATATCTCTCTTATCAGTGGAGAATACTAGTTCTTCTTTATTTATAGGGTTTTGTTTCACGAAACGAATAAAATCTTCATCCAAATTTGGAATAGTTAGTTGACTTACTTCATTTGTTGATATATTTATTTGGTAAAGATTTCTGTTCGTCTGTGTTCCAACAAGTAAGTTGCTTTCATGTCCAAACGATACTGCCGACACGGCTTCTTCGAGAGATAATTTTTCAAAGTTATTTCCGTAATCGGTGGATAAGAAAACTCCTTCAACTGTTCCTAATACTACAGTTCCTTTTTCTGTTGGATGAGCTGCTAGAGAAGTGGCTTGCCCTTCTATCCCATTTAACGCGGCTTGGTTCCAGGTCTTTGTTTCATCAGTGGAATAATAAAATCCTGGTTGTTCCATTCGTGAATTTTCTGATGGGTTAAACACATAAATATCTTTTGTTTCATAACCTACAGTCATCCAATGGAAATCGATTTCTTCATATAAATCAAGAATCTCGATAGTTTCACCACTGTCTGTACTTTTAACAATACCTAGAGGGTCAGCTAAGTCTGAATTTGGGGCTGGATGTCCACTACTATAGAATCCATTTTTGTACATTGAAAAACCCATATAATCATGTTTTTCACCAACTGTATGGGTGGTCCATGAACCATGTGTGTAGACTTTTAATCCATCATGTGACGGGACATATAGTTCTTCTCCGTCACTGGTATATCCAAGTCCATGAATGTGTTGGAATGATATTTGCTTTTCCTCTATATTGTCACTGTCTACATTCACCATGATGATAAAGAAAATACTTAATACGCCAGTTAGAATAGTGATCCATTTATAAATGTTACTTCTTTTTAATAAAGATTTATGATTTTGTCGATCTGCTTGATTTTTTAAACTTAAGTTTCCAACTTTTCTTTTAGCTAATACATACAACGCAAGAAAAATAATTAGTAAAATCAATGATATTGCTAATCCATAACTCCAATAATTGATTGTTGCTTCACTAGCATGTTCCTCTTCACCGTGAGCAAATACATCTAGTGGAAAGAATAGGATGAAACTTGTAAGTAAAGATAAGGATGTTTTTTTCATGATATATAGTTACACTCCTAAATAGTTTTATAATAATACTTATTTTTTTATTTAATTTATCTATCTGTATACTTCGACTTAAGTGACAAACTAAAAGCCAGTGAAGCCATTAAAAAAACTGTTAGATACAATTGATATTAGTTTCGTCATCCAATCAAAATACAAAAAGATTCCCATAATAATCATCGTGACTCCCCCAATTTTCATAATAAGCCGATTATACTTTTTTATCCACTTCATTTTCCCAATGTAAAAAGACATCAAAAAGAAGGGAAGAGAAAATCCAAACACATAGGCAAGCATATATAGCAAGGCTTGATCAGGATTTGAAACACCTAAGGCAATAACGCCAGCTAGTATTGGACCTGTGCATGGTGTCCATCCTGCTGCAAATGCAAATCCAATGACACTAGATCCTAGATAACCTGTTGGTCTATCTTTAATCAACATTCTCTTTTCTTTCATCATAACGGCTGGTTTGAATACACCTAGTATTACTAACCCTAATAATACTATTAATATAGCTCCTAGTTGCCTTACTAAATCTCCATAAGAAGTGAATATTCCACCCAATAAGGACGTAGAGAATCCTAATGCTATAAAAATAATTGAAAATCCAATTAGAAAAAAAGTAGTGTGTAATAGTGCCCGTTTTCGGAGTATTCCTTTTTCATTTTGCAACTCATCCACTGACACGCCCGTTATATAGGACAAGAATGCTGGATATAAAGGCAAACAACAAGGTGATATAAAAGAAAGTACTCCTGCAGTAAAGGCTAATATAAAATTAACTTCTTCCATCTTATCCCTCAATTAAATTATTTTATCGTAATTAAGTGTTTCATTTTGTATAAATCTATAACCAGCCAATACTACCAATACGTAAGAGTGTCGAATAGACCGAGTATAATCAACACCCAGCCGGCGCCCCGTTGAATTACCAAGCCAATCTTTCTTCCTTGTTTCATTATTTTTCCACCTAATTCAAAATACCATAATAAAAATATCGCTAATAGGAGTGGAATCGATGTTCCTATTCCAAAGACTAACGGTAATACTGCTCCATATGATGAAGACAATACTATAGGCATTAAAGTCACGAAAAATAAAATAAACATCGTAGGACAGAAAGCTAACGTGAAGCTTACCCCCATTAAGAAACTACCAAGTTTACTATCTTTTAGATACCGATCTGGAATTTTCCAAATAGTCGTAACCCAACGGATTTTTAGCAGCCCAATCATAAATAAACCTATTAGTATTAACAGCGGGCCCATTGCCTTTCTGATTGGCGGAATCACTTGTGTGAAATTCGCATGAAACTCCTTACCAAGGATCCATACAATCAAACCTAAAATTGAAAAAACAACAAGTTTACCTAGTATAAAAATAATTATATGAGTCCATGGTATCTTCTTTTGCAGAGAACGGTTTCCGTAGATGGTTATTGCACCGATATTTCCGGTAAATTGACAAGGGGCTACAGCACCAACGATTCCCAGTAAAAAAGCTGATAGAAGCGGAATGCCCTCCCATTGATTGGCTAACGTAAAAAAGGGATCACTTAGTAGATTACTAATATTACTGAAGAATTGGTACATAGAATGCCTCCTTTTATTCTATCGCGTGTTTTCCAAAGGAAGTCACTTACTTTAGCGGAAACTACATTTTAACATTTAATTGTGAGGAATTTGTGAGGATTACAGTTTTGTTTTGAAAAATTACTCGACAATATTAAGGTCAAAAAAAACGGGGCAGTATTACTGCCCCGTTTTTAGTTCCATCGATTTAGTTCTGTACTCTGAAAAATAGAGGATAGGAAAAACAATAGTATAATTAGCTATTCCAGTTTATATTGTAGTCACTTTTTGAAAAGTTTCTAAAGTAAAAAGGATTAGTCATGTATTTACTTTATCGAACTACCCACTTAACCATCCTTGTGGACTATTTAAGTGAGGGTTTTTCACCCCAAAAGTTACTAATCCCTCTTCAAAATAAGGAGATTACACTACTAACCAAAGCTATCAAACAAGGTTATTGTTTCTCATTAGTTGATTTACTTTCATCTTCGTCTCGTCCATTTTTCCATTCAACAAACTTATCAAGATCCTCTTTGACTTTCTTAAGTGTAAATGCGACAACGGCAGCATCATCCACAAAACCTAAGCCCGCTATAAAATCAGGAACTGCATCTGCTGGCATCACAAAATAGACAATAGCAGCAACTATTAAAATTAGTGATCCATAAGGAATATTCTTATAGTCCCCCTTGATGTATGACTTTACAAGTTCCACCATAGTTTTTAGACTATCCCATGTTTCCTGCACAAAACCTTTTTTATCTTCTTTTTTCTGGGCTTTTTCTTCTGCATTATTAATTAAATCTTGTAATTTGTCTTTATCATTTAAATACTCTTTTGCTTTATTGGTGGCTTCTTCGTTTTTTTCTTTCAGCTTATCTTCAACATCAGGCTTTTGCACATCTTCTTTTGGTATATCTAAATTGCTATCTTGATTTTTACGTTTCTTAAACACTTGTTAACATCCCCTTTACAGTAGTAGTGTCAAGAATTTTATTTAGTCTATAGTTAGTAATTTTATTATCAGTTTATCAAATAAAGTAAGAAAGTGTATATCCAAATAAGGTTATGATGTATGACAAAGGACCCTGTCTCTCCCCAGTATTTGACTATACTCTCCTCTTTTGAAATACCTCTTTTCCATTCTTAAAGAGAGTAAGGATAAGTGAAAGGAAGGGAGAGAAATTTGGTTTAGTTGATTTCCCTCTAGCTATCCGCCCTAATTGTTGACTATACCAGGTTAGTTCCATTAATGCTTTGTCGTCTATAAAGGAAAACCCCGTCTTAATTGTCTTTATAGAAAGATCCGAAGCATTGTTTAGCAGTAAATTGTTAGCATAATCTGGATAAAGAGCCATTGGTCTAGCTAACCCGATGAAGTCGGTTGCTCCTGTTTGTAGCGCCTCGTTCATAGCTGAAGGAGTTCGAAAACCTCCTGTCAATACGAGAGGAATATCTGCTTTCTCTTTTAGTTTTTCTGCATATTCTAAGAAGTAAGCTTCACGTTTAACAGTTGAAGGTTTAGCGTCTTTTCCAAACAAGGCCGCCCTTTCATAAGTACCACCAGAAATTTCTATAAGGTCGATGCCGAGCCTGTCTAGTTCCGAGATTACAAACTGAGAGTCTTCTTCAGAAAAACCAGCTTTCATGAAATCAGAACTATTTATTTTAACCCCAACTGCGAAATTATCCCCAACTTTTGTACGGATGGCATGGTAGATTTCTGCTAAAAATTTAAAGCGGTTTTCAATTGAGCCTCCCCATTCATCTTCTCTCTGATTATGCCTTGGTGAAAGAAACTGGCTGATTAAGTATCCATGCGCAGCGTGAATTTGAACTCCTGAAAAGCCTGCCAATTTTGCAAGCTCAGCCGTATTAGCAAAACGTTGAATAATCCCTCTAATTTCTTCGATGGAAAGAGCACGACTTTTTGGGAAGAAACGCTGTAGATCTGGTTCAAATGGAATAGCGGAAGGAGCAACTGCTTCACCAACAACTCCTTTGAGAACTTGTTTTCCAGGATGGTTGATTTGCATCCATAAATGGGTATCATTCTTTCTACCTGCTTCCGCCCATTTTTTAAATAAATCAATGTTCTCATTATTTTCTAATACTATATTTCTTGTTTCCCCTAAAGCCTTGTGATCGACCATCACATTTCCTGTAATGACCAATCCCGCACCACCCTTTGCCCATTCTTCATAAAGCCTGAAAAGTTTAGGAGTTGGCAGATGGTTTTTTGAAGCCAAGGCTTCACTCATCGCCGATTTTACAATGCGATTTTTAAAGGTGATATTGTTATTTTTTAATGTGAAGGGATTTGATATTGTTATTCGATTCATAGTAGAAATCTCCTCTTTTTACTAGATACTAGTTTAATTTTGAGCAGGCATTAGGAACTTGTTTTGTGGGGTTAAATGGAATTAGAGAAGTCTAATCAGTTAATGTTTCACTCAGACTCCATAACCTTTTCGCAAGATTTTTATCATATGATTTCTTAGAAGATTTGATTTGTTTTTTACGGTAAAAGTAATGGCCAGTTACTCCAGCCACTTCATCAGCAGTCGCTAAGTAAATTGCTGTTTCTGCACCTTGTTCAGCCGTCTGAAAATATGGTTTTAATATCCGTGTAATAAATGTACCAAAACCAGTATTTCGATTAATGCCCATGTTGGTAGCCACAGCACCTGGATTCAAACAATTTACTGTCACACCCTTTTCTTTTAGTCTATCGGCTAATTCATATGTAAAAAGAATGTTTGCTAATTTTGACTGCCCATATGCTCTCCACAATCGATAGTTTTTTGTTAAATTTATATTTTCAAAATGTATCTTGCCAATTTTATGTGCACCGGAGGAGACATTTATAATTCTAGCAGGTGCGCTGGCAATAATCTGTTCAAGGAGAAGTTTTGTTAGAAGGAAATGGCCGAGATGATTCACGCCAAATTGAAGCTCAAAGCCATCAGATGTCTCATGTCGTCCAGGAAGAATCACACCTGCATTATTAACCAGTACATCAAGACGTTGGTAGCTATCTTTAAAAGTTGTACAAAAACTCCTAATGCTATCCTTAGAACCTAAATCACACTGCATTAAGACAACTGCTGAATTCCCACTCATTTCCTGTACTTCCTTCCTCGCTTCCTCTCCTCGTTCTCTATGTCTGCATACCATAACAACAGTTGCTCCAGTTTTGGCAATCGCAATTGACGTAGCCTTTCCCATCCCAGAATTTGCACCTGTAACAACAGCCACGCTGTCCTTATTCATACAACCTTCTCCTTTTTTAGTCCTTGTCACATAAACCTATCCATTAAATCTACCCATCAAGATAGTGTTATAGAAATTTCCATCAGAAAGAATTTTATCTCTTTTTAAAATACCTTCCACTTCAAATCCATTTTCTTCATAAAGCTTTATCGCTTGAATATTTGTCTCAAGAACTTTTAAAGTGATTTTCTTGATTCCATTTGAGTCAGCAAAATTTATGGATTCCTTTAATAGATTCTTTCCAATACCATTACCCCAATATTCTTTTAATACACAAATTCCAAATTCAATTTTATGAGACATTCTCTTCAGTTTATTTCCTTCACACCTTGAAAAACCTACTATTTTTTCATTAGCTTCTGCAACTAAAAATAGGTTGTTATGTATTTCTGAATCTTCTTTAATCAACTGTTTAAAACCCGATTCATCTATGTACGCCTCACCTTTTTCTCTATCTAAATTCTCCGTTTCGCCATCTACTTGTAATCTTACTTTTGATAAGTTTATGGCATCTTTTTCTACTGCAGATCGTACGATATAGCTTAAACCATTAACATAAAAATCTTTTTGTTTGATCCTCATTACATGTTCTTCCCCCCAGATATTTGCAAGCCATCATTTTCCTTTATTTCGTCAACAATCCAATGTAAGTTGCAAAAGTATCATTTTCAGCTTCAGACAAACAACCTATTAACATAGTAGTATAACTTTTTTTAATTTTAACATAAAGCATTAGTTACTTTCTGAGTATTAAGCTAATCGAAATTAGTATAAAAATCTAAACATTAATTCTGTATCGTTCTTAATCCATTTTCTTTTCATTTTTTAGACTTTCACCCTATTTTTATTTTTTTAAGCATAAGTCCAACCACCTTAAGCGATAAAACATACTATGTCGTAATGGAGGTGTTCTAATGAGTGCAGTAGCAGGCTATGCTGGTGGCGGTTTTGCTTTAATTGTAGTTCTGTTTATCCTATTAATCATTGTAGGATCATCAGGATATTTCACACCAACTTATTAATATTTTGAAAACAAAAAGCGGTGCAAGGTTTTACTTTGCACCGCTTTTTTGTTTTTCGATTGAGTTTCACACCTATAGAATTATCGAGGTGAAAATGTCCCTCATTTACTTAACTGAATTTCTTACTCCATTAAAGTTACAAACCTTAATAAGCAACATACGTTGTTACCATATATAAGATTAGGAGGTGATTGAATGGGTTACTTCAATGCTTACGAAGGCTATGGGAATAGTGGCTATGGTTATCCGATATCTTATTCATCTGGAAACTCTTTTATTTTAATCGTTGTTCTATTTATTTTACTAATTATTGTAGGGGCTATTATCTATTTGCAGTAGTTATGTTAGTAATTTTCAGAATAGAGACACTGCTGCATTTCATTTTGTTACTGGATCTTATTTAGAAGATTTTATTGGAGTAAAACTTCGATGTTAGTTGGTATAGGACAAAATCCAATCAAAAAAGGAAGGGATGCATCCCTTCCTTTCTTACTATCTTTTTTCATCATGTAAAGCAATTTATTCATCATCCTACAGATAATTTCACTTGAGATACCATTCTAGTTTTGCGTTGTACCCCATAGTGGGGGAGGTTCTTACTTCCTATCATCGTTAAACATAAGAATTATTCAAACTTTGTAGAACTAACTTGGAAACAAACTTAAGTTATTCGGTGGAAATAACTGTTTCATTTTGTTAATAGTCCTTCTTTAGTAGTCATATCCATAACCACTAGCCGCCAGGTACTTACTGCCTCTTATAAAAACTACTAGGAACAGAACCTCTACACCCAGTGTATGTTTTCTGATTAACTTTGTCTGGGCGCTTTCATTACTTTTTAGTTTATATAAAAAATTATTTAGACGGTTGTTGTAATTTTAAAGTATGAAATATTTTTTGAAAAACACCCACTTTCAGTTCAGGAAGCGGGTATTTTTCATTAACTAATATTAACAAGATTTTCAATAATTTGAGGGATGATCAGGGTTTTCTGTTCAAAGATTAAATGGATTTATTTGAATCATTCCAACTTTTCTATTTTCCAAATTCCTTTTAAGCTGTATTTCTTTTAAAAAAGTGGATTATACTTACAACGATACCTATCGGAAAGTAGAAGAAATCTAGTATTTATGACCCTATTTCGTGATAAATCTACCATGGCATCTATGTATTTTTATAACAAATAGTAGAAATGCCCTTCCTAATACGATTCCAAACCATAATATAAAGTATGACAAGGAGGTGAACAAAATGAGCGGAGGATATTTCGGTGGAAACAACAGTTTTATTTTGTTAGTAGTTCTTTTCGTTCTATTGATTATAGTTGGTAACAACTACCCAACTGGTGGTGGTAACGGCTATGGATACTAAGTAGTAAATTCATGAACAACTATTGTGACTTAACTTCTCACTAAGGAGGTGAGATAATGGGTTACGCGGGATTTGGAGGAAATAACAGCTTTATTTTGTTAGTAGTTCTCTTTGTTCTATTGATAATTGTTGGTAATAACTACCCAACTGGTGGAGATTATTACAACAGTTAAATGTTAAGAATAAACAACGATTAGCCATAACCGCCATATGTGCTCATCAACATTACTCCTCTTATCGAACGGATTAAAAGGAAGGGATGCACCCCCTTCCTTTTTGCTTTGTCAATTATTTGTATTGTAATATTAAACGACGGATGAAGTGTTATAGACTCCATGCCGGTATCTAACTTTATCAAATGAAGTTAGTTTCTTTGTTCAATACTGTTCTGCAAAGATATCATTTCCTTAGCAAACAGGTTAATCCGTTCTAATACTTCGCTTTCAATGATTTCATTTTCTTCACTAAAAGAATCGTTATGAATAAAAACGTTGCTAGATGGTATTAGTCCTTTTAAATAAGAAAGGATAGGCTTCAACTGGTACTCGGACACAAGAAAATGTTTTTCAATTTCGCCTGTAGTTACCATTCCAGTCACTTTACGATTGAAGGCATCTACGGGTAGATGATCAAGAAGATTTTTTAAAGCACCTGAGATTGATGCTTGATAAATTGGTGAACCTACCACTAAGAAATCTGCAGATAGAACTTTGTTTACAACGTTCATCGTGTCTTCATTATAGTAGGCTAACGGGCTACCATTAACAAATTCAACATCATAGTCCCTTAGGTCAATCAATTCTTTTTGTATATTAGCATCGAGATCCTCGATTGCCTTCAACACGTGATGGACAGCTACGTTTGTCTTCCAACCCGCCAATGATCCTGAAACTCCTACAACCTTCATAGTTTAACCCCTCCTCATTAAACATTCTTGCTGCAATAGTGATAAATTCAAACTTTAGCATTACCTTACTACTTTCTCTCTTTAGATATTCTCACCTAAAAGTTTAAAAATCAGTTAATTATTTACTGCAGATACATGATTGAATATGATCATCTACCATCCCGCTTGCTTGCATGAAAGCATAACAAATAGTTGGTCCAACAAATTTGAAACCTTTCTTTTTTAAATCTCTACTCATTTTTTCACTTATTTCGGTTGTGGCAGGTACATCACTTACTTGTTCCCAATTGTTATTAATTGGTTCCCCATCGACAAATGTCCATATATAGCTGGAAAAACTTCCGTATTCCGATGTTACATTGAAGTAGACATTCGCATTTGTTATAGTAGCCTGTATTTTCAATTTGTTTCTAATAATTCCTGGGTCGTTTAACAATTCCTCTATTTTCTTTTCATCGTATTTCGCAATCTTCTCCGGGTCAAAGTTATCAAATACCAATCGATAATGTTCTCTTTTTTTTAGCACTGTGTACCAGCTAAGTCCCGCTTGAGCACCTTCTAATATCAGAAGTTCGAATAGTTTTTGATCATTATATTCTGGAATACCCCACTCGTTATCATGATAATCAATATATAATGGATCATTATTAACCCAATCACAACGTTTCATTATAATCACCTCGTATGACATGATTATAACAAAAGGGAAGGGGACATGTTTCTTCAAAAGCTCAAGGAAGATTCTTTTTATCAAAAGGACACAAATCTTTTTGTTCCCCTTACGGTAAATAGTAACAAAAGGGTGAAAAAATTTGCATTATTTTCATACTTAATGAAAAGATAGTGTAAGGACATTATAATTACATTATGTTCAAATTAGAGGAGGTCATTACAAATGGATAATATTGAAGTTGGTGAAGTTTTTACTATTATTGATGAAAATGAAACGGAACAAACAGTTGAAGTTTTAGCAAAAGTTACAGTGGAAGGTTCAAGCTATGTGGCAGTTAGCTTTTTAGAGGATTTAAGTGAGGAAAATGAAGAAGGAATTGATATCTTCCCACTTAAGATCGACGATAATCGCGACCTATCAGCTATCGAGTCTGATGAGGAATTCAATAAAGTATCCGAAGCATTTGATGCAATCTTTGATGAGGCGGAAACAGATCAAGATTAATAGGCCTAGGTGGCAGTTAAACTAAGTAAGGAAGCGCTTCGGCTTTCCTTGCTTAGTTCTTCCCATCTCCAACCCAATTAGGTTGTATTTCAACAGCTCCATAACAGTCCAATTATGATAAAATTGAAGGTGAATTCAAAAATTGGACGGTGCCTACATATGAAGGAAAAAATAAAGCTTCAAGAGTCAGATTTATATAAACCCATTCAATCCCACTTTATACGAGAAGGCTATGAGGTCTACGGGGAAGTAAAAGACTGTGATATAGCAGTAGTGAAAGATGATGAGTTAATTATCATTGAATTAAAACTTAACTTAAGTGTCGAGCTTCTAATTCAAGCAACAAAGCGGCAACGATTATCGGATCATGTTTACATTGCCGTACCAAAACCGGCAAAATACAACCCACGTTCAAAACGTTGGAGGGATATCTGCCAACTAGTCAGAAGGTTAGAACTAGGTTTGATTCTCGTATCATTTTCAGGAAACCGAAAAAATATGGAAATTATCTTTGAACCAGCACCGTTCAACCGTCAGAAAAGTATGAGTCAAAACAAACGGAAGCGCCAAGAAATACTAAAAGAAATTGATGGTCGAAGTGCCGACTTCAATATTGGCGGCTCAAACCAAACCCAAATCATGACTGCATATAGAGAGAATTGTATTCAAATCGCATATTATCTTGAACGAGCCGGTGAGCTATCACCAAAAGCGCTAAAAGAAATGGGAACCGGCAAAAAAACGTCTTCCATTTTAACAAAAAACTACTATGGTTGGTTTTGTCGAGTTCAAAGGGGCATTTATGTTCTTAGTGAAAAAGGCAAAGAAGAAATGAAGGAATATCATGATCTTTTAGAATACTATAATAAAAATTAAAGGTTGTTGGTAAGACAGCGGTTTTTTTGATTGTTTTTTCAAAAATTCTATCCATCATCGACCCACAAAATACAAAAAGGTATGACAGAAGTTAGTACTGCCATACCTTTCTCTTTTCAAAAAATCACAATTGTTAAATTGTATTAATATCCATAAGATGTTCCAATAATGATTAGAAGGATAAACAATACTACGATTAACGCAAAACCTCCACCATAACCGTATCCTGCACTCATCAATTTAGCCTCCTTTCAACTGCTACATTACTAACCTATGAATAAATAGTTAAATTGGAAGGGCGAATATCCTGTTTTTTTGGTGATTTAATGATTCTTAGTTAATGTAGGTTAAAATGAAAGTCTCTAATAATTTCGGCTAAATAACCGGGTCCCATGTTTAACTTAAGATATGACGGGAAATTTAAAAATAACTAAATTAATAGGAGTTGGATATAATGAAAGAAACATACTATATTTCAATAGAAGCTGGTAGAATAGACAAAGAAAAAATAGGTGTGGATCACACATACTTTGAAGTTATTGTAGATGGAAAGGAATTATATGATTTGGAGTACCTTTTATACCAGGCTTCAGCGATGGACAAAGACGCAGCTAAATCAATGGTCGAAAAACCTCTTTCGGAGAAAAGTATTGATAATAAACGAGATTCCTTTCAAAAAACTTTAGAAGAGTTATACAGAAAGGTTTATGAACTGGGTACAGAGGAAACAAAATCGAATATAAGATCATTAGGAATTCTTAACGAAGAGACATGAGTTTTCACCCATGTCTCTTCGTTTTAGAAAATCATATGTTTACAATACTTACAATAAGACTGTATAAAAATGGAGATGATAATTATCTATCGAAAAGTAACTGATTTTATAACAGATTGGGCAAACGCATCAAAGGGGACAACTCAAGTTTTTGAATCTATGACGGATGAGACATTAGATCAAGTTATCGTAGAAGGACATAATTCACTTGGCTGGCTTGGTTGGCATCTGGCAACCGTTCCCGCTTTCTACGCTGAACTGGTTGGACTTAATCTAAAACCATCTTCAGAATCTAAAGAAGTACCGAAAGATGCTAGTACCATTCTCCATACGTATAAAAAAGTTTCCGAGGAACTTCTGCAGGAAGCAGAACAATATCTAACAGATAAACAAATGATTGAAGAAGTCGATTTTTTTGGGAGATTAACGCCTCGAGGTGTATTACTAAGACAACTAATTGATCACCAAACACATCACCGTGGTCAAATGACAGTTCTACTTCGACAAGCAGGGTTGACTGTTCCTGGAATCATGGGACCAACACAAGAAAACAATTGAATACAATAATTATTGTAGTTAAATAGCCCTTACTTAAATTTTAAGGGCTATTTTATTCTGAAAGAAAATTCAGTTCGTGGCATAGACAAATATCCGAACCGAGGAATCTACACTTAACTTCAGTTATAAGATATAAGAATTATAATTTAAAATTCCTCGTATGTGGCAGGATCTAGATTATTAAGTCTACCGTCAGCTTTAGTTAATCCTGAAATATGACCCATTTCCGCTTCATTTAAAGAAAAATCAAATATTGAAATGTTTTCAAGCTGTCTATCAGGAGAGGAAGATTTAGGAATAGATATGGCACCGAGTTGATAGTGCCACCGTAAGATAACTTGTGTAATAGACTTATTATGATTGTCGGCGATCTGTTTAATTATCTTATTTAGTAAAATGTCATTTGCCCGAGCTAATGGACTCCAGGATTGTGTTTTAATCGCATTTTTTTCATGCCAATCTCTTTGTTGGGCTTGATTAAAAAATGGATGTAATTCAATTTGGTTTATGCTCGGCTTTACGCCCGTTTCTTTTTCTAACCGCGCTAGATGCTCTGGTAAGAAATTGCAGACACCAATCGACCGAATAAGCCCTTGTTTTTTAGCATCAATTAATGCCTGCCAAGCTTCCACGTAGTGATCCTGTATAGGATTAGGCCAATGAATTAGATACAAATCATAATAATCTAAATTTGCCCGATACAATGATTCTTCAACGGTAGTAATAGCTTTTTCGTACGCTTGATATCGTCCTGGCAATTTCGATGTAATTCTTAACTCTTCTCTTGAAACAGAGCTCCGTTTAACGGCTTCCCCCACTGTTCCTTCATTTTCATAATTATAAGCAGAGTCAATTAGTCGATAGCCAATATCATCAATAGCATTCTGTATAGAATTGGCACCCTGATTACCATTAAGTTTATATGTACCTAACCCGATTACCGGTATTGTAATACCATCGTTAAGTGTTATTTCAGGTATGGAATTACCCATTTTAATCACTCCTTCAAATTATCTCAATATTACCATAATTCTGACGAAACTTCACAGTTTAAACTTTTAAAAACATAGTGGTGTAAATCTTTTACATAATTCACTTTACTATTTTCTATGTTTATCCCAGACCAGATAATAATACTTATTCCTAATGATCTACCTGAAAAATCGGTTTTTTATCTGTGTGACATTAATGTCAGTTTCAATTCCTACCTTATAACCATTGCCTATATATCAGCTTGAACGTTAAAACAGCGGGAAGCATTAGTTTCCCACTGTTTTAAATTTAAATTGTTTTTACTATAACCAACCTTTAATCATAAAAAGTGACCCATAGATCGATTGCGAAAGATATTCTTAAATTATCTCTCTTCGTTCTTCTTAACCAGTTTGTCTACTCTAGACTTGGGTGGTATCAATAGAAGAATGTACAGCTTTAAAACCTTGATGAATATCCATTTGAATGAGAAGATCCCTTTTATAAGACGGGAATATCCCTTTGTCATGTGCATAGTGAAAAGTTTTAGCATGTAAATGGACCATCTCATTTAGCTGTTTAAGTAGTGCTTCTCTGACAAGTGGTGTTGATGTTTCTGTAATAACTGAAGAAGCATCTTTTACTATATGTTTTGCAGCAAGTAAGAGCTCAAGTGCGTAAAAACGATCATCTTTCATTTTTCTTTTCCACCTTTCTATCCTATGGAAGGATTGGCCTGTAGTTAAGCATGTTAGCAGTTTCAATAATGTGCTTTTCCATTACTTGAATTGCTTCGAAATACAGTTGTCTTAGCTCAGGATCTCGCACCTCGCATACAAAATCTTTTAGTCTGGTAAGGGCTACTGCTTTGAATGCTATAAGTTCATCTAATCCTATGGCCTCATGGGGCGCCAATGTTCCAGTTGGCGATATGAACTGTAGTTGCTGGTAGTGATTGGACATCCTATTCACTCCTTTAATTTTCACTTAACAAAATAGCCTATGCTCTCTATCGGCTATTGGTTCTTTTAACTTATCGTTATTTATTTAAACATAGAGCCAATCATTAATGTTTATTTCATGGGACAGAGGGACAGGCACCTTGTCCCTTGACAAATTTTGAATATAGAGTTATTATATCGTCAACCGATATATATCGCCAGTCGATATATCATTAGACATTATATTATATTATCTACGCATTGGAGGAATTTAAGTTGAAGAAAAAAAGTGCAGAAAGCTTTCTCCCTTTGACTCATACAACCTATTACATTTTGCTATCGTTGATTGAGCCCTTACATGGGTATGGAATTATGCAAAAAGTACAGGAGATGAGTGAAGGAACTGTTAGGATAGGCCCTGGGACATTGTATGGTGCGTTAAGTAAATTAGAAAAGCAATTCATTATTGTTAAGTTAGATGAAAATACTGGAGATCGAAAAAAAAGCTACCAATTAACTGAATTTGGTCGTGAATTAGTTAAACTGGAATACATTCGTTTAGAAGAACTAGTTCATATGAGTAAGGATTATATAAAGAAGTTAGGAGGTACTGAAAGTGGTTAAAAAAAGATTTAAACACTTTTGGGCATGGTAGGATGATGAAGAACAATGGTTGCGCCAAATGGGACAACAAGGTTGGGGATTAAGACCTATACTTGGGATTAATAGTGGTAATTTATTGTGTACACCTATTTAAGACTAAAAAAAAATAAACTTAATAAATTAGTTATTTAATGTGTCCTTCTTGGTTTTGGGACCCTATTCCTTATTGATTTTACTCATATTATTCGATGATTAATAGAATTATCGTTAGTTTCCTGTAAAAACCATCATTCTCAATGAAACTTCCTACTTTACTGTGAATTAAACTCCAAAACATATATAATTATTATTGACAAGATATTCTTAAAAAGGGACGTGCTTCTATGGAAAATTATAATGCTATATTGGATGATCTACTTAAAGAAGAGACTGATTTCCAGTTTTCAGAGTTTACTAACATTACGGCATATCAAATTGGTTCAAGAATCATAGAAAAGGCACTAAAGGAAAATAAATCTATCGTTGTTAATATTCAAAGAGATGGAGAACCGTTGTTTTACACCAAAATGAATGGAACAACCACCAACAACGATGAATGGGTAACTCGAAAAAATAATGTTTTATCCCATTTCAAGCACAGTTCCTACTATATGCATGTCTATCTTAAATCTATTAATTCCAATGTAGAATCACATTCTCTAGATCCAAAAGATTATGCTGCTGAAGGTGGAGCTTTCCCTCTAATTATCAAGGATACTGGAATTATAGGTACTATTACTGTATCGGGCCTAACTGGGGAAGAAGATCATAGGATGATTACAAGTGTCCTAAGCGAATACCTAAATGTAAATTAGTATGGACATGGGACACGGGATATGGGATTTTTCTTCTAGAAAGTAGGGACAAGAAGCCTCTCCTTGTCCCTTTTTGGTATTTAAAGTAGTAAACATCTTTAATATGGAAATAATGGGGTTGAGGTGATACTTTTGTTAGAGTATTTTTTTAATCCCCTACTTTTATTTGTTGTTGGATTTATCGTTATAAGAATATCTGGAAAGAAAGCAGTAGCGGAAATGACACCATTAGATTTGTTATTTGTCGGTCTAATTTCAAATTTACTAAGTGAACCGTTAATCCAAGATAAACCATTGAAATCTTCATACTATGGGGTACTCATAACTGCTTTTTATTTAGGAATGTCCTACTTATCCCTAAATAAGAAGATTCACCGATTTATCATTCCTGGCCCGACAGTTTTGATTCGAAATGGCGATATCGATGAAAAAGGACTTCAAAAGATGAAGATGACAACGGAAACCTTGTTAGGTGATTTAAGAACAAAAGGGTACACAAACCCTAAAGATATTGATTTTGCAGCTCTTGAATCAAATGGGAAGTTAAGTGTCATACCAAAATCTTCAAAGCGACCGCTTGAAGCCACTGATATTAACCTAACACCGCGCCCAGAATTCATACCAATCCCATTAGTTATGGATGGGAAAATAATAAAGGAAAATTTGGATTTTTTAAAAAAAGATATCAATTGGTTAGTCCAACAACTGAATAGTTACGGCAAGGAAAAATCAGATATACCAGAGCTAACACTGGCATATCTCAATCAATCTGGGTTTGTAGAAATAGATGAGCACAATTTCCCTTCACAAAACCCCTCTAATTATATGCCAGATTGATTAGTCTTTTATCCAGCATTCTTGCATTCTGACGTCCTTCAATTACCTAAGGATTCATAAAAAAATACCAAGTATCATCATATGGATAACTATCCACGGACAAATGCTTGGCAAAGAGTTTGGAAGCTGGGACAAAGGGAATGGGACATGGTGCCTGTCCCTCTGTCCCCACTATTTGGTGATCTGTTCGACGATTTCTTCTACTTCGTTTCGGGAAATTTTTTCTCTACCATTCTTTAACGCCTTAAGTGTTTTATTTGCAAGTGCTAAGGGAATTTTACAAAACAATTTGATGCTTCGGTTATTTATATCCTTCATGTATTCATCTGCCAAGCTTAAATTTGCTGTAGCATAATCAAACATATCATCGCGATTCCAATTATCTGGCATGAAACTTACACCACGTTCGTGGTCTTCTTGTTGATTACGCAATATATTTACTGACTGTAGTCCCCTTCCAAAAGCGATGGCAAGGTCCCTATCTGTCTCCGTATTATCATACCATTTCCATATATCTGAAAGCATGACACCGACTAGTCCAGCTACATAATAAGTGTAATCGTCCAATTCTTCCTTGCTTCTAATACACCAATCTTTTTTTACCCATTCAGCCATTCCATCTGCCATTATACCTGTTGACTCTTTTACTTTCTCAACTATCCCCTCAGGACAAAGAGTAATCCAATCGCCAAGTCGTAATGTAACTTCTGGTAAAATAGATTCATATTGTTGAAGCAGCTCTCGATATTTAACATCATCAAACTTACTCTTCAAAAGTGCACTAATATCTTGCAATAAGCTTTGTTTCGTTTCATTTTCGATCATTTCATGGTCTTCAATTTCATCAATCGCCCGCATACATAAATACGCAGAAGCTACTGTTTTCTTCAAAGTGGGTTCCAAGAGATTAATTGGTATGTAAAATGTTCTACTTGTATCCTTTAGTACGAGCATTGCCTCTTTATACAACTTCTTTGATTCATTCAACTTTTTTCCTCCTTTAAAATCATGAGGTGAATTAGGTAATTATCCGTTTATATAATTCAGTCCAATTTATTAGTACAAACTTTATTTTTTAAAATTACTACTATTGTATCATAACCTCTTCTTTAGAAAACAGAATAGAAACAAATACTAGTATGTTGAAAGACGAAAGTTTGAATTCTTTCTTAAAAAAATGAGTTTAATAAAATTAGTTAATTAATTAACAAACGATAATCAAGCTATATGATGATTTAAAAATAGTAAAACCATTATAGCTATGAAAAGGAGCTAAGCACGATAACATGCTCAGCTCCTTTTCTTTCTGTTTAAAAATCACTGGGACAAGGTGCCTGTCCCTCTGTCCCGGTTACCTTACCTAATCGGTCTGTTTGTTGCAATTCTTTTAATGTTGTTGCACCAATTCCAAACATAGCCATTTGTAATTCTAGTTCTCTTGTTTGCATCATTTCAAGCAATTGATCGGCTGATTGCGTTGCAGCTTGCAATACGGATCTTCCAAAACCAACCATGTCCGCTCCTAGTGCAATCGCTTTTGCTCCGTCCAAGCCCGTATGCATTCCACCACTTGCAATAAGTGGCTGTTGTTCGTTTTGCTTTCGAACAGATGCAATACAATCAATCGTTGGAATGCCCCATTCACTAAATGCTTCGGCTGCTAGCTTTTTGACCGGTTCATTGGAACGATATTTTTCGACCTGACTCCAGGACGTGCCGCCTGCACCTGCCACGTCAACAAATGACACACCAACATCGTACAGTTTTTTAGCAACAGCTCCGTCAATTCCCCAACCAACTTCTTTGACTCCGATCGGAACACTTAGCTTACTACATAGCTTATCGATTTTAGTTAACAAGTCTTTGAAGTTCGTATCTCCACCTTGCTGTATTACTTCTTGAATACTATTAAGGTGAAGCACTAGTGCATCGGCTTCAGTTATTTCAATTATTTGCTCACACTTGTCCAGATTGAAACCGTAATTAAGCTGAACCGCTCCAAGATTTGCGATAATAGGAATAGTTGGTGCGTATTTTCTAACTTGGAATGAAGACCTATATTTCTTATTCTCGATTAAAGCCCGAGTCGAACCGAGTCCAATCGCCCATCCTCTATCCTCTGCTGTAATTGCAATATTGCGATTGATTGTTTCTGCAAGCTCAGCACCACCTGTCATTGAACTGATTAGAAACGGAGTTTTTTGGATTTTCCCCAAAAATTCCTGTGAAATATCAATCTCTTCAAAGTCAATTTCTGGTAGTGCATTATGAATAAATCGTACTGACTCAAACCCCGTTGATATGTTATTTCCTGTTACTTTTTTATTCAATGTAATATCAATATGCTGGGCTTTACGCTTATCAATAGAATCAACCATAAGAAAAACTCCTTAAGCCACCATTTATAAGGGGCATTACTATTTATATTTTCGTTATTTTTGAATCATAACTTCTTTACCGAGATACCCTCTTTTGAAACCTTTAACTCCAGTGGCAAAATTTTTTCTACCTGCCACGCATGTCGTAAATACTCTTCTTGTTCGGCTCCTTGAACAAAGGCGATTCCACAATCACCACCACCTGCTCCAGATGTTTTTCCACTACCAAAATTTTCAGCAATCTCTGCTAATTTAGTTAGCATTGGTGTCTCAATTATCGAATTGGCTTGCCTACTTAGCTTTGTTAATGCATTTCTGTTTTGCTTCATACTCAAAATAGCACCTACCACATCCTCATGTTTAAAACTTTCTACTAGGTTTGCTACAGCACTAGAACTTTCCTTCAAAAAATTCTGATAGATTGTTGGTTGGTTTTCTCGTAATGCTTGAACCTTTGTAATCATCGGTGCAGTAGATGCTTCAGACCCTGTCCAACCGACACACAAACGTAGGTCTGTAGGAGGGATAATAGCTTCGATCATAAGATTCGGCCAATCCTCTTTAATGAGGTTTTCAATTGTCTTTCCGTCTTCTAGTTCTTCGATTAACCAGTCGGCTTGGAAAGCAGTGTAACAAATCCAGCCACCAAAAGTAGATGCTGCAATGTCAGCACCAGAACCATTCCCTTGTGTTTTAACATGAGCGATTGCGGAAAGCTTAAAGATGAGTTCATGAGAGATTTGGAACGATTCACTTTTATAAAAGTTTAACATAGATGTTACTACACTGACGACAACTGCTGCACTGGAGCCTAACCCGTACTTGCTTCCTGACTGATCATCCAGTTCACTAGTTATCTCGAGATGAAGTGGTTGTAGCTTGATTTCCTTTCCCTGTAAATACTGCTCAACCACTGAAATCGTATGCTGAATAAAACGTAAGCGCGAATCAGAAACATTGTAGGTTACGTTTTCCCCAGAGCCTGTCCATGTCACTAAACTCAAGTTTAGCTGTGGAAGAGAAAGCAAATTGTCATTACTTTCTTTAATCGTAGCTGTCATGTATCGGTCGACAGCCACAACAATAGCCAATTGACCAGGATCAAGTACAGCATATTCCCCAGCAATAAATAATTTTCCAGGAACACGAACCTGATACTCGTTGGGCAATGCTTTTCACCCCTGTCTAATAAATATAAATAAAATTAATTACTGTCACATCCGGCAGCATGAAACTTTTTAAATAATAATCTGTTGCTATTATCAACCGCAGAAACAGGTAAATAAGTAACACCTGGACCTGAATGACAAAGATAAACATCTTGTACTGCTTTGACATTTAGCAGCGCTTGACGAACAGCTGCTTCATCCTTTTGTTGACAGATTACTTTCACATTAGGACCAGCATCAATTGTAAAATATGCTGGAATACCCGCTTCCCTTAGTTCCTGCACATGCTCCATCACTTCTATTGTTCCACTTTGCCAATACATAAATGGTGGGTTTGCTCCTAAAGTCGTCGCATGCATTTTTAATGCATTTGCTTCTACAACATTCCCTAGCAAGTCAAAATCACGTTGTTGGATTGCTTGTTTAGCAAGATTCAAATCTTTTTCAACTGTATCTAACCAACCAGGATAAAAAGGAGATGTCTCAACAGTACGTTTCATTCCTTCTCTACTTAACACTTTCTTCTGTTTCGAACCAACAAGAACAGATAGGATGCTTAAATCCCATTCCTGGCCATCCATAACTGGCTTAGCATAGGAATCACTTCCATCGGTTTTTTCACCCATTTCCCATTCAACATAACCGCCATAGATTGACCTGCAGGCAGATCCTGAACCCTGACGAGCAATTCTTGATAATTCTTTTTTATCTAGATCAAGACCAATTGATTTTGTCGCTGCTGCAGCCAACGCTGCATAACCAGAAGCAGAAGAAGCAAACCCAGCTGCTGTTGGAACTTCGTTATTTGAATTTACAATCGCATAAATTTTTTCGCCTTTAAGCTCTCTAATTCGATCAAGAAATTTTGAAATTTTAGTAGTTTCAGCATCATCAGCCAGATTGCCATTCAATATAAACAAATCCTGATTCAAGCAGGAGCAAAATTGAACCGCGGTAGTCGTATAAAATTGATCCAGGGTGATGGATAGACTACTATTCATTGGTAAAAAAAGCGATTCATCACGTTTTCCCCAATATTTTATTAGTGCAATGTTTGTATGGGCTTTGGCAATTGCCTCCATGTCATTCACTCCAATCGACCATAATCTTTGTTATCAATTCTTTTCAAGGGTGAAAAACCAAGTTTGATGGGCTCCCGCATCCTTTAATCCATTGGCGAGAAGAGCTGCATCAGCCCCATTTTTAGCAAGAGCCAGGACACAGCCTCCTCTTCCACCACCAGTTAATTTGGCACCAAGAGCACCTAATTTTCGGGCTGTTTCCACAAGTTGATTAATTCCCTGATCACTAACACCTAAACTGTCTAACTCCATTTGGGCACTATTCAATGACTCCCCAAGCAATTCTGAATCACCAGACGAAAGTGCCTGTCCAGCCTTGAGCGTAATCTCCCCAAGCCTATTTATTGATGTTTGCGTTACCTGTGGTTGTGATTTGAATTTTGCTTTAATGGACGCAACCGCAGCGTGGGTATCGCCGATCCTCCCGGTGTCTGCAACAACGAGGTGAAAGGCGCCACCAAGCTCCAACGGTTTTGTTCCTTTATCTTTTTCAAACCAGAGTGGCTGGTCACTAATTGCCGCCTCCATGTCAATGCCACTAGGATTACCGTGTGCATAGGTTTCTGCCAGATGCACCAAGTCCATTAACTCCTGCTTGGAGACCTGCCTTAGAAAATAGTTGAACAAGCTTTTCACCAGTGCAATCGCAATCGCAGCACTAGACCCTAGTCCCCGTCCTAGTGGAATAGTAGAGTCTAGCTTAATACGCAGGCCTGTTGCTGGCTGATTCAAGTGTTTTAACGTCTCTTCAATACAGGCAACGATCCCTTGTAGCTTCTCTGGTACATTATTTAATGGTCCAACATAATAGCTGGAATCAAGTGAAATTCCATCAGGTGCTTTTTCTACAATTGCCTTGACCTCAACTAATGGAAAAGACAAAGCAATGGCTGGTTGATGATAAACAACAGAGTGCTCACCTACTAATATTAATTTTCCTGTTGAGTGACCTACGGCTTTTTCCCCTCGAAGTTTAATCATTTGGATTCCTCTTTCCCTTTGACTTTTCTTTATTTATAAATTGCGCTTCAGCCAACGAGGTGAGAAATAATCCAAGGTGCCGAATATAGAACCATGAATTGGACCCCGTAGTTAATCCCCCAACGGTGAAGAGTACCTGCCACCAAACCGATTAGCATTACTCCACCAATATTTATCCATCCAGCATCCATAAATGCCAATAATAACACTAGTCCAAAGAATAAACCTAGCATTGCTTCATGTGGAATACGTTTAAAAATGAATGCACAAATCTGTTGAGAATACTTTACAATAGCAAAATAAGTAATCAATAAGGCTACAACGGAACCAATCAAAGTTGCCCAAACAAAATCTGAAGTCGATAAAATATGATGCATATTATGCTCAGGTGTAAAAACTGGTGGCGCATTAAATAACGCATGAGCAGGACCGATTGCCATTGGTGATAGCGGAAGGCCTAGTGCGATCAAAGGAATTAAAGTTCCTGATATATAGGCGGCATTTGTTAATCCATCCATCGATGAAATCGCACGTGATGCTTTTTTTACAGGATCTTTGATTCGACTAGAGAATAACTCCCCTAAAAATATTGTTATTCCGACTGGACTCATAATGAAAGTAAATGATCCAATCAATGAAGTTAATGAAGTAGTTCCTAGTTCTTTTTTCGTTAGGATCTTAAAAGGATTAGGTATTCCTTTATAGCGATTCTTTTTACTAAACGTAATATTTTTCTTGCGGTATCGAGGTAAAGAAATTCTTTTGTCTTTGTTTAACAATTCAAATAACGTTAAAATAACTGGACCAATCGTAATTCCTAAGAAAAAGGATATGAAAACATTTGTCCCCTCAGGAACGACCCCTATTCCCCAGTATAAATGTCGTAACCCTTGAATCAATAGTGCAAAGGGAAGGATAGAGGCAAGAGCAAGTAATTTATTCTTGGTCATGAGTGCTAATAAAATTGCACCAATGAAAAATAGTGGGTTGGCATAGTCTTTAATCAAATCCGCAAAAGGAATTAATGCGTTCGCTAACACTAAACTAACGGGAACCGCAACCATCGTACCAATTACAGAACCAGAAGCCATTTTCCGAATGCTTATATCAGCCATCCCATGTTTTTTTAAGACCATTGCATGCTCAACCATAGGAGTTGCCATCACTCCACCCGGGATTCCTGCTACTGCAACAGGAACAGAGTCGGTTATTTTTTTGGCAACAATGGAAGAAATGAAAAATGCTAAAATAACAATTGGTTCAACTCCAGTTAATACCAATACCAAGGTAACAGGAGTCAAGACAGCAGTTTCATCTGTGCCTGGTGCAATCCCTATTACAGTATATATTACTGCACCTAGTAAAGCAGCGGTGATCATTTCAATAATTAATACAACATCCATCTAGTTTCCCTCACTCTCTTCCTCTTGAATAATTCGTTTAGGTTTCACAACGAAGCTACAGATTGCAAACCCAATCAAAGCCCCTACTAAACCATAAAATAACGGTTTCGGGGGTTCGTTTGGAGCAATAAAATAGGCTGCTAATGTCGTAAAACTACACACAAGCAAAGAGATAACTAAATCTTTTATACTAACAAGGTCTTCCCAAACCTCAATATTATCAGCGGATTGATTGATTTCCTCCGAATTGTTTAATTTCCCCATAAAACTAACAGCTCCTTCCGTATAAGGTTGTACTAATCACTTTATCGTATGTAACATCCCAATTATAAAGATATTGATAATGATTATCAATCAAGTTGCGTAACTTCCCTGTCTCATGGCCAATTAAGTGGTACATTAAAGCTAGTTGACATACTTGGAGAAAAAGTAAAACTAGCTGCATCAGCAGCTAGTTTGTTTAAGGTGCTATTGATGTTTCTTTTTGGTTAGCTTTAACTTTTCATCCGCCTGTGTGGGGGGTTCCATCCAACCATTTTTCATATGAACAAATGAACGAACATCGATTTACCTGCGGTATGCTTAACAAACCATTTACTAAAGTTATTGGATAAGATCTGCTAGCTTCTTGTTTCTTTCTTCTCTTTCTTCCTCTGAAGCTAGATCATATTTTTTCAGTAAGTGAAAGACATCATTCAATATAACCTGTGTCAATTCTCTCTTTAAAAAGTGATTCAGTCCATCCTTCAGATTATTAGGTAAATATTCCTCTTGAGCTTGAAGCTTCACTTGAACATCCTCAAGTGAGTGATCAATCGTACATTCTCCCATTTTTCATCACCTTCCTTTAAACTCAACTCCGTAATCCTCTTCCAATTCTCTGTAAAGGTCCTTTAATTTAGGCTTCTTAGCCACAATATTTCTAACAAGATACGCTAAATTGAGGACTTCACTATTTTGTTGATCCTTTGGTAATCGATTTTCAGATTGAAAAATGTCCAGTAGAGTGCTATCTAACAGTTGTAAAATAGAATGCTGTGTCTTAACAGCTTGTAACAGCAGTTCTTCTTTTTCATTACTTGGGTTCGACATTATTCAAGTCTCCTTTAACCATTGGTATGTCTAACTTAGGAGGTATTCAAACGAACTCTGGTGTCGTTAGATATTTTCCGCTTCTTTTCCTTTTAAGAGCATGTTACAGTTTCTAGCTAATAATCCGGCATTTTCTGCAATGATCAAAGACCCGTTATCTCCAGATAGATAAACTACTTCTTTATCTTGAACATTAAAATCCAAGTATGATGCTATAATTTGATCATCTGTGGAAGTTGAACTCAGTCTGAACTTACTAATCATTTCAGGCTTATATGGTGCAATTTCAATGTTTTTATTATTTTCTTGTGATCTTCTTATATTTCGAAGAGCCCTTCTAGCTTTACTCCGTTTATTCCTATCCCTTTTTAAACCATCTAATTCCAAAAGGACTATTTTACTAATAATTATTTTCTCTTTTTTTAGATATTCGAATGGATTATAGTCCATTAAGACGTTAGTGTCAAAAGCAAAATAATAGCCTTTTTCTAAGAATTCCCTATAAGTTTTTTTCTGTTCAGGCTGTCCTTTTTCCTTAGAATTAATTTGATGAGTTTGTTCAGCTGTCTCAACTTCATCTTCCATTTGCGTTTTTTTAAAAGTTTTCTGTATATTAAGACTAGGAATAACTTGTGTTTCTTCGTCCTTCAAAAATATTCCCTTTGAATCAAGTACTAACTCAAATCTTCTTCCATCAACGGCTATAACTGTGACATGATTTTCTTTAGAAGAAGAGACCATGTAGTTTAATGATGTGTTAAATCGGAGCTGTATGTATCGATTAATATATATCTCTCTGCCTCTTGTATATAAATGAAAATCAAATATAAGAGGTCTCTCTGGAAATGTTACTTCGTTTCCTCTTTTAGTTATGAATAAATTGTAGCTAGGAAGTTCCAAAAGGATAGCTAACGTTACCCCTTGTGAAGTGTAGGCCCTAAAATAATCATCGGTTTCTTTTTCTACAGTCGCTTCTAGATTGAGATGGAAATTAAGGTAATCCTGGATATAGTTAATTAGGATATCTTCCTTAAAGGAGTTAAACAACTTCTTTTCATTTGATTTCACACAATCACCTTTTCTTTTGTATATAAGGAAGTTATTGATTTGAATATTCATTGTTATAAATTTACCCTTAACTCTTAGTATACAACTCTATTAAATATTATCAATTAATCTGTCAAATGGTACAATAGTCGAGGGTGATAATAATGATACAAATCATTGGAACTACTGATATTCATTTTAATAGCGATTATACATTCCTTTCTGATATCAAATACCATTTAACACGAGGCTTCGAAAAATATGAGATTATTTCTCATCACACTGAAAACAAAGAGAATCAAATGAAAATTAAATTCACTCTAAACATGGCTGAGAAATATCACTGTAAATCCCTGCTTGATTATAACAGTTATGCATACGATGAATTTAAAAAAAGATTACCCTCTAAAGTTAAAGCTACATATATCCAAACAATTGATATTAGACCTGTGGCATAATAGTTTATTAACTCATTCTCTTAGCAGTTAATGTAACGAAGCAATCGATTACATCATAATTAAAACAAATACTCAGTTACTAATTAAAATCTGATGAGGAACTATATGGACTGCTCAGCAGATTCTATAAAGTATTACCAACGCATGTCTGTTAGAAAATATAAAGTACTCGGCCACTATATTTAAATATCCTTTAACAATGAATTCTTATATAATGATCTAAGAGGAAAAAATGAAAGGAGGGTTTGTCATGAAACAGAATCTACTTACTTGCTTACTATTACTGTTTGTTTCTTACTCAGCAGTAATAAGCCCATCACAGGAAATAGGTCAATATGATTCAACGAACGAATCAATTATTTCTACAATGGATACAATCTCGGAATTTGAAGCTGTAACTGAGTCGGGCTTGAAATTACCGCACAAGTGGCAAACCAAAACCCTTTTTCCTTCCACTATCTTTACATTTTTCCTAAAAGATGAATCTCCTGTTTTTAGGATTATTCACCAAGAGATCCCGTCAACAACCTTTCTTGGTTTTATTAGTGTCGAGCAAAATCAGGCAAACTATCTCACCTCTAACATGTAATCTCCATTTAGCAGCGTGAAAATAAGCTTTTTCTAATTTAATAAATTACAATACATTTTCTCTCCTACAGGATTGAAGCATGTTAATTATGTGATTTTATAATAGATCAGCTGATTTTCGATGATAAAATCCCCACTAAAAAGGAGCTCTTATATGAAAAACAGAGATTATTTAAAAGAAACCCTCGAATTTTATTCTGTAACACTAATTATTTACGGACTATTTTTTGGCGGAATAATTTTAAGCGGAGCATTATCAGGACATCAATGGGCCGGACTATTACCAGATTTATCATGGGATATGATCAACACTTGGAATGATATAAGCAACGCTACTAAATAAATTATTAAGGATAGCTACAAAATTCAACAATAAAGTAAGGCGCTGTGAGGTAGACAGACAAATGTCTTCTTACAGTGCCTGACCCATTTTTGCATAAGGAAATTACCACTGCATCAAATTTGTCAAGATTAATTGATACTTTTCACTAATTTGTCAAAGGTTTGTTTCTTAATTGTGAAGTGTTGAACATATGTATTTTTTATACTTTTTAAACATGTTATTATACAAATATAGAAAGACAACAAACAAGATTTCTTGAAACATTATATGTGAATTGTTGAACAAATAAAATTAAAAAATGGGAGTGGATCAACATGTTTGAATTATTAAGAAGAAATACTATTGTAGCTGGAGTGTTAGCAATTATTCGTATCTATCTTGGCTATGCTTGGATCACAGGTGGTTGGGNGAAAATTACTGGTGGAGAATTTGATGCAACAGGATTCTTACACGGCGCAATTGGAAAAGCAACTGGTGAGCATCCTGCCGTTCAAGGCTGGTGGGCAGCATTCTTAGAAACAGTAGCACTTCCAAATGCAGGACTATTTACCTTCCTTGTTATGTGGGGAGAATTACTCGTTGGTATCGCACTAGTTTTAGGTCTATTCACTAATTTTGCAGCCTTAATGGGAATCACCATGAACTTTGCTTTCTTGTTCAGTGGAACAATTAGCACCAACGGACAAATGATTTTACTTACAGTATTCTTACTAGCAGCCGGAGCAAATGCAGGCAAGTTCGGAATGGACAGATACGCAATGCCTTACCT
>NZ_WJNG01000015.1 GCF_009649745.1 Aquibacillus halophilus | reverse complement strand
ATTGAAGAATAAAACCCATAGTGTCTAAGTTTCATGAGCATTTTTCCAATTAAAAAGGAGTGTTTATCCGCACCTTAGAATAGCTTTCTGTTCAAGAGTGAAATAAACCCCAAGAAACGTTTATTTCATGAAATATACTATTCATTAATTTGAAAATTTTATTGCGTGTCGTGTATTTCCAAGGCTAGTATAGTGTTGTAAATTGATAACTATACTTATAGGATGGTGAGTGGAGCGGAGGGCAGTCGACTCCAGCGGGAAAAGCGACGGCTGAAAATCCCGCAGGAAGTGGTATTCTTCCGAGGAAGTTGAAGCGTTGCCCGCGGAAAGCGACTGCCCGGAGCGCAAATCAACATAGCAGCCGATAGTGAAAAAAATCATCAAAAAGTTACGTCGGAGTCTATGGAAATTATGTCATAAATAAGAATCTTTAAGAAAACAGCCTTTAATTTAAAAAGTATGAGAAATAATTCATGAGTTTTATAACTAAGTTGTTACTTTTTAATTTGAAAAGCACTTCCTAATTCTTCTGATCGCTCTGCGGCACGCTTAATACATGCAATCAGTGCTTCTTGATAATTATATTTTTCTAAAATCTCCACTCCTGCTTGCGTTGTCCCACCAGGACTGGTTATGTTCTTTCTCAATTCTCTTGGAGTATACTTTGATGATTTAAGCATTTCTGCAGCACCTACAAGTGTCTGAATAATAAGTTCTTTCGCAATCGTTTCGTCCAATCCCGCTTCAGCTGCAGCTGCTTCCATAGACTCCACTGTATAATAAAAATATGCTGGGCCACTTCCTGATAAAGCTGTGATTGTATGCATATCCTTTTCATCAACTTTTGTAGTCGTTCCTATTGTTGAAAATAACAATTCTACCTGTTGGACATGATCAGAAGTAGCATATTTCCCTGCAGAAATTGCTGTAGCAGAATATCCAATTGTTGCTGAAGTATTTGGCATTGCTCTGATTACTGGGATCTCTAGTCCTAAGGCATCAGCTATATAACCAGTTGATACACCAGCTAGTACAGTAATAATTAATTGATTTAATTGAACATAGGGTTTTATATCATTAATTGCATCAGAGATGTCTGCTGGTTTCATCGTTAAAATAATTACATCTGCTCCTGCTATGGCTTCTTTTTTATCTGCATTACAGCTTATTCCATAGCTCTTACTTAAATAGTCTAATCTTGCCTTATTTGATTTGTTTGTCGCACTAATCTGATCTGGACGCAAAAATCCCTTTACAAGAATTCCAGATATCATAGCCTCAGCTATTGATCCTCCACCAACAAAAGCAACCTTCTCAAACATATCTTTTCCCTCCAATAATTTTTTAGGTATTAGGAAAACACCGATCAGTTCCTATTTTATAAGCGTGAATTTCTTTTTTCTTATGCTTTGCTAAAATACTATATGTCTTTTAGCCTAACAATAAATTAAAAACCCCACTTCATCCTTATAAAAAGGACGAAATGGGGTTGGGATTCCGCGGTACCACCTTGGTTAATATCTTTTCAAAAGATATTCTCTTGGTCCGATAACGCTCGGTTGGCGAACTAATTTTCACAAGTCAGCTCACAGGTAGGTTTCAATAATCTCTTTGTGATGGAATCTTACAGCCAATGAATTCCAATCTCTAACACTTGAGTATTATCTACTAGCCTGATCATTGCTTTTGCTTCTTTATATTTCTTCGTATTATGAAGTGATTTAGAACTAATGTCAAGTTCTATTTTGAATAGTTAATTTATTCTGCAGCTTTCTCCAAAACCAACTTATCATTAGTTTTATTATCTTGCTGATTACTCATACTACTTTGTCCTTCGAAAAACCCGCCTTCTTCAATAATAATAGATTTCATATTGATATTTCCCTGTAAATTTCCTTTTGATTCAATAGTTACTGTTCCAGAAGAATTTATATCTCCTTTAAGAATTCCAGCTACGATGATATTCCTACCACTAACGTTTGCTTCAACAATACCATCTGCACCTACAGTTAAATCACCTGAGCAATGAATTTCTCCTTGTACCTTGCCTTCTACACGCATACTACCTTCTGTTTTAATCAAACCTTCTAGTGTTGTTGTTGCACCAACGATAGTATCTAATTTTTCTATTTGTTTTTGTTTTTTATTCTTCATTATTTTACCTACCTTTTTCTATTCAGTTAAAACCCTGTCCATAAAAGTCATATAGTCATATGGATCAATAGGTATTTCATTATGTAAAACCTCATAATGTAAATGTACTCCTGTACTTCTACCCGTTGAGCCCATATGTCCAATAGTTTCGCCTTTTTTAACTTTTTGTCCTGTTTCCACAATTATTTCTGATAGATGTGCAAATCTTGTTTCTAATTCAGATGTATGTTTAATGATGATTGAATTACCATACCCACCATGTCGATCTGCAAAAATCACTTCACCATCTGCTGTTGCATAAATCTCTGTTCCATACGGCCCAGCGATGTCGATCCCAGTATGTGTCGAACTTCTTGCAGTAAAGGGATCAAATCTATTTCCAAATTTTGATGTAATCCGATCTGCATTTGCTGGCCAATACGTTGGTGTAAAGTTGAGTTTGGATTCAATTTCACTAAAATTTTCAATAGAGTTTTCATAGCTAGTAATTAGAGCTGGAACAGATTCACTTAACCTTTTATATCTATCAATTAAGGTCTCTTGTTTGCTAATGGGGAATAATGTTTGAGTGGTTATTTTTGAAGAGTTATCCGAGGAAACTTCTAAACCACCTACTGGACCTAAATCAGTCCGTCCAATTATTTGTTCTGGATTCATAGATGCAATCATATCCGCAAGTTCTTGCTCTAGTTCTTTTAGGTGTGTTACTTGTTTATTTAGTGCTGTAGCTTCTGCCTTATAATAGGATATATTATCCTCCATAGCTTCAATCTGTTTATCTGTTTCTGATAGTTTTAAGGTAAAGTTTTTGTTTTCTTGCTTTGTTTCTTTTAATATAGTTTGAGAAAAATACAGAGAGACAGATAAAGTAGCAAAAATAATGGCCACTATATATCCAGTTATTTTTGGTATTTTTAATTGGAATACACGTTTATTTGCATCTGAAGTAACTAAGATCGTCCATTGCTTGTGTTTCTTTTTATTTATCACTTAAATTCCTCCGGCATAGCTTTCTTCTACTCTTAGCTCTTCAACAGTACTTGTTATATTCCTTCTTTTTTCTACAAATAATTTTATATATTCTTATTTTAATACAATTGTATGGTCAATCTGCACTAAAATTTTCCTAATTAAAAGGCTAAAATAGTCAAATAGTATTATCTTGATTGTTTTTCTTAATATAATAAAATTCAATAAAAAAAAACTGCTATTAGATAGCAGTTTTTTGGTGATTTATAATCTCCAATTTCCTTATATGCGTATAAGTGGAGGAGGAGGAGGGATTCGAACCCCCGCGGGCGATGAAGCCCCTGTCGGTTTTCAAGACCGATCCCTTCAGCCAGACTTGGGTACTCCTCCGTGACTAACGACAATATTAACTATATCATTTTGAATATGCCATGTCAATAGTTTTTCATATTAGCCTCTTTTTGCTAAGAAGAGGCTAATTAGTTTTATTTAATTACTTCAATTGCACCCATATATGGACGAAGCACTTCTGGAATAACCACAGATCCATCTTCTTGTTGATAGTTTTCCAAAATAGCAGCTACAGTGCGACCAATTGCTAAACCAGAGCCATTCAACGTATGCACAAATTCGGGTTTACCTTTTTCTTCTCTTCTAAAACGAATTCCTGCTCTACGGGCTTGAAAAGATTCAAAGTTAGAACATGAAGAGATTTCTCTATACGTATCGTTACTAGGAATCCAAACTTCGATGTCATATTTTTTGGCAGCAGTAAACCCTAAATCCCCAGTACACATACTCATCACACGATATGGTAACTTTAACAATTGCAAAACCTTTTCAGCATTGCCTGTTAACTCTTCTAAAACCTGATAAGAGTCTTCAGGTTTAACAAACTGCACTAACTCTACCTTGTTAAACTGATGTTGACGAATTAACCCGCGGGTATCTCTTCCTGCAGAACCCGCTTCGGAACGGAATGAAGCACTAAATGCTACATACTTTTTAGGTAATTCGCTGCCTTTTAAAATGTCATCTCGGTAGTAATTTGTTACCGGAACCTCTGCTGTAGGGACTAGAAAGTAATCCCAGTTTTCTATTTTAAATGCGTCTTCTTCAAACTTAGGTAGTTGCCCTGTTCCTATCATGCTTTGTCTGTTCACCATATATGGAGGAAGCATTTCTTGATATCCATGTTGGTCAGAGTGGAGATCCATCATAAAATTCATTAATGCTCTCTCAAGTCTTGCACCAAGTCCCTTGTAAAAAACAAAACGGCTACCAGTAACCTTAGATGCACGTTCAAAATCTAAAACATCAAGACCTGTTGCTATATCCCAGTGTGCTTTCGTTTCAAATGAAAATGTCGGAACATTGCCCCACTGTCTAACTTCTACGTTGTCATCTTCACTTTCACCAATTGGAGCACTTTCATGTGGAATATTCGGTATCGACAATAGCAATTGCTCTAAGTTTTCTTCTACTTCTTTTAATTCTGTATCAATAGTCTTTATCTTTTCACCGACTTGGCGCATTTCTAAAATTAAATTGTCGGCATCTTTTTTCTCTTTTTTAAGCAAAGATATTTCTTGTGATACTTCATTTCTTTTTGCCTTTAATTCTTCTGTTTCTGCAATTAATACTCTTCTTCTTTCATCTAAATCACCAAAAGTGTCTAGGTCAGACAAATCTTCTCCTCGATACTGCAGTTTCTCTTTTACTTCAGAAAAATTTGAACGTAAATATTTCATATCTAACATAGCTTTTCCTCCTTATCTACTTAAAAAAAACAAAAAACTCCCATCCCTAATAATATTAGGGACGAGAGTATATTTTCCCGCGATACCACCCTTATTGAAGATATAAACATCTTCCGGCTCACATTAGTAACGGTTTTAACCGGGTATGCTTAAAACTAAACACACCAGCTCTAGGATGGATTCACAGAATTCTTACACCGATTCACACCAATTCATCGGCTCTCTTAAGAAAGATATACTGTTACTAATTCCTATCAATGCTTTTTGTCCTATATTATTATATAGAATAGCTAAAAATGATTTACGATGCAAGTTCTTTCTTTGCATTTTCCACCATTTTCACAAAATATGCTGTTAAACGATGATCTTCTGTCAGTTCTGGGTGGAAGGCACAACATAAATAATGACCCTGCTTTGCAGCAACGATACTGTCTTTAAACGTAGCCAATACCTCAACATCGCTACCTACTTCAATTACGTATGGTGCTCGAATAAAAACAGCTTCAAAGTCTTCTGCAACACCTTGAATATTTAATGCAGTTTCAAAACTCTCTTTTTGTCTACCAAAAGCATTGCGTTCTACTTTCATATCCATTAGCTGTAGGTGAGAATGTTCTTGACCAATGATATCAGTTGCTAACAAGATTAAGCCCGCACATGTACCAAAAATAGGTTTTCCTTGTTTGCCAAAATTTTTTAATGCATCAAAGAAGTCATATTTATCGATAAGACGGCGCATAGTTGTGCTTTCTCCACCTGGTAGGATTAAGCCATCTATTTCATCTAGTTGTTCTTTTTTCTTAATTATTAGTCCTTCTGCACCTGATGCTTCCACAGATTTAATGTGTTCGCGAACAGCTCCTTGAAGTCCTAATACACCTATTTTGATCATAAAATCTATCTCCTCTTAAGTATTACCAACCACGATCTTGCATGCGTTGTTCAGGAGCTATAGTACTTATTTCAATACCCTTCATAGCTGTACCAATACCTTTTGATACTCTTGCAATTAACTCATAATCTTGATAATGAGTAGTTGCTTCTACAACTGCTTTAGCAAATTTTGCAGGATTATCTGATTTAAAAATACCGGAACCAACAAATACACCATCTGCTCCTAGTTGCATCATTAATGCAGCATCCGCTGGAGTAGCAATTCCGCCTGCAGCAAAGTTTACTACTGGTAAACGGCCCAATTTTTTAATTTCTAAAAGCACTTCATAAGGTGCACCAAGGTTCTTGGCAAAAGTCATAATTTCATCCTCAGACATGCCAATTAATGTCCTAACCTGAGCCTGTACCTCGCGCATATGACGGACAGCTTCGACAATATTACCTGTACCAGGTTCACCTTTGGTACGTAACATTGAAGCACCCTCTCCTATACGACGAGCAGCTTCACCTAAATCACGACATCCACAAACGAAAGGAACAGTGTAATCACGTTTATTTAAGTGATATACCTCATCCGCTGGTGTTAATACTTCACTCTCGTCAAGATAATCAACACCCATTGCTTCTAATACACGAGCTTCTACGATGTGACCAATACGGGCTTTAGCCATTACTGGAATCGAAACGGCATTCATAACGTCCTCAATAATTGAAGGGTCCGCCATTCGTGCAACACCACCAGCAGCACGAATATCTGAAGGTACTCTCTCTAACGCCATTACCGCAACAGCACCAGCTTCCTCTGCAATCTTCGCTTGTTCAGCGTTAACAACGTCCATAATGACGCCACCTTTTTGCATTTCAGCCATTCCTCGTTTAACTCGATCTGTACCTAAATTTGACATAGTGTAACCCTCCTATATTTACGTTAGAAACTTATAACATTATTATTTAATGTCACAGCTTTTCATATTCTAATTTATTATTATCAAACAGGATTATAAGTTGATTTAATAAATTAATTCAGTATTACCCAATATTGTATCTTATTTATAAAAATTTCCCAACTATTTTAAATCAAATTAAAACCAACCGGTTATCGTATCAGTAATACTTTTAAAAATATTACTAAAGAAATCACCGATAGACCCAATAGTTAGAACAAACCAGTTTGCTTTTTCAATTCCACTTGTCGTCACAATATCAACAGGTTTTACAGAACTAGTATTGTTAATGTTTCCATAGTCAATATCACCATTATAAGTGACTTCCATCGTTCCTACTTTTGCTCCCTTTTCTATCGGTGCGGTTAGTGCTCCATCTTCATTTAATAAATCAGGATCGAAATTATAGGTGACACTATAGCTTTCTGCCTCGCCATTTTTAACTACTGTGCTTATTGGCTGATTCGTGGATATTTCTACTTGTTCTTCTTTTCCTTTAACAACTGGTAGAATCGATTCACCTTCAATTTGGTATCCTTCTGGATAAAGTTCCTGTTTACTAAATTGTGAAAACCCATAATCCAGCAATTTCTTTGTTTCAAGGAATCGAGCTTGCTCACTTTCAGTTCTCATTACTACAGAAATCAATCGTGTACCATTACGTTCAGCTGTTCCTGTAAAACAATAACCTGCTTTATCTGTGTGGCCTGTTTTTAGGCCGTCTAATCCTTCATACTCATATATTAAACCAGGTACCATATAGTTCCAGTTATCGAACTCTATTCCTTCAAACATAATAGATTCTTGCTGTGATATTACTAATGTTTCCGGAAAATCACTAATTAATTTTTGTGCAAGTATTGCTGCATCTTTAGCAGACATTCCATGTTCACCATCGATATTCGGTCTGAACTCTTCTGGAATTTCATCTATTGGATAACCACTGCTTGTTCTAAAATGTGTATTTTCCATTCCGAATTCCTGAGCTTTTTGATTCATCATTTTTACAAACTCAGTTTCACTACCTGCTATATGTTCAGCTAAGGCCACAGACGCATCATTTCCAGAAGCTACTGCTACACCTTCATATAAATCTCCAACTGTGTAGGGTTTTCCTGCCTCTAAATAAACCCTTGATCCACCATGTGTACCCATCCAAGCTGCATATTGACTAGCGATAACTTGTGTATCATTTGTTATTCTACCCTCTGCTAATGCTTGGCTAACTAAGTATTCCGTCATCATTTTCGTCATACTTGCCGGAGGTAATTTCATATCTGGATCTTTTGCAAATAACACCTTTCCTGTTTCAACTTCTACCAATATAGCCGACCCAGCTGAGACATCAAACGATTCTGCGTTTGTCTTCACCGGACTTATTATTAATGTTGTAAATACCATGAGCATCGACATAAGGATTAAAAAAGATGCTTGCAATTTTTGTATCAATTTCTCTACCTCCACCTATTAAATAGTTTGCATCTAAGCTATTTTATCACACCCTATCAAAATGTGGAACTTAATCTAGCAAGGACATTTTATGGAAATAATCTCGCTTCATTGTCGATTAAATACTACAAATAGTAAAGGATCCTAGACAGCAAATTTTAGGATCCAAAAGGATGTTTTATAATTTTTCACCGTTTGTTTCAATCACTTGCTTATACCATTTAAAACTCTTTTTCTTAAATCTATTTAAATCCCTCATGTCATTTTCATCCCGATTCACAAAGATAAAACCATATCGTTTTGTCATCTGACCACTAGAGCTTAATATATCTGTAGCACCCCAAGTAAGATAACCAAAAATATCTACGCCTTCTTCCATAGCTAGCTTCATTTGAATAATATGATCTCTTAAATATTCAATTCGATAGTCATCTTCTACTGTATTGTTTTCGTTTAACTGTTCTTTAACACCAATTCCATTTTCTGTAATGAATATGGGAAGCTTATAACGAGAATACATGTCCTTTAAAGCAACTCTGAATCCAATTGGGTCGATTGTCCAACCCCATTCACTTTCCTTAAGATATGGATTTTTAGTGATACCAGCAGTTATCCCTTCTTCATCCGTAGCTTGTACCGTATGGCTTTGATAATAGCTAATGGATAGATAATCAACTGTATTCTCTTTTAACAATTGTTCATCTTCATCTTGAAATGTTGGCATAATGCCTTTCTTCTTTAAGTCACTTGTTACATATGTAGGGTATTCACCACTTGCAAATACATCAAAATAAAAATCATTAAGAAGTTCTTTTGCCTTATAGTTTGCAATAACATCCTCAGGTTTAGGGGTCAATGGGTACGTAGTAAAATAAGTAATCATACCAGCCATTTGTCCACCTGGTATAATTTCGTGCAATGCCTTTGTTGCTTTTGCATGAGCTACAAAAGCATTATGAGCAACTTGATATCTTAATGCTTCTGAATCTTGATTTCTTGTTACACCCCAATACTCTGGCTTTAATAAAACTAGATTCTGTTCATTAAATGAAAGCCAATAGTTCACTTTATCTTTGTATCGCTCAAATACAGTTCTTGCATAGTTTTCAAAAAGATCAACAACTTTTCTTGAAGCAAATCCATTGTATTTCTCAGCTAAAGGAAGTGGTAAGTCAAAGTGGCAAAGAGTAATTACAGGTTGGATACCACTCTCTATCATATAATCAAATACCTTATCATAGAATTGTAGGCCTTCTTCATTAGCCTTTCCTTCTCCATCCGGAAAAATTCTTGACCAAGAGATACTTGTTCGATAGGCATTAAAACCCATTTCTTTAAATAAATCAATATCTTCTTTATAACGATTATAAAAATCAACAGCTACTTTCCAATCAGAATAACCTTCAGGAATTGGTCTTACATCAACAGTGGAAGGACCTTTCCCACCTTCATTCCATGCTCCTTCTGTTTGAAATGAAGTAACAGCTCCTCCCCATAAAAAACCTTTAGGAATTATATTTCTGGATTGATTCATGAAAAAATCCCCTTTCAATGCTTTTTACTTACGATGTAAGAACCTTTTTCATCGGCTTGGCTATAGTGTACAAGCTTAAAATAAAACTAAACCGTTCTAATGACAAACCTAATCTCACCATAAGTTGTCCATTCAAATAGTAATGTCTGTTTCAAAAATCTAATATATGACACAATATCTATAGATTTCAACGTAACTGCTATGTGATTTCTGCTCCGGGCAGTCGCTTTCCGCGGGCAACGCTTCAACTTCCTCGGAAGAAAACCGACTTCCTTGAAAAAGGAAAACACTTTTTCTGCGTGCGATGTATCGCTTCCGAAGCGTTTTCTTGTCCTGCAGGATTTTCAGCCGTCGCTTTTCCCGCAGGAGTCGACTGCCCTCCGCTTCAATCACTAGCATATTTGTGTATTCAAACACAGCACTATACTAACGAAAAGAATTTACAGATAATCCTCAAAAATACAAGCGAATTTTTTTTGTGCGAGATGTAGCGCTGTTGAATCATTCCTCGTCATACAAAAGGGAAGTCCCTATTTCCATAGGACTATTATTACGGTGGTAAAGTTTTTAAGTTAATGAGTAGTTAATTTGAAATAAACGTTCCTTGGAGTCACATCTCAATTGAAAGAAAGCTACTCTGAGCTTCGGAAAAATGCGACACTCCAATGGGAAAGGAACAGTCTGAAGACCCCGCAACGAGCGTTTTTTCTCATGAGGAGGCTGAAGCGTTCCCCATGGAAAGGGAGTGTTTTTCCGGAGCGATGGATGATCACTCGTCCTATAAAGGATGGGGTACAGTCACGACAAAGTTACGTCGCATTTTCCATCAATAGTAACAAACGATAAGAAAGGGTCTTTCAAAAGGTTCACCTTGATTATGATGGAGGACTTACCACAATGTTCGAACCCTTCATCAAGCCTTTGTTCATAATCTATAAATTATTATCATGAACTATCATTATTACTATCTTAAGTATATAGTTTTGATGTTTAGAAAACACTAACTACATGGTAATTTTCATATTTAGAAAATGCCTTATCCTAGCCAATCTATTTCATCAGTAGTGAGAAGAAAGCAATTTGATTTCAAGAAATCATTCTCATATTTCTTGCTACACATCATAGGATGCCTACTTTCAAAAAATACACCCTTTGGAATGTACTGTTTAGTAGTCTTTGCTTCATTTCCCCACAAAAACCATTTAACATCTGGTCTATGTTTAGAGATATAGGTTACTACTTGCTCTGAAAATTCTTCCCAAATATGTTTGTGACTATTTGCTTTACCGATCTCACAAGTAAAAGAAGTATTTAGAAATAAAACTCCTTGTTTCTCTAAAGAAGAAAACCATTCATCCGGTGATTTTATTGGAAAAATTCCATCATTTATATCTATCTTAATAGTATTGAAACTCCTAATATGATCATAGCTAGTAATTCCAAAATAATTTTTATGGAGTAGACGAATAATATTTTTAATAGATACCTGCCTAAAAGATTGATCCCAACTGACTAAACCTCCAACTTCGAAGGATCTGCCTGTCGCAACTCCTTTAGCCGGGTACACATCCTGTCCTAACCAAATTACTTTTATGTTATTAAGGTCAATCGTTAGGAACCTCAATATGTTTGCAGGGTTAGTTGGATTAAAGTTCTCCCCTATTTGTTTTTCGATTTTTTTTAATTCATTTCTTATATCCATCGTTAAGAAATCATTCCATGAAGGATGTGTATTACCGGGAATTAACATACAATTTTTCCTCCTTTTTAAAGTAGAAGGACTGAATCCTTATCTTTAGGATTCAGTCCTTTATGTTTGAATTAAAGTGAATAGTTTGGTGACTCCTTCGTTATTTGTACATCATGAGGATGGCTTTCTCTTAATCCAGCACCCGTCATACGAATAAATTGAGAGTCATTTCGTAGAACATCTAAGTCCTTTGCACCACAATAACCCATACCAGATCTTAAACCACCTAATAATTGGTGAATGGTATCTGCTAGTGGACCTTTATAGGCAACTCTTCCTTCAATTCCTTCTGGAACTAATTTCTTTGTTTCCTCTGTTTCTTGGAAATAGCGGTCTTTAGAACCTGATTTCATCGCTGCAACAGAACCCATACCTCGATATACCTTATATCTTCTACCCTGGAAAATTTCTGTTTCTCCAGGACTTTCTGTAACACCGGCAAATAAACTACCAAGCATTACGGCATGTGCACCAGCTGCTAGGGCTTTTGCTATATCGCCTGAATACTTAATACCGCCATCGGCAATAACAGGGATACCATGTTTTTCTGCTTCAGTTGCACAGTCGTTAACTGCAGTTATTTGAGGAACACCAACTCCTGCAACTACCCGTGTTGTACAAATAGAGCCTGGTCCAATTCCTACTTTAATAATGTTGGCACCAGCTTCAATTAGTTCTCGAGTTGCACTAGCAGTCGCAACATTACCAGCGATAATATCAATTTCAGGATACTTACCCCTTACTCTCTTAACTTGGTCAAGAACACCTTGCGAATGCCCATGCGCTGTATCAATAACAAGCACGTCTACACCTGCATCAACCAGCTTATCAATTCTTGTCATCGAATCAGCAGTTACCCCAACGGCTGCTCCAGCTAATAATCTACCTTGGGAGTCTTTTGCTGAATGAGGAAATTCGATAACTTTTTCGATATCTTTTATAGTGATTAACCCTTTTAATACACCCTTATCATCTACAAGTGGAAGTTTTTCAATTTTATGTTTTTGTAGTATTTTGGCTGCCTCTTTTAATGTTGTTCCTACTGGTGCAGTTACTAGATTTTCGCTTGTCATCACTTCAGAAATTAAGATTGAATAGTCCTCAATAAATCGTAAATCTCTGTTAGTAAGTATCCCTATTAATACTTGTTCCTCTTTATTATTTACAATAGGCACCCCAGAGATTCGAAATTTACCCATTAAGTGTTCAGCATCAAAGACCTGGTTGTCCGGTAAAAGAAAAAATGGGTTAGTTATAACGCCGCTTTCAGAACGTTTGACCCGATCAACATTCTCAGCTTGTTCTTCAATTGACATATTTTTATGTATAACACCTAATCCACCTTGACGAGCCATTGAAATTGCCATCTCAGCTTCTGTTACTGTATCCATTCCGGCACTAATGAAAGGAATGCTTAGTTTGATTTTATTAGAAAGTGTGGTTTTTACCGATACATCCCTAGGTAACACATTTGATTTGGCGGGCAAAAGTAAAACATCATCAAATGTCAGTCCTTCTTTCCCAAATTTATCTTCTCTCATCAATATCCTCCTTGAAAATGAAATGGTTTATATAAAGTTGGTTAGAATAAATACAAGTTATAAAAATAGTCTACTCACGCTTATATTTACTTCTATCACTAATAAAAAATTCTATTGTTATTTACAATACGATATCATGCTATCTTTTTCAACCTTTTTTCTTTATTCAACTAAAAGATAACATTGGTATATGATAGTAACTTGTTTTTTCCAAATGAATAGCTATCTATGAAGAACTTATAGAAGGGAATTGTTCTATGTTTCAACAGGACATTTTAGATTTTCTTGTTTATTTAAAATCGGCTCATACATCACAAAGGTTTTTACAAAATTGTTACCTTCAACAAAAAATCCCAGAACCAGAAAAAAGGAGTTATGAAAATAGTTATCGTTTTTTATATTATCTAGAGCATGGGCAAACACTCTATCAAACAGGAATGAACTCCGCGTCTGCAGTAAAGCCAATTTTATATTTTTATGGGATGGTTCATTTGTTAAAGGCTTGTCTGCTAACCAAACGTCCAGACTATCCTGAAAACACTTCTATGCTTTCACATGGGGTATCGACGAGGAAACGAAAAAAACAACAATATGCTTTTTTAAATGACGAAGTGAAAATCCAACATAAGGGATTGTTTCCATACTTCACCAAACATTTATTCGAAATTGATCAACTACCTTATCAAAAGATTGATATGAGGGAGCTGCTTGTCACTATTCCCGAACTAAATGACCTCTTTTTCCACTATAAGGGACAATATGAATTAGTTAAAATAGGGTATTTAGGAAATGTAGAATTAAATTTCCCAATATCTTTGTTAGATAGTTACCACCTAACAGATACTAGTTTTATTAGTAAATTAACTAATCACATTTCAGAAATAGAAAACAAAGTGGTTGATAAGGATAAGGTTACAATTACGCTTTCTAAGCCCTTATCTCCATCAGCCAAGGGGCCTTTTTATTTTCATGCTATTGACGAAACCTTTTATCTTCCACAGAACAGAAACTTTTTTTCATCAAATCACGAGATAATGAACCATTATTTATTACTATATAACCTTAGCATGATTTCCAGATATGAAACGGAATGGTGGGGAGATCTACTCCACACTCTTCCAACAGAAGATTATCCATTTATTCAACAATTTTTAACTGTTACATCGACAAAAGTACCAACTTTATTGGGACATTATCTTTTGAGACAAAACAAAGGATTAGGCTAATCTGATTAGCTTAATCCTTTGTTTCTCAACTTAATAGTTCCTCAATATGAAGATTCCTGTTGGCTTTCAGTGAAATAATTTGAGAATTATCTTCTAATTTAATCATTGGTCTTGTAGGAAGATTTGGTTCAATAAATACAATTTCTCCTTTTTTACCATTTGATAACTGCACTCTAGTCCCAATTGAAAAACTTGTTAAGTTTTCTATGAATGTTTGTAAAATCTCATGATCAAATTTAGCAAATTGATCTTGGATCATTTCTTCTATTACTTTAAATGGTGATTGTCTTTTTTGATAAATCCGTTCAGAAGTCATCGCGTGGTATGTATCTACAATAGCAAGTATTCTTGCATACGGGTGTATTTTATTTTTTTCTACCCCTAAAGGATAACCTGAACCATCTAAGCGTTCATGGTGCTGAAGTATTGCTAACTTAACACCAGTTGAAAGAGAAGGAACCTTCTCTACTAACCGGTAAGAATATGTTGGATGTTTCTTAATCTCCTCATACTCTGGTAAAGTTAACGTTCTTTCTATACTAAAAAGATGTCTATTAATTTTAGCCATTCCACTATCTGCAAGTAAACCCGCTAATCCAACCTGGATCCATTCTTTTTTAAAGTTTCTTTTCTTTGCTAGAAATGCAGAAATAAGGGCAATAGAGATACAATGGTGAAAAAAGTAATCCTTTTTTGAAGAATATTGGTGCAATAAATATAAATTTAACCCTACTTGGTCAATTTGATCAAATAACGGAAAAATTAACTTTCTAACTTGGTTAATATCAAGGGTTGCGCCACTCTGCCAATTAAGAAATAATTTTTTATAACCTTCTACTGCATTTATATAATAATCATAGAATGAATAACTACTATGTCCATCATTTGAATCGATTGGATTTTCTTTTTTGTAAGCATCTTCTTTTTCTAGTTCTTTCGGAGAAAAAGGAATACCAGTATTTAGTCGATCAGAAACCTCTACATTTTCTATCAAAAACTTTGTTAATACCAGCACATGTTTGTCGTTAATGATAGTATTTTTAGGGATGATTGGGTAAATTGTTTTTCCCATTACATCCTTAGTAATTAGACAACCAGGAACTAACTGTTTAGGATGTACCAGCATCCAATCCACCCCTTACTCCTCTATCTATAATCGATTTAAACCCCCACATATAGCAGGGGTTTTACATTGTAAAAAGAGAAAAAACAAACTTTCAGACCCATTATCTCACTTTATCTATCCTATAATTAGTTATCTAATATTGACCTTACTCTTCATCATTATCTTCACTTATCGTATCACTAGTTTCATTTTCCACATCTTGATTATCTGACTCAGATACTGGTTCTTCAACTTCTTCCAGTTCTTCTTCATCTTCTTTATCAATTATCGCTACTGTTGCAACCTTTTCTTCTTCTTGTAGTCGAATAAGTCTAACCCCTTGGGTATTTCTACCAGTAACAGATATGCCTTCGACAGGCATTCTAATTAATACACCCAATGCAGTGATAATCATAATGTCTTCTTCACCAGTTACAGCCTTTACAGTGACAATTTTACCAGTCTTTTCTGTTAAATTACTTGTAAAGACTCCTTTACCACCACGGTTGGTAATACGGTAATCAGCAGCTGGCGTTTGCTTTCCATAGCCATTCTCGGTAACATTTAATACATTTAGCCCATCTTCGATAATTTCCATCGAAACTACGATATCGTCTCCTCTTAGAGAGATTCCTTTAACACCAGCAGCAGTACGACCCATAGAACGCATTTGTTCTTCTGGGAATCGTATTAAATAACCATTCTGTGTTCCAATCATAATATGTTTATTACCATCAGTTAGACGAACGGCAATTAATTCATCTTCATCACGAAGATTTAATGCGATTAGTCCGCCTTTTCTAATATTAGCAAATTGAGATAAGGCTGTACGTTTAGATATCCCTTGTCTAGTCGTGAAGAATAAATACCAATCATCTACAAACTCATTAACAGTGATGACTGCATTAATCCATTCCCCTTGCTCTATTCCAAGAAGGTTGATAATTGGAATTCCTTTTGCTGTTCGACTATATTCAGGAACCTCATAGCCTTTTGCTCGATAAACCTTCCCTTTATTTGAGAAGAATAAAACGGTATCATGGGTTGATGTTGAAACGAGATGTTCTACGAAATCATCCTCATTTGTACCCATACCTTGAACACCACGTCCACCTCTTCTTTGAGTCCGGTAAGTCGAAGAAGGAAGGCGCTTTACATATCCTTTATGTGTTAACGTGATGACAATATTTTCTACCGGAATCAGATCTTCATCTTCAATAAAGTCTGTACCACCGATAATAATTTCTGTACGTCTTTTGTCATTAAAACGTTCTTTTATTTCTGTTAATTCCTCACGGATAATTTCTAATACTTTCTCTTCATTAGCTAAAATTGCTTTTAATTCAGTAATCAATTCCATTAATTCCTTATACTCTTGTTCAATTTTCTCACGCTCTAATCCAGTCAAACGCTGTAAACGCATATCGAGAATTGCTTGAGCTTGCTTTTCTGATAATTCAAACCGAGTGATTAAACCTTCTCTAGCAATATCAGCTGTATTAGATTGTCTAATAAGGGTGATTACTTCGTCTAGATGGTCTAATGCGATCCGCAAACCTTCTAAAATATGAGCCCGTGCTTCTGCTTTTCTCAACTCAAAAGCTGTTCTTCTTTTAATAACCACCACTTGATGATCCAAGTAGTGTTTTAGACATTCTTTTAAATTTAATACTTTTGGATGACCATCAACTAATGCAAGCATGTTAATACCAAAAGTAGTTTGCAATGATGTTTGTTTATATAAATTATTTAATACAACATTAGGATTAACATCTCGACGCAATTCTACGACTACTCTCATACCAGTACGATCTGATTCATCTCGTAAATCAGTTATACCTTCAATTCGTTTATCCCGAACCAAATCAGCAATTTTTTCAACTAATCTAGCTTTATTCACTTGATAAGGAAGCTCTGAAACAATGATAGTAGATTTTCCATTTGCTTGTTCTTCAATACGTACTTTTGCCCGTATTGTCACTGAACCTTTCCCTGTTTCAAAGGCCTTTCTTATGCCGCTTCGACCTAATATTTGTCCCGCAGTAGGAAAATCTGGTCCAAATATATGTTTTTCCATTAACTCTTCAATTGTTATATCTGGATTTTCACTTACAGCTAGAACTGCATCAATTGTTTCACCTAATTGATGTGGAGGTACGTTAGTGGCCATTCCAACAGCTATTCCAGATGCACCATTAACAAGTAAATTTGGAAAACGTGAAGGAAGAACCATTGGTTCTCTTTCCGATCCATCATAGTTATCCTGATAATCAATCGTATCTTTATTAATATCACGTAACAATTCCATTGATATTTTTGACATACGAGCTTCTGTGTAACGCATAGCAGCAGCTGAATCTCCATCAACTGAACCAAAGTTACCATGACCATCGACAAGCATATATCGATAACTGAAGTCTTGTGCCATTCTAACCATAGCCTCATATACTGAAGAATCACCATGTGGATGATATTTACCTAGTACATCTCCGACTATACGTGCAGACTTTTTGTATGCCTTATCTGCTTGTATCCCTAAATCGTTCATTGCATAAAGTATTCTACGATGAACTGGCTTCAATCCATCTCTAACATCAGGCAAAGCACGTGATACAATAACACTCATTGCGTAGTCTAAAAAAGATGTACGCATTTCCTGACTAATATTAATTTCTTCTACCTGTGGACGTTGTTGATCCACCATGAGATTACCTCCCTATCAAAATGAGGAAAAGAGACTGACCTATATCAGGTCACAGTCTCTGCACTTATTTAATCTATATTTATAATTTCCCAATTAGTAAATGGCTTTAATTACAAATTAAACATCAAGATTTTTAACATATTGAGCATTTTCTTCAATAAAGTTTCTTCTTGGTTCAACTTTATCACCCATTAGCATATCAAAAACCTGATCAGATTCCATTGCATCTTCTAAGTTTACTTGTAACAATGTTCTACTCTCAGGATCCATCGTTGTTTCCCATAATTGAGTAGCGTTCATTTCTCCAAGACCCTTGTAACGCTGTAAACCAGGTTTTGGTGTCTTTGAAAGTTCTCCAAGAATTCTTTCCATTTCTTTTTCATTGTACGCGTAATGAACTGCCTTTCCCTGTTGTACTTTATAAAGTGGAGGCTGGGCAATATAAATATATCCATAGTCTATCAATGGACGCATAAACCGATATAAAAAGGTTAATAATAACGTTCGGATATGGGCACCATCAACATCTGCATCAGTCATAATGACAATTTTATGATATCTTGCTTTACTTATATCAAAATCCTCACCAATTCCAGTACCAAGTGCTGTTATCATCATTCTAATTTCATTATTTGATAATATTTTGTCTAGTCTTGCTTTTTCCACATTAAGGATTTTTCCTCGTAGTGGTAAGATTGCTTGGAAATGACGATCACGGCCTTGCTTGGCTGAACCACCTGCAGAGTCACCCTCTACTATATATAATTCACTAATAGCTGGATTTCTTGATGAACAATCTGCCAGTTTACCAGGAAGGTTAGAAATTTCTAGTGCACCTTTACGTCTAGTTAGCTCACGTGCTTTTTTAGCTGCAATTCTAGCTCTAGAAGCCATTAAACCTTTTTCAACAATTACTTTTGCTGTATTAGGATTTTCAAATAAAAAGTTAGAAAACATCTCGCTAAATGCTGAATCAGTAATGGCTCTAGTTTCACTATTACCTAGTTTCGTTTTTGTTTGGCCCTCGAACTGGGGATCAGGGTGTTTAACTGAAATAATTGCAGTTAATCCCTCACGTACATCATCACCAGTTAAATTTGGGTCAGCTTCCTTGAATAAATTATTTTTTCTGGCATAGTCATTAATTACACGTGTTAAACCTGTCTTAAATCCAGATTCATGTGTACCACCTTCATAGGTGTGAATATTATTTGCAAACGAGTATATATTACTAGCAAATCCATCATTATATTGAATAGCAACTTCGACAGTAATTTTATTTTCTTCTTTTTCAGCAAAGAAAGGCTCATGAAGGACTTCTCGAGTTCTATTTAAGTGTTCAACGTAAGACCCGATACCACCCTCATAATAAAATTCGATAGGTTCTGAATCGTTACGTTTATCCTCAATTGAAATAGTTAGCCCTCTGTTTAAAAACGCGAGCTCACGCAATCGGTATGAAAGTGTATCGAAGTTATATGCTGTTGTTTCTGCATCAAAGATTTCAGTGTCAGGTTTAAAGTGAGTACGAGTCCCTGTAATTTCTGTTTCTCCGATTATTTCTAACTTCCCTTGGGGAGCACCACGTTCAAATCTTTGATAATGGATTTTTCCATCTCGGTGTATATACACACTTAATTCGCTTGAAAGAGCATTTACAACTGAAGCACCTACACCATGAAGACCACCTGAGACTTTATAACCGCCACCGCCAAATTTCCCTCCAGCATGAAGTACGGTCATTATAACCTCAACCACAGGTCTACCTGTTTTTTCATGTGTCCCAACTGGGATACCTCTTCCATTGTCCACAACTGTAATACTGTCATCTTTTTCAATAATTACTTTAATCCGATCACAGTAGCCTGCTAATGCCTCATCAATACTATTGTCTACAATTTCCCAAACAAGATGGTGCAATCCTTTTTCATTTGTAGAACCAATATACATTCCAGGTCTTTTTCGAACTGCTTCAAGTCCTTCTAAAACCTGTATCTGACTTTCATCATACACTTGTTCGTTCATACTATTATCTTCCATTGCCAATTGATTCACCTACACTTCTATAAGAGGTTTTCTATTATTTATAAATTTAAAAAAATCTATTTATGATGTGTTAGAAAATTAAAATGTATCTGAGTAATTTTCTAACTTACTTATTGTTGAAATCATACTTGCTCGTTTTTTAAGTGTTAAAACAGAAAGAGGGCTATAGTAAATAAATTCCTTTGTTATCACAATCGATTTCGCCACTTCCTCTTGAGGATCTAGTACCTTTTTATTTTTTCTTTGATTGAACATCATTTGTTCATTTATCGTTGAAGAACTAATTAAATGATGGTCAATAATAGCAACAACATCTTCCGATCGAATAACATTGTCGTCTCCAATATGAATAAACAATATTTCCCCTCATTTCTAACTTAAAATTATACCATTCTCAATTCGAAATATTTCTGCTTTATTTAATGTTTCATGTTTTATCCCGTCAACACTGGTAGTAGAGACAAATGTCTGCACTTTTCCTTGTATCGTATGTAATAAATGAGATTGTCTATAGTCATCTAATTCACTGAGTACATCATCGAGTAACAAAATTGGATATTCACCAACTTCACTATGAATTAACTCAATTTCAGCTAATTTTAAAGATAATGCAGTTGTTCGTTGTTGTCCTTGCGATCCATATGTTTGTACGTCTTTCCCATTTACGTAAAATAAGAGATCATCTCGATGTGGACCAATTAAGGTACTACCACGCTCAACCTCCCTATCTTCTAGTTCAGAAAATTTCAGATTGTATATATTTACTATTTTTTCCCTATTATCTTCTTCTGATACATCTATAGAGGCATTATACATAATTTCTAAATGTTCAAGTCCTCTACTAATCCCTTGATGAATTGGATTTGCCCACTTTCTTAGCAAGTTTAAAAATTTAAAACGTCTCTCTATTATTGCTGCAGCATGTTCGATAAGCTGCTCTGTTAAGACATGTAGCATTGTTCGATCTGCTGACCTATTGCGTTGAAGACTTTTAAGAAGGTGATTACGTTGTTTTAAAATCCTTATGTATTGACCTAGATGGTATATATATATTGGTTGGATTTGCCCAATTTCCATATCTATAAAACGTCTTCTAACTTGAGGACTTCCCTTTACAAGATTTAAATCTTCAGGTGCAAACATAACGACGTTTAATGCCCCAATGTAATCACTAAGACGTCTTTGTTCTATATGATTCAATTTTGCTTTTTTCCCTTTTGGAGAAAATATTATTTCTAAGGGAAAGTTTCGCTTTCTTTTATTTACGCTACCTTCTATTTTAGCATATTCTTGCTCCCATTGGATAAGTTCTTTATCTTTTGGTGTTCGATATGATTTTGAAAACGCTAACACATAAATAGCTTCCATCAAATTTGTTTTGCCTTGAGCATTTTCTCCGATAATTACGTTAATTTTGTCATCAAACTTAACTTGCATTTGATCGTAGTTTCGAAAATTTTTAAGGGTTAATTGGTGAATATGCATCATATTTCCCTTTCTCCATACTGCGTAAAAAAAATTGGTTATAGCACTAGTACTCTTAGAATTGTACTAGTGAAAATATTGTAAGCTGTAAAGAGAACAGGCTACTATGCTATGCTATAACCTTTTATTATTAATCATGTTTAACTATGAACGAGCCAACTTCCTCTATCTCAACTTTATCTCCGGGATATAGTTTTTTACCTCTGCGGTTTTCTGCATCTCCATTTACAAATACTTTATATTCAGATAAAAAAATCTTGACCATTCCACCAGTATCTATTACATTTGCAAGTTTTAAGAACTGGCCTAGTTGAATATATTCGGTTTGGATTGTTATTTCTTCACTCATCTTATCACCTTATTTTTTTGACCTTAATATATTTTACTAAACATTAATCAATAAGAAAAGGAAACCAACCATATTCTTATTCAAAGATGTTTTTGTAAGTACAGAAAAAACTCTTATTGAAAATATTTTAAATCAATAAGAGTTTTTTATAACAAAAAAATTTAATAAGTTCTTACAGGGAGAATTAACTGAAGAATTTGGTCATTATCAATTGGCCTAATAATGAATGGCCTCATTGCACCAGTAAATTCAATTTTCACTTGTTCGTTATCGATGGCTTTTAGGGCATCCATCATATATTTTGCACTGAAAGAAATTTTTAAATCTTCACCTTCGATGGACTTTGCACTTAATTCTTCAACTACATTTCCTACTTCTGGTGAGTTACTACTAATTTCTATTTGGTCTTTCTCCTTTGTTTGTAATCTTACAACATTGTTACGGCTCTCTTTTGCAAGTAGTGATGCACGATCAATTGATTGCAATAATTCCTTAGTCGTACCATAAACAATTGTTTTACTCTGTTCTGGAATCAATCTAGATGTTTCGGGATAATTACCATCTAATAATCTTGATAGAAAATTTATATGTTTTGTTCTAAATAATATTTGATTTTCAGTAACACTTATTTCAACAGAATCCTGTTTATCTTCTAAGATTTTATTTAATTCATTAAGGCTTTTCCCAGGAATCACAACACTTGAAAAATTTAAGTGTTGTGTTTGTTTTTCTAAGGGAATTCGTCTTGAAGCAAGGCGGTGACTATCAGTTGCTATAAAGTTCAAGTGATTATCTTCAAGCTTCATGTTTACACCAGTTAAAATTGGTCGAGTTTCAACAGTTGATACAGCAAATACGGTTTGTTTGATTAGATTTTTTAATAAATCTGTTGGTAATTCAAAACTATCTTCCGTATGTAACTCAGGCAATTGAGGATACTCATCGGCATCCTGTCCATTGAGGTGAAACTCAGATCCACCTGATCGAATAGTGACCTTTAATTGATCATCAGCCTCAATTTCCACTGTTTTTTGAGGAAGTTTTCTTACGATATCTGGAAAGTATTTAGCTTGTAGAACAATACTTCCTGGTTCAATTTGCTCCACATAAACAATGCCATCCTCTTCCTTAGGAATAAATGATTCAATTGAAATATCTGAATCACTACCGGTTAATTTAATTCCATCATGTCTAGCTTCAATTTTTAATCCAGTTAATATTGGAATGGTTGTTCGTGAAGAAATAGCCTTCATAACATTTTGAACACTATCCATCAATTGGTCTCGTTGTATAACAAATTTCATAAATTTTTATTCCTCCTAGTGGAAGTTATATTATATATCTTTTAATAATAAAATATAGTAGTAATAGTAATAGGGCCTGTGGATATGTTGATAACTCAAAAATGACTTAGAAAGTAGTGATTAACAGGGTGTGGATAGAATGTTGATAATCTGTAATAGTTATCCCCGTTATTCACAGGTGGATAACTATTCTATTTTATTCCTCTAGCAGATTTTTTTAGTTAATAGGGTATAAGATTCTATTCTTTAACCTGGTTACATTCATTATTTTCTAATTTATAAAGATTTTAACTGTTCTTTTATTTCTTCTATATCTCTATGGAGTAATTGATCAGTACTAATAAGCTTAGATATTTTCTCGTGTGCATGTATGACAGTTGTATGGTCTCTACCACCAAATTCCTCACCTATTTTAGGCAAAGAAAAATCAGTCAGTTCTCTCGATAGGTACATAGCAATTTGTCGAGGAAAGGCGATAGACTTAGTTCTTTTCTTGGCTACGAATTCTTCAAGTTTTATATTATATCTTTCTCCTATTACTTCTTGAATAGCATGAATTGTTATTACCTTTGGTCTCGAGCTCGGGATGATGTCTTTTAATGCTTCAGCTGCTAGAGAGGCATCAACATCTCTATTTATTAATGATGAATAAGCCACAACACGAATAAGCGCACCTTCCAGTTCTCTAATGTTTGTGTCAATTTGATTTGCAATGTATAACATTACTTCGTTTGGAATATCTAAACCCTCTGCTTTTGCTTTTTTTCTAAGAATCGCAATTCTAGTTTCTAAATCTGGTGGAGTAATATCAGTAATAAGTCCCCATTCAAATCTTGAACGTAAACGGTCTTCTAAGGTTGGTATTTCTTTTGGTGGACGATCACTGGAAATAACTATCTGTTTACTTTCCTCATGTAAAGTATTAAAAGTATGAAAGAATTCTTCTTGAGTTTGTTCTTTTCCAGCTAGAAATTGAATATCATCAATTAATAGAACATCAACACTTCGATATTTATTTCTAAAATTTACCGCTTTGTTATCTCGAATAGAATTAATAAATTCGTTGGTGAATTTTTCAGATGAAAGATAGACCACTTTAGCCGATGGATTATGATCTAAAACATAATGGCCAATTGCGTGCATTAAATGGGTTTTTCCTAAACCTACTCCACCATAAATGAACAATGGATTATAAGCTTTAGCAGGTGCTTCAGCAACAGCAAGTGAAGCTGCATGTGCAAAGCGATTGCCTGATCCTATTACAAAAGTATCAAATGTGTACTTTTCATTTAACATAGACTTTGGTGATTCTCCATTACCATTATCTTTTATATTTGAAACTTTTTTTACAGCGGGCTTAAATTCATCAATATGATTTTCTGTTTCAGGAATTATGAATTTAGTTTTTAGTTTAGCACCAGTTACCTCAAATAGGGCATCAGAAATGAGATCAGTATACCGACTTTCTAACCAATCCCTAGCGAATTCATTTGGTGCAGATATAACTAAAGTATCTTCTTCAAGACTATCTGCGGTAGTGTTTTTCAACCACGTGTCAAAGCTTGGTTTACTTATTTTATCTTCTATGGAATGTAACGTACTTGACCATAATTCTTGGATGTTTTCCAAACTGTAGTCCCCCTTTCTATAAGTGAGCATGGGAAATAAAAAACCTCTCGCAATCCTAATAAGTAGTGAAAGATAGAAAGGTATCATTAATAATATGACTGTGGATAATATAACCGGGTAATTTGGGAAGGAAACGATTTTCTTACCTTTTCCACATAGTTGTTGATAACATTACAAACAAGTCTGTTAATAAATGTCCACACGTTGTCCACAGTTTGTGGATAACTTTTTTAGTGTGTAATATTTTTCATTGTTAAAACACAAATATGATACCAAAAATAAGCAGTAAAAGCAATGGGCTTTCGACACTTATCCACAAAAAACACAGGCTGTAGACAAAAACTATCCCCAATACTTAATTTTGTGAGTAATTTGTCGATAAGTGCTGTGGAGAATTTTGTGTGGATAAAAATCAGTAAACAAGCTGTGTGGATAAGTAGGAAAAGGTGAAATGGTAAATTTTTTTTAGGAAAAACAATTTTAATATAAGCTAAAAGATGGTATAAATAGAGTTGGAGTTTGGATCAGTCATTTGGATATACAGTGAGAAAGATCCTTCTTTATATAGTATAATTTTAATATCACATTTTCTCACTAAAGGTTGACAGAATATCCTTGTTTTACGTATAATGTGTTGGACTGTCTTTTGAACAATGAATTTTTTAAATTCCTCGGGAGGTGTATTATAGATGAAACGCACATTTCAACCAAATAATCGTAAACGTAAAAAAGTTCACGGCTTTCGTACACGTATGAGTACGAAAAACGGACGTAGGGTTTTAGCACGTCGCCGTCAAAAAGGAAGAAAAGTATTATCTGCATAGGCCACTGACAATTTTTCAGTGGTCTTTTTTCTAGCACTTTTCCTTTTAAAAAGAATTAGATGCTTTAGTTTTTTTTCTATTATGTAAATACTCTAATAGTTACATGTATTTAAATTATTCGTTTCGTTCAACTAAGTATTCAGGCATAACTTTTTATTACAAGGTACTGCACTGTAAATGCAAAAAAGTATTTTTTTAAGGGGAAGTGTCTGTACCTAATTTCTAAATATCTGTCTATGCAAGGCTTGGCTGTGCCAAGTTTTATAAATACATCCTATTATCATATATGGATGTATTCTCAGGATGGAGGGTATCATCCCATGAAAAAAGACTATCGTCTTAAAAAAAATGAAGAGTTCCAGTTGGTGTTTAATAAAGGACAATCTTTTGCTAATCGTCAACTGGTTCTCTATTTTATTAAAAAAAGTCAGCAACATCACTTCCGTTTTGGTCTTTCTGTTAGTAAAAAAGTAGGAAATGCTGTAGTTCGAAATCAAATTAAACGCTATATTAGACAAGCTTTTTCTGAATTAGAAGGTCAGATAGCAAATAATTATGATTTTGTAGTTATTGCAAGAAAGCCAACGAAAGACATGGATTATCATCAAATGAAAAAAAGTTTAATTCATGTATTATATAAATCCAAGTTAATTACAAAAAACTTAAAAGTTTCACAATGATCCTATAGAGGTTGTTTCTAATCCACAAGTTTAGTGTTAGAATACTTATATATTTTCTACATATTTGGCTGTATCAGTAAGGAGGAAGTGAAATTGCGAAAAAAGGTCTTTCTATTATTGGCCTTGGTTGGGATGCTAGTTGTTCTTTCTGGGTGTATGGAAGTTGATCAAGATATAACAAGAGAAAGTACAGGCATATGGAATGTCTATTTTGTTTATCCATTGTCCTGGTTAATAATTTATTTTGCCGAGGCAACAAATGAAAACTATGGCTTGTCAATTGTTGTTGTAACCATTCTGATTCGCTTAGTTTTGTTACCATTAAATATTAAACAATTAAAAAGTTCTAAGGCTATGCAGGAAATTCAACCCGAGTTGAAGAAAGTAAGAGACAAATACAGTTCAAAAGATTCCAAAACTCAACAAAAGTTACAGCAGGAAACAATGGAGTTATTTCAGAAAAACGGAGTAAATCCACTAGCTGGTTGTTTGCCATTAATTGTGCAAATGCCTATTCTAATTGCATTCTATCATGCGATTATGAGAACAGCAGAAATTAAGGAACATGAATTCCTATGGTTCCAGTTGGGACAACCCGATTACATTTTACCAATCGTTGCAGCTGTTGCAACTTTCGCACAGCAAAAGCTAATGATGGCAGGTAATGCCAGCATGCAACAGGGTGGACAAATGGCCGCGCAAATGACGATGATGCTTTATATGATGCCAATTATGATTGGTGTAGTTGCTTTCTTTTTCCCATCTGCACTAGCATTGTACTGGGTAGTAGGTAACATTTTTATGGTTGGACAAACTTTGTTGATTAACAAACCACTTAGAAAAAAAATGGATGCTGAAACGGGAGGAAACAAAAAGTGAGACAAGTAACTGCTTCTGGACAAACAGTAGAAGAAGCGGTCCAATCAGCATTAAAGCAGTTAAACACCTCAGAGGACCAAGTGAAAATTGACATTATAGATGAAGGCAAAAAAGGGTTTTTGGGACTTTTTGGTTCTAAAGCTGTTGTTAAAGTATCTTTAGCTGAAAATCAATTACAACGTGCAACAAAGTATTTAACAAATATAACAGACCAACTTGGGGTAGCTGCTCAAATCGATGTCAAAGTTAATGATAACGAAATGATATTTGAACTATCTGGAGAAAAAATAGCTATTTTGATTGGTAAACGCGGACAAACTTTAAATGCATTGCAATATTTATTACATCTTGTTGTAAACCGAAAATCAGATAAATATTATACGGTTATCGTTGATGCAGAGGGTTACCGAGCACGTAGACAAGGAACCTTAGAAAATTTGGCTAATCGTTTAGCAGATAAGGCTATAAGTACAAAAAGAGAGGTTTCTTTAGAACCAATGCCTTCTTTTGAAAGAAAAATAATTCATACAACACTTCAAGACCACAATGAGATCTCAACCTATTCTCATGGGGTTGAACCGAACCGGCATGTTGTAATTAAACCTTAAATATTAGTAGGTCTCTTAACTAAGAGGCTTATTTTTTTTTGTAAAATGTGAAGATGTGGATAATAATTGTGATGTTCTTATGTTTTATGCACATGTGGATAAGATAGATATAAAGGAAAGAGATAATCACATGTGGATATGTTTTAAATTATAACTAGATGTGATATGTTAATATGTTAGTAACTATTGTAAAAAAACATTTGTGGATAAATATAAATAGGGTTAGTATGTAGGAATGTTATATAGGAGTGAAAAAAATGGATATAGATACAATTACTGCAATATCGACACCAATTGGAGAAGGAGCAATTGCAATTGTTCGATTGAGTGGTCAAGAGGCAGTGCCCATTTCTAATCGTTTGTTTCAGGGTGTTGATTTAACAAAAGTTAATTCACATACAATTCATTACGGAAAAATCATTGATCCAATTACTAACGAAGTGGCTGAAGAGGTTATGGTTAATGTTATGAGAGGGCCCAGAACGTTTACTCGTGAGGATGTAGTTGAAATAAACTGTCACGGTGGAATTGCTTCGGTTAATCGTCTCTTGGAGTTGGTTTTGGCAGAGGGTGCCAGGTTAGCTGAACCAGGTGAATTTACTAAACGTGCTTTTTTAAATGGGAGAATAGATTTATCACAGGCTGAAGCTGTAATGGATTTAATTCGTGCAAAAACGGATAAAGCAATGAATGTTGCATTGAAACAAATGGATGGACGATTATCCAAATTAATTCAAAAGTTAAGGCAAGAATTGTTAGAAACGGTTGCGCATGTGGAAGTTAATATAGATTATCCTGAATATGACGATGTAGAAGAGATGACCCATGACATGTTGATTAAAAAGACTAATGAGGTATATCATGAAATAGAAAAACTGCTTCAAATGGCTAAACAAGGTAAAATACTTAGAGAAGGCTTATCAACCGCTATTATCGGGAGACCTAACGTTGGAAAATCTTCATTATTGAATGCTTTGGTCCATGAAAATAAGGCAATTGTCACAGATATTCCAGGTACTACTAGAGATGTAATCGAAGAATATGTTAATATTCGTGGTATTCCTTTACGTTTAGTTGATACTGCTGGTATTCGTGAAACAGAAGATATTGTGGAGCGAATTGGTGTTGAAAAGTCTAGACAGGTTTTGAAAGAAGCGGATTTGATTTTACTAGTATTAAATTTTGGAGATGAATTGACAGAGGAAGATGTTAATCTTTTCAAGGTTGTCGAGGGTCTAGATATTATAGTAATTGTTAACAAGACTGATTTAGAACAAAAGATTGATATAGACAGGATAAAAAAGTTTGCTAATGGGCGTCCTGTAATTACTACTGCACTTATAGAAGAAATCGGTATTGATGAGCTTGAACAAGCTATAGCAAACACGTTTTTTGCTGGAGAATTAGATGCGGGTGATCTCACATATGTTTCTAATGTTCGTCACATTCAATTACTGAAGCAAGCTTTACAATCATTGACAGATGCAATGAGCGGGATTGAAGATGGTATGCCAATTGATCTTGTTCAAATTGATATTACAAGAACATGGGAACTTCTTGGGGAAATTATCGGAGATACAGTGCAAGAAAGCTTAATTGACCAGTTGTTTTCGCAATTTTGTTTAGGTAAATAAAAAAAAATTATAGAATCCGGAAAAGTTAGACTTAACTAGTCCAAAAAAAGGAGAGACAGCAAATGACTTATGATGCTGGACATTATGATGTAATCGTAATTGGTGGTGGCCATGCTGGTTGTGAGGCAGCTTATGCTGCTGCACATCGCGGAGCTAAAACATTAATGCTAACGTTAAATTTAGATATGCTGGCCTTTATGCCATGTAATCCATCGATTGGTGGACCGGCTAAAGGTGTTGTTGTCAGAGAAATTGATGCCCTCGGTGGTTTAATGGGAAAAGTTATAGATAAGACATATATACAAATGCGTATGCTCAATACTGGAAAAGGGCCAGCAGTTCGTGCTCTTCGTGCACAGGCAGACAAACCACTATACATTCAAGAAATGAAGAGTATTTTAGAAAATGAGCGAAACCTCACGTTGAGACAAGCGATGGTCGAGAGATTAATTGTTGAAGATGGCGTATGTAAGGGTGTCATTACCGAAACTAAGGCAGCTTATTATGCAGATTCAGTTGTCATTACGACTGGAACGTTCATGCGTGGCCGAGTTATAATTGGGGATCTTTCTTATGAAAGTGGTCCTAACAATCAACGTGCTTCTGTCAAACTTTCTGAGCACTTAGAGGAGCTAGGATTTGAATTAGTGCGATTTAAAACAGGTACACCTCCAAGGGTAAATAGCCATACCATTGATTATTCAAAAACAGAAATTCAACCTGGAGACGACAATCCAAGGCATTTTTCATATGAAACGACTGAGGCGATCCTTGATCAGATTCCTTGTTGGTTAACATACACAAATGAATTTACTCATAAAGTCATTGATGAAAATTTAAATCTTTCTGCTATGTATTCAGGAATGATTAAGGGCACTGGTCCTAGGTACTGTCCATCGATTGAAGATAAGGTTGTAAGGTTTAACGATAAACCTCGTCACCAGATTTTCTTAGAACCTGAAGGAAGAAATACTGAGGAAATTTATGTGCAAGGCTTATCAACATCCATGCCTGAATATGTCCAACGAGAGATGCTACGTACCATACCAGGTCTGGAAAATTCAGAAATTATGAGAGCAGGCTATGCAATTGAATATGATTCTGTTGTTCCTACTCAATTATGGCCAACGCTTGAATTGAAAGCAATTCCAGGATTGTTTACTGCTGGTCAAATTAACGGTACATCCGGTTATGAGGAAGCGGCCGGACAGGGATTAATGGCTGGTATAAATGCTGCTTCAAGGGCTATGGGTAGAGAATCGTTCATTCTAGATCGGTCTCAGGCATACATCGGAGTAATGATAGACGATTTAGTTACTAAAGGTACCAATGAACCATACCGATTATTAACATCTAGAGCTGAATATCGTTTACTTCTTCGTCATGATAATGCAGATATTCGTTTAACGGAAATTGGTTATAACATAGGGATGATATCCGAAGAACGATATAAGTTATTTGCGGAGAAAAAACTTCTAATAGAAAAAGAACAAGAACGATTAGCTGATGTTATGTTAAAGCCAACGGAAGAAGTTCAAAAAGTAATCGAAAATTCAGGTGGAACAGCGTTAAAAGAAGCTATTAGAGCTCTAGAATTGTTAAAAAGACCTGAAATAAAATATGAAATGATCGAACAATTAACTCCTGCTGAACAAGAGCTGCCATGGGATGTAAAAGAACAAGTAGAAATTCAAATTAAATACCAAGGTTATATCGCTAAGTCTAACCAGCAAGTGGAACGGATGCTGAAGATGGAGAATAAGATTATTCCAGAAAATATCGATTATGATGACATCAGTGGCATAGCTACAGAGGCAAAGGAAAAATTCAAAAAAGTACGTCCATTATCAGTTGGTCAGGCGTCAAGAATTTCAGGAGTTAATCCTTCAGATGTTTCCATTCTACTTGTATATATTGAGCAGGGGAGAATAGCACGTGTTTCGAATGAATAAAAAACGAAGGAATTGATTATTGGTATGGAAGTAAACACCTTTCTTAATGTATTAAAAGAACATGGGATAGAGCTTTCTGAAAAACAGATAAAACAATTTGATATTTATTTTAAGACGCTTGTTGAGTGGAATGAAAAAATGAATTTAACAGCAATTACTGACAAGGAAGAAGTATATGAAAAGCACTTTTATGATTCAATAACTGCATCGTTTTACTATGATTTTTCAAAAGAAATCAGTGTATGTGATGTAGGGGCAGGTGCTGGATTTCCAAGCATTCCATTAAAAATTTGTTTTCCTAACATTAAGGTAACAATTGTAGATTCCTTACAAAAAAGGATTACTTTTTTAAATCATCTCGCTAACCAGTTAGAGTTAACAGGAGTTTCTTTTTATCATGATCGAGCAGAACTATTTGGTAAGAATGAAAAATTTAGAGAAAAGTTTGATGTTGTCATGGCAAGAGCTGTTGCTAGAATGACTGTCCTTTGTGAGTTGTGCATACCTTTATGTAAAACAAAAGGTACTTTTATTGCTATGAAGGGACCAAATTTAGAAGAAGAGATGAAAGATTCCAAAATGGCTTTGAAGTTATTAGGTGGAGAACGGAATCAGGTGCACACGTTTCAATTACCAAATGATAATGGCGAAAGAAGCATTGCCTTGATTAGAAAAGTAAGAAAAACACCAAATAAGTATCCAAGAAAACCAGGTGTTCCAAACAAAACGCCTATAATCTAACAAGAGGACCTTCCTATTTCGGAAGGTTTTTCCTATAAATGTTGTAACTTGCAACATTATTTGATCATAACTAAAAGAAATGACTTACTATATATTTTTTTAAAAACAATGTCAAACATAGAACAAATGTTCCATTTTAATGTTTTTTAATTAAAGATTCATTCAAAAATAAATTTCATCCTTCTATGAGCAGTATGCTAACATTATCTGAATTTTGTTCTATATTTAATTAAGTTGATATGAAATACAGATAGGTTAGAAAAATAAAATAATCACAAATATACTATATCGTTATTATATATGATAGAATAATAGAAGAAAAATAGTTAAAAAATTAACAAAAAATGTTGTCTTAAAACCTCTATGTTTCACGTGAAACATTTTCGCTGGGGGTAAAACATGGATAACCTAGGAACACTTAAAAAGGTGGTGTCTGTATATGTTACACCCTTTCAGCCGTATATTTGGCATAGGTGAAAAATCAGATGAGGGATTAGAAACCGAATATCTTCCAGATGAAATTATTCAAATTCCAGTAAAACAAATTGAACCAAACCGCTATCAGCCGCGTTCTGTTTTTAATAAAGAAAAAATAGAAGAATTAGCTCAAACTATACATACACATGGGTTGATTCAGCCCATTGTTGTTAGAAAGATTGAACAAGGGCAGAGTGGTTATGAATTAATAGCTGGAGAACGAAGATGGAGAGCTGCACAATTTCTTGAATGGGAGAATGTGCCAGCTATAATACGGGATATGTCGGAAGCCGAAACAGCATCTGTTGCTTTAATTGAAAATTTACAGCGTGAAGAATTAACAGTAATTGAAGAGGCAAGAGCGTATGGTCGTCTACTTGAAATACACGGACTAACACAAGAAGCATTGGCACAGCGATTAGGTAAAAGTCAATCTACTATCGCTAATAAAATGCGCCTACTTAAACTTCCAGAACCTATACAGCAAGCTGTTTTGGAGAAAAAGATTACTGAAAGACATGCTAGAGCTTTAATTGGTTTAAAAGACCCTGATATACAGCTAAAGCTATTAGCAGAAATCCTGGAGAGGGATTTAAATGTTAAACAAACAGAAGAAAAAATCATTAAAATTCTAGAAAATAAACCCAAAAAGAAAAAACCAAAGCTAAAGGGTTTTAATAAAGATATGAGAATTGCAATGAATACTATAAGGCAGTCTCTTAACATGGTAAGTGATACAGGAATTGATTTAGAAACAGATGAACAAGACCATGAAGATTATTATCAAATAACGATTAAGATCCCTAAGAAAAAAAGTTAATAGTTATTTTCCCCATCTTTATTTCTAAGATGGGTATTTTTTGCACTTTACTAGTATTAAATGTATTTTGCTCTGTATTTAGGGGGGAATTTCTACTGTTTAGTATGAATTTTCAATGCATTATTGGTGGAAATTCTTCTCATTACAAACAAAAGTTAGTTTAATTTAAAACAAATCTATTAAAAGTAGTTCATTTAGTTAAAAAAATGATAGAATAGTTAAATAAAGATTTATAAGTAGGTAGGTGACACCATGGGAAAAGTAATCGCCGTTGCAAATCAAAAGGGTGGCGTTGGAAAAACAACAACAGCAGTAAACTTGAGTGCTTGTATAGCATATCTAAATCATAAAGTACTGTTAGTTGATATCGATCCACAAGGTAACGCTACTAGTGGAGTTGGAATCAATAAAGCTGATATGGATCAGTGTATTTATAATGTTTTAGTTGAAGATTTAGAAGCTGAAAAGGTTTGTGTTCCTACATCTGTAGAGAATTTAGACATTATTCCGGCTACAATTCAACTAGCAGGAGCTGAAATTGAGTTAGTACCCACCATATCTAGGGAAGTTCGATTAAAAAAGGCGATTGATAGTGTTAAAGATCAGTATGACTATGTAATTATTGACTGCCCTCCATCCCTTGGTTTATTAACTATAAACTCATTAACTGCTGCTGATAGCGTCTTAATTCCAGTTCAATGCGAATATTATGCATTAGAGGGATTAAGTCAATTGCTTAATACTGTCCGATTAGTGCAAAAGCATTTGAATAAGCAATTAATGATTGAAGGCGTACTATTAACAATGTTGGATGCAAGAACTAATTTGGGTATCCAAGTTATTGAAGAAGTGAAAAAATACTTTCGAGATAAAGTATATCGGTCAGTTATTCCTAGAAACGTAAGACTAGGAGAAGCTCCAAGTCATGGTCAGCCCATTATTCTTTATGATCCGAAATCTCGAGGTGCGGAAGTATATCTAGACTTAGCGAAGGAAGTGATTGCGAATGGCGAGAGGATTGGGCAAAGGAGTTAATGCTTTTTTCCCTGAGTTAGATACAAGTGAATCAGATTCTGTCCAAGAAATTTCAGTGAAAGAGTGTAGACCAAATCCATACCAACCAAGGAAAACCTTTCATGCAGATGCAATCGAAGAGTTGAAGGATTCTATTATTGAATATGGGATTTTACAACCTTTAATAGTAAGAAAAAGTATCAAGGGTTATGAAATTGTTGTTGGCGAAAGACGCTTTCGAGCTGCAAAAGAGGCAGGGTTAGAAGTAATTCCAGCCATCGTAAAAGAATTAACAGATGAAAAAATGATGGAACTAGCGTTGCTTGAAAACTTACAACGTGAAGATCTGACACCGATTGAAGAAGCTAACGCCTATGCTAATTTAATGCGTGAACTCAAGATAACTCAAGAAGAATTATCTAAAAGGTTAGGTAAGAGTAGACCACATATTGCTAACCTCGTAAGGTTGCTATCATTACCAGACAAAGTGAGTGCCTTAATCAATAATGGAGAACTATCAATGGGACACGGTAGAGCTATGCTAGGGTTAAAGGATAAAACAAAATTAAATGCTCTTATTGATAAAATAAGAAATGAAGAATTAAATGTTAGACAAGTAGAGCAACTAATAATTAAGATTAATGAAAATGCACCTCAAACAAAAAAACAAAAGCCAAAGAAAGATGTTTTTCTTGCAGAAAGAGAAAGTATCTTAAGAGATCATCTTGGTACTGGTGTAACAATCCATAAAGGGAAGAGAAAAGGAAAAATCGAAATCGAATTCTTTTCTGACGATGATTTAGAAAGAATCCTGGATTTTTTCCAAGCTAAATAGTTTTGTAAAGTCTGACATGTGAAAACCATCTACATGTCAGACTTTATATATGTCCGGAAAATGTTAATGTTTCACGTGAAACATTTTATGAAAATGAGCAATTAATATAGAGCAATTAAATGGAGATGTAGTTATGGTATTATTCGGTACACTAGTAAATGGCCTATGTATTATATTAGGGACACTATTAGGTTTGTTTTTTACTAGAATCCCAGATCGTTTTAAAGAAACAATTATGAATGGGATAGGCGTTGCGGTTCTGTTAATAGGATTTCAAATGGCTTTTCAAACTTCTAGCATTGTTGTAGTCCTCCTGAGTATTCTTACTGGAGCTATATTGGGAGAACTATTTCATTTAGAAAGAAAATTAAACAATATTGGCTCTTGGATTGAAAATAGAGTGAAACCAAAACAAGGATCTACAATAGCTCAAGGATTCATTACTGCAACGTTAATCTTTGTTGTCGGAGCTATGTCAGTTGTAGGTGCATTGGATAGCGGTCTACGTGGGGATCATGAAGTGTTGTTGACGAAATCTATTTTAGATGGATTTGTATCTTTAGTACTAACGACCACTCTAGGAATAGGAGTGGTATTCTCAGTAGTTCCGGTGGTGTTATTTCAGGGAACAATTGCTTTATTAGCGACTAATATCGAACAATGGTTGCCGGAAGTGTTTTTAAGTGGTTTTATTGTTGAAATGACTGCGACGGGTGGGCTTCTAATTGTTGCAATAGGGCTAAACCTATTAAATATCACGAAAATTAGGATCGCAAATTTATTACCATCTCTCTTAATGGTTGGTTTTGTCTATTATATATATCAGCTTATAACCCTTTAGATGTTAGCAACCATGCTAGCATCTTTTCCTTTATTAAATACGGTTTTCTTTTGTAAGTTGAATATCATAAAAAAATGGAAGATAGTTGTTAAACCTGAAGAAATCTAATTTTTAACCAATCTCTTTTTTGTCCGAAAAAGTAAAATAATATCAGTTTCTGACTTACTTTACTTTGCTATGTCCAAGTGAAAGAGGAGGGGATTGGGTATTCTTATCTCTTTTTTTAGATATTGCTCTATCTAGAAGGATGAGGGAATTTGTAATTTTTTTTGCCATCTGCATAACTAAAAATAGACGTGTGTTTTGTAAAACAAATTGCTCCATGTAACCGCTAATATTAACAACACCAGTAATACTTACGTCTCCAACATCCGGAAGTTTTTTCTTTACTGCAGCCCCAGGTCTTAAAGGTCCGAATGTTGTGGTTATGGTTCCAATAGATTTTGTCTTCCCCAAGCAAGCATCAATAGCAATAATGAACGGATTAATATTGTTCTGGTGTACTTCTGATAACCTTTCTCTTAAATTTAAAGCATGAACTGGATTTTCTAACGTACCATAGACAGAAAAATTTTTGTTTTTCCTTTCAGTTAACAGCGTACCAGTTAACGGACCTAAAGAATCACCAGTAGAACGGTCTGTACCAATACATACAATAACTATACTCAAATTACTCTCTGGCAGAAAGCCTAAGATAGTATCACGCATTTGAATAGGAGTTAAAGGGTTTTCGTAATTAAATCTTCCTACTTCAGTAGAATTTTTGCTCATTAGATTCATAGCTTCTCCTCCACAAACATAATTGTATAAGTATACGGATTTTTAATTGAATCTATTCATCAGAGGAAAAAAGAATGTGGAGGAAAGATTATGTGGAAATCTGGATTCAAATGGATGTTTTTAGTTATAGGTACAACAATTGGTGCCGGATATGCTTCTGGTAGGGAGTTATGGCAATTTTTTGGTGATGAAAGTGGACTAGCTATAATGCTTTTTGCAATTTTGTTTTCATTGTGTTGCTACGTAATTTTAAAAATTAGTCATGAAAATGATTCAACTCACTATCTACCAGTTTTACGTATTATTGTAGGAGAAAAGTTATCTTATTTATATGATGGTATGATAATGATTTATTTATTTACTACAACTGTTATTATGTTAGCGGGAAGTGGTGCAACATTACAGGCATTTCATTTGCCTAATTGGTGGGGTGTATTGTTAATTGTTATACCGTTAGTTTTAATTTTTGTGTGGGATATTAAAGGAGTACTTTCATTAAATAGTATTATTCTGCCGCTATTAATCGTGGGCTTGTTATCCTTACTACTAATGTTTACAATACAGCAACAGTTGTCATTTCTTCCAGAGTTAGACAAGCAGAGAAATTGGACAGCTGCCTTTCCGTTCACTGCTTTAAACATATTACCATTAGTAGCGGTATTAGGTGCAATTGGCAATCAAACGAAAAGTAAGGGTGAAATATGGATTGCCAGCATTGGTAGTGGTTTAGTATTAGGGGTAATTTCGTATCTGTACAATAATAGTTTAATTCAGATATCTGATGAAGTATTACTATATGAGATACCGTTATTTGCTATATTAAGACACTATCCTTATGTAATGTTTTTATTTATTACGATCCTTCTGTGGTTGGCAATTTTCACAACTGCAGTATCGGGGACATTGGGTCTGATAACAAGAATTAGGAGTATGATTAAAGCTCCTCTATGGTTACTAGCCGCCTGTACATTAACAGCAATGATTCCACTAACTAAAATTGGCTTTGCAACTTTAATAGAATATTTATATCCGTTATATGGTTTGCTTAATTTATATGTTCTTTCAGCTTTAATTCTCTATCCAATTATAAATCGGTACAAAGTGGGGCAAAAATGATAGAATATGTATATAGATTAAGTGCTGGAGGAAGAGAAGTGGATTTCTTAAAAAATCAATGGTTTGACATATGGGAAAGAATTTCTGGTCCTGATTTATGGTTGGTAATGGGGAATGGTTTACTTAGAATTTTACTAATAATTATTCTTGCTGGATTAGTGGTTCGGATAGGATCTTCAATTTTGAATAGAGTATTTCGAAAAAGAGACCATGGACCATTTAGAATCACAGAAAGAAGAGAAAATACTTTAAAAAAACTTGTTCAAAACGCACTAAGTTATGTCGTCTACTTTACTGCATTTTTAATGGTACTAGACACGTTGACAATTCCAATTGGTGCACTGTTAGCGGGTGCAGGTGTTGCGGGTCTAGCAATTGGTTTTGGGACACAAAACCTTGTGCGAGATATTATTACAGGATTTTTTATTATATTTGAAGACCAATTTTCAGTAGGCGATTATGTGCTAACATCAGGGGTAGAGGGAATAGTTGAGGAAATTGGTTTAAGAACAACAAAAATTATGAGTTGGACGGGGGAGCTACACATTATCCCTAATGGGAACGTAACACAGGTTACAAACTACTCCATTCATAATAGTATTGCTGTCGTAGATGTTAACATTCCATATGAAACAAATATCGCCAAGGCTGAAGGTGTTATTCAGGATTTACTAATAGGAATGCCTGAAAAGTATCCGCAGTTAATAAATGTACCAGAATCCCTTGGAGTTCAAACTTTGGATACGTCACACGTAGTACTTCGCATAATTGCAGAGGTTAATCCTATGGAACATTGGGGAATGGCTCGTATCATTAGAAAAGATGTTAAAGCTGCATTTGATCAAAACGGTATCGATATTCCATTACCACGACTTGTGATGTACTCTAGAGATAGTATGGATCCGATTAATGAACAATAAAATAGAGGTGAGTAACGTATGCCTGAAAAGGATTATCAAATAAATGATATTGTACAAATGAAAAAGCAGCACCCTTGTGGCGAGAATCGCTGGAAAATAATTCGTATGGGGATGGATGTGCGAATAAAGTGTGAAGGGTGCGGACATAGTGTGTTAATCCCTCGGAGAAAGTTTGAAAGTAAATTTAAAAAGGTATTGGAAAGAGTGGAAGAATAAATAATGTTCCACGTGAAACAAATAAAACATTTTCATATATAGAAAAAGTTAATTATAAGATCATAAATTAACCAATTAATAGAAAAAGGTAATTAGAAAATAAGAAAACACAAGTCTTTTTCCCTTGTGTTTTCTTATTTAGATAGCTTGTCATTTTATTAAAGTATATCTATAATTGGAAATGACTGAAACGTTCATATGAGCAGTACCCTTAAGGAGTGGAAGTTTTAATGGCATTAACAGCAGGAATAGTCGGACTACCTAATGTAGGGAAATCTACATTATTTAATGCAATAACGCAAGCGGGGGCGGAATCGGCAAATTACCCTTTCTGTACAATTGACCCGAATGTTGGGATTGTTGAGGTTCCGGATTATCGTTTAGCAAAATTAACAGAGTTGGTAAAACCAAAGAAGACTGTATCAACTGCATTTGAGTTTACTGATATTGCAGGAATAGTAAAAGGCGCAAGTAAGGGAGAAGGGTTAGGAAATCAATTTCTCTCTCATATTAGACAGGTAGATGCAATTTGTCATGTGGTTCGCTGCTTCCAAGATGACAATATCACACACGTATCTGGTAAGGTAGATCCTATCTCGGATATTGAAACAATCAATTTAGAATTAATATTAGCAGATTTAGAAACAGTAACCAAAAGAGCACAACGTGTTGAAAAGTTAACAAAACAGAAAGATAAGGAAGCAGTTGCAGAATATGAAGTGCTTATGAAGTTACAGGAAGCATTTGAGGAGGAAAAGCCAGCGCGTGCTGTAGATTTCTCTGACGATCAAACAAAAATTTTAAAAGGTCTACATTTGCTAACAAGCAAACCAGTGCTTTACGTTGCCAATGTTGGAGAAGATGAATTGTTAGAAGCGGATGAAAACCCAGCTGTAGAAAAGGTGAAAGCATTTGCTGCTAACGAGGAAGCTGAAGCCATCATAATTAGCGCAAAAGTAGAATCAGAAATAGCTGAGCTTGATGGTGAAGAAAAAGCAATGTTCTTGGATGAGTTAGGTATTGCAGAATCAGGGCTTGATCAGCTAATCAGGGCCACTTATCACCTACTAGGGTTGGCTACTTATTTCACAGCCGGTGAGCAAGAGGTTCGAGCGTGGACTTTCAAAAAAGGGATTAAAGCACCACAGGCTGCTGGCATTATCCATACAGATTTTGAAAAAGGCTTTATTAGAGCAGAGACAGTATCATACGATGATCTTGTCGATGGTGGTTCTATGTCAGCTGCAAAGGAAAAAGGTAAAGTTAGGCTAGAAGGTAAAGAATATTTGGTGAAAGACGGCGACGTAATCCATTTCCGTTTTAATGTGTAAGTCTAGATTACTCTATTTTTAAAAAATTAGTTTTGGGAAATTTAATTTTAGCTAAATCCCAGTATATCTTGAAAGGTACTTGCACTTTACTAGTTACTTTGATAGAATTATACATTGTGAGTAATTAACATTACTCCTTGCCCCTTTACCGAAAGGGGCCGCTAAGACCAAAAGGAGGTGCAAACGGATGAGAAAATATGAAATCATGTACATCGTCCGCCCAGATATTGAGGAAGAAGCTCAAACAGCTTTAGTAGAGCGTTTTAACAACATCCTTACTGAAAATGGTGCGGAGATCGAAAAAGTTGAAGAAAAAGGCAAGAAGCGTCTTGCTTATGAAATCAACGATTTTCGTGATGGATACTATGTTTTAATTAACTTTAAAGGCGAAGAAAAAGCTATAAGTGAATTCGATCGTCAAGCAAAATTCTCTGATGATATAATTCGTCACATGGCTATTCGCCAAGATGAACAATAATAAGGAGTGGTTCTGATGTTGAATCGTGTCGTACTCGTCGGCAGGTTAACGAGGGATCCAGACCTACGCTATACACCAAATGGAGTGGCAGTCGCCAACTTTACCTTAGCTGTAAATAGACCTTTTTCTAACCAGCAAGGTGATAAAGAAGCTGATTTCATTAACTGTGTGGTTTGGAGACGGGCAGCTGAAAACTTAGCAAACTTTATGAATAAAGGAAGCTTAGTTGGAGTTGATGGACGCCTGCAATCACGTAGTTTTGAAGGTCAGGATGGAAAAAGAGTATTTGTTACTGAAGTAGTGGCAGATACAGTTCAATTCTTAGAAACTAAAGGTTCTTCTCAAGGTGGAGGACAAGGGTCAACTGGATCTCAACCTAACCAGAACCAAAATCAAAACAAACCAAACAACAATGATTATGCTAATCAGAACGAACAGGATCCGTTTAAAGATAACGGAGAACCTATTGATATATCGGATGATGATTTACCATTTTAGAATAAAAGGGGGTAATTCCTATGGCAGCTCGTCGTGGTCGTGCAAAACGTCGTAAAGTGTGTTATTTTACAGCGAACGGTATTACACACATCGATTACAAAGATGTAGATTTGCTAAGACGTTTCGTTTCTGAACGCGGAAAGATTCTTCCGCGTCGTGTAACTGGAACATCTGCAAAATATCAACGTAAATTAACCAGAGCAATTAAACGTTCTCGTCAAATGGCATTATTGCCATACGTGAGCGAATAAAACTAAAGTCCATTTAGCACATTTTGATGCTGAATGGACTTTTTTTGATAAATTTTTTGCTTTGTATCACTGTACGTACAAAAAAACATGAAGTATAATTTCTAAGTAATAAAAGCAATTTAAATAAGCCAATAAGGTAAACGGTTACATTCTGTTTATTTGAAATATGTGTTGACAATAGCTTTTATTCTGCTATTATAAATGAAAATTCAAAATTATTTAATAACTATATAGAAGAAGATAAATTCATTGAATTAAGAAGCTTAAGAGAACTGGTGGTTGGTGCAAACCAGTGTTTCTACCAATGAATGGCACTTTGGAATAGGCAGATTGAAATAGAAGTAGGTCTGTTCGGAGCATGTCCGTTATACATGGCACCAATGAAGGCTGTTCTTTTGGAATAGCGAAAAAAGGGTGGTACCGCGTGAGTAAAACTTTTCGCCCCTTACCAAGTAAGGAAGGGGTGGGAAGTTTTTTTGTTTTACAATAAAATCTAATGATAGAATATGGCTCTATACTAAATGGTGGTGTACTTAGTTCTATCAAACGTTTATATTCTTGAAAAGGTTATTCTTCAATCAGGAAAAAAGTAAGAAATAAGTAAATACTAATAACCTCACAAGGATAGTGAGCTAGATATTTTAGGATAGTTATAATACAGGAGGGTTAATAATGATATTTAAAGTTTTAATTAGCGATCCATTGAGTGAAGAGGGTATTCAGCCCTTACGAGAGGCTGATAATATTGAAGTTACTGTAGAAACAAACTTAAGCCCCGAGCAATTAAAAGAAAAGATAGGACAATTCGATGCACTGTTAGTGAGAAGTCAAACTAAGGTGACCAGAGAAATCATTAGTAGTGCTACCAATTTAAAAATTATTGGCCGAGCAGGGGTAGGTGTAGATAACATAGATTTAGATGCAGCAACAGAGCATGGAGTGATTGTTGTTAATGCACCTGATGGAAATACAAACTCAGCTGCAGAACATACAATGGCGATGTTAATGTCACTAGCAAGAAAAATACCTCAAGCCTATTATGCGTTAAAACATCAGAAGTGGGACCGTAAGTCACATGTTGGTGTAGAGCTGAAGAATAAAACATTAGGTGTTGTAGGTTTAGGAAGAATTGGCGCGGAAGTTGCTGCTCGTGCTAAAGGGCAACGAATGAAGATCATCGCATATGATCCCTTTTTGACTGAGGAGAAAGCAGAAAAGATGGGAATTGATTATGGTACCGTGGAAGATGTGCTTCGTAAAGCGGACTTTATTACGGTTCATACACCATTATTAAAGGAAACGAAACATTTAATCAATGCAGATGCGTTCAAAATCATGAAAGATGGTGTACAAATTATTAATTGTGCACGAGGTGGAATTATTGATGAGGATGCATTATATGATGCAATTGTAAATAAAAAGGTAGCTGGTGCAGCACTTGATGTGTTTGAAGAGGAGCCAGCAGTAAACCATAAATTATTAGAGCTTCCGGAGGTAATCGCTACTCCACACTTAGGAGCTAGTACAATCGAGGCTCAAGAAAATGTTGCAATTGATGTTAGTGATGATGTTGTCAATTTTCTAACTGGTGGACTCGCCCGAAACCCTGTTAATCTTCCATCTGTACCAAAGGAGTTAATGAATAAGATTGAGCCGTATTTTCTTTTATCAGAGAAATTGGGAGCTTTCCTAACGCGTTTAACAGTCGATGTTATAGAAGAGGTAAACATTTACTATTCAGGTGAACTAGCAGAAGTAGAGGTAGCACCGTTGACAAGAAATACTTTAAAAGGACTACTTAAACGACACTTAGGAGAACACGTAAATGATGTTAATGCATCATTCCTGGCAGATAAAAAAGGAATAACAGTTAATGAACATAAAACGAGCTCCACAAAAGGGTTTACCAATTTACTGACAGTAGAGGTTAAAACTAAAAAGGCAACTAGACTTGTTTCAGGAACATTACTTAATGGACTTGGTGCTAGAATAGTGAAAGTTGATAACTACAGTGTTGATGTAGTTCCTGAAGGCCACCTTGTATTCATTAGGCATAAGGACCAACCGGGGGCAATTGGTCGAGTTGGTAGTTTATTAGCAGAACAAAATATCAATATTGCGACAATGCAGGTGGGTAGATCAGATGTCGGTGGTGATGCAATTATGATGTTAACTATTGATAAAAATTTAGAAGAGTTAGACTTAGAAAAACTAAATGATTTGGCTGATATTTATGGAGTAGTTGCTATTGACTTATAAACTATCTAATTGAATCTTTAAGTTGTTATAATTCTTATTTTAAAATGCTGTATCCATAATCGAAAAAAGCAGATCATTCATTTTTTATAATGAGTGATCTGCTTTTTTTACTCTTCTTTAAGTTCAGATAAGATCGGAAAAAGGTCATTTAGATTGTTAATCTCATAATTAGGAACTACGGTGTCCAGTTGTTTGTCCTCACGATTAATCCATATTGTTTTTATTCCAGCCCGGTTTGCCCCTAAAATGTCGGTCATTAAATTGTCGCCAACCATAATAACCTCATCTTTAGATTTGGAATTTAGCTTAAGGGCATGTTCAAATATATTAGGGTCAGGTTTGCCACGCCCATATGCACCAGAAATAACAATATGGTCAAAATATGGCGCTATTTCCGGAGTGATTCTCAGCTTTGTGTATTGCAAATCAGGAGAACCATTAGTAAGCAATAATAATTCATAGTCGCTCTTTAACTTTTCTAACACGCTGAAAGTTTCTTCATAAACAAAAGGATGTCGTTGTCGTTCAATTGGAAATTGCTCAGCTAACTTTTCGCCAAATACTGGATCATCAATGCCAATAGCTAATAACCCTTTTATCCAAGCGTTTTTTCGATAAGACGGTGCTATTTTTTTTAAGGCCCTGAAGTCATCACTATCATCTAAGAAGTTACCCCAAAGGCCTTCGAAAGGGTTTATTCCTATCATTTTTGTAAATGGGTAAGTGGCATAGGATGAATAGAGCTTTGTAGCTTCTTTTCGCACCGCATCCTCTAAAAGCCCTGGATCGACACCATATTTTTCTTGTGCGAGTTGACATGTTGAAATAAAAGCATGCTTTATACTTTTCTTGTCCCATAAAAGAGTGTCATCTAAATCAAAGAAAATGGTTTTAATCATTTGCATACCTCCATATAGTAGTAAGTAAATCCCTATAAATTATTGATTAAGACAAACGAGCTATTAATTATTATAATAGCAAACATGTCAGTATCATATAAATATTCTAAATTTTTTCATAAAACTTTGAGAAACTGTATTGGTCATTTATTAGATTTTTAAATCACCTTTTTAGTTCTAGGTCAAAAGCATTAATCAGATATAGGGGATTGTTATTGTAAAGGGATATCATAATATGGAAAAGATTAAGATTTGTAAAAACTGATATATATCGGTTATAATCTATTAATGAGTTATGCTACAGAAATCATGTATAAGCAGTTTATTTAATTTAAAAAGCACAGCGCGAAAGCTGTGCTTTTTCTAACAATAATTTTAAGGGACTCATCACTACAATAATAATAGTTTATCTAAGATTGGACAATAAAGAAGAGGTGTCACTTTAATGCTTGAAAAGAATCTAATCAGACAAGGTACTATGCTAGGCGCTATTTTTCTAGTGCTACTATTTCTATCAATTTTCGTTCCATTTGTAGGATTCATCACCTTATTTATATTGCCAATACCGTTTATTATTTTTTCTGCACGATATGGATGGCAGCCTTCAAGTATACTATTTTTCATTATTATATTAATCGCATCAATTCTTGCAATGGCGGTTTCTATTCCACTAACAGTGTTAACTGGCCTAGGCGGAATATTAATTGGAAGTGCCATACATCAAAAACTAACTCCATATGAAATATGGGCAAGAGGGACGTTAGGGTTTGCTTTGGGATTTGTTTTCATTTTTCTCTTTTTACAATTAGTGTTTAATATTAATTTATTAAATGAATTTCAATTGGCAGTTGACGAATCAGTTGCAACTAGTAAAGAAATGCTGGCTCAATTCGGATTGGATCCATCAGCAGAAGATTTAGCTCTAATAACAGAACAGATGAATCACTTAATTAATTTAACACCTGTTGTGCTTGTTATTATTTCAGCAATTTTAGGTTTTATTACACAGTGGATTGGATATAAAGTGTTGAATCGATTAGATAAAATGGATCTGTATTTTCCACCATTTAGAAATTTTATGTTGCCAAAAGTTGTTATTTGGATTTATTTTATTGCTATTCTATTCAGTTGGTTTAACATTGAATCAGGTAGTATGATGTATCAAGTGGTGATCAATGTAACCAGCTTAGTTGGCTTAATCATTACGTTACAAGGTTTCTCGTTTATTTTTTATTACACCTATAAAAAGAAATTGTCAAAGGCAATACCTATCATTTCCATCTTAATTGCCGTCTTTTTACCTTTTATAGGACTTTATTTGATTAGAATCTTAGGTATAATTGATTTAGGATTCTCTTTAAGAGATCGATTATCCGATAGTAAGTAATCTTCGGATAATAATGTAGGAGTTGAATTCCATGCCGGATTTTTTTAAAAAGCCAGTTATGAGTAATCATTTATGGGTAATATACTCTTTAGCGTTGGTACTACTAGGGTTTCTTTGGTATTATCAATGGTTGTTTGGGTTGATTATGTCTTTATTATTAGTTGCGTCATTATATAACAGTATTAAATCTGAAAAAAATCAAATTAGTGAAACAGAGGAATACATTACAACCCTTTCTTATCGTGTGAAAAAAGTGGGGGAAGAGGCATTACTTGAAATGCCAATTGGTATCGTACTTTTTAGTGAAGACTTTATGGTTGAATGGACTAATCCTTATATGAACCAATTTGCTGTTGAAGATACACTTGTTGGTAAATCACTAAACGAACTATCCGAGGACTTTATTCCCAAGATAAAAGATGGCAAGAGTGAAACATGGTTAACTTTAGATGGGTATCAGTTTCAAACTTTGATAAAAAAGCAGGAGCGCTTACTATATCTTTTTGACCGTACTAAACAAACAGAAATACAAAACCTATATCATAATGAACAAACCGTATTAGGAATTATTTTTCTAGATAATTACGAAGAAATAAGTCAAGCAATGGATGACACTTCAAAAAGTAATGTGAACTCAAAAGTAACTACAATTCTAAATGAATGGTCAACTGATTATGGTATTTATCTCAAACGAATCTCACAAGAGCGTTTTCTTGCTGTTATGAACCAACAGATATTGAACCAATTAGAGAAATCAAAATTCGAGATTTTAGATGAAGTTAGGGAACTAATTTCAAATAAAAATGTACCATTAACATTAAGTATCGGTGTAGGTCTTGGTGGGGTTTCTATTCCTGCTTTAGGTGAGCTCGCACAATCAAGTTTAGACCTTGCGCTAGGTCGCGGTGGAGACCAAGTAGTTATTAAAGAGGAATCAGGGAAGGTTCGTTTCTACGGTGGTAAAACAAACCCAATGGAGAAACGAACAAGAGTAAGAGCTAGGGTTATCTCCCATGCATTAAAGGAGTTAGTACAAGATAGTGATCAAGTCTTAATTATGGGACATAAGTCACCAGATATGGATTCAGTTGGAGCAGCAATTGGAATATTAAAAGTTGCTCAGGCTAATGGAGTTGTAGGACGAATTGTATTAGATACCGATGATATCGATACTGGAGTACAGCGACTAATCGAAGAAATAATGGAGAATGAGGAGTTATGGTCTCACTTCATTGAACCTGATCAAGCTTTGGATATAGTTACTAAAAACACATTGTTAGTAGTTGTAGATACTCATAAGCCTTCTTTAGTAGCAGAAGAGAAACTATTAAGTAAAACAGAACACGTAATTGTAATTGATCACCATAGACGAGGTGAGGAATTTATAGATAGGCCAACTCTTGTCTATATGGAGCCATATGCATCATCAACTGCAGAATTAGTAACTGAATTACTAGAATACCAACCGAAGAACCTAAAACTCAATATGCTGGAATCGACCGCATTACTTGCAGGAATTATCGTTGACACAAAAAGCTTTACATTACGTACTGGTTCGCGAACATTTGATGCAGCATCCTATTTAAGATCAAAGGGTGCAGATACAATTCTTGTTCAAAAGTTTTTGAAAGAAGATCTAGATATTTATGTAAAACGAAGTCATTTAATTGAAAACACAACGATATATCGTGATGGAATTGCAATAGCCACTGGTCAAATTGGTCAGACGTTTGGACCTGTAGTGATTGCTCAAGCTGCAGATACACTTCTTACAATGAGTGGAATTGTTGCGTCCTTTGTTATTTCTGAAAGAAAAGATGGTAGGATTGGCATTAGCGCTAGATCTTTAGGTAGCGTGAATGTTCAGGTTATTATGGAAAAGATGAATGGTGGCGGGCATCTTACTAATGCGGCAACTCAATTAGAAGGTGCAACGATTGAAGATGCTAATGCACAATTAAAAGATATTATTGACGAGTACTTTGAAGGGAGTAAATAAACATGAAAGTAATTCTTATGCAGGATGTTAAGGGTAAAGGAAAAAAAGGCGAAGTTAAAAATGTTTCCGATGGTTATGCAAGAAATTATCTTTTGAAAAACAATTTAGCTATCGAGGCTACTAGTGGGAATGTAAAAGCTCTTGATGCTCAAAAAAACAAAGAGCAAAAGATGGAGCAAGAAGAAGTAAATGAAGCCAACGAGCTTAAAGCGAAAATTGAAAGTCTAACTGTAGAGTTAAAAGTTAAATCCGGAGAAGGCGGGCGTTTATTTGGTTCGGTAACAAGTAAACAAATAGCAGAAGAACTAAAGAAAACACATAAAATTAAAATGGACAAACGTAAAATAGAATTGGACAACCCCATTAAATCATTAGGCTATACGGATGTACCCGTAAAAATCCATCCAGAAGTTACTGGAACTATTAAGGTACACCTAACAGAGGAATAGGATACTTAATCCTCTCACTATATCCAAATATAATTAAAAGAAAATAAATCTTCTTAGAAAGGAGCAGAGAAGCATGAGTGAATGGAATGATCGTACACCCCCTCATAATATTGAAGCAGAGCAGGCTGTACTAGGTGCAGTTTTTTTAGAGCCTGAAGCCCTTTCTAATGCTTCAGAATTACTAATACCTACTGACTTTTATCGAGCAAGTCACCAACGGATCTTTGGTGTTATGATGAGTCTTTCAGATAAAGGCGATCCAATTGATTTAGTTACTGTGACGACTGCTCTCGCTAATGAACGGGTATTAGATGAAATAGGTGGTGTTTCTTATCTAAGTGACTTAGCAAACTCTGTTCCTACCGCTGCTAACATTGTGTATTATAGTAGAATAGTAGAGGAAAAAGCACTTTTAAGAAGGTTAATTAGAACAGCAACAGATATTGTTACGGATGGATTCACCAAAGAAGATGAGGTTGAGGAAGTCTTAAATGATGCAGAGAAGAATATTCTAGAAGTCTCTCATCGAAAGAATTCCGGAGCATTTAAAAATATTAAAGATGTATTAATTGATGTCTATGACAATATTGAGCAGTTGCATCACAATGATCTAGACGTTACCGGTGTTCCGACTGGGTTTAGAGATCTAGATAAAATAACATCTGGATTTCAGCGAAATGATCTAATCATTGTTGCTGCTCGACCGTCTGTTGGTAAGACAGCATTCGCTTTAAACATTGCACAAAATGTTGCTATAAAAACAGATGAAAATGTTGCTATTTTCAGTTTGGAAATGGGTGCCGATCAGCTGGTTGCTCGTATGTTATGTGCAGAGGGTAATATTGATGCGCAACGATTAAGAACAGGTAACTTACAGTCAGAAGACTGGGGTAAGTTGACAATGGCAATGGGTAGCCTTTCTAATGCAGGCATATTTATTGATGACACCCCTGGTATTCGCGTTAACGAGATACGATCTAAGTGTCGTCGTTTAAAGCAAGAGCATGGATTAGGAATGATTTTGATTGATTATATGCAATTGATACAAGGTAGTGCTAATTCCAAGGAAAACCGTCAGCAAGAGGTATCTGAAATATCTCGATCATTAAAAGGTTTAGCAAGAGAGTTAAATGTACCTTTGGTAGCACTTTCTCAACTTTCCCGTGGTGTAGAGTCAAGACAGGATAAGCGACCAATGATGTCCGATTTACGTGAATCAGGAAGTATTGAGCAGGATGCTGATATTGTTGGATTCTTATATCGTGATGATTATTATGATAAAGAATCAGAAAAGCAGAATATTATTGAAATAATTCTAGCAAAACAACGTAATGGTCCGGTTGGAACAGTAGAGTTAGCCTTCGTAAAAGAGTATAACAAATTCGTAGATTTGGATCATCGTTATTCAGAAAGTGATGTACCGCCTGTAGGAGCGGGTGCTGCAAGTGGGGCATAACTATTAAATAAAAGCTAACTTTAATTAGTTAGCTTTTATTTCGTTATAGGACTTTACTACAATGCATTGGTAAAGTAAAATTAAACTGAAGAAACTTTTGTAAATACGAACAAAAGATTAGTAGTTTAATTTATTGTTCGTTAATAAAATTGACTTTACCTATTTCGATTGATAAAATTACATTGTTGCAAAGAAAAACACTAAAAAAAGCGGAGGTGTCTGTATGTCCTCAGTAGTTGTTGTAGGAACCCAGTGGGGGGATGAAGGAAAAGGGAAAATAACAGATTTTCTTTCACAGAATGCAGAAGTTGTTGCCCGATATCAAGGTGGTAACAATGCTGGTCATACGATTAAATTTGACGGAATTACATATAAATTACATTTGATTCCCTCAGGGATCTTTTTTAATGAAAAAACGTGTGTACTTGGAAATGGAATGGTTATCGATCCTAAAGCCCTAGTAGAAGAAATACAGTATTTACATGACAAGAATGTTAGCACTGATAACCTGAAAATAAGTAACCGTGCACATGTCATTTTGCCTTACCACTTAAAGTTAGATGTACTTCAAGAAGAGGAAAAAGGTATTAATAAAATAGGGACTACCAAAAAAGGGATAGGTCCTGCATACATGGATAAAGCTGCTCGGATGGGTATTCGGATTGTTGATTTACTTGATAGAGATGCATTTAAAGAGAAATTAGAGCAAAACTTGAAAGAAAAGAATCGGTTATTTACAAAGGTGTATGAAACGGAAACAATTGAGGTTGAGGATATTCTGGATGAATACTATGAATATGGTCAACAAATTGCGAAGTATGTATGTGATAGCTCAGTAGTATTAAATGATGCTTTAGATGAAGGAAGACGAGTTTTGTTTGAGGGAGCTCAAGGTGTAATGCTGGATATTGACCAAGGTACATACCCATATGTAACCTCATCTAATCCCATTGCCGGAGGAGTTACTATTGGTTCAGGCGTAGGTCCATCTAAAATTGATCACGTTGTTGGTGTTTCCAAAGCGTACACAACTCGCGTAGGGGATGGTCCGTTTCCAACTGAATTAGATAATGAAATAGGTATTCAAATTAGAGAAGTTGGACGAGAGTATGGTACAACAACAGGAAGGCCACGCCGTGTAGGTTGGTTCGATAGCGTTGTCGTTCGCCATGCAAGAAGAGTAAGTGGTATTACAGATCTATCATTAAATTCAATTGATGTTCTGACAGGAATTGAAAATTTAAAAATCTGTACTGCATACCGTTATAATGGTGAAATAATAAATGAATTTCCAGCAAGCCTAAAAGTATTAGCAGAATGTGTACCTGTATATGAAGAATTACCAGGATGGGATGAAGATATTACAGGTGTAAAAAGTCTAGATCAGTTGCCTGAGAACGCAAGGCATTACCTAGAAAGAATATCTCAATTGACAGGCATTCCACTATCAATTTTTTCTGTCGGACCTGATCGTACACAAACTAATGTAGTGAGAAGTGTATACAGTTAACACTTATAAATGATGGGGAGCGATTATTCGCTCTCTTTTTTTTGTGAAATATGTATAATTTATGAATTTTATTTCAATAATGGTAATGGTACAGCAAGATAATACACTGTTCTTATACTTTTATTTACAATTTTAGCCTAAAAGACTACCAAAAAACTATTGAAATAGAGTCTAATTGGACTAGCTTGTAATATTAATAGGAACAATTGTAATATACCTGCAAAATATGAGGAAAAAAAGTTGTCTTTTTTAATATTTAGTAACAATTTACACCTTATCAATGGTTATTGCAGTAGTAATAAGGGTAAATTTGGAAGTTATTATACAGTTTCATTACATTAGGTCAAAAGGGGTTTAATAATCTACCATCTCTGTGTTAGATTATAGAAGGTGTTAGTAGATTACTAATATACTTATATTTTAATTCTGTTTATTAAAGTTATCGGGAGGATAAGAACATGTTGCGTTCTAAGAATGATGTTCATCCAAGAGTTAAAAACAATTCTTATGGATTTATAAAGAAAACTGCATTAATAACATGTCTAAGTATGGGAGTAACATTTGGTGTTGTCTATGCAGACGATTCCGAATTAGATACTGTATTTCATGTATATATAAATGGTGAACATGTTGGGATGGTAGATAGCAAGCAAGTAATACAATCCTACATAGATCAGATGATTGAGGAGCAAAAAGAAAATTATGAAGGCTACTCTTTAACCGTAGGTGAAGAAATTTCTTATGTTACCGAAAAAGTGTTTGAGCCAACTTCATCTAACAAGCAAGTTATGGATATAGTTCAAGAAGAACTTTCTGTTAAAGTAAATGCTTATGAAGTTAAAATAGGCGATAAGGTTCTAGGTTATTTTAAAGACCAAGAAACTGCGGAAGCTACTTTAACTTATTATAAAACGAAATATGTTGAATTAAAGACTCTTGAAAGAATTGAAAATGTTACTGATAATAATCAAGAAATAGAATCTTCTTTATCTGTAGGTGATTCTAAAGTAATAGACGTCCAACTATCAGAAAAAGTTTCTTTCTCACAACAAAAAGTTTTACCACAGGAAGTAATTTCTGAAGAAGATGGTCAAACGTTGCTAGAAAAAGGAACTCTCGAAGATAAGAAACACAAGGTCGCAGAAGGTGAAGTACTAGGATCTATTGCTAGCAAATATGACCTAAATATCGAGACAATTTTAAAATTAAACTCTGATATAACAGAAGATTCTGTTCTACAAATCGGTCAAGAAATTAACGTGACAGACTACCAGCCATTCTTAGATGTTATTGTTAATGAAGAAGAGCTAGTAGAAGAGACAATAGGTTTTGAAAGAGAAGTAGTATCATCAGATAAGCTTTACAAAGGCGATACAAGTCTCAAGCAAGAAGGTCAAAATGGTAAGAAGGAAGTACATTACGCAATAGAAAAGAAAAACGGCAAAGTTGTTTCAAAAAATATTGTTGAAACAAAAGTAACTCAAGAGCCGGTAAAAGAAATTACGATTAAAGGAACTAAGGTAGTCCCTTCACGAGGAACTGGTCAATTCCAATGGCCAGCAGTAGGGGGAAGAATTACTAGCCATATGGGTCCAAGATGGGGAACTTACCATAAAGGAATGGATATTGCCGGTGTTAGTAATCGTGCAATTCTTGCATCAGATAACGGTACAGTCGCATCTGCCGGCTGGGATGGTGGTTATGGTAATAAGATTGTAATCAACCATAATAATGGCTATAGAACAATATATGCTCATTTATCGTCAATTAATGTAAGTGTTGGTCAAACAGTTGTTAAAGGTAGCACGATTGGTTCAATGGGATCAACTGGCCATTCAACTGGTGTTCATTTACACTTTGAGGTTCACAAAAACGGTAGTCTTGTGAATCCAGCAAGTCTATTCTAGAAAATGTTATCTACAAATCTATATACCTTTTAAATAAAGATAGTAAACCCTTATTGCTTGAAAAAGTATTAAGGGTTTTTTATATAACGTCTGTTTACTAAAAGACATTGCTTTTAACACAAAATCTATAGACTCCGACGTAACTATTGATAATTTTTTTCACTTTTCCTTAATCGGCTGCTATGTTGATTTGCGCTTCGGGCAGTCGCTTTCCGCGGGCAACGCTTCAACTTCCTCGGAAGAAAACCGCTTCCTGCGGGATTTTCAGCCGTCGCTTTTCCCGCTGGAGTCGACTGCCCTGCGCTTCAATCAACCACTATATAAGAGTAAATATCTAGTTGTTTGGTTATTGTAATTCTCAAAAACAGGAATAAATTACGTAAGATATACATGGATAATCCTCAAAAATATAACCAATTCCCCTTCGTGCGGGTAGTCATATTTCAGGGTATAAAAGGTTTTCTTATAGTTCAATTCATTTGAACAGAAAGCTACTTTAAGCTTCGGAAAAATGCGACACTCCTCGAAAATATAAAGCAATTTTCTTCGTGTGTTGCAAATTCACGGATGTCATTTCGGGTCCTATGGGAAAGGGAGTGTTTTTCCGAAGCGATGGAAGATCACTCATCCTATAAAGGATGGGGGTAAGCACGACAAAGTTAAGACGCTTTTTTCATCAACTCCGAAGATTAATAAGCCTCAGAACTTTCGAAAAAACAACTTTAGGAAAAGAACTCAAAAAATATATAGATATTTTAATGTGGATCTTGCTTTGTTCGTTTTAGCAAATGAAAGACTTTTGAACTAAAATGCGATAAAATAGAGTGTAATACAAGATGGGAAAAGGATGTGAGGTTGTGAATCAAAAGATATTAGTTGTTGATGATGAAAAACCGATTGCAGATATTCTAAAGTTCAACCTTGAAAAAGAAGGTTATCAGGTTATTTGTGCCTATGATGGAGATGAGGCTGTTAGATTAACTGATCAAGAAAATCCAGACCTACTCCTGTTAGATATTATGTTACCAAATAAAGATGGAAATGAAGTTTGTCGCGAAGTACGTAAAACGCACAATATGCCAATAATTATGATTACAGCAAAGGATTCTGAAATAGATAAGGTCTTAGGACTAGAGTTAGGTGCAGATGATTATGTTACGAAACCCTTTAGTAATCGGGAAGTTATCGCACGTGTTAAGGCAAATTTAAGAAGGCAACAACATGTTCCGGAAGATAATACAAAAGCGAATAAGGATATAAAAATAGGTAGTCTTGTAATACATCCTGATGCCTATACAGTTTCTAGAGATGGAAAACAAATAGAGTTAACACATAGAGAATTCGAGCTATTGCATTATCTAGCGCGTCATATTGGACAAGTTATGACACGTGAACATTTACTGGAAACAGTTTGGGGTTATGATTATTATGGTGATGTGCGAACGGTGGATGTCACTGTTAGAAGATTAAGGGAGAAAATAGAAGAAAATCCAAGTAATCCCCTATGGATCGTGACTAGAAGGGGTGTTGGTTACTATTTGCGTAACCCAGATCAGGAGTAAGGTTTTATGAAAAAAGTAGGGGTATTTCAATCAATTCGTATAAAATTTATAGTAATCTTAATTTTATTATTATTGCTTGCGATCCAAGTAATTGGTTCATATTTTGCTCAACGATTAGAGGAGAGCTTAGAAAAAAACTTTACCACTAATGTTGAACAGAGACTTCAAGATTTAACCTTTTATTTAGAAGAAACTTTTGAAAAAGAACGTCCCGAAGATGGAGATGTGCCTTCATTACAGGCCGAAGTTCGAGATATTCTAAACCTCTATGACAGTGAATTATATTCTGATTTGCAGGTTATTGATACCCAATCGCGAGTTATTGGTACTAATAATCAGTATGATGATCGTATTGGTAAAAGAATTACAGGGGATAGTGGGATTACTCGGGCATTGTTATTCGGTCAGGATAGGCACGCTATTTTTTTAGATCGAAATACAAATGATCGAATGCTTGTAAAAATTGTTCCGCTTTATAATGAAGAAGAGGTTGTCGGTGCCATCTATTTAAAGGCCTCAATGGAAGAAGTTTATACTCAGTTACGGAACATTAACACCATCTTTCTGAATGGAACAATATTAGCATTAATTGTATCTGCACTGTTAGGTATATTGGTGGCAAGGACGATTACCAAACCAATAACTGAAATGAGAAAACAAGCCATCATCATGTCAACAGGTGACTTTTCTCAAAAAGTAAATGTCTATGGTAATGATGAAATAGGGCAACTAGCTATAACCTTCAATGAAATGAACGATAAATTAAAACAAGCTCATATTACGACAGAGGGAGAGCGAAGAAAATTAAGCTCTGTCTTATCCAATATGTCAGATGGAGTTATTGCTACAGATGCAAGTGGCAATATAACACTTATGAATGAATCTGCTGCTTATTTAATAAGTAGAACTTTTGAAGAAGTAAAAGGTCAACCATTGAAAGAAATTCTGCAACTTGATGAAAAAGTAGTTGATTTAGTTGAATCACAAGAAGCAGGGTCTATCACGATAGATTTTAGTGATGATGATCAGTTTTTCTTAGTAAAAGCTAACTTTTCGGTTGTACAAGATGAAAACAATCAATTTAATGGTTTTATTACTGTATTAAGTGATGTAACTGAACAAGAAAAGGTAGAAAAGGAACGAAGGGAATTCGTTTCAAATGTTTCTCATGAATTGAGAACGCCACTTACGACCATGCGAAGCTATCTAGAGGCATTAACCGATGGGGCATGGGAAGACAAGGAAATAGCTCCGCAATTTTTAAGTGTTACACAAAATGAGACGGAAAGAATGATACGTCTTGTTAACGATTTGCTTCAATTATCTAAAATGGACCATAAGGAAAAAACTCTTTATAAGGAAAGAGTAAACATTGCACAATTCTTTCATCACATAATAGATCGTTTTGAAATGAACAAGTCAGAAGATATTACGTTAGACAGAAAGCTACCTAAGGATAATGTATTTATTTGGGTGGATAAAGATAAAGTAACTCAGGTAGTAGATAACATTATATCAAACGCCATAAAGTATTCACCTGAGGGTGGAACAATTAAATTTAAAGCGGTTAAAGATAAGCAGAAGCTAGTAATTAGTATTTCTGATCAAGGTGTAGGGATTGCTAGAGAAAAACTTGATAAAATATTCGATCGTTTTTATCGTGCTGATAAGGCAAGATCACGGGAGTTCGGTGGTACAGGTTTAGGTTTAGCAATCGCTAAGGAGATAATTGATGCCCATCACGGGCAAATTTGGGCAGAAAGTAAAGAAGGTAAAGGGACTACCGTTCTCTTTACACTTCCGCTTATAAATAAGAAGCGGGGGAATCGCTAATGAAATTAGAAACTTTTAAATCAATAAGTTTAGTTTTCCTTATTGTACTGAGTTTGCTATTAACACTAGGAATATGGAATTACCATCCAGATTATGATTATGATACTGACGATCGAAGTGCGATTGAAGCAAAGATTGAGGACGGCCACGTAGAAACGAAAAAGAGTATTATTGAGCCTTCATCAATTATTTTCCATCAGGGTGAAAATCATTATGGATTTGCTCAAAAGAGTAAAGAAGAGGAATTATATAGCTATATGCAAACTTGGTCGTTATATGATATAAATACCACTCCTATAGATGAAGATACAGATTTCTCTACAGAAACTAATTCAGTTGAAGTTATTTTTCCAACTGAAATACCAGTTGAAATCCTCCAAGATATCTTTACTGTAGATGAGGAGATTATAACAGGTAGAGCTTTTGATCGAATGTTAGTAATGTTAAATGAAGATCTAACTATTGGCCAACTGGTATTTAGTCATAAGAAAACTGATATGAAATTCAGTGCTAATATTCAAAATATGGATGAGGTTCGCCAACAGATAAATAGCTTCAAAAATCAATCCACGTTACAGGAATTTCTATCTTTTGGTGCGGGAGATTCATCGCCGATTTATGTTCCAAGAGAAGTAGAAATGTATCGTAGACCTTTGACTGCAAAATCAATTTCTAAGACAACGTTAAGGAATGTATTATTTAATAATCCCTCTGCAGTCCGAAGCTCTGAACTGATTACTGGAGAGGATAAGTACACGGATGGACAGACAGCAGAAATGGTAGTTTATGATGACTACTACATGGAATACACTAATCCTACTTCTTCGGAGAATAGGCTAATGGATGGAAGGCAACTAATCAACCAGACCTTGGAATTTGTTAATGATCACGAAGGATGGACAACAGACGTCAAAGATGAATATGTACTATATGGTTTAGATGTCCAATCAAAGACCGCCCTATTTCGCTTAACATATGACGGGATACCAGTGTTTGAAAGGGATAGTTTATCGACAATCATGGTAACACTTCGTAATCAGAATGTTTATCAATATAATCGACCACTAATTCAACTAGGACTTACGTTTGAGTATGAAAGTGAAAAAGAAAATCTACAAACAGGACAACAAGTAATTACGTTTTTACAAAATAGCAGGCGATATGCAACCACATCTATTGAGGATGTCGCAATAGGCTACAAAATTGAAGAACAATCTGCCATTCAGTATGCTTTTGTTTTAACTCCAAAATGGTTTATTAATGTTAATAACAACTGGGAAGAGATCGACTTCATTGATGAGCAAATAAGTATAGGAGGCGTTAATAATGCAATGGGGTCAAATTAAAACATTGTTTATCCTATGCTTCCTTGTACTAGATATTTTCTTAATCCAACAATTTATAAATAATAGAGATACAGAATATCCTTTTATACAAGAATCCACTAGAGAAGAATTTCTGAGGGCAAATATAGAAGGGCTAGATGAATTAAAAGAAGAAAGTACTAAAGAACCGAATCTGTATGCAGCTAGAAAAGTATTTACCACTGAAGAAATTGATGCGATTAATAATTTTGATAATCAACAAGCAGAGGTAATAGATAGTAATTTAATTTTATCTAAGTTTGATGAGCCAGTTCCAATTGATTTTGAAGGAAATTATTTAGAAACCTTACAAGGTAAAATACTATATTTGGATAGCTTTGTGTTTTGGAGTAAAAATGAAGCGTCAAATACAGTTGTATTTTTCCAAAAAAATAATAGCCTGCCAATCTATTTTAATCAAAGTGCTTTGTTGGTAATCGTTTTGGATGAAGAAGGTCGAATGGTGCAATACAGTCAAACGATGCTAGAAAAAAGGGAAGAAAAAGGGGAAACGTATGACTTAATCAAAGCATTTGATGCAGTCTCTAACCTTTACTATAATACAAGTGAACTATCATCTGGAGATGAAATCACACAAAACAAACTCGGTTATCACAATTTAATTCCATTACCAAACGGGGTCCAGGTTTTAGCACCAACCTGGCGTATTACTGTAAACAATCAGAGAAATTATTTTGTTAATGCGATTGAAATGCATTCGTATTATCGAGATGAAAAAACTTTCTTAAGTGAAACCATAAACGGACTAGTGACCACAATTCAAGTCATTAATGAAGCAACAACGGAAGACAATGAGCTATTAACAGAGATGGAAGTTAATTATAAAGAAATACTGGAATCAACAAGTTGGAGTGGGGAAAAATGACGTTAAGTTTCAGCGTACTTGCATCAGGAAGTAAAGGGAATGCCTTTTACATTGCTACTGAAAAAGAAAAAATGTTAGTTGATGTTGGTTTAAGTGGAAAAGAAATGGAACGATTGTTCACTGAAATTCAAGTCAATCCAGCAGAAATTACAAAGATACTGGTCACCCATGAACATAGTGATCATATAAAGGGACTTGGTATATTAGCAAGAAAATATAACTTACCTATTTACGCCAATGAAAAAACATGGAAAGCAATGGAAGGCTCAATTGGAAAGCTAGCATTGGATCAAAAGTTTGTATTCAATTTGGAAGAAACTAAATCGTTTGGTGACATAGATGTTGAATCATTTGGTGTATCACATGATGCTGCAGAACCCATGTTTTATACCTTTCATCATAATGGGAAGAAAGTATCATTAGTTACTGATCTCGGTTATGTCTCTGAACGGATTAAAAAAACGGTAGAAAATTCAGATGCTCTCATCTTTGAATCTAATCATGATGTATCTATGCTGAGGATGGGTCATTATCCTTGGAGCGTTAAACGAAGGATATTAGGTGATTCTGGACATGTATCAAATGAGGATTGTGCTCTAGCGTTGAGTGAAATTATTGGAAACTGTACAAAGCGCATTTATTTAGCACATTTGAGTAAAGATAATAATATGAAAGATTTAGCTCGAATGTCTGTTAAGAACTATCTAAATGATAATGGATTTACCATTGGATCTAACCTTCAACTTCATGATACAGATCCTAAACAACCAACACCTTTATATGAGGTAGTTTAATTTTATCGGTTAATAGAAATAATAGACTATTACTTCCATTAAGAAAGGAATGGTGCAATGGGGTATTATGATGAACACTATAAACCAAAAAGAAGTAGAAAAAAAGGGCCAAGCTGGCTATTATCTACGGTTTTGGGTGTCATTATAGGTGCTGCATTAATTGTATTTGCGTTACCTGCATTAATTCAATCCAATATTCTTCCGTACACTATTGTAGAACAAAATGAAACGAATGAACCAAGTGTACAGGAAAACGACGAAGTAAATTTGGGTGGTACAACACAAAATCTAAATGTAGAAGTTTCAACTCAAATTACTGATGTAGTTGGAAAGGTAGCACCAGCAGTAGTTGGTGTGGTAAATATTCAGGCACAAACTGATTTTTGGGAACAAAGGCAATATGGAGAAGCAGGAACTGGATCAGGTGTGATTTACAAGATAGAGAACGGAAGTGCATTTGTCGTAACGAACCATCATGTCATCCAAGGAGCAGATCAAGTAGAGGTTGTACTATCTGACGATACTAGAGTTAGTGCTGAGATTTTAGGAAGTGATTTATTTACAGATCTGGCGGTCTTAGAGATGGACAGCTCAGAAGTGGATAATGTAGTTGAGATGGGAAATTCTGAAGCAATTAAAGTTGGAGAACCAGCAATAGCTATTGGAAGTCCACTTGGTCTTTATTTATCTGGCTCGGTGACTCAAGGGATTATAAGTGGAAAACAACGCGCCATACCACAAGATTTTGATATGGATGGAAGAGCAGATTGGCATGCAGAAGTTATCCAAACAGACGCAGCAATAAACCCAGGAAATAGTGGTGGGGCCTTGATTAATATGAGTGGACAATTAATTGGAATTAATTCGATGAAAATTGCTCAGTCATCTGTCGAGGGTATTGGTTTTGCTATTCCTGTTGATGATGCCATTCCGATTATTGACCAGCTAGAGGTTGAAGGTAAAGTCACACGTCCTTATCTTGGTGTTGAGGTAGAATCACTTGAAGACTTGGCCAAGGCAGAGTGGCAACGAAGCTTAGGACTACCAGAGGAAGTGGAAGGTGGCATTTACTTGCGTAGTATTGAACCTATGTCGCCTGCAGATCAAGCAGATCTACAATCATATGATGTTATTACTCATTTGGATGGAGAACAAATTAACAATATAGTTAGTCTTCGGAAACACTTGTATCAAGAAAAACAAGTAGGAGAAGAAATGAAAATTACTTATTATCGGGATGGTAATAGGCTAGAGGTAACTGTACGGTTAGCTGCACAAGAATATTAAGCATTTTAGGGAGTTGGAATCCACTTGGATCCGGCTCCTTTTTTTGCTCAACAAAGATGTTGTAATGTTTGGTTGTATTAAGTAAGTAAACATGAAACTTATACACAGGGTGTGGATAAACCTGAGGATAACATTCGATATATAGTAGGGAACAAGCATTCTTACACAAAATAGGGGTTGATGGGTGTGTGTATGTGGATAAAACCGGTGGATAAGTTGTTTATATTCAGGTATAACGTGTGAATAATTTTTAAAAAAAGAAATTGTGTATAGTTATGTGGACAAGTTATTTATATTCGATAGAAAACTAATAAAACTGAGCCAGTATTTGATTTATATAGTTCTAAATAGTATGTTATAAAAAGCATATTAGATCTATTCCATATTGATTTAGTCGTAAAAAATTATTCCTTTATTATATGGACCTAACGTTAAATAGAATCGATTTTACTTTATAGTAAAATAAAAATATGACATAAAGGGGCAATATCATGTATAACGAACCAATTTTTTTAAAACCTGTATTCCAAGAAAGAATATGGGGAGGCCAAAAATTACAAGAAGAGTTCAATTATGATATTCCTAACAATAGAACTGGAGAGGCCTGGGTTATTTCTGCTCATCCAAATGGACCAAGCACGATTGAAAATGGTGTGTTAAGCGGTGAAACGTTGGCAGATGCTTGGAGTAACCATGGTGAATTATTTAACAAATCATCAAGTGATGATGAAGAATACCCCTTACTTGTTAAAATTTTGGATGCCAATGATGATCTTTCCGTTCAAGTACATCCAGATGATACATATGCCCGTGAAGTAGAGGGGCATCCATATGGAAAGACAGAATGTTGGTATGTTTTAAGTGCTGAAGAGGGAGCAGAAATAGTCTTTGGTCATCATGCTCTTTCACATCAAGAGTTTAAACATATGGTTGATAAAAGTGAATGGGATAAACTTCTTCGTAGGGTTAAAGTGAAAGCTGGAGATTTTGTATATGTACCAAGTGGAACAATTCATGCGATAGGAAAAGGGATTGTTATTTTAGAAACACAACAAAGTTCTGACATTACTTATCGCGTCTATGATTACGAACGAAGAGATAGTAAAGGAAATACAAGAGAGTTGCATTTAAATCAAGCAATTGAAGTTACAACAGCACCACATCAAGAACCTATAATTAAGCATGGGCAAGAAACTAGTGGAGGACTTACCTCCAAAAGACTAGTCGAAGAAACGTATTTTACGGTCTATCACTGGAATTTAAATGGCGAAATAAAGCAACAACTAACAAGTGATTTTTTGCAGGTAAGTATTATAGAAGGAAATGCAGAAATGAAAGTAAACGGACGAACCTTTGCTATTAAAAAAGGTGATCATTTTATCTTACCAGCAACTATTCATGACTATTCACTATCGGGACAAGCAGAATTTATAGTTTCACATCCATAGTTATGCATTTAAAAATTCAGGTTAGCATTGACTAACCTGAGTTTTATTTTAGTTCCAGTATTGTTTCAAACTGTACCACTTAATTTGGATTACTTGCGATGTGTTTTCCATAAGATAAATAGAAGGCAAATCATCACTAGATCTAAACGAGCCTCAAACGCAAATTGAAGGAGGCCTGAATGCATTATAGGTACCTTTGTTAATAAAAAAGCAATGATCATTATGGTTAGTAGTGGTATAGTAGCTGTTTTAACGTAATAATTGAGTAGAATAAAACAACCGCAAGCAATTTCAAAACAAGCAACCAAAAGTAACGTGGCTTCGGGATAAGGAAATCCTAGATTAATAAACACTGTTGCAAAATTTGGGCTTAATAATTTGAGTAAACCAGAAGTAATAAACACATATGCCACTGCATAACGTATAAGTTTCAGGGAAGCTAAAACCGGCAAAGTCATCCCTCCTAATTATTTATACTTATTTATATGTTAGGGTTAGGACAACCTATGCCAATTTTTTTACATAAATATTGATATAAATTATAACAGTATTATTGAGGTTAGTAACCAACCTCCACTGAAGCAACGACTATATACATTAAATCATTTTTATCCTGCTTGTCTTCTAGTAAAATTCCGCTTGTTGTTACCATTCCCCCATCTATTACCTCTACTGTAACGTGGCCATAGGGAATTTCTTTTTTAACTTGTTCATGGTCTAGTTTATCCATATCAATCGGAACAGCAAGTTTTACATTGACATGCATGTTATCTAGCGATTGATTAGGCAAATAATCTCTAATTCCAGGCATCGAATTATAGTGTATAGCATTTTCTACTGCACGGACTGCAGCTTTCGTAATATTCTGACCATGAACATCAATTCCCATTCCAGTTTCTATAAAAATAATCTTCTCCATCTAAACGACTCCTTATATAATAAATTTTGCTTTCTATCCTATTAGAGTAGGTTAAAATTTTATGGAAAGCAATTATTCCGACATCCTCCAGTAAATATTGAATTTCTACCAAGTAAAAAGAGGAAGAGAGATAATATTTATAGACTCTCTTCCTCCAGATTTTATCTAGGAATATTTATTTGTGAACCAATAGAAAGAAATCGTGGCTCTATTGATGGATTTGCCTCTTTTAGATCATTTATAGAAACACCTTGGTAATCAGATGCAATTCCCCATAGTGTATCACCCTGCTTAATAGTGTAAGTTACAATACCGGGTGAACTTTCAGGTGAAGAATCAGAACCAGAGTTATTATCTTCGGCAGTTGGTATAGTTAATGTCTGATTAACCCCAAGCGCTCTTGGTTCGATTCCTTCATTAGCATTCATTAACTCATTTACAGTTACATCACTATAGTTTTGAGCAATTCCCCAAAATGTGTCACCTGGTTGAACGACGTATGTTTCATTATTTCCTTCAGAGGTGTTATCCTCATTAGAACCATCGTCATTAGTACCTTCATCATTGGAAGGCTGACCACTTATGTTTATTGTCATACCTATTCGTAGTAGATAAGGGTCAACAGTTGGATTTAATTCTCTTAAATCATCGACTGATGTAGCTTCATATTTTTGAGCAATTCCCCAAAATGTATCACCTGGTTGAACTGTATAGGTCTGAGTTGTATCAGAATTATTTTCACCATTATCACCGTGGTATTCTTCTAGTGTAAGATTGTTACTCATTATATGTTGTGCTACATCATTTCCTACGTAACGAAGGTGCCAAGGTTCATAGTTATATCCAGTAATACTTTCTTTTCCTTCAGGGTAGCGAATAATAAACCCATACTCATCGGCATGGTCACTTACCCATTGTCCTGCTTCGGTACTAGCAAATTCTTCAGTCAATTCGTTATTATTGGCTGGTGAAGTTACATCCATCGCAAGACCAGTCTGGTGTTCACTATGTCCTGCCTTAGCGCTAACTTGGTTAGCATACTCTTCCCCATATTGATTAACGTAATATTGATGGAGATCTAACTGATAGTCATATGAGCGATAACCTGATGCGGCGCGCAAATTAATTCCTGCCTGATTTGCATCAGCAAACATGTTTTCTAGAGCATTAGCCGCTGTGGAACGTAACTGCTCAGCTTCTTCAGAAAAGGCTACTTCTGGTGTGACAAGTGAATCTGGTACATAATCCTCCGGTAATTGATTTGACTTGTTAATCAATACCAATTGATCATCAGGATTTGATATTATGTCACCTGAAGTAGCATGGACACTCCCAAGATTAAAGAAGAATAATCCTAAGAGGAGCATCATTGAAATGGATACGTTTAGTAATCGCAATGCAATCCCTCCTAATAGTTTTAATCTAACTTATATTAGTGTTTACCCGGCTATTATATTAGTAAACTAACCACCTATTCGCTAGATTGTTAGAAAGATGGCAAAGTCCTGCGATTATGGATTGATTTTAGTTCAACGGTAAAATTTATTAGCAGAATCAATGTATCAATTAATCATAATGAAATGTATTTCTAAAAGTTAGAATAGAGCGGGATAAAGTCCCATGTAACGTATCCGTGCATATGATATTACAAAGAAATTTAAGGGATGTGTAAAAATGGGGTTATTCATAAATGCCAAAGGAAACCCTGGTGTATTCAAGAATCAAGAGAAAATTCCAGAACCAAATCAAGCGTATTTAAAAATAGATCGCATATCCGAAATCGTAAATGAACAGAAAAAAACAAATAACTCAATCTTAAATTCAATCCAAGGTTTAAATTCTCTATATCATAAACAACAAGATACCCAGGCGGTACAATGGAAGAATTTCAACAAGCAGTTAAGTGAACTAGGAAGAAGTAAACTAACGTTCGAAGAGTTTGAAACTTTTGCTAGGGAGAGATTAAAAATTTTATATGAAAATGATGAGAAATTACTAAACCATTTAGAAGATGAAAGTGCACTTAAGCGAGATCTTATTAATCAAATTAGCCTTGTAAATGACTCAAACCAAGAAATGGTGAATCAACTCGGAGAATTTGAATCTACCAATCAACAAATAACTGTACGAATGCAAGAACTTTTTGAACTAAATAAGCAAATGTCTGATCAGTTATCAAACCATGGAGACAATCAAAGTACCATGCTGGACCATCTGGAAAATCAAGAAGCACTAATGGAAAAAACGTTACGACAACTAACACATTTCCGATCGGCACTCTATGAAAGAACTAATTATCTAGTAGAAAAAATAGAAAACAGTTATAGCTTAACTTCTTCATTCGTCTATAAGCTATTTACAGGTTCTAATTTACCATTAACATTTTCTATGAGTACTCAAAAAAATGACAAAGATTATAAAAACTCCGACTAACTTTATGGCTATCTCTATAATAAACCACCATGGCATAAAAAAATGGGTGCTTTTTAGGCACCCATTAAAGATAATATTAATAGCCCACTTCGACTGCAGCATTAACAATATACATTAAATCGTTCTCATCATTTTCCTCTTCGATTATAATTCCGCTAGAGGTGGCCATTCCTCCATCAGTTACATCAACAGTAACAGATCCATATGGAATTGCATTTTTAATTTCCTGGTGATCCACCTCTTCACGGTCAAGTGGAACAGCAACTCTAACAAATACCTCCATATTATCCGCAGAATTACCAGGTAATGCTTTCTCTATTCCTGGCATTGAATTATTAGAAATAGCATCCTCTACAGCCCTAACAGCTGCCTTGGTAATATTTTGCCCATGAACATCGACTCCAGTTCCAGTTTGTACGAATAAAACTTGTTTCATTAATATCTCTCCTCTTCTTTAAATTTTTCGTTAACCATTATAGGTTCTTTGTTAATCTTATAAATACAATTCCCCAAAGGATAGCTTAACAAACACTGAATTTAAAATGCTGACTCGGTTTGCATCATTATGGTTAAAAATTAATTTGGCAGGGAATCTCCAAAAACGGAAAAAAATTTACGAAAGAGGGGATATTTATGAGGAAAAACCTTTTATTTATTGTTTTGGTTGTTTCTTTAAATCTTCTTTTAGTAGCTTGTAGTGAATAAGGAGAGAATGATTAAAACAACTCACAACAAACTACAGAGGAAAATAACTCCTCTGACAATACAGAGATAGAGAAGGTAACGGAGGATAAAGTTGTAACTACTGTTAATGGTGAAAAGATTAAAGGAAGCAAATATAATGATATGTACAGCCAAACTTTAATGATGTTTCAACAATATGGACAGGATACCATTGACACGGAAATGCTTCAGAAACAGACGTTAAGTAGATAAATTGAACAAGAACTAATTCTTCAAGAGACTGAAGAATTAGAAATTGAAGCACCTAGTTCAGAAATTAATGAGAGTATAGAGCAATTAAATCTCAGTTTGAAACTGTAGATCAGTATGAAATACAGATCCAGGAGCTAGAAATAACAGAGGATTCACTAAGAAATTAACTTGCCTATTAAATAAAGCTAAATGAATATATCGAGCAAGAAGTTCCTGAAGAGTAAGTGACAGAAGAAGAAATCCAATCACAATACGATCAGATAGTAATCCAACAAGGAGAAGATGCTCCGGCATTGGAAGAAGTTAAAGATCAAATTAAAAATGCGATTATGAACCAGAAAAAGCGAAAATCTCGCTTCTACTTTCGAGATATTAAAAGAAGAAAGTGAGATTGAAAAATTAATTTAAGAAATTAATAAAAGGAGTGGGCTTCAGCAATTGGTCCCACTCCTTTTTATAGTTTATGCAGTTATTTAGAACAATTGCAGTACCCTGAAATATCCAACGTTAGAAACAGATGAAGATTCAAAGCAAAGAGGATACATAATGATTAAGTTTTGGATTAGTAGTTATATTTGGTAAAATAAAAGGATAAATTTAAGTCGAAAGGGACTATCATGAGAATATCAATTATAACTGTAGGGAAATTAAAAGAAAAATATTTGAAACAAGGAATACAAGAATACATAAAAAGAATGGGTACATATGCAACTATTGACGTAATTGAGGTAGCGGATGAAAAAGCTCCTGAAAATATGAGTGCAGCTGACATGGAAGATGTTAAGCGAAAAGAGGGCGATAGAATTTTGGCGAAAATTGCCCAAGATGCTTTCGTTATTTCCCTGGAAATAAACGGAGAAATGTTATCTTCGGAAAAATTAGCTCGAAAATTAGATCAATTAGCTACACATGGAAGAAGTAAAATCGCATTTATCATTGGTGGATCACTTGGGTTAAGTACCGAAGTCCAAAAACGCAGTAACTTTGCCCTTTCATTTTCAAAAATGACTTTCCCTCACCAATTAATGCGGTTGATATTGGTTGAACAAGTCTATCGAGCTTTTAGAATTAATCGTAATGAACCGTATCATAAATAGAGGCGATTTAGATTTAAAAGAAGATAAGTCAAGAATAAGTAAAATAAATGAAATCATGTTTCTTTTTTTGATGAACTTATGAAGTTATAATTCCATTTAGATAAAAGAGATTTTCTTCAAATGGAAGAATATCATCTAGAAGGGTGATTCAAAAACAAATCACCCTATACTACTAACTGTTACTCTTATTGTGCTTCTTGCTTGGAAGTTTATTACTTGGGCGACCATTTCCTTGGTTCTGCTTGTTTTTATCTGCTTTTCTTTGGTTTTCATGAATTTTTTCAACAAAATCATGTGTGCTATCCATAGAAACACCTCCTCTTAGATTCATTGTTAAGTTAACCGTACTGATAAAATAAATACATTTCCAAACTTTAAGTATTATCTTTGTTCGCTTAAAAGATAAACTGCCGGTGTTATAAATGTGATACCGAAAAACCATGTGGTGCCAATTATGTATATCCAAGATGTTTTATATAGTTTCATTCGCTTTCTTCTCGAAGTAACATATGTTAAATAAGAAAAACGATATATTGGTTAATAAAGTGTCCGATATCGAGGTGTGAACAATAGAATGAAAACAGAGATGATATTCATAATAGGCCAAATTCATGCTAACGTATTATAGGGATCTGTCAGTGTGAGAAAAGGCAGCTCATTATTTATATGGAATGCCTTTAAAATCTGTACGTTACTAGTCTAAAAAAGAACCTTCTCGCCATAGGTATAGTACGTGTTTGATTTTTTGTTGTATTTTCAGCCGAAAATGATGTAACCTTTGCTTCAAATAGAGAAGCTTGTCAATATAATTAGAAACCCTATGAATGAGATTCCCTATTTACCAAATAACTCACTCACATTAATATTCTCTTTTTTCGATTGGTCCGTTACTTCGAAAGAAGGTTTTTTATTGAACTTGAAAATGGATGCTATGATGTTTCTCGGAAACATTACAATGTAGGTATTGAAATTTGCGACTCTCGCATTAAATGTTCGTCGTTGTGCCTGAATGTTTTCTTCAACATTTGATATTCTTTGTTGAAGATGATTATATTGAGAATTATATTTAATATCCGGATAAGCTTCCACTCTACCAAGTAATGTGGTTACTGATCCTTCTAATCGCTTTGCATCCTCCAATTTATCATCTACTTTTTTATTTGAATTCCGGTTTACTTTTGATCTTAGGGCGGTTACTTCTTCAAGCAACTCTTTTTCATTTTCGACAGCGCTTTTAGTCGTAGAAACTAAATTAACAATTTCGTCCGCACGATTTTGTAAAAGGACATCGATATTGTAAAAAGATTGTTCCACCTTTATTTCTCTCTTTTTTACAGCGTTATAGGTAATAATAATATAAACAAGCAACAATCCGATTACGCCAATAATGATATATGTCGTCATATTTCACCTCATTTAGGATTTATTCCATAACTTTAAATTCAAATCCAACTCTTCTACTAACTCTAATGACTGGTTAATATCTTGAAAGTCATAATAGAGGGATTCTTTATCTGGCTTTTTGTCCATATTAAATTCAAAGTGTAATTGGCTTGTATTTAATAGAAAATACATTTTCCCTTCTTTAAATGAAAAATAAGGAATAAGCCTTTTGGCGATCCGTGATTCTCTGCGTTTATCCCGTGAACTATTTGTGTTAGCAGGCTTATTTTGAGGGCGTTCCGTTACCCTTTCTTTGGTTATATCAACAAAAGATAAAATTTTGTTCATGAAGGCTGGTGTTAAAATGTATCTTGCTTTTACTTCATCGCTAGTCATCACTGTAAACCGCTCACTAAATTCGATATTATCTAATTCAATTTCATCAAGCTCAGGTTGTTCAAGAGTTCGTTCAATTTTTTTGAAATCAAATAGCACATTATTTCTGGGAAGAATGATGGTAACTCCTTCAAAATCCTTATTAAAATCAACATCAAAGAATAGACCTTTGAAAATTGCTTCTTCATGTGTATTACTCCCTTCGCCAGGACGAGATTGAACGTCAATAGCCTCTACTTCAGAAAAGGAAATTTTTGTTCTAGGTGTTTCATCTATCGGCGAATTACCGTTATCCTGTTTAAACTTTTTTTGAACTTGTTCAAGGCTCTCATTCTCTTTCTTAGCTCCGTGGGTTACTAATTCAGGATTCTTATCAGTGTTAGATACATCATGGTCATAAACATATCCCCAAATTAAATCGTCTCCACGATATTTATCAGGTTTTTTAACAAAAATATTTGAGTCTATAAATTTACTCTCAGGTATATATTCTTTAGGTTCATACCGGAAATCTGGATTAATGAATGTTACAATCTCTTGGGTGATTTCTTGTTTCATCACGCCTGTGAATGCCTGGTACGTTTTAGATAGCTTAAAAACCCCAAAAATAAGGATAGCAAAAGCAATAATGAAAAAAAATAAAGCATATTGGTCAATAATTTGAGTTAGTACTATAGGGGGTAGCATTACTAACCCGATGACTAAGAGCTGTTTGTTACGGTTCTTTTTTACAGCTTCCCTGTTTTCCTCTAACTGTTCAATTTTCACTGACAGTCTTTCATCAAAAAACTGATCAAATTCTTCCTTCGTCTTGGAAATTTTCTGCACAATATCTCCCCCATTTTTTGGCGAACTAAAACTTATGATTAGGTTCATCATATAAAAGAACAGGAGTGACGTATATTATACCTAGGTATAATTAATGGAAATGTGTAAACTCTTTTATAGTTTATATAGGCAATTCATAAGTTAAGAATATAATCCGGAAGAGGATATTGTCATTTCTATAGAGAACTAAATTAATAGAGTTGCTATTTGCTGAACTCGAACTATGTATTTTTTAATTTAATAATTATGTAAGTATCAAAAAAAAGAACAGATGAAAAATATATTGACGTAGTTAATTATAATTTAAACTAAATAATAATAATTGAAATAATCTAATAGTAGTAAGGCTAAGACAATGATTGTAGGAGGTCATTAAATGGATAAAACTATTTTGGTAGATGAATTATTACCAATTTTTAAAGACGGATTAACTATTATGATTGGTGGATTTATGGGCGTTGGGACTTCTGCCAAGCTAGTAGCTGCATTAATGGAATCGAATGTAAAAGATATAACCCTCATTGTCAGCGATACTGCGACTCCAGAAAAAGGAGTGGGACCTTTAATTGTAAATAGTCGAGTACGAAAACTAATAGTCTCGCATATTGGTACAAACCCAGAAACCGGAAAACAAATGATCGCAGGTGACATCGAAGTTGAATTAGTTCCTCAAGGTACACTGGCTGAACGTATCCGTTCAGGTGGGTCAGGCTTAGGCGGAATACTAACTCCTACTGGGGTAGGGACTAGTGTAGCGGAGGGAAAAGAAATCATTAGAGTTGATGGACGTGATTATTTACTAGAAACACCACTGCGTGCAGATGTTGCCCTTCTAAAAGCTAAAAAAGCAGATAAATCTGGAAATCTAGTATACAACCGTTCTGCTCGTAACTTTAACCCTATTATGGCTTTGGCAGCAGACTTAGTTATTGCTGAAGTTGATGAAATTGTAGAAATTGGCGAGATAGATCCGGAAGACGTTGTTACTACAGGCATTCTAGTAGATAAAATACTAGTTTAGAGGGGGGATTATATGGTTGAGTCGAGCAATAATGTAAAGGGAATTATTGCAAAGCGTGTTGCAAGGGAAATGAATGATGGTGATGTTATTAACTTAGGAATAGGAATACCTACATTAGTGCCTAATTACCTACCGAAAGATGTGAATGTCATACTTCAATCTGAAAATGGATTTATAGGTCTTGGGCCTTTAAGCGAGGTTGACCCAGATCTAGTAAATGCCGGAGGACAGCCTACAGGAATAAATCCAGGCGGTGCATTTTTTGATAGCCTCTTCTCATTTCAGTTAATTCGAGGTGGTCATGTGGATGTAACTGTTCTAGGGGGTCTTGAAGTAGATGCGTGTGGAAATCTTGCTAATTGGGTGATTCCAGGAAAAATGGTAGCAGGAATGGGTGGTGCGATGGACTTAGTAACTGGTGCCAAAAAAGTAATTGTGGCGATGGAGCATTGCTCCAAAAAAGGATCATCTAAAATACTAGAAGAATGTCGTCTGCCACTAACAGGAAAAGGGGTTGTCGATCTAATTGTTACTGAACTTGCAGTGTTTAGTGTAACGGATGAAGGACTTGTTTTAGAAGAAATTCAAGAAGGAGTAAATTTAGAAACAGTATTAGATAAAACTGAGGCTAAGTTTAAGATACGATAAATGTGATTGCGAGGTTGATTGACAATGAAAGATAAAGTTGTTTTTATAACAGGCGCAGCAAGTGGGATTGGAAATCGAATTGGTGTTGAATTTCTTAAAAATGGAGCGAAAGTTGTTTTTACTGATATTAACGAAAATAAATTAAAGGAGGTAGTAGAAAACTTACGTAAACTTGGCTATCAATGCTTAGGAATCAAAGTCGATGTAACCGTTGAGGAAGATATTAAAAGTGCCATTGAGGAAACAGTTAAAAAGTATGGAAGACTAGATATTCTTCTTAATAATGCAGGATTACAACATGTTTCTCCGATTGATGAATTTCCAACTGAAAAATTTGAGTTCATGGTAAAGGTAATGCAAATAGCCCCATTTGTTGCCATGAAGCATGCGATACCGATTATGAAAAAGCAAGGATGGGGTCGTATTATAAACATGGCGTCGATAAATGGATTGATCGGCTTTGCAGGTAAAGCAGCCTACAACAGTGCAAAACACGGGGTTATTGGTTTAACGAAGGTTGCAGCTCTTGAAGTGGCCGAGTACAATATCACAGTGAATGCGATTTGTCCGGGCTATGTTGACACGCCGCTTGTGCGTGGACAGTTTGAAGAGTTGGCAAAAACACGTAATGTTTCAGTAGAAAAAGTAAAGGAAGATGTGCTCTATCCATTAATACCACAAAAAAGGCTCTTAGAAGTCCAAGAGATTGCTGATTACACCTTATTTCTGGCTAGTGAAAAAGCGAGAGGGATTACTGGGCAGGCCGTAGTGCTTGATGGGGGCTATACAGCACAGTAATACTGTTATTTGATATAGATCATAATTTCGCGTGAGTTGTTGGTGAGAGCACTTCTATAAAAAATTACATCTATTGGTGACGAACTAACCGTATCTAGTACAACTAGGATACGGTTAGTTTGGTTAAAAACCCTTGTGAAGTAAAGAGTTTTATCAGAAACTAAGTCAAATAATTACAGAAGTTTGATACCATTCCTCCCAGTCAACCTTGTGAAGATCAGTAATGGAAGGTGAATTGATAGGTTCGAAGTCGTGTATTCCTAAACCACCTATAACAAACTTTATATCAGGATACTCTTGAAGGCAGTCTTCCATCCAAGTCAATACACCATTGTATGATTTTGGATTTGTAATAGAAATAGCCACAATAGATACATTTTTCATTTCAATTAAATTAGTTAACCCAGAAAAAGGTGTGTTAGGTCCTAAATAAATAACATCTAATCCTTTTTTACGTAAAAATAGACTAAAGAGCATTAATCCAATGTGATGGTGTTCTCCTTCGGGACAAAAAGCTAAAACTTTTGGAAGATGTTGATTAATTGGCAAAATACGCAGAAACTGTGTGCATCGCTGCATAACAAATTGAGAAGAAAAATGTTCCTGAGCTATTGTGATGTCGCCACTTTCCCATTTATCTCCAATACGATATAAGACAGGGACTAATATATTGTGAAAAACTTCTTCATAATCATAAAGCGAGAAAGCTAGGTCAATAATTGTGTTAGATGTCGTGCTATTTAGTTCGATCAGTTCCTGGTATAACTGATCAATTAAATTTTCAAAATTTCTAACAGAACCAGATTTAACTTCTGTGATCTCAGGATGAGATTGTTTGAGTAGTCTAACTGCTTCACTAATTTTCATATTGTTATCTTGGGTTTGTGCTTTCAACCATTTAAGTGTCTCAATATCTTCTTGGCTATATAAACGGTGCCCACCCTTACTTCGAGTAGGTGATATAATATTATATCTATTTTCCCAAGCTCTAATTGTTACTGTTGGAATATTTAAAAGTTCAGAAACTCTTTTAATGCTGTACATGTGTGTTTCACCTCATGATAATTATACATAAACTATACAAAAAAAGTAAGGCAACCTGTGAAATTACCAAGTAAGATTAAATATTTGCCAGTTTTGTATAACTTATGTATAATATACTTAGAAAAGTTATACAAATATTATATAAGGAGTGATAGTAGTGAAATCGTTAAATTTAGTTGCATTTATTTTACTAATCGTTGGTGGTTTGAACTGGTTGTTAGTTGGCTTGTTTGAGTGGGACCTTGTTGGAGGAATTTTTGGTGGAATGGACAGCATTATCGCTAAGATTGTTTATATTCTAGTAGGATTGGCTGCTATTTATGGAATTCGGTTATTGCCCAAAATAAAAGAGTAATAGATTTCCCAAAAAGGCATCCAAGTGGGTGCCTTTTTGAAATTGAAGGAAAAAGTTATATTGACTATCGGTTTTTCCTGCTTTAATAAGGACTTGACCTCTCTGTTTAATCTTTAAAATGTAATATTAAAAAACTATTTGTGAGGAGAAAAACAAGCATGTTAGGTGTATTCAGAAATGAAAAAAAACCCCCAAAAAATAATTTAATTATAACTGCATATGGGAAAATTAATGTAAGTGATTTGAATGTAGCTAAGCAAATTGAAATGATTAATCTTACTGAGGAAGATCTTGGTTTAATAAAAAGTCTACAACCAATAGTTGCGAATAACATGGATCTTATCGTAACGGATTTCTATAAAAACCTATATAATAAGCCTGAATTAATGGATATTATTAACAGACATAGCTCCGTTGAAAGATTGAAAAAAACCTTACGTAGGCATATTGAAGAAATGTTTTCAGGAACAATTGATGATGAGTGGGTACATACACGAATTAGAATTGCAAAACGGCACGTTAAAATCAACCTAGCTACAAAGGATTATATGAGTGCATTTCAGACGTTGCTAGTGAATCTTATGAAAATACTTAGACAACAATATCAAGGGGATGTTTTACAGGCTATTGAAGCTGTTTCGAAGATTTTAAACATCGAACAACAACTGGTACTAGAAGAATATGATAATGGGAATATAAGGATCCGAGAGGAAGAAATTGAAAAGCAAAAGGACCTGGTCAAAGCAACAATAGGTACTTCTGCAGGTGAACTAGCTTCACTTTCGCAACAAACAAGCGCATCTGTCCAGGAAATGATAGGGCAAGCGGAAAAACTGCAGGAAGGGACTCGCAACTCTGTAAAAATATCAATTCAAGCTAAAGAAAAAGCTATAGAGGGGAAAGAAAAGCTAGATGAAATGAAAAGAAACATTCACAACATTGAATTAGGAGCAAGTGATAACAGCACCATTGTTCAAAGCCTAGCTGAAAAGTCAGAAGAAATCGGAAAAATCTCAGATGTTATTGCGAGCATTGCAGAACAAACAAACCTCCTTGCTTTAAACGCTTCGATTGAATCTGCACGAGCAGGAGAACATGGTAAAGGATTTGCAGTTGTTGCAAATGAAGTCCGGAAATTAGCTGAACAAACGAAACAATCCGCGGAAAATGTAACTGAATTAATTAAGGAAACTACAAAAGAAGTCAGTGTAGCTGTAAGCAATAATAAGCAAATGGTGGAGTTTGTTTCAATGGGAAATACGTCTATGAGGGATACTGATGTAGTCTTTGACAATATTTTAGTATCGATGAATGGAAATTCACAACAAGCTCAAAAAATGGTTAACGATATCGAGGAATTTGTTAATGTATCAAATGAGATTGGAATAGCGAGCCAGCGAGTAGCGGAATCAGCAGAGACCTTAAATATTGCAGCTGAGGAATTTTAATAAAAGCTTATTTATTCATAAAAAAAAGGGCTAGCCTTGTTGGCTAGCCCTTAAATGATAACCTTCTATTTATGAAGTACCTGACTGGAGTTTTTTTGAATTCGCGGCGATATATAGTCGATATAAGATAAATGCAGCTACTGATAAAATTATTCCTGAAATGTATGGTAAGCCAATAGAGATTGTGAAGAGCCAACCCCCTAATGGAGGACCGATTATTCTTCCAAGTGAATCAAAGGAAGATAATACACCAGTCGTACTACCATGTCCTGTTTTCGATGTCTTGGTTAATAGTGATGAAACACTAGGGCGAATAAGTCCATTACCAATTCCAAAAACAGTTAAGTAGATAGCTGCAGTAGTGAAGTTTTCAACGAGTAAAATGAGAAGGAATCCTATAGCAGAAGTTACAATTCCAATTTGAATAACAAAACCCTCACCAAACCTCTTCGTCATCTTACCAACTAGTCCGCCTTGGACAATTGCTCCAGCCAACCCCATAATCATAAAAATATATCCTAGCTCTACTGCCCCTAAACCCGCTTTATCAGCAGCAAAATATGCAAAGGTAGCTTCTAAGCCTGATAGCGATAGAGAAACAAATAATTGCAGAAAAAATAAGATTGATGTTGGTCCACTCACTGTATTACGTATGGAGTTTTTCCCCTTAGAATAGCTATTTCTATTTTCTATACTTAACGATTCCTTTAAAAGCAACGTAACTAGAAGAAAGGTAAGTAAAGATGATGCTCCGGCAATATAAAAAGGTAAGCTTAAGCTTATCTCCGAAAAAACACCGCCAATTGCTGGACCGAAAATAAATCCAAGACCAATTGACGCCCCAATGATTCCCATGCCTTTTCCACGGTCTTCATCCGAAGTTATGTCTGCCACATATGCCATAACAGTTGGCATGTTAGCTGATGATAGTAATCCTCCAATAATCCTTGCAGCAAACAGCATCCAAAGTGTTGATGATATTGCCATTAAGAAAAAAGACAGAGCTAGTCCAAAAATACCAATCATTATAACAGGTTTACGCCCAATTCGATCAGATATTCGACCCCAGATTGGAGCGAAAAGGAGCTGCATTAAAGAGTAAACTGCCATTAGTAATCCTAATTGTGTTGGGGATGCTCCCATTTCCTCAGCGTAAAATGGCAGAACAGGAATAATGATTCCAAACCCCACCATGACGAGAAACATGACAGCAAATAATATGGGTAATGCTTTTTTTGTATCCAAAAATAATTTCACTCCAGTTTTGTGCAATTCTTGATAAAATAATGTGGTTAAATATTGTATTATTCACTTTTCCTGTACGTTATAGAAGAGAAGACTGAACAAGAATAAATTTATACAGTTAATAATACCATGTAACCATTCTAAAAATGAATAGCAAGCTTAATTAAATTGTTCTTTAGAAAACTCAACTTACTATAGTAGTAATGCGCTATCATTCCGGTTATAGGATTGAGTAGAAGTCCAAGCTTAATAATGGTTTATTAGTTCATTTAAACTGATACATAAATCTCTCCATATAGTAGATAAAAACCCGATTGTAATAGCTTGGGAAATAGATGTCACTTGCATGGGTGCCAAAAGGCATCATAATTAAAGCGGCTTGGTTGTTACTCTCTTTACGATAAGTGGTTTTAAATGTAGATGCAACAATAGGATCAACAATTTTATCATGTGTCCCCTGATAAACTAGAGCAGGTGGACTATTTTCATTAACTAGTAGAATAGGATTGACAAGTTCCTTCGATCCATTAATACCAATATTGGTAGCTAAGCCATTGGCGGGATAAAGGGGGATAAGTCCCCTTACAGTTAGGGCGGAATGAAATAATTCCGTGTACCTTTCACTTGCTATAGCCAATCCGACCGAATTAGCTAACTGACCACCGGCAGATCCTCCAGATATAAAAACTGAATCTAGGTTAGCATTATATTCATCATTATTCTCGACTAAATAATTGGTGAAAATCCCGATATGACGTACCATATCATCAATAGAAAACTCTCCAATTCTGCTTGCTGGTACAGGGGCAGATTCTATAAACTTCTCTTTATTTGCCAAACCATATTGAACGTCAAAGACAACATACCCCTGACTGGCAAAATACTTGTTTACTTGTGAAAAGTTAGCAGCCCCTTTGTCCCCAACTGTCCAGCCACCCCCATGAATTCTAATTAGCACTGAATTATTCCCAGGTAGATTCTGTTGGTTAGTAGGGGGGAGATAAGCGTCAAAAGCTAATTGTAGTCCTAAATCAACTCCTTCAGTGCCTCGATAGAATGTAATGTTTTCATTTAGAATGAAATTGTCAGAAGGAGTACCAAAAATATATTCAGGTATCGAAAAGGGAACATCCATGAACTGATTTGGAATAGAATCATTAGTAGGACCAAATACTGCCGTGTAATCCTCTTCGGCATTTTGTAAATGAAAAGGAACAATAAGCATTGGTAAATTAAAAATTAAAAAGACAGAGAACCCGACGAAACCAATAAAAAAGTTAGATAGTGGTTTCTGGTTACGTAGATTTAAAATTAACACCACTAAGCCTAGAAAATACATGCCAATAAAAAACGAATACTGTGGAATGAATATGCTAAAGATGCCAGCTGAAACATTTTTATCTAATAAACTGTATGATAGATAAACGCCAATTACAAGATTCAACCCTAACAAAAACAGAAGTGATCGTTTCAAAATATATTTGATGTGGTTTGGCTGCTTTGTATTAAAGAGAGTAACCATATGATCACTGTGTCTACGCTGGTAATTAATTTTTGTCAAAGAAATAATCATACCTAAAAATAAAAGCAAGGGAATCAGTGAAATAGAAACAATACTTTGAGAGGTTAAATTGTTTACGTCCAAGGAAGCATATGTGTTTAAAATAGGCACAATAATCATTGTTAGCATGCTTAAAACTAGATAGGCATAATCAAGAAAATGACTGTTTCCGGTCATTAGGGTTAGAGTGTGGTTTCCAACTAAAGTAAGGATTAATAAAATTCCTAGTAGATTACCAGATTGAGGGGACATGTCTGTAGATAAATAGGTTACACACCAAACAAGAGAAATGCTATTAGCCATTAACATCGTTAACTGATATGATTTACTAAAAGTTCGACGCTGTGAAGTGGGGGTATTATAGTTTAACCCCTTATTCCTTTGAAGAGGTTCCATATTGATGTGCTCCTTTTTAATAACAGTAGTTTACGTTAAAACTCCGTACTTTAATAATAGCAAAAATCAATGATAACTAGATATACATTTTTGGATTATCTGATAAAACATCGAATGTTTTAAAATAAGGCCGTTTTCTAAAAGATTGCTGTTTTGACAGAGTATCTATAGAATGCGGCGTAACTTTTGATAATTTTTTCACTTTTCCTTAATCGGCTGCTATGTAGATTTGCGCTCCGGGCAGTCGCTTTCCGCGGGCAACGCTTCAACTTCCTCGGAAGAAAACCGCTTCCTGCGGGATTTTCAGCCGTCGCTTTTCCCGCTGGAGTCGACTGCCCTCCGCTCCAATCAACCATCCTATAAGTATAGTTATCAATTTACAACACTATACTAGCCTTGGAAATACACGACACGCAATAAAATTTTCAAATTAATGAGTAGTATATTTCATGAAATAAACGTTTCTTGGGGTTTATTTCACTCTTGAACAGAAAGCTATTCTAAGGTGCGGATAAACACTCCTTTTTAATTGGAAAAATGCTCATGAAACTTAGACACTATGGGTTTTATTCTTCAATAATCCAGAACACTATTACTAGTGAAGGCAGAATACGTAGACTCCTATGGGAACAGCGCGTTCCGAAGACCCCGGAAGAATCGTTCTTTGATTCTGAGGAGGCTGAGGTCGTGCCCATGGAAAGCGAAGTATTCTGCCGAAACGCTAGTATAGCGCGATTTAACTAGAGTGAAAGAGAGCAAATCAATGCAGAAGTTACGACGCAATTTACATCAACTGCGAATAAAGAACAACAAAACTTACGAAATGAGTCAAAAATAAAAACACAACTACCCAGTAGTTGTGTTCTGTTAGCCAAAAATTAATTTTTAATATCGTCCATTATCTTTCCATTTAAACTTTTAACGTGCAAGTCTCTCTGTGGGAATGGAATTTCTATATTGTTATCGGCAAGAATTCTATTTATTCGAAAGTTAATATTACTTTTTGTCACTATCACATGATTTGGATTCAAAATCCAAACAAACAATTCAAAATCTAAGGAAGAGTCACCAAAACCGACAAAGTTAACGAATGGCTTAGGATCCAATATCATTACCTTAGAATCTTCATATTCATCATTAGCAACCTGTAATAGTAAGTCTCTGACTTTTTCTACATCGCTTCCATAAGCTACTCCAATAGGTATGGTTAAACGAAGAGTGGGGTCACTATAGGAACGGTTTACTACATGCTCTTCTAAGAAATATGAATTTGGAACAATGATGTGTTCATTATCAATTGTTTTAATTACTGTTGCACGCATATTTATTTTCTCTACATCACCCAGAATGTCATCAACAATAACTCGATCCCCCACTTTAATGGGCCTTTCAAATAATAAAATGATACCAGAAATAAAGTTAGAGGCTATATTTTGAAGTCCGAACCCGATACCTACTCCGACTACACCTGCAAAAACGGTTAGTGCACTTAAATCAATTCCAACCGTAGATAAACTAATAATAATTGCAATAATCATTACTGAGTAATGAAAGATTCGACTAAATGTAAATTGAACCCCCCGATCTAGTTGATAACGGTCAAATACTCTCGGTAAAAAATACTTGGTTACAATCTTAGAAGCTCTATTGGCTAACGTAATAATCAGAACAGCGATGATTATTAAAGATGCAGTAATTTCTACACTTCCTACTGAGATTATTTCACCAACAAACCAGCCAGAATCGAAAAAATAAAATAGTATGAAAAGTAATATACTATAGAGGGATAGCCAATTTAGCACATATCTTACAGCTGTATTGTGCTGCTTAATTCCATCTCGACTATCACTATTTATTTTTTTTGAAAAGAACAAGATAAGCCAGCGTATAAATAAAATTGCTACAACTATCCCTATAATGATAAGAAGATCTTCTACCCATTGGTAGGAGAAATAATCCATGAAATCAATTATAACTACATCCATTAACAATAAAATCACCTATTTAAAGTTATTTTTACAAGTTTGTAAGAAGTCTATAATAATATAATTAGTATCGCACTCTTCGGGTATAAGTAGCAAATAACTACTTATAAAATTCACCTTCTAAAGCACGTATAGATAGACACTTAAAAAATGGGCCAAGCTACCAAGCAAAATAAATATGTGAAAAATTTCATGAAAGCCAAGATATTTTGATTCAATAAACTTTGGTTTTACAGCGTAGATTATCCCTCCGATAGTATAAATAACCCCACCAAGTATTAATAGAAATAACCCATTACTATTTATTGAAGAGGCGAGGGGTGCAGAAACAAAGATAATCATCCACCCCATACCAATATACATTGATGTTGACAACCATCTTGGGCACTCAAACCAAATTAGTTTAAACAAGACACCACAGGTTGCGATTCCAGTAATGATAGCAAACAATATCCAGCCTAGGGTTCCGTTCAGGGTAATTAAACAAAACGGCGTGTAAGTTCCTGCGATTAGGATAAAAATCATTGAATGATCAATTTTCCTTAAACTAGCTATCACTTTATCATTGGCGATTACCATGTGATAAGTCGCAGATGCTGCATAGAGTAATATCATGCTAATTCCAAAAATGATAACGGCACTAATGGCAAGTGGTGACCCAGTGGCTGAAGCTTTAATTACCATCGCTAATAATGCAACAAAAGAAAGAACTGCACCAGCTAAATGCGTGAGACCATTAATTGGTTCTCGTATATATGTGTTCATAATTAACACCCCAATAACAATAAGTAGTTTTAATAACTACATAAAACAATACACCTATATCAAGTTGTAGTCAATCATATTTTAATTGTGATATAATAGTTGCAAGTAAATAAAACCAAGGGGAAGTTTATGGAGAATTTAGAGCAGTTAATTACTGAGTTAGGTCTACAAAATAAAATCACTTTAAGTGAAATCCCGGATATTGATTTATACATGGATCAAGTGACACAGCTTTTTGAAAAAAAATACAATACTAGTAAAAGACATGAAGAAGATAAAGTATTAACTAAAACGATGATAAACAATTATGCAAAAGGAAAACTTTTGTTTCCAATTAAAAACAAAAAGTATTCAAAGGAACATATAATTCTTATTAGCTTAATTTACCAATTAAAAGGTGCTCTGTCGATTAACGACACCAAAATGGTACTTGAGCCACTAAATAGTAAAGTAGAAAAAGAAGAAGTTGATCTAGAAACGTTATATACAAGCCTTTTAAGCCTACATGACAAAAGCGTAAGTACTTTTGAAGAAAACATGGAGTCCATATCTGCTGATATTGAAACAGAAATGGATAAATTAGATGATACAGAATCTGGCTATCTGGAGAAAATATTATTTATTTCATCACTTGTCAATACAAGCAATATGTATAGACGGTTGTCGGAGAAGCTTGTAGATGAAATGAAACCTAAGGAAAAAGTTGAAAAATAAATCTGATCTAAAGATAGTAAAGGATGTTCTGACTAAGGTTGTCAGTAACATCCTTTTTCTATGGATTTAATTAGGTTTGTCACTTCGAGCTACCAGGCAAAAAAGTCTTAAATTAAGTCAAAATCACTAAAATAGTGATGATAATTTGTACGTTATATCAATGACAAATATATTTCATATCACTAATATAGTTAAATATAACATAACGCGTTACAAAACTTAACATAACAATAAACGAAGTGGGTGCCCTAATGAAAACACTGTTAATAAAAAATGCTAGAAATATTATTACGATGGACGGCGAACGCAATAAATACCCTGGTGGGAGTATTTATATTGAAGGGCAAGAAATTAAAGCTATTGGGACGAGTATCCCTTATCAAGATGCAGATAAAGTAATTGATGCAACAGGAAAAATTGTATATCCAGGCTTAATTAATACTCATCATCATTTATATCAAACGTTCACAAGAAACATACCGCAGGCGCAAAATGTGGAGTTGTTTGATTGGTTGTTAACACTGTATGATATATGGCGCCATATTCGTCCGAAAGATATCTATTTAAGTGCAATGGTTGGTTTAGGAGAATTGCTTAAAAGCGGCTGTACAACAGTGGCGGACCATTTTTACGTGTTTCCGGACGGGATAAGTGGAGAGTTAATTGATCAAGAGATATTTGCCGCAAGAGAGTTGGGGGTACGCTTTTTTCCGACGAGGGGTTCAATGAGTCTTGGGCGTTCGCAAGGGGGATTACCACCTGATCAAGTGGTTCAGAAGGAAGAGGTTATTCTCCGTGATACCATGCGGGTGATTGAAACTTATCATGACCGTGATAAATTCTCGATGTTACGTGTAGGGGTTGCTCCTTGTTCACCGTTTTCGGTAAGTCAAGATTTGTTGAGAGAATCAGCCAACTTAGCGAGAAGTTATGGTGTTCGAATGCACACGCATTTAGCTGAAACAAAAGATGAAGATGACTTTTGTCGAGAAAAACTAGGCATGCGTCCACTTGAATTGATGGAAAAAACGGGGTGGATCGGTGATGATGTCTGGTATGCACATGGGATATGGTTCAACGAAAATGAAATTATTAAAATGGGCTCGTGTGGCTGTGGTGTAGCCCACTGTCCGAGTAGCAACATGAAAATGGGATCAGGGACTATGCAAATTATGAAGATGATAAAAGCGGGGGTTAATGTAGGTTTAGGTGTGGATGGATCTGCTTCTAATGATGCATCAAACATGTTGCTTGAATTAAAAGTAATGAATCTATTGCATAATCACCAACACGGAACAAAAGCCTTAAGTGCTGAGGATTGTCTGAATATAGCAACAAACGGATCTGCGAAGGTTTTGGGTTGGGAAGATGCAATTGGCTCCCTTGAAGTAGGTAAAGCGGCAGATATGTTTATGATCGATACAAATCGTCTGGAATTTGCAGGGGCATTATTTGATGATTCATCACTTCCCATCCTCACGGGCACACCCCGAGTAGATATGACAATTGTTGGGGGTAAGGTAGTTGTGGAGGATGGTCGCTTAGTGAATGTTAATGAGGAAAGTATCGCTACTCAAGCTCATGTGGCTGCTTTAAACATGATGGAGAGGGCTACGAAATTCAACAAAAAATAAAAAGACATTAAACAGTAGATGTTATTCCGGTTAATACTGTTAAAAAAAGAACAATTCAAGGATTTTTATAGTTTGAGTTATCTAGCAATGTGTAAAACAACCAAAACAATTTGGATATTTCATGTAATTTAACCAATGACAAAGTACATGTAATGATTTAGGATTACATTAAGTTAATAAAAATAACATATTATGTTAGATAAGCTAACAATTGGATATAAGCAAAGCAAGGGTATATTTTTTTAGCGAAACTTATCTGAAAATTTGAACAACGGAACATATTGATGGATAAACATTAAGGGGGAGAAAGTCTTGGATACAATTCATAAAGAAGTTGTTGCATTTCAGCATGTTAGTAAAGTCTTTAATAATGAGACAGTTGCACTAAAAGACTTTGATCTATCGATAAAGGAAGGAGAATTTCTAAGCTTTTTAGGACCTTCTGGATGTGGAAAATCAACAGCATTACGAATGGTGGCAGGATTGGGAGAAGCTACCAAGGGTTCTGTTAAGGTTTTTGATGGTTCTCCAAAAGAGATAATCAAAGAAACGAATGACCTTGCATTTGTATTCCAGGATGCCAATTTATTACCTTGGAGAACGGTGCTTGATAACGTGCTTCTTCCTCTAGAGTTAAGAGGAGGTAATAAAAAGAAACATAAACAAGAAGCGATACGTGTCCTAGAAATGGTTGGGCTAAAGGAATACTTAAAATCCTATCCCCGCCAATTGTCTGGTGGGATGAAGATGAGGGTGTCGATCGCGCGTGCATTAGCTGCTAAGCCTAAAATGCTATTAATGGATGAACCATTTGGAGCACTGGATGAAATTACTAGACAAACATTACAGATGGAATTATTGGATATATGGCAAAAAGAAAATATGACAATCCTTTTTGTTACACATAACGTTTACGAGGCGGTGTTTCTTTCAACTAGAATCGCTGTTATGTCAGCTAGTCCTGGGAGACTATCATCATTAATTGATGTAAAATTACCATTTCCTCGTCGGTTAAAAGTAAGAACGGAACAGGAATTTACTGACTATGTAGATATAGCCTCAGACAGGCTTGAAAACGGAAATGAAAGAAAGGAGTTAGCCTAATGTCTATGCCTTCTGTTGAGGTAACAAAAACTAGGGACCTTTTAACAAAAACGTCGGAAAAGCCAAAAAGCAAATCCTTTAATAAATTTAAGCAGGTTTATTTAGGACCAATTATTGCCTTCACTATATTTATTGCCATCTGGCAAGCAGTGCCAACAATTTTAGACCTAAAACACTATATATTGCCAAAGCCAACAGATGTGGTAGGTGCAGCAATTAGTGACTGGCATTTGTTGTGGCCTGCAGTTCAAATAACAGTCGTCGAATCTTTAGTCGGATTTCTTGTTAGTGCTGTAATTGGGATTCTAGTCTCTATTATATTGGCTAGTTCAAAAATTTTAGAAAGAAGTATTTACCCATATGCAATTGTGTTACAGACAATTCCAGTAGTAGCAGTTGCGCCTATTGTAGTCATTTGGTTTGGTGCAGGCTATAACTCGATTGTTGTTATCTCATTCTTAATTGGCTTTTTCCCTGTTATATCAAATACATTAATGGGATTAAATTCAGTAGATAAGAACATGGATGATTTATTTTTACTTTATAACGCTTCAAAATGGCAACGAATGTGGAAGTTAAGAATCCCATCAGCTTTACCTTATATGATGGCAGGTCTAAAGATTTCTTGTACATTGTCTATCGTAGGTGCAATTGTAGGTGAATATATTGCTGGTATTGGCGGGGGTAAAGGTGGTTTAGGTTATTCAATTACCGTTGCTGCGATCCAAGTAAAAACATCTTATTTATTTGCTTGTGGAATTGCTGCTGCAATCTTAGGTATTGGTTTTTACCTTCTAGTGAGTCTATTTGCTAATTCTATGCTTAAATCTTGGCACGAGTCAGCTGTGAAGGGTGAAAAATAAAAAGGGTAGAAAAAGAGAGGGGTAAGGATATGAAAAAAATATGGGGACTAAGAAAATTCAATCTATTGTATTTCGGTTTACTTTTTATTTTAGTATTGGCTGCTTGTGGGGCACAGGAAACAGGTAATGCTTCGGAGCCGGAGGATGCAGCTGAAGATACAACAGAGCAAACAACAGAAGAAACTAGTGTAGAAGCTGAAGAGGTCAAGGTAGTGTTAAATTGGTTCGCCAAATCTCAACATGGTGGTGTCTATGCGGCACAAGATCAGGGAATCTTTGCGGATAATGGATTAGATGTAACAATTGAACCAGGCGGGCCGCAAGTATCCTCTATTCAAATGGTTGCTTCTGGTAGTGCAGAATTTGGCTTAGCGCACGCAGACCAAATGGTTATTGCTCGAAACCAAGGGATCGAACTTGTTGCTGTTGCTACGGCAATGCAAGGTAGTCCGCAGGCATTAATGTTCCATGAAGGAAAAGGAATAGATGATTTTGATGAATTAAATGGTAGAACAACTTATATCCAGCCCGGTATTACATATTGGGACTTTTTGAAAAATAAATATGATTTAAGTAATGTAGAAGAGCTATCCTATACAGGGCAGCACGTGAACTTCATTGATGATCCTGATTCAGTCAGCCAAGCATTCGTAACATCGGAGCCTTATTTCTTAGACGAAGAAGGAATTCCAACAGAAACCAAACTGATTTCTGATGCTGGTTATGATCCTTATAACATTGTTTTATATGTAACAAAAGATTACCTAGCTGAAAATGAGGAGATAGTTCAAGGCTTCGTAACGTCATTTGTTGAAGGATGGAATTATTACAAAGAAACACCGGATGATATTACAAAAATAATACAGGAATCTAATACAGATATTTCTTTTGAAGCCTTACAATTCGAACAACAAACACAAGAAGAGTTCATCTATGAAGGTGATGCAGCCGAACATGGAGTTGGATACATGTCTGAAGAAAGATGGTCAACACTCATTGATCAACTCTATGAGCTAGAGCTATTAGATGAGAAATTTGATGCAACAGATATCTTTACAACCGATTATTTGCCTGAGAGTTAATTAGTAAAATAGCAAGCGGACAAAAGGAGCTGCATCATCGCAGCTTCTTTTGTCTAAATATAATTAATAGTGGTTGAAATAGGAAAACTCCTCAATGAAATTACGTTAGAAATCCTGACAGGGTAATAGATAAATTGTTTGAATTTTGAGATAGTAAGGTAATTTCTACAAAAAATTAGTAAACACTCTTTAGATTTTAGTCATTATTAACAATTTATACTTTTTTAATTAAATGAAAAAATTTAATAGAACAGTAGAAAATCCATATGAAGGAGAGAGTTCAAGTATGGAAGATATTTATACTATTTTAGATGAGGTTTGTGGCGCTTCTTGCGAGGGGAGTATTTTAGCTAGTGTTGTTCATGTGGAGGGTTCGGCTTATAAAAAAGAAGGAGCAATGATGATATTCAAAAAGGATGGTTCCCAGATAGGGATGTTAAGCGCAGGGTGTTTAGAGGAAGATTTGGCAGCTCGCATTGAACATCATGGCCTGGGTAGGCAATCAGAAACTATAGTCTATGATATGAGAGGATCCAATGAAATATCGTGGGGGGAAGGGTCAGGATGTAATGGCGTTATCCATGTGTTAGTTGAGCCCATTAATAGTCAACTTATTAATGATCTATCTAGGCTTAAGTCTATTTTAGATAATGGGCATTCTGTAACAATGATTAAGCATTTACCTTCTGATAGTCAACCTTCTACCTACCTGTTCATAACAGAGGATAATCATACATTTGGAAATTTGTCCGGGAAAGTAACGGAGGAACTGAGAGGTTTGGTAGATCAAACAGTGTCCTCGATTGATAAGTCCTTTAATACGTGTGTGTCGAGTTTGGGAGAAAAAATTTACATTCACCATATACAACCGAAATCTCGCTTGATAGTATTTGGTGCAGGAAAAGATGCGATTCCTTTAGTATCTTTTGCCTCGAAAACGGGGTTCTCCGTTACGGTAGCTGATTGGCGTCCTGCATTGTGTAATCATTCCAATTTTCCAGAAGCAAACGAGTTAATTCTAGGATTTCCTGAAGAAATCATCAATCAAATCGAGATAACAGCTAGAGATTATGTCGTAATCCTTACCCATAATTTTCAAAAAGATAAAGAGATACTTTCCGCCCTTATTCACAAAGATATAAAATATTTAGGTGTTTTAGGTTCAAGTAAGCGAACGAAGCGGTTACTTGGCACAAAAAAACTCCCACCCCAAATAAAAACCCCTATTGGTTTGTCTATCGGTGCAGATGGACCGGAGCAAATCGCAATAAGTATTGTGGCTGAGCTTATTCAGTTTTCAAAGAAACGTGAAATGAAAAAGGTGTTTGTTTCTTGACGCAAACAAGTATCCTTGGGATATTTTTAGCCGCAGGAAAGAGTAGTCGGATGGGTAAAAATAAACTAAAAATGCAAATAGAACAAGAAACAATTGGTAGCCTATCTCTAAAAGCTGCTATTAAATCAAAGCTAGACAGTGTTCTAGTAATTACCAAGGAAGGGGACTCCTTGGATTGGATTGACAGGGAATTATTCCAAGAACCTAACCGAAGCAAATGGACACAAGTAATAAGTAAAGAAGCGATTAAAGGGCAATCTTACTCAATTAAAACGGGTATTCAGACTGCAAAAGGTTTGGGTGCAGCAGGAATCGTGATAATTTTAGCTGATCAACCGTTCGTTCGAGTTGAAATGATCAACGCTTTAATTGACCAGTACCGCTACCAGCGTGTAGATTTTGTTGCATCCCAATTTAATAATCGGATTCAACCGCCGATTCTATTTTCTGAAGAGTTATTTCGCTCATTAATGCAGCTTAAGGGTGATAAAGGTGCACGAGCGATTATTCGTAAAGACTTTTATGATAAAGGGATAGTAATAAATTATACAGATGGAAAATGCTTTTACGACATTGATACTGAGGAAGACTATAGACGATTGAAGGAAGTGAACCACTAAATGACTCAGCCGCAACCTGTAACGAGCAGAACCCCCAAAATTTGGAGGCCATCAAATGTGAAAGAGGCTTGGGAAATAATGAATAGCATCAGTTCTGATGTTAGTTATATTTCAGGTGGAACACTGATGCAATTACAAAGGGAACAAGGAACACCATTACCAGAGAATTTAATAAGCCTTGAAAAGATTGAGAGTTTAAGAGGGATTAAAAAAGTTGTCTCTAATGGGAAAACAATGCTGGAGATTGGAGCACTTACAACACTTGCTGATTGCTGTTCTGACCCACTAATTAACCAAGAATGGGATTTACTTTCCATTTCTGCTAAGTCTGTAGCTTCACCAGCTGTTCGAAATAGAGGAACTTTAGGGGGGAATGTTTCCTATCGAATTGGGGATACGATACCGTCCTTGTTAGCATTAGATGCTGAAATAACATGGTTTGATGGAACAGAGACATATAAAGAACCGTTATATGACTATCTGAAAAACCCGCCTGCACCCGCTTTTGGAAATACCCCAGTAATTACATCATTCCTATTACCTGAAACACCTGTTTCAACAAAACTGATGAGCTTTTATCAAAAAGTAGGGCGGAGGGAATCGTTTATTCCTTCACTTGTCACTGCCTCCGCTTATTGTTGTTGGAATTCCTATAATGAAATAGACTATATTCGTTTGGCTGTTGGTGGTGGAGCCAATGCACCAATTCGACTGAAGAGGTGTGAACGGTTTTTGAAAGGAAAAGTGATAACTGAAGAAATATTAGCTCTTGTCTATGAAGAGATAATCGATGAATTTAAACCTGATTCGGACATGTTCGTAAGTGCTAGTTATCGCAAAACAGTAGTCGCTAACCTTATAGTTTCAAAGTTAGAGGATAACCTCGCCGAAAGTCCATAAACGGTTAAAAAATTACTTAATTGAACCTTAAAGTTAGAGGAGATGATACGATGCAACGAGATCAGCTAGTTTATAAGAACAGGAATCGTGTTAGACCCGATGGAAAAGCAAAGGTAACTGGAAGTCTTAAATATTTAACTGATTTATCTTTCCCTAACATGCTTTATGGAAAAATATTAAGAAGTGCTTATCCTCATGCGAAAATATTATCTATCAACATTAACGATGCCGAAAAACTCCCTGGTGTTAAAGCAGTCATCACCCACAAGGATATTCCGGGATTAAATGGCTTCGGGATTATTTCCCCAGATCAACCAGTGCTTTGTGAAGATAGAGTCCGCTATGTTGGAGATGCGATAGCTGCAGTGGCTGCAGAAACAATAGAAATTGCCGAAAAAGCTTTGCAATTAATTAAAGTGGAATATGAGCAGCTTCCTATCCTTGATGACCCGGAAATAGCTTTAGAGCCCCATGCTCCTCAGCTACACGAAAATGGAAATCTCCTTCATCAAGCAGGCTACCAGAAGGGAGATGTTGATGAGGGTTTTGTTAGATCGTTAGTAGTAATAGAAGAGACGTACCAGGTGCCAAGGCAGATGCACACTTATATGGAAACGGAAGGTGGAGTTATTGTACCAGAAGCTAATGGTGCTCTTTCTGTTTATGTAGGGACACAACACGGGTATAAAGATCGATTTCAGTTATCAAGGATACTTGGGAAGCCTGAAGAAGATATTAGAATTATTTCCAGTCCGATGGGTGGTTCTTTCGGAGGGAAGGATGAATTAAATATACAGCCATATGGAGCTATTTTGGCTCTGAAAACGGCTTGTCCTGTTAAGATTCATCAAACAAGAAAGGAATCTGTCATTTCTGGACTAAAGCGCCACCCGATGCGTATCACAATGAAAACCGGAGTAGATAAAGATGGGAAGATACTAGCGCATAAAGTCGATATTTTGGCAGATACAGGAGCATATTCAACACTAGGTCCGGCTATCTTGGATTTTGCAGTCGAACATGCAACAGGTCCTTACATGGTTCCAAATGTAAAAACAGAAGGACTTTCTGTTTTTACTAATAATGGTGTAGCTGGTGAATTTAGAGGCTTTGGTGGAAACCAAATAACTTTTGCATTAGAAGGACAAATAGATCGATTAGCGGAAAAATTGAACATCGACTCTATCGAGTTAAGAAGACGAAACATTAGGAAAGTAGATGATGTTGGCCCCTTAGGCCATCGAATTGCTCCAACAAATGGCGCATCAGATGTATTAGAAGCTATTTCAAATCATATGAAAATAAAAAGGAATGAATTGAATAATCTAAATTTAGATAAATTTAAAGTAAGAGGAATTGGAACTGCAATTACCATGCATGGAGGGGGTCTAGGTCAAGGGCGGTTGGACCCAGCGGGTGGACGTCTTTCTTTAAATAAAGACGGGAAAATAGAAATTGCCTTTGGATTTGAAGAGGCAGGACAAGGGATATTAGGGGTAATTGAAACTATTGTAACCGAGGAATTAGGCTGTTCTACTGATGACTTATCAATCATTATTGGGGATACAGCATTAGTGCCATCATCTGGTTCAACCACCGCCTCCAGGGGAACAAGTATGGTCTGGCATGCGGTCAAACGAATGAAGGATGTATTTGAAAGAAAACTGTTAGACCAAGCATCGAAGCACACAGGTATTTCGGTTAACGAACTTCAACTCAGTAGTGGTGGTGTTTCTAAACTTGCAAATGACAAATCTTTTAGTCTAGTTATGAGCTATCTAGAACTTGCTGAGCATATGAATAAAAGTAAACAATCTAGTATAGTAACAACAAACTTTGATTTCCCGACGACGCCAGATGATGTAGATGGTGGTCACTTTTTATATACTTTCGGATCTGTTTTAGCTCAGGTGGAAATAGACCTGTTAACCGGAAAAGTTAAAGTTATAGATTTGGACCAATCCATTTCAGCGGGTCCAATTGTTAGCATGAAGGGATACACGGGTCAAATCGAGGGTGGAGGCGTTATGGCATTAGGATACACCTTAATGGAGGAAGCATTAATGGTTGAGGGTAAATACATCACTGAAAATTTAGATGCCTACTTAATTCCTAGTATTAGTGATGTACCTTTTGCGATGATGACTGAAGCAATTGAAAGTTTACATGATGGAGATCCCTATGGACCTAGAGGGGTAGGGGAAATTGGAACGGTTGCTGTTGCGCCGGCAATAGCAAAAGCAATTCACGATGCGATAGGCTATTGGGTATCACGTCTACCAGTATCATCGGAAGAAATATTGCAAGCGGCTAGTCATAGGAGGATGAAGCAATGGGCGAAAGTAGAGCAGTAACTGTTAATCAGCCAACCGAGGATAAAACAATAGATATTACGGTAGTTATTAACGGAAAAGAGCAACACTTACAAACAGAACCAACTAAACGCCTCGTTGATATTCTTCGAAATGATCTAGATTTAACAGGTACAAAAATATCCTGTGGAATTGGTCGTTGTGGAGCTTGTTCTGTCATGATTAATGGGAATCTAATAAATTCATGTTTAGTGATGGCTTATCAGGTTGATCAAGCGTCAATAACTACAATTGAAGGAATAGTTAGGGAAGAGGGATTAGATCCTATCCAAACCGCTTTTTTAGAAGAGGGTGGCTTTCAATGTGGTTATTGTACACCGGGAATGGTAATGGCGGTAAAATCTTTATTAGCAGACACCCCAAATCCTACAGAGGAACAAATTAAAACTGCCCTTTCAGGGAATCTTTGTCGATGTACAGGTTATGGTGGAATTATTCGTGCAGTCCAACGTGTTATTGAAGAGGGAACTTATTTGTGAATTAAGATGAAGGATGGTAAGCAAATAAGATGGAAAGGTTTGATTGTATGAGAAATTTGTTTCGTGCATATGTAAATCAGGATTTGATAAAGGAACCATCCGGGACTGGCAGGTTGGATGGGTTAACTTTTTCGGTAAAAGATGTCTTTTCTATCAAACAATATATAAATACTGCCGGTAATCCAGATTGGTTTAGGACACATCGGCCAGCTGAACAAAATGCAGCAGCAATTGAAACTCTACTTGGAGATGGAGCAAAACTTATTGGTACCACACATACAGATGAATTAATGTTTAGTTTAAACGGTGAAAACTATCATTATGGGACACCAATAAATCCAAAGGCACCAGATTGTATTCCAGGAGGTTCATCGAGTGGGTCTGCGGTGGCCGTGGCATCTGAAATGGTCGACTTTGCTTTAGGTACAGATACTGGTGGTTCAGTTCGGATCCCATCTGCTTATTGTGGGTTATATGGATTTCGTCCAACGCATGGAACTGTGAATATAGATGGGGTGATTCCATTAGCGGAAAGCTTCGACACTGTTGGTTGGATGGCTCGCGATTCCCGGACACTTTCAAGAGTAGGGGAAGTATTAATAAATAGCGCAAACCAAGATAATGGTGATTTTACACAGGTTTACTTAGGTGAGGATGCTTGGGAATTAGTTGATCCTGATGTGAAAAAGCCTATATCAGATTATCTCCCTGCATTTGAAACAGTAATACCCAATCATCAAACAGTAAAAATATCGCAAGAAGGATTAGACGTATGGGCAGATACATTTAAACACATTCAGGGCTCGGAAATCTGGAAGGAACATGGTGACTGGATAGAAACAGAGAAGCCTGTGTTTGGCCCGGGAATTAGTGAACGCTTTGCATGGACTAGTACAATAAATAATGTTGACCTTCAGGAACATCTGAAGCGGAAGAAAGTGATAGAAGAGCGGATGAATGCTTTATTAGGTGAAAATGGCATATTAATTATTCCGACTGCTCCCGGCCCTGCACCATTACGTAATTTGAAAAGTGAAGAGCTAGAAGACCGTCGAGCCAGAACAATGAGATTAACATGTATTGCGGGCTTAGCGGGATTACCCCAATTAACTATCCCTGTGGCTGAGGTGAATGGAAAACCAGTAGCGCTATCGGTCATCGCTAATCGACATCGCGATTTATCCCTTTTAAAATTAATTGATAGTATATATAGTAATCAGATGACAACGAGGTGAAGGTAATTGAGATTATCTACAGTGAAAATAGATGGAGTGGAACAAGTAGCCATTGTAGAAAAGGAAAAAACAATTCTAGTCCAGACGATAATTGACAAAGAAAATAAGGACTGGTCATATCAGCTATTTGATATATTGCAAAAAGGACAATTAAATGAAATCGCGCAATGGTATGAGTCACTTGGAAAAGTGAAGTTAGAAGATGCATCTTATCAGCCGATCAATGATAGTCAGTCAGTGCCATTGTATCGTCATCCTAACAAGATAATAGGTGTTGGATTTAATTACATGGATAAGGCAGTTGAATTAACAGGAGAGCCACCAATGAAAGAACCTGTCATTTTTATTAAACCTGACACGAGTTTAATAGGTCCAGGGGAATCGATAGAATTACCGAAGCAATCAAATCACGTAACTGCTGAGGGAGAACTAGCACTGGTAATAGGAAAGACTTTAAAAAATGTATCAGAGCAAGATGCAATTAATGGGATAGCAGGATTTACTACTAGCTTGGATATGACTGCTAAGGATATTCATGCAGAGGACCCGCGGTTTTTGCAACGATCAAAAAGCTTTGATACGTTTTTCAGCTTAGGCGACCAGTTACTAACTGTTGATGAGTTTCTAAATATAAATGAAATTACCGTTAAAACATCGTTGAATGGTAAGGTTACTCATGGAAATAAGGTAGGTAATATGATGTACTCTCCAGCATTTATTGTTTCGTTTCTTTCGCAAGTGATGACTCTATACCCAGGAGATATCGTTTTAACGGGTACACCAGGTTCTGTAACAATTAAAAGTGGCGATGTACCAGGATGCCAGATTTCAAACTTTACGCTTCTCGAAAATAATGTAGTTTCAGGCTATTAATACAAACAACAGCCCAAGGGTCAGTTCAGATCCTTGGGCTCATTTTTTGAAAGCTCTTTTCGCACAGTGTTGTTGTTATTGATGTAAAAAGCGTCTTAACTTTGTCGTGACTTACCCCCATCCTTTATAGGATGAGTGATCATCCATCGCTTCGGAAAAACACTCCCTTTCCATGGGGAACGCTTCAGCCTCCTCACGAGAAAATGTTTTCGGTGGGGCGAGTAATCGCAGTCCCAAAATCACTCGTTGCGGGGTCTTCAGACTGTTCCTTTCCCATAGGAGTGTCGCATTTTTCCAAAGCTTAAAGTAGTTTTCTGTTCATGTGATAAGAACTCCAGAACGTTTATTCCAATAATATCATTATTCATTAATTAGAAAGTTTTCACAAGTTAATCAGGATGTATTTTCTTTGGAAACAGGGATCTCCTTACTGGGTGATGACTAATAGTACGACAAAGAAAATTGGCTTATCTTTTGAAGAGTTTACGTGTGTTTTTTAATCTAGTATGAAGTTGTGTTTGATTTATTAATAATTCTAACTTTACTTATATGATGGTTGATTGCAGCAGAGGGCAGTCGACTCCTGCGGGAAAAGCAACAGCTGAAAATCCCACAGGAAGCGGTTTTTTTCCGAGGAAGTTGAAGCGTTGCCCGCGGAAAGCGACTGCCCGGAGCGAAAATCAACATAGCAGCTTATTCTAAAAGAGAGTGGAAGAAATCAACAGTAGTTACGCCGCAGTCTATGGATTTTGCGTCAATAATCTACTTCCTTATCTCAACCAAGCACCATTTGCTTGAGGAATAGTAGTTTTATTAGCCTGATAGACCAATTTTCCACGCGCAAACGTTTCAATAATCTGACAAGGAAATGTGTGGTCCATATAAAGGCTTTGCTTATGTTTAGCAAAAAAACTTTCCGGTGTGACCTGTTGATTGTTTTCTAAACTGATAATGGCTAAATCCGCATCTAGACCTTGTTGGATTGAACCTTTAGACTCAAGGTTAAACCTTTTAGCTGGGTTCATCGCTGTCCATTCTGCAATTTTTTCAAATGGGATGTTGTGCTTTATTGCGAGTTCAATCATCGATAATAAGCTAAACTGGCCACCACTGATTCCACCCCATGCATTTAAGAAATGATGTGTTTTGGGATCCTTTAATTCAAAAGGAGCAGGAGAGTGATCAGAGCTTATCATATCAAGCTTATCTTCTAATAGAGCTTCAATTAACTTGGATCTCTCCTCCTTAGACCGTAAAGGAGGAGCACACTTTGCTACTGGACCTTTTTCGATTAAATCATCGTGAGTAAAAAGAAGATAATGGGGACAAGTTTCTACAGTTATGTCCAGTCCTTTTTGCCTTACTTGTCTAATCTTTTCAACTGCTGGAGCGCTACTTATATGTACAAAGTGAAGGGAGCAACCTGTTATTTCAGCATAATAGAGGGCCCGTTCAACTGCTTCAAGTTCTGCAACAATTGGTCTCGTTTCGGCAAAATCATCTGCACTAAATTGCTTATTAACCTCTTTTTGTTTTGAAAGAAAGACAGTCATTGGTCCGCTTTCCGCATGTAAAGCAAGTACCTTTCCTAACCGTGCGATTTCCTGCATACCTGCTAACAATGTATAATCGTCAGCAGCTTCAAATTCTTCATTACCTGAAGGGGAGAGAAAGGCTTTAAAACCAATTACACCACCCTTTGCTAATGGAGCTAACTCATCTATGTTTCCAGGTACCAGCCCACCCCACAATCCAAAATCTAGACAGGATTTTTCTTCACCAATTATTATTTTTTGCTGTAATGCTTCAACAGTTGTTGTTGATGGAATCCCATTAAGCGGCATATCAAAATAAGTCGTACAGCCACCAGCAGCCATCATAAATGAACCAGTTTCAAATCCTTCCCAAATCTCCCGCCCGGGTTCATTGAAATGGACATGAACATCAATCATACCAGGAAAGATATAATGATTTTCAGCATTTATTTTTTCAGTAGCTTCATCTGTAATGGATTGCTTAATCAATTTAATCTTTCCATCCTTAATAGCTATATCCGTCTTCTCAACTCCATGTGGGAGAACAACATTTCCATTTTTAATGATTAGATCGAAAGCTTTCATTTTAGGCTTCCTTTCCTCAGGGATTTTAAATGAACTTCTATTGCTTGGAGGTACCCTTTGTGATTAAGGTTTTATCATTATGAAGTAACAGAATAATTTTCTTTCTTTTGCGAGCTATACGCATCTAATGCTGCTTGCAGTGCTTTTCCTGTATGGACAGTAGCCCCATGACGAATCAGTACCGCCTCTAGAGCACCTAGTGTAAACAAAATATTTTCCTGACGACAACTGAATCCCATTGTACCAATTCGCCAAATCTTCCCGTGCAAAGGTCCGAATGAACTAGCGATTTCGATTCCAAATTCATTCAATAACATGCTTCTTACCGATTCAGGATCAACGCCAGTTGGTACAGTAACACACGTAACGGTTGGTAGCTTGCAGTCTCTATTGCCATATAACTCTAACCCCATTGCTTCTAGTCCTGAGATAAGTGCTTCTTCGTGTCGTTTGTGCCTTGCAAAACGCGATTCTAAACCTTCTTCTAGTACAATCCGTAAACCTTCTCGAAGTGCATAGAGCATTGATGTCGCTTCGGTGTGGTGATTTAACCGTCTAGGCCCCCAATAGTCTTGCAGCATACTTATATCAAAATAGTTACTTTTTACAAATGGATGACTCATTCCAATTTCTTTTTGCCTATCTTCCTCTGTTGATATTCCTCGTTCTACTTTCTTTCGACGAGTGATCACTTTCTCGATTCTGTGATTATAGGTGATCGGTGACATCCCAGAAGGTACCGATAAACACTTTTGAGTCCCGCCGACAAGGCCATCAATAAACCATTCATCTACCTTTACATCAACCCCACCGATTGAGGCAACAGCATCGACGATAAGTAGCACATCTAGTGTGCGACAGGCAGCGCCTATTTGATCGAGTGGCTGCATACATCCGGTAGAGGTTTCGCCGTGAACGATAGCTATCAGTTTTGGAGAAACCTTTTTAATTTCTTCTATGATAACCTGCTGGTCAAATACTTCCCCCCAAGTACACTCAATCGTATGAACTTCTGCTCCATACCGCTCACAAATTTCGGTCAGCAAATGGCCAAATCTCCCAAAAATCGGAACTAATACTTTATCACCAGGCTCAATAACACTACATAGTAGCGCTTCTACACCTGACCTTGATGTACCATCTACAGGGAATGCCCACTCGTTAGTAGTTTGAAAGACACTGCGTAACATTTCCATTACTTCATTCATGATGGTAGTAAAGGCAGGGTCAAACTGCCCTAAAATAGGAGTACTCATTGCTCGAAGCACCCGGGGATCTACTTCCACTGGTCCAGGAGTCATGATTGTTCGTATTGGGGTGTTTAATTCAGAGTATGCCATCCTGCGTAATCCTCCTTTTTCAATAAGCTAGTTTATATAAAAATTCTGTTAACATTTCTACGCCGTTTTCCAAGTCTTGTTTATTTGTATATTCCTTCGGTGAGTGACTGATTCCGTTTTTGCTAGGAACAAATAGAAGTGCTGTCGGACAAAAAGTTCCAAAAATTTGTGCATCATGCCCAGCGCCGCTAATTAACCGCTTAAAGGCTATACCTTTTTCGGTCGCTACATGCTTCGATAGCTCTGCTAACTCCGGATCCATCGTAACTGGCTTTGCATCCATCCATTGCTCCATAGTAATAGTCATTCCATTTTTTGCTGCGGTATCATTGAAGAATGATTGGATGATTTTACAATAATGATTTAAAACCTCTTCCTGGTGATGGCGTATATCTAGTGTAAATAATACCTCACCAGCAATAACGTTTGGTACATTTGGTTTTGCTGTTAATTTTCCGACTGTTGCAACAAGATCTGGGTCTAATTCTTTCGCTTTTTCTGTTATATAACTAATTAGCTGTGCAGTAACACTCATTGCATCCTTTCGGTAAGGCATCGGTGTCGTTCCAGCATGATTACTTTCACCAACAACCTGGATAGTAAATCTTTTTTGTCCAACAATGTGACTAACAAGTCCAAGAGATTCCTTATTTTTATCTAGTACAACACCTTGTTCTACATGTACTTCAATAAAACTATCGATATCATTTCGTTTAGGAGATTGATAGGTGTCAGGGTCGAAGCCAGCACGCTTCATCGCCTCTAACAAAGAAATCCCATCTGAATCTTTCACAGTTAGAGCATTAGTTAACGAGTAAATACCGGTGATGTTTCCTGATCCCCAGAAGGTGATTGGAAATCTACTGCCTTCTTCCTCGCATAACGATACTACTTCAATTGTTTTTTTTGGTGCACCATACTTTTTATAAAGTCGTTCCACAGCTATTAAGCTAGCAATAATCCCATATACTCCATCATAGACCCCACCATTAGTAACAGAATCAATATGAGAACCAGTTAGTATTGTTTTGGATTTTTTTTCTGTACCTGTTAATCTTCCAAACAGGTTTCCGACACTATCAAAATAAGTATCTAACCCATTATCGTCCATTTCTTTCCGAAGAGCGTGTTGAGCTTCCACCCATGGTGAAGAATATAATAAACGGTTAACTCCTCCACCATCTGATTGCCCGAAGGAAGCTAGCCATTTTACCATTGATTCGACATCCAGTGTTTTTGTTTCAAATGGTTTAGATTTGATTACCATTCCAGATTCCTCCAATCTTTAGAAAAGTGAATAAGTGCGGTTTACCAATTATAGATACCTTAAGTTTACCAATTGGAGGAAGATACATCATTAGCAATTATGTAGTAAATTTAGTGGATTTTTGTGCAAAGTAAATAAAATTCTAAAAATTGTGATAAAATAATCTACAATCTATTTTCTTAAAACAAGGGGCGAGCTCAGTGAAGGTATCAGAAATCTTAAAAAATCCTGCAATGGAGGGATACAAGATCATTGCGGGGGAGTCTGGCTTAGACAGGGAGGTACTCCATGTTAATATGATGGATGCTCCAGATATTATTAACTTTTTAAAGCCGAATGAATTACTTGTAACAACAGCATACCATTTGAAGGATCAGCCCAATTTAATTATAGAATTGATAGAGGAAATGAATGAGCAAGGCTGTGCTGCATTAGGTATAAAGATAAAACGTTTTTTGCAGGAGATACCCAAAGAAGTTATTGAAGTTGCCGAACGCTTGTCATTTCCCATTATTGAATTACCAGCTCAGTCCTCGCTTGGTGATATAGTGAATCAAACTCTAAGTAGTATCTTAGATAAAAAGACAAATGAATTACGATTTGCGATTGATACACATAAACAGTTCTCCAACCATATTATCAGTGGAAAAGGAATTCCTAAATTATTAAAAAGATTGGCTGATCTGATTAATTTTCCGGTGGTATTGTTAGACCAATATACTAAGCCAATTGCTTCCTCCCATTCCAATCGTAAAATATCACATATTATGGAAACAATGTATTTAAAGGATTCATCTGTTTATTTTCCGAATACATCTTTTTTCACTTTCTCTACACTGCCTGAAAAGGAAACATTCTCTGTATTTTTAGTGAATACCCATCAAAAAAAAGCAGGTTTTCTAATTGTAATCGGTGAAATCAATCCAGCCGACCATTCTGCAACACTGACGATAGAACAGGCGACTAATGTTATTTCATTTGAGCTAATGAAAGAAAATGCATTAATGCAATACACTCGTCGTATAAAAAATGAATTTTTCTTTAATTTTACCGAGGGTAATTTCACTTCTCAGGAAGAAGTTATTAATCGGGCCAAGGAATTTGGCTTAAAAAGTGAACAAAATTATCTATGTGCAGCAGGAAAGCTTGAACAAGGTGATTTCTCAGGTAGTTATACCCAAAATCAGTTGGAGATTGATTCTATCTATGAATACATAGAAGATGAGTTAGTAAGCTTGTCTTTATCAACCCATCTATTTACTAGAGGAGATACCTGTATTCTATTGTATGAAGTGAAGGGATCATCTCAAGACACGACTAATTATGTCCATTCTTCTTTAGAGCTTGTCCAAGCAAAAATTAAAGAACGGTTTGAACGATCTATCTCTTTTGGTGTAAGTAACATATCTCGTAATTTTTTTCATGTAAAGAATGGATTTAAAGAGGCTCATGATGCCCTTCAATCAGGACAACTTTCAGGGCAAACAGGGTTTATTCAAGGGTATCGTACAAAAGATATAATGGAACTTCTTCGTATCATTCCAGCTGTTGATCTAAAGGATTACTATCTTAACGCCTTACAACCACTTCTGGAATTGGGAAAAGACGAGGAACAGACTCTGTTACAAACACTATTTGTATTTCTAGAAACACATTGCCAAATATCTGAAACTGCTAAACGATTATTTGTTCACCGAAATACAGTTGTTTACCGGCTTGATAAGTGTGAAGAACTATTAGGTAGTAAACTAAATGATTCTGAGTTAACGCTACAAATACGTTTAGCTATGAGAATAAAAACGATGCTAGATTTATAGTTTTTCTTAAGTCCCTATATTGTGTAGGGGCTTTTTTCTAAAAGATTGTTGTTTTTGACAGAGTATCTATAGACTGCGACGTAACTTACACACCACTTCGGAAATACACTACGCTTTCCGCGGGCGGCTGTTGAGCCTCCTCGTGCTGCGCACTGTGGGGTCTCATCTATGCCTTTCCATCCCGCAGGAGTCTCCGTGTATTTCCTACGTTGGTATAGTTCTTTGTTTGAGTACTACATTTAAACAAGCAATAACGGCTTTCATGCGAAGAATAACCGCAGGACCTGAATTATCTTCCTAGATCAAAATCGCACTTAGAAAAAGGGTTTGTATTTACTAGGAGTCTACTCATTCTGCCTACACTGGTATTAGTGTTCCTTTGTGAAAAGGACTTTCCCCTTTAACGAAAGCTCTTCTAAGATGTTGAACTACACTACGTATAGGATAGTGATTGGAGCGGAGGGAAGTCGACTCCTGCGTGCGGGAAAAGCGACGGCTGAAAATCCCACAGGAAGCGGTTTTCTTCCGAGAAGCGTTGCCCGCGGAAAGCGACTGCCTGGAGCGCAAATCAACGTAGCAGTTACGTCGCATTTTTCATCAAAAGCAACAAATTATGCGAAAAGAGCCATTAATATAGAAGACGCTTTATGCATTTTGCTTAGTTTTACAGCCGATAATTGTGCATGTTAAATAATGACAATTTTCAGAATAATCTATACCATTGTAAGTAACTAAATTGAAATAATGAGCCAGTATAACTAATCTGAGGGGGGACAGAAAATGGTAACACTAGAAGATCTGAATCGAATTAGCAAAGATGAATTTATAAATCTGTTTGGCGAAGTGTTCGAACATTCCCCTTGGATAGCCAAAAAGGCTGAAGAGTTTCGTCCATTTCAGTCCTTGGATGCTCTTCATAGTCGAATGGTCGAAATTGTTAGGAATGCACCACAGGAAGAAAAATTGGAGCTAATTAGAGCTCACCCAAACTTAGGAGATAAAATTGAGATGAGTGAAGATTCTAGCCAGGAACAACAAGGTGCTGGACTGAAACATCTTACAGAAGAAGAATTTAAGAGCTTCCATTCACTAAACCAAACATATATAGATAAATTTGGTTTTCCGTTTATTTTCGCGGTTAAGGGAAAATACAAAGACGATATTCATCAGGCAATGAAACTAAGAGTAAAAGAATCACCTGCTAATGAATTTAATACAGCGCTTTCCGAAATCTATAAAATTGCTTTATTTCGATTACGAGAAAAAATTTGCTAATTAAGGGAGAGAATCACACGATGACAAATGAAAGAACTATGAATTATGGGAAACAGGATGTTTTTGCTTACCGTACATATATGAAACCACTAACAGGCGTAAGACAGATTCCAGAGTCTGATTTTTCTGGTAATGAAAATGTTGTTTTTGGATTGAATGTCAGTGTCTCTGTTGGTGGTAAACAATTCCTATCTTCATTTACTGAAGGTGATAATTCACTAGTAGTAGCAACTGACTCAATGAAAAACTTCATACAATGGCATTTGGGAAGCTATAAAGGCTCTACAACAGAGGGGTTTCTTGCTTATGTGGCAAAGGCTTTTTTGGAAAGATATCCTCATTTTGAAACTGTTGAAATGACCGGAGAAGAAGTCTCATTTGAACCAGCAACCACGGTGACGGATAATGGGTTAAAACCGAGCAATATAGTCTTTAAGCATTCTAGAAATGAACGAGCACAGGCAAGTACCAAATTCGCTCGGCAAGGACAGGATGTCGAATTGATTAGTCAAAGTAGCTCTTTACTGGATTTGCAGTTAATAAAGGTTGAAGGGAACTCTTTTGTTGGTTATATACGCGATGAATATACAACCCTACCAGAAGATAGTAATCGCCCATTGTTTATCTACTTAAATATTCACTGGCAATATCAAGATGTTCATGAGGCTTATGCAGATGACCCAAAAACATATGTAGCTGCTGAACAAATCAAGGATATCGCCTCATCTGTTTTTCACGAGCTTACAACTCCATCAATTCAAAATTTAATTTATAAAATTGGCTATCGTATTCTAGAAAGATTCCCGCAATTAAAGGATGTCACCTTTGAATCGCAAAATCGCACATGGGAAACAGTTGTTGAAGAAATTCCTAATTCTAAAGGTAAAGTCTATACAGAGCCGCGTCCGCCGTTTGGATTCCAGGTTTTCACTGTTACAAAAGAAGATGTCGAAAGTGAAAAAGAAAAAGAATCGGTAAGCATAGAAAAGTAGGAACAAAGGAGATTTTTTATGTCTGGATTAACGACTCATATATTAGATTCAACTCATGGACAACCTGCATCCAATGTAAAGATAGACTTATATGTTTTAAATGGAAATCAACTAGACCATTTGAAAACAGTCACTACAAACAGTGACGGTCGCTTGGATTATCCATTACTTTCAAAGGAAGAGATCCAACAAGGAAACTATGAGATTGTTTTTCACATTGGCGCCTATTTTAGAGAATTGAATAACGATTTAAAAGAACCACTTTTTTTAGACAGCGTTCCTGTTCGATTTGGTGTTAGTGATAAAGAAGCACATTATCATGTTCCGTTATTGGTATCACCTTGGGGGTACCAGGTGTATCGGGGTAGTTAACCTTAGTTCAAAAAACGAGATAGTCTTAATAAGAGGCTATCTCGTTTTTGAATAGTAAGAAATTATTTGAAAGCGATTGCATATATATGTAGATTTATGTCACAATTTTGTCTATTATAGGAATATATACCAATTATAATAGTGGATAATTAGGACAGAAGGGTCGGAGGCTATTGAAAAAGGCACTTATCATTATTTCTGTGTTCTTTGTTGCTGCATTTGTGGTTAGACAGTTTTCAGAATTGTATGGAAATATTATGCTTGTTTTAACTTTTATAGGAATTATAGGTACTTTATTTCTGCAAAGAAACAAAAAAGATTATTCTGATGTAGTTGCAGAACTTATTAGGGAAGGTAATTTGGAAGATAGCAGCAAATTAAGTGTGATTTCAAAAGAAAGCCCTAGCTTATCCTTCATTATGGAAAAATTCACAACAACGATAAGGGATTTTCAGGAATCTATTGAAGAAATTAAAAAGCTAACCAATGTTGTAATTGAAACTGCAGGTGAATCTTCCGAACAGTCTAAATCAATGACTGAGGTCAATATGACTGTTTCCCGTGGAGCACAACAGCAAGCGGAGGATGCTGATAAAAGTAGCAAATCAACAACAGAACTAGCTGAACAGTTTAAAAATGTTATCAAAGCGATTAATACAATGGAAGAGGGTATTAATGATTTAAAAGAATTAAAAGATCATGGAAATGCTAAATTATCAACAACGGTTGAATCAGGCAATAAAACAAAGGAAGAAATGGTCCATGTCATAAAAATGATCGAGAAATTAAAAGATAGTGTCAACAAGATTAATGGTATAACCTCTGTTATTACTAATATTGCAGCCCAGACAAACCTACTTTCTTTAAATGCAACAATTGAAGCGGCTAGGGCCGGAGAGGCAGGAAAAGGATTTTCAGTTGTCTCTAGTGAAATTAGAAAGCTATCCGATCAAAGTTTTACCTCAGTGGCAGAGATTGATAAAATAATAAGTGAGGTAACAAAAGAATTTAACGAAGTGGTTAATTCAATTCAATCAACCAATCAGAAATTCGAGCTACAGCAACAAACAATCAATGATGTCAGCACAGCCTTTGATAGTATAGATACAAATGTTATTAATCTTATAACGAACCAGAATGAGATGCGCGAGCACATGAATGTTTTAAATGAAGCTAAGGATAACATTATTGACTCTATAATAAGTATTGCTGCAGTTGCTCAGCAATCAGCAGCATCTACACAAGAAGCCGCATCGTTAAGTATGCAACAGGAACAATCCAATGAAATCCTTTTTGACCTGTCTAATACGCTGCAGCAGGTAGTAGGCAATGTAGATGATTCAATTAAAGTCTACAAAATTAATAGAAAAGCGAAGCAAACCAAGCGAATAGCTTTTGTGAGCAATTTAAAACAGGGGCATCCTTTTACTGAAGCAATGATAAACAACGGTCAAAAAACAGCTAGAAAGTACGGTTATGAGTTTATCATTAAGCATTTAGTTGATGTGTCGGATCAAGAGCAATTGACTATTATTAACGAGTTGAAATCAGAAGGACTTGATTATCTGATTATAATACCAGCAAGTCAAAAGAGATTTGCACCAGTGATAGATAAGCTTTTTGAGGAAAATATAAAAACTATTTGTGTTGATACTGATATTTCTAATAGCAAGCGGTTTAGTTTTATTGGTACAGATGACTATGATGCTGGCGTCAATATGGGCAACTTAATTGAAAAGACATTAAAAGGTAAAGGCAACGTTATTTTAAGTGCCATGCATGAAGATCAAGACAATTTGAACATGCGTTTAAAAGGAATCAAAGATGTCCTGGTAAAACACCCTAATATTAAAATTGTTGGAGAGCAAAAAGGACATTACAATCACGAGGATCGTTTAAGAGACCTTGAAAATACAATAAAGAAGAGCTCAGGCTTCGATTTAGTAGCTGGTGTAGACTCTGATTTCGGCGGAGTTATTTATCTTTATTCAAAGAAACATGATAGTACTGATAAAAAATTTATAGGCTTCGATAATACGCCAAACAATATAAACTTTATTAAACAAGGAATTCTAGATGCAGTTATTGCTCAAAGACAACAACTTTTTGCTGAGTTTGCAATTAAAAAAATCTATGATTTAGAAGCAGGAAAGAAAAGCACTAAAGATATAGAGATGCTGAGTACGTATGTGATTAATAAGGCGAATGTAAATGCAGTAAATGGGTAAATAAAGTGGTATTCCTTGGGATTGTAATAACTATGATGTTCCATGTAAATAAGGAAAAGGCAAACTCTACAAAGGAGTTTGCCTTTTCTATTATTCTATTCTAGTAGTCTTTTTCTACGAACATAAAATGCTAAAATCGTTCCAGCAAGTAGTATTATCAAGCCAATAGCCAACCAGTTAAACATTGATGTCGATGTAGCTGGTAAATCTTTATCATCATCAGAGTCTTTATCTTTATCTACATCTACAACATCTGGATTGTCATCATCTTCACCTGAATCATCTTCAGGATCGTTAGTTCCATCTCCGGGATCAGTAGTACCATCACCAGGGTCAGTGGTACCGTCTCCGGGATCGGTAGTGCCATCACCAGGATCAGTTGTAGTATTCGCTTCAAAAACCCCATAAATACTAAAGTGATTAATCTCTACAGTAATGAAACTATCTTCATAAGTGCCACCAACAGTTTCCCATTTACCAGTGACCTTATTATAATAACGAACTTCTAGGTTTTCTGTATCATCTACTTTAGAAGTGTCAACACGGAAAGTTAGTATGACAGGCTCATCAAATTCAATCGTGTCACCGTTATTAATAGTGAGATCCACTATAAAGCTTACAGCATTTTCAGAATCCGTAATGTCTGTTACTTCAGTAACGTTAATAGATACGTCACCATCTGGTAGATTTACAGAAGGAATGGTTACAGTAGTTTCCTTGTTCTTAATTGTTATTTTGACGCCTTTATCCTTTAGAAGTTGAACTTGTTCTGCAGTGAGGTCTACTTGTACTTGATCTTCTTCTTGTACATCAACTACTAGCTCACCAGAATCCTTCACATTATTTATATCATCAGTATTAAGAATTACTTTTCCACTAACTACTTCTGGTTTTGTAACAACTTGAACTGGTTTAGACTCAAAACTTACATTATCAACAAATGCTCTTCCTGCAAAGTCACTCTCAACATCAGCAAATATAAGAATCATATTTCTTAGTTGAGTAGCATCCTCTATACTTGTGATAGTATTTAAATCAATTTTCACCTCATAATGGTATAATCCACTATCCGTTTGTGATGCTGAATCTAGAGCTGTTAAGTCAATTTCAAACGTGTCTGAAGCTTGTGCCCAATACCCAGCATCAGGTGGTTGAGTGGTTAAGTTAATTGAAATCGCCCCTTCCGATGCACGGACAGGATCCAAGTATAGATCAAATGTAACATAGTCATTGTCACCACGAGTTAAATCATCTTTCCAGAAATCTAGACGTGGCGCAGATGCCCAGTCATCGGATGGCTTTACTTCAGGGTATGCAAAATCCCATGAAAGAGCTTTTGAACCGTTTGCTTCTTCAATGGTTAAAGCGTTTTTAACACCTGATTCTGCATGCCATACCCAGCCTTGACGAGTATCATTTTCAAAATCAGATGGGAGAGTTGCTTCACCTAATTCTGCATGTACTATTGGGTTTTCTGGAACTAAACGATTTCCAGATACAGAGATGTTATCTAATGAAACTACATTTGCATTTTCTGTACCTACAAATAGGACAATATTATTCATTGTATTATCATCTGGACTTGAAGCAATTGTTTCTAATGATGGAGAATCTGCTTTAGAAATGGTTAAAACAGCTTTATATGTTCCATCGCCTTGATCAACAAAATCGTCTGGAGTTACTTGAATTGCTCTGGTTGGATTTGCCCATCCAGCAGATGGACCTTGTGGAATAGCTGCAATCGATACGGTTGTTGGTTCATCAACAATTACATCCATTGTCAACTGTTCTGCACCTAATACATCAATTGAGGTCCCCCAGCTATCTGCAGATAGTCTAGCATTCGCCCAGTAGTTTCCTTCACTGACATCATTACTTGTATTTAAACCAGAGATTTGTAAAGCATTATTCTCATTTGTAACTGTTATTTCATTAGGGCTGTCTGCATTCTGTCCAAATCCTTGCGTAGTCCCATCTTCAAAGTCCCAGATTACATCTGAGTAATCTTCTCTAGGAGTACGGTCTATAGGTTCATAGGAAATACCCTTAATACGGGCACGTACGTATTCACCAGATACACTTAACTCTTCAGGCGCCCATACCTGGTCATCTCCTGGGTCTAGATCAGTTGCAGCTTGTTTCCTGAGTTCAAAAGGCATGAAAGAAGCTGATGTTTCGTTTTTATTAGTCAAAGACCAGTTTGTCCAACTAATGTTATTTTCGTTTAAGAAATCAAGCCATACATCTGCTTCATCTAGGAACGGGCCATTGTTACCACTAGCTTCACTAGTTCCCCATTCAGATGAAAATAGTGCGAGACCATTTTCTAAAGCATACCTTGCATTACTCATGACATTTTCTCTATCTGTACTATCTGATGCTGGTGCATGTGTACCAGAATAAAAGTGCACCGTATAAATAGTATTGTCATCTTCAATTGGGTTATCAGCAGCTAAATCTGGGCGTTGGCTCCAGTTTGGACTTCCGACAATGATAAGGTTTTCATTACCATTATCACGAAGCATATTAACAATAGGTTGAGCATAATCTTTTACAGCCTGCCAACCCGCAGCATCGTTAGTCAACCCTGGACCACCATTACTATTGCTACTTGGCTCATTAGCTAACTCATAAATAATATTCGGATCATTAGGATACAAAGTAGAAATATCTTCAAAAAAGTCCATTGCCCCACTGTAAACATCAGCATTTGGATCTCCAGGAGCATGAACATGCCAGTCAACAATTACGTACATATTATTGGCCTTAGCTAATTCGATTCCATCGATTACTCTTTGTTTAATAACATCAGGACTTGTTGCATAACCATCCTCACCAACATACATAGCAAGTCGGATTGCGTTGGAATCCCAATCATTGGCAAGTGCTGAAAAAGCATTTTCATTAAGTATTCCAGGAAACCACTGCAATCCGTGTGTACTCATTCCGCGGAGTTGAATTGGGTTCCCGTTCTTATCACCCAGAGTCATTTGTCCACCAGAATCGACGATTTGTAATGCTCCACCTTCAGACGGTTTTTTTGCAGATCCTACTATTAAATTATCAAAATCTGCCTCTGCTGCACCGACCATCGGCGGGAGCAGTGATCCTAGTAACATTACAATCATTAAAACCGCAAAAAAACGCTTTAACTTGTTTTTTATCAAAATGTAAAACCTCCTCATTATTATGTAATAGTTTTTTCTACTACACCTAAACTAGTAAATTATCTCGCACTTTAAATATCTAAACCCCTCTCTACTAGTAGTTAAATTTCATCACATCCCCAAACGAAAACTTTCGTAACTATTAAGCGCTTACATTGTTCATATTTTCGAAACGTTACAAAGTAATAATAGCAACGCGAATTCTCTCAGTCAACACAATCTGAGGTTATTTATGGAAAGATAGGACAATATTACTGTTTAATTATTTAAAAGTATGTAAATATATTGTCACGAAATGTTTCGTTGATTTGTTAATCTACTAAAAGGTTATTGCAGTCAAACAAAAAAATAGCTATTCTTAATTAAGGTAGATAGTTTTAACGAAAATAGGAAGGTCTAAATATATGAAAAAAACAATTAAAGATATAGCTGAAATGACTGGGGTATCGCCTGGTACGGTGTCCAAGGTGATAAATAATTATTCAGATGTCGGAGAATCGACACGTCGTAAGGTGCAGGAAGCACTAAAAAAGGTAGGATATAGAACAAAACTACACACAAAGAAAAACATTATTGGTGTTATCTATGGAGGAAAAGTTGAATTTAACCATCCTTTCTTTGTTGATGTAATAAATATGTTTAGCAAAGAAATCGGATTTTTAGGTTATGATTTATTGTTTATTTCTCGATTAGTGGACAATAAGGATTATCTCCAAAGGTGCAAAGAGGCTCAGGTGGATGGTTGTATCATTGTTGGTGGAGAGGAATCTGAGCAATCGCTCCAAGAGCTTGATCGAAGTGATATCCCTTGTATTGGTATAGATATAAAGTTAAAAGGTGATAGTTCAAGTTATATAATGACAGATAACATAAATTTGGGGAAAAAGGTGATTGAGCATTTTTATTTGTTAGGACATAGAGAAATTGCCTATATAGGCGGTAGGAAGAGCGCGATGGTTGGTAGTGAGAGAACTTTAGGTTTTCATCGAGCGATGACAGAGTTTGGATTGGATGCACACGAAAAGTGGATAGAACATGGTGATTTTTCGGAAAAAAGTGGTTATCAGGCGATGAAAAAAATTCTATTTCAATCTGATAACATACCTCGCGCTCTTTTTGTGGCATCGGATCTTATGGCCTTTGGTGCAATGGCTGCAATTAAGCAACATGGGTTAAAAATACCTAGTGACATAGCTGTTGTGGGCTGTGATGATATTGAAATTAGTAGATATATAGAGCAACCGTTATCTACAATGAAGCAGGATAAGGATAAAATTGGAAGACTAGCAGCATATATGCTCATTGACCAAATTAATGGTTTTAAGGGCACTAGTTCTGTCATTGTAGATTCAGAATTAGTCATCCGAAACACATGTGGATGAACATGCAGATTATAGAACAATAACGAATCATAGCCTATAATAAAAACAATTTTTGTCGAAATAATTCGTTAAAATGTAGATATTTGTCTTATGTATTAACGAAATACTATTGGGGTATTTGAACAATATGTATATGATAAAAATTGAAGAAACTAATTCTATCCTAATAGAATAGTAGGAAGGTCTTAAAATGAAAAAGACGATTAAAGATATTGCTGAAATGACAGGGGTATCTCCTGGCACGGTTTCTAAGGTTATTAATGGCTATACAGACGTTGGTGAAGAAACTCGCCAAAGAATCCTAGATGTGATGAAACAAGTCGGCTATAAAACGAAAACGAAAGCAAAAAAGAAAGTTATCGGTGTTATCTACGGGGTTAGAGTTGATTTTAATCACCCTTTCTTTGCTGATGTCATTAATACAATTAGTAAAGAAATAGGATTGTTAGGTTATGATTTAATGTTTTTTTCTGGTCAAAAAGATAACGGCCAGAAGAAGACGGATTATTTGCTAAGGTGCAAGGAAGCACAAGTGGATGGATGTATTATTATTGGTGGAGATGAAATTCAACAAGCCGTTCATGAATTGGATCAAAGTGATATCCCTTGTATCGGTATAGATATTAAATTAACTGGTAATTGTTCAGGGTTTGTCATGACAGATAACTTTAATCTAGGCAAAAAAGTCGTCGAGCATTTTTACTTGTTAGGTCATCGTGAAGTTGCATATATTGGTGGATTACAAGCGACACTAGTTGGTAATGAAAGAACACAGGGATTTTTGCAAGCGATGTCCGAATTTGGACTTGAAGTTAATGAAAAATGGGTAGAGCATGGGGATTTTTCGGAACAAAGTGGTTATCAATCCATGAAAAAACTCCTAGCTAAAAGTGGTAACATTCCTAGAGCATTGTTCACTGCCTCAGATCAAATGGCGCTTGGTGCTATTCATGCCATTAAGGAACATGGATTAAAGGTTCCTGAGGATGTAGCAATAATAGGGTGTGATGACATCGAGATTAGCAGATATATTGAACAACCATTATCAACAATGAAACAGGATAAGCAAAAGATAGGCAAGCTTGCAACACATATGATTGTTGATTTAATTAATGGTGTTATGGGTTCTAGTTCGGTAATTGTTGATTCTGAGTTAGTTATAAGGAGTTCTTGTGGAGCAAAATTAATTAAAAAAGAATTTTAATATTATAACAAAAGACTAACTACACAACTAGTTAGTCTTTTGTTATAGATTTTTCGTGAGTACGTTTAAAGTACCTGAATTTTCGAGTAGTGTTCAAAAAATAAGCTATAGTCTAAGCATTTTTTGCATACTTTCGGTGAATCTTAATAAATTAGAAGGTGTGTGTTTATATTTTTTATTGAGTATAGTATCATAGGATAAATTGTCTAAATTATCAGTGTATAATATATATAAAGTAGGTGGGCTCATTATGGAAGAGAAAGAATTGGAATTATTGGAGCTTTTAGAGACAAATGGACGGCTCGAGGTTGAAACCATTGCAACAATGATGGAGTTAACTGTTAACGAAACAAAAGATATGATAGAAAAGTTAGAAAAGGAATATGCTATCCTTGGCTACTCAGCAATAATCAATTGGTCGAATGTTTTAGAATATGAAGGAGTTACAGCCATGATTGATGTAAAAGTAACTCCTGTTCGAGGATTAGGATTTGATAAGATTGCAGAGCGAATTTACCGATTCCCGGAAGTGAAAGCAGTTTATCTTATGTCAGGTGCTTACGATTTATCTGTATCTGTTGAAGGGAAAACAATGATTGAAATTAGCCGTTTTGTTTCTGATAAATTATCAACGCTGGATACAGTAATATCAACCACCACTCATTTTGTATTAAAAAAATATAAACATGATGGTGTTATTTTTGATGATGATGATGAGGATAAAAGAATTCCGGTGTCACCATGAGTCATTCAACCAAAAATTCACACCTCTCAACTACAGTGGCGAATTTGAAGCCATCAGGCATTCGTCGTTTTTTTGATTTAGCAGCAAATATGGATAATGTCATTTCATTGGGAGTTGGTGAGCCTGACTTTGTTACTCCTTGGAATGTGATAGAGGCTAGTTATCATTCGTTAGAACAAGGTTACACAGCCTACACCGCTAATGCGGGAATGATCGAGCTCCGTCAAGAAATTAGTAACTATTTAAAGCATAGATATTTTGTTGACTATAATCCTGATAATCAAGTTATTGTAACTGTAGGTGCAAGTCAGGGAATCGACTTAGCTTTGCGGGCGTTAATAAATCCTGGGGAAGAAGTTATTGTGATCGAGCCTGGCTTCGTCTCTTATGCTCCAGCAGTAACGCTAGCTGGAGGGGATCCGATAATTATTAATACTAAACCAGAGCATGAATTCAAGCTACAACCGGAACAAATTGAAGATGCAATTTCAGAAAAGACAAAAGCGATTATCTTGTGTAGCCCTAATAATCCCACAGGATCCGTATTGACAAAGGAAGAATTGATTAAAATTGCTGCTGTGATAGAAAAGCATGACTTAATTGTATTATCCGATGAGATATATGCAGAACTAACCTATGATGAAGATTTCACAAGCTTTGCTTTCATCAAAGGGATGAAAGAGCGTACGATTCTCATATCCGGCTTTTCCAAAGCGTTTGCAATGACTGGGTGGAGATTAGGTTATGCGACTGGGCCGAGAGAAATTATCGAGGCAATGGTCAAAATTCACCAATATACGATGATGTGTGCGCCAACAATGGCCCAGCACGGGGCGTTAGAGGCTTTGAAAAATGGTCAAAAAAGTGTTCTCGATATGAAAAAGAGCTATCGTCAAAGAAGAAATTTTGTTGTTAACTCCTTAAAAGAAATGGGTCTGGACTGTCATTTGCCTGGTGGTGCCTTTTATGTATTCCCTTCAATTAAATCAACAGGATTATCTTCAGAGGAATTTGCTGAACAGCTATTAAGAAAAGAAAGAGTAGCAGTTGTACCAGGTAACGTATTTGGTTCTACCGGTGAAGGGTATATACGGTGTTCTTATGCAGCGTCATTAAAGCAATTAGATGAAGCAATGAAACGAATTAAAAAGTTTATAAATGAATTGTAAGAGCTAAACCAAAAATCCTTTAGAAATAAGAGGGTTTTTGGTTTTCTTTTTGCCCGATTTACATGAAGAAAATGATATAATAATAGCAAATATATAGGGTTTGAATACATACTTTATGCGTGGGTAGCCCAATCTATAGTGCCCAGATAGGAGGCCATAATGAAATCAACAAATCATATCAAAACAGATATCGAAATAGCCAATCAAGCAAAAATGAAACCAATCAGTGAAATTGCCGGCATGTTAGATTTGCATGAAGACGAATGGGAACCATATGGACACTATAAAGCTAAACTTTCTCTTGATGTGCTAGATCGACTCGATTCTAAACCTGATGGTAAAGTCATTTTGGTAACGTCAATTAATCCAACACCAGCTGGTGAAGGGAAATCAACGGTCACAGTAGGTTTAGGGCAAGCATTAAATAAACTAGGTGAAAAAGCTGTTATTGCGTTAAGAGAACCTTCCCTAGGTCCAACAATGGGCTTAAAGGGCGGGGCAAGTGGTGGCGGGTACGCACAAGTAATGCCAATGGAAGAAATAAATTTACACTTCACTGGAGATATCCATGCGATTACGACTGCCAATAATGCGTTAGCCGCTTTCATAGACAATCATATCCATCAAGGAAACGAACGTGAAATCGATCCGCGTAAGGTCGTATGGAAAAGAGTGGTTGACCTTAATGACCGAGCGCTAAGGCAAGTGATTGTAGGTTTGGGTGGGTCTTTAAATGGTGTACCTCGAGAAGATGGGTTTACGATTACTGTTGCGTCCGAGATTATGGCAATCTTATGCTTGGCAAAAGATCTAGAAGATATGAAGGGAAGGATTGCAAAAATAGTTGTTGGTTATAAAATAAACAACCAGCCTGTAACAGTTAGAGATTTAGGGGTAGAGGGTGCATTAACGCTTTTATTAAAAGAGGCAATTAAGCCGAACCTTGTGCAGACTTTGGAGAATACACCAGCAATTATCCATGGCGGTCCCTTTGCGAACATCGCTCACGGATGCAATAGCGTAATCGCAACTAAAATGGCTAGTAAGCTTGGAGATTATGTCGTAACTGAGGCTGGTTTTGGTGCAGACCTTGGTGCTGAAAAATTTCTTAATATTAAAGCGCCGTCTGCAAACATAAAGCCTGAAGCAGTTGTGATCGTTGCAACAATCAGGGCATTGAAAATGCATGGTGGAGTAAATAAGGAAGAGCTAGCAGAAGAAAACCTAGTTGGTTTAGAGGCTGGAATGGCTAATTTACAGAAACATATCGAAACAATTCAATCCTTTGGTCTTCCTTTTGTAGTGGCGATCAATCGTTTTCATGCAGATAGCGAGGCAGAAATAGCCTATGTCAAAAAGTGGTGTGAAAATAACCAGGTAGAAGTCGCCCTCTCTGACGTTTGGGCAAATGGTGGAGAAGGTGGTATGGATTTAGCTCGTACGCTTTTAAGTGCAATCGAGGTACAACCCAATAATTACCGACCGCTATATAATGAAAGTGAACCAATTGTTACTAAAATCGAAAAAATTGCTAAACAGGTGTATGGTGCAACCAAGGTTGAATTTACTGCAGACGCTAAAAAGCAACTGATTGAGTTTAATAAACTGGGTTGGGGGAACCTGCCTGTATGTATGGCTAAAAGTCAGTATTCATTATCGGATAATCCTGAATTGCTAGGAAGACCCGAAAACTTTACTATTACAGTCAGGGAATTACGCCCGTCGATTGGTGCGGGATTTATTGTTGCTTTAACTGGAGCTGTAATGACGATGCCAGGCTTACCGAAGAATCCAGCCGCCCTGAAAATGGATGTAGATAAAGATGGGAATGCAATAGGTTTGTTCTAAATTCTGAACTGCAGGTATCTACTATTATAAATAATTTTTGTGAAAAAGATTGTTGTTTTTGGCACAATATCTAGCGAACTACGACGTAACTGCTATGTTGATTTGCGCTCCGGGCAGTCGCTTTCCGCGGGCAACGCTTCAACTTCCTCGGAAGAATACCACTTCCTGCGGGATTTTCAGCCGTCGCTTTTCCCGCAGGAGTCGACTGCCCTCCGCTCCAATCAACCATAATATAAGAGTAAACAGCTGTTGTGTTATTGAAGTTATTAAACACAACATTATACTACGTGAAGATAATCAAAGACTACTCAAAAATACAATCGTTTCTTCGAGAGAGTAGTTATATTTCATGTAATAAACGTTTCATGGTGTTGTATCTCACTTGAACAGAAAGCTACTTTAGCTGTGGAAAAATGCGAGACTCCTATGGGAAAGGAACAGTCCGAAGATCCCACAGTGAGCGCTTTTTGGGCCTGCGATTACTCGCCCCATCGAAAACATTTGCTCGCGAGGAAGCTAAGGCGTTCCCCATGGAAAGCGAGTGTTTTTCAACAGCGCTGATTAAGCACTAATCTTATAAAGGTGGAAAAGAAACAGTTACGTTGGATTTAACATCGACTGCGAAGCAGCAAGACTTACGAAAAGGTCCTAAATTAATAATAAAACCGCCCTTGTTTAGGGCGGTTTAGAACTATTATTCAATTACGTAGTCAACTTCATCATCTTTCCGTTTGTATTTAATGTGGAAGTCTAATCCATCAAAATACCAAACATCAGAATTCTCTACATAAAATGTTACGCCCATTGATTCTGTTTGGACAGCTGGGTTATTAGGTTCATCATTAGAAATTGCTAGAGAGAAACCACTTACTATTCCACCGTGACCTCCGTATCGCACATAAAAACGAACGAAATCCCCTTCTTCTAAATTCATTTCATCTATATACCACTTAGCAGCAGGCTGAGTAATTGACATTTCCATGTTGTTATACCCCCTCAAATAAACTGTTATAAAAATTCCTAATGTAGAATTATTTTAATGTATTAAGAAAAAAATTCAATAATATTGCTGATTAGTTTATATAGTACCCTTTAATAATAGAATGAAACAAAAAGGTGTTAGTCTTTGTACCTAATAGAAAATAGTACAATACTACCTATTGTCAAATAATTTTGAGTATTAAACCATTATATTCAGGCATTAATACCTATGTTAATGTATATTTATTTACTAATATACATTTTTACCAAAATGCAACAAAATAAATAGTCTTATTGATGGATTACGTAACTTGCTGTCGTAATCTATGATGATAACAAGAGATCAGTCGGAAAAAGTAAATATTCTGAATCTCGATAAAGGCAAAACTGGCGAAAGTCAGTGACGCAAAACTATAGGGGCTTAGGTGAATCGTTCACCATGCTAGCCAGTTACCGAAAGATCAGGGAGTAGTTTTTTCTACAAGGAATGATAATCCAACCAGAAAGCACTTCAAGATACTATCATTCTAAGTAAAAAGCTATAAGTACTAACCCCCCTTTCGGTAAAGGCGGGGTTATTTTTTATTCAATTAATTGGAGGTGAATCTTTGAAGCTAGTAAACCTGAGTACAAACGAAACGGTCGCAACGAACATTAAGCGAGCTTATACCTTTTTAAAAAGATTAAAAGGGTTAATGTTTACAAAAAAGCTCCACTCAGATACTGGTTTACACATTAAACCCTGCCGGTCCGTTCATACGTTTTTCATGAAATACGCCATCGATGTTTTGTATCTTGATGTAGGCAACCAAGTCATAGCTATTGATGAGTCAATGGTTCCTGGTAAGGTGGGAAAGCTTTACAAGGATGCAACTTCAGTTATCGAGTTACCAGCTGGGTCAGTCACAGAAAATAAAATTGAAATTGGTCATAAACTAAATTTTGTATATTAAAAGGAGAGATTCATGATGATGAACAAATTAAAAGGATTAGTAGTAGAAGAGCAAGGACAAGGTATGACTGAGTACGCACTTATTTTAGGAGTATTGGCAATTGGTGTTGTAGCAGTTCTAATAACTCTTGGTGATACAATTGTAGCTAAGTTCCAAGAAGTAGTTGCAAATCTTAACGGTACTGCTTCAGGATCTTAATATTGGTAAGAAAAAGCTGAAGGGAGGGCGAGAATTTGATATTAGATATACTGTTGTTTAGTATGTTAGTCATTTGTGTTGTTACAGATCTAAGAACTAGAAAAATTTTCAACAAAATTATCTTCCCCTCGTTGATACTCGCCCTCCTTTTCAATGCTTTTTTATTAGGTTGGCCCGGTCTCATTAGTAGCTTACTTGGTTTTTTGACCGGACTAGCCATTCTTTTGATTCCGTATCTGTTGGGCGGCATGGGTGCAGGTGATGTTAAACTTTTGGCAGTTGTTGGTGCAATTAAAGGTACCTCATTTGTATTAGTGACTACTGTTTATATGGCAGTTGCAGGTGGAATAATCGCGATCGGTTTCCTGTTATTTAGAAAAGGAGTTTTTAAACGATTAAAATCGATATTCTATTCTTTATGCGGCATCAGATATGGTTTGAAAATACCGGTTGCTTCTGACGGTTTGCATACAACAATCCCATATGGAGTTGCAATTGCCGGTGGTGCTGTAATGGCTTTTGTTCTTAATGGAGTGATCCTATTATGAAGCGGGATGAAAGAGGTCAATCGATTGTCGAATTTGCCTTGGTATTACCTCTGCTCCTTTTTTTATTAGTAGGTATGCTGGATTTTGGTCGAATACTCTATTCCTATTCAGCTCTCCATTTTACAGCACAAGAAACTGTTCGACTTGGCGGTTTTGGTAGAGATGATGCGGCTATCATCCAATTTGCTCGAGATAATTTTACTGCCGGAGACTCAGCATTGTTAGAGGTAGATATTACACCTGGACAAAGCTTGCGAGCATCTGGGGATTATGTAACCGTATCGTTAACTTATCCAATTCAATCGATGACACCAATTATTAACGACGTACTCCCGAGTGATTTCTCCCTAAGAGTCAATTCAACGATTCGTATAGAATGAGGGATAAAAATTGAAAAGAATAAGTGATTTCTTAAAGAAGCAAACAGGTGATGCGTTGGTTCTTGTTTCTTTATCGTTTGTAGGGTTACTTGCAATGGCTGGCTTGGTTATAGACGGTGGGACGCTTTATATGACTAAAGCACATCTGCAAAAGGTTGCTAATGCGGCAGCTCTTTCTGGTGCGCAAGAGCTCACATCAGAGGATGAAACTCGTGTTCAACGTATTGTTGATGATATTATAGCTTACCACGATGAGTCACCATCATTAGAATATGTGAATATTACCCTAGATAAGAGTGTTGCAGTTGGTCTTGAGAAACATGTTGAATTAGTGTTTTCTAGTTTGTTTGGATTCAATACCGTAGATGTTGATGTTCGTGGAACTGCACGGTTAGGTGTCATGGGTCGAGCAATAGGGGCTGCTCCTCTAGGAATTAATGAATCTATTGCACTGGATTATGGGACAGAATACAAGCTTAAAGTTGACTCTGATGAGGTTGATACAGGAAATTTTGGGGTGCTAGCTCTAGAAGGTCCTGGTGCGAACACATATGAAGATAATTTACGCTACGGTTTTCAAGAGGAATTGAAGGTTGGCGATGTCGTTGATACACAAACCGGTAATATAGCAGGGAAAACAATATCAGTTATTGATGAACTAGTAAACAGCTGTAATGATATTAATGATCGTGATTGTAGACGAATTTTATTAGTTCCCGTCTATAGACCATATCAACAGGACACGAATCAAATGAAACAAATAGAGATTACTGGTTTTGCATACTTTTATATTACTGAACCTATGGCACATAATGATACAGCCATTACTGGTAAATTTATTGAACGAGCCGATACAGGATTTGAAGATCTTAATGCAGCAGTAAAAGGTGCTTATACTATTAGACTAGCAGAGTAGGTGGGAAAAATGCGATCACGAGTTATTTTTCTTTTAGCAATAATTATGGCAGGAATTACTACCTTTCTTTTCTATAATTATATGAATCAAACAGAAACAAAAGGTCTCACTGAGGAAGTAAAGATGACCAACGTAGTGGTTGCAAAGAATGAAATTAAGGAAAACCAAACAATTACCGCAGAAATGCTTGAACTTAAACAGGTGGCTGATGAGGGTGTTCATCCATCTACCCTAAAAGACCTTCAGGAAGCGGAGGGGAAGTTTTCGTTAACTACGATTGTAGCAGGAGAAGTAATTCTGTCACACCGGTTACAGGCTGAGAAAGAAGAAACAATACTTATCTCACGCAAGGTGCAGGATGGAAAACGGGCTGTAACTGTAGGCGTAAACATTGTTCAGTCGGTCGCGAATTTAATAGATCCAGAAGATAATGTTGATATCCTCTTTACCGAGATTGTGAAAGAAGAAAATATAGAAGAAGTCAAGTCTCTATTGCTCTTCGAAAAGGTTCGTGTGTTAGCGATTGGAAGAAAAATGATGCCAGAGTCTAATAGTCGTGAACAATACGTGGAATATAGTTCTATCACAGTTGAACTCAACCCAGATGACGCAATGGAACTAGTTAATGCTTCTACAAAAGGAAACTTACATTTTACGGTACATTCAAGTATCCTCCCATCAAACAATTCAGAGTAGTAATGACAATACGGACCAGGCGTAGTTAAGGAGGGGAAGGTTATGTCAGAAACAGAAAATACCAACCATCTTGGAAAAGTAATAGCGGTCTGCAGTGCGAAGGGTGGCATTGGCAGAACGCTTATTTCTGTTAACCTTGCCGTTGCTTTAAATAAGAAAAATCTTAATATTTGCATTGTCGATGGAGATTTACAGTTCGGTGACATTAGCCTTGCGATGGATTTACAACCTTCTTTTACAATCAAGGATGTTGTTGACGAAATTGATCAGCTTGATGCAGGCGGGGTTGGTAGCTATTTAACGGACCACTCATCTGGTGTGAAAGTGTTGTCTGCTCCTGATCGACCAGAATACGCGGAACTGGTAACAGGAAATGTTCTAGCAAAGACAGTCAGAATTCTACAACAGCAGTTTGATTATGTGATTGTTGATAATGGTATCGGCATTCAGGATCAGACAGTAGATCTAATTGAACATTCAGATCAGATATTGATGGTGACAAATTTGGAGATGACCGCACTTAAAAATACGAAGCTGATGCTGGAAACTTTAGGTCAATTAGGAATAAGAGACAAGGTTCGACTTGTTATAAATCGGTACAACATGGAGAGCTTAATTGAAGCGGACGAAGTACCCAAAATGCTAGGAGAAAACAAAGGAATTTATATTCCAAATAATTTTAAGCTAGCCTCACAGTCTCTGAACTTAGGAATACCTTTTGTCATAAGCCAGTCGAAATCGGATCTATCTAAAGCTATTTTTAAAATGGCAGAGGGCTTAACTAGTAAGGATAGTACGTTCCAAGCAACAAAGAAGAAGTCGATATTACCGAATATATTTTCGTCAAAAGCTAAGGGGTGAGCAGTAAATGGGTCTATTAAGTCGAATTCAGGACAAAACACAAACACAACAAGAACAGCCGACAAGTAGTGGAAGTGAGCAAAAGCAACCGCAACCGGAAGGGATGGATAGTGCCTATGAGAGTTTAACAAAACAAATTGTTCGACCTACTGAGGCGAAAAAAAACTCAATTATACCAAAAGCTAATGATAAACATAGAGAATTAAAGGGATTATTGCATAAACAGGTGTTACATGAGTTAAAAGGTGACACAGATATTGATACAATTGTGCCAAAGATTGATGGAATGGCGATGGAGTTAATTAAAGAAGACGAAACATTTCGTGGAACAATAGACCGAAAGCGCATTGTTGATGAACTGATTAATGACCTCACCGGATTTGGGCCAATTAATCCACTTCTTCTAGATGAAGATGTATCAGAAGTGATGGTAAATGGACCGAATCGTGTTTACTGCGAACGAAAAGGAAAAATTGTCTTAACAAATATATCATTTCGTGACAATGAACATGTGATGAGTGTCATTGAAAAAATTGTAGCTCCGATTGGTCGTAGAATTGATGAGAGCTCACCGATGGTTGATGCGCGTTTACCAGATGGTTCACGTGTAAATGCTATTATTCCGCCGCTAGCCTTAAATGGTCCGACAATCACAATTCGTAAGTTTTCCAAAGACCCTTTTACGATTGACAATCTCGTTCAATTCGGGACATTAACAAAAGAGATGGCGATTTTCCTTGATGCCTGTGTAAAGGCACGATTAAATATTTTTGTAAGTGGTGGAACAGGCTCAGGAAAAACAACGACATTAAACGTACTGTCAAACTTCATTCCGAATGATGAACGGATAGTCACGATTGAGGATGCAGCAGAGCTTCAATTAGGACAGGATCATGTCGTATCTTTAGAATCAAGGCCGCCAAATATTGAAGGAAAAGGTGCAATATCGATTCGGGACTTAGTTCGAAACTCTTTACGGATGCGTCCTGATCGGGTCGTTATTGGTGAGGTTCGTGGTGCTGAAGCGCTTGATATGCTACAGGCCATGAACACAGGTCATGATGGATCACTTGCTACCGGACACTCGAACAGTCCAAGAGACATGATTTCCAGATTAGAAACAATGGTACTTCTAGCGGGTGTGGACTTACCTGTTAAAGCAATCCGCGAACAAATCTCAGGCGCAATTGATGTCATCATCCAACAGTCGCGACTTAAGGATGGATCAAGAAGGATTGTTAAAATAACTGAAGTTCAGGGTTTGGAGGGAGATGTCATTGTTCTACAGGACGTCTTCAGCTATGAACAAAGTGGAATTGATGACAATGGTAAGGTGATTGGTAAACTTGTGCCGACAGGGGTTCGTCCGAAATTCTATGAACGTTTAGAAAACTCCGGTATCCATATCCCTGCAAGTGTGTTTATTGGTGACGAGGATTGGAACTGATGATGAAGGAGTTAGTCGTTGTCCTATTCCTGTTCTCTTCTTTCTTGTTATTCCTTAGCATTTTTAAAAGATTATTTTTAAAGGAAAATAGAATTCAGTATCGAGTTAATCGTTATATTGTTCAAGCAGAACAAGGAGAGGATAAGGCAAAATCTCCTCGGTTTAACATTCAGTTAAAGTACACGAAAAATCACATTCGAAAAAAATTTTTAACGAAAGATAAAAATGTTAAATTAGAATTATTTTTGAGTAGATCAGGGGTCCCGCTAAAACCCGAGGAATATGTAATGTTTCAGTTTATTTCGATTGCACTTACTTCAGGTATTAGTTATTTGATTTTTGAAAGTCTACTGATTCTGCCTTTCACAGCAGTTCTTGGCTATTACATTCCGAAGATGATTCTAGTAAATAAACAAAAAAGAAGGTTAAAGGACTTTAATGATGACCTGCCAGAAATGATTTCAACCATAATAGGTGCATTGCGGGCAGGCTTTAGTTTTCAACAGGCATTAAAGTCAGTAATGGAAGAGGCTGGACCGATACTAAAGGAAGAGTTAAAGCTAGTCATTAAGGAAATGCAATATGGAACAAGTGTGGAAGACGCACTTAATCAGTTGAAGGAAAGAATGCCAAGTGAGGATTTGGATTTAATGATTCAAGCTATTGTCATCCAACGACAGGTTGGCGGAAACCTTGCCACGGTACTAGAAAAGATTGTTGAAACAATTCGGGACAGAATAAAAATTCAAGGACAGATTAGCACACTAACAGCGCAGGGTCGATTGTCTGGAGCTATCGTTGGTTTATTGCCAGTGATTCTAGGATTAATCCTTTATATCATCGAGCCTTCCTATATTGGTACGCTATTCGAGAATGCGATTGGAATTATTTTACTAGTGGTAGCAATAGTTTCATGTATTATTGGATTTTTCCTGATTCGCAAAATTACAGCAATCGAGGTGTGACAAAATGATTCTATTTCTATATGGCTTCACCTTGCTTTTGTTCTTTCTAGGTATGATTACTTGGCGAACAGAAAAAAAGAAAAAAGTCTCAAGTCGTATATCAACCGTATTCAAGGCAACAGGTCAATCAGACAACTTGAATGTTGAAGAAACCCAAAAGCTATCCTTCACAAAGCGGATAATAGAACCTATCTGGAAAAATTTTAAGCGAAAGTTCCAGAAAAACATTACCAATGAAAAAAAGGAAAAATTAGAACTTAAGTTGCTTCAAGCAGGAAGTCCAATGGGAATGACACCAGTAGAATTTAGAATTTTCCAGATGATTGTTTCTTTCGTTTTACCAATAATAGCTGGACTATATGGGTTGTTATTAAATCTATCTAATGGAGTTATCTTTTTATTTATCGTAGTTGGATTTGGATTATCAACTTTTATACCTAATTATTATCTAAAGTTAAAAACCAAAAAAAGAAATAAGCGGGCACTAATGGAGTTACCCGATTTTTTAGACTTGGTAACAGTCAGTATTGAGGCAGGCTTAGGGTTTGATTCTGCCCTCAGTAAAGTAGTTTCGAAAAAACCAGGTGTCTTAGCTAGCGAATTTCAACGATGCTTAGAGGAAATGAGACTAGGGAAAACAAGAAAAGAAGCATTGTCAGGTGTTCGAAGCCGACTAATGTTTGATGATATCAGATCGTTGGTAGGTAGTATCATTCAAGCGGAGCAGCTAGGAATCGGTATGGTCCAAATTATGCGTGTTCAATCAAATGAGATTAGAGAAAAAAGAAAGCAACGTGCAGAAGAAGCAGCAATGAAGGCTCCAATCAAAATGTTATTCCCATTAGTTATGTTTATTTTTCCTTGTATTTTCATCGTCCTGTTAGGTCCGGCATTAATAAATCTTTTACAAGGATTCTAGTGATAAACCTTTGGGATGTTTAGTACTTTTTCATTTTTCAATGAGATGTGAAATTCTAGCTTGTTATTGACAGAGGCAAATAGTACATCATTGATGCTCTTGACATTCCTCATCTCAAGCTGCTGATTTAACCACGTTTGATTGAGATTATATTGGTTTAAGACATCATGATAAATCGTCCCTTCCATAATCACTGGAAGGGCGAGACTTGCTGTGTTTTTAGAAATCCCCATATCCTCAAGTGTTACCGTGTTCTTGTGAGACATTTTGAATACACTTAGTTCTCCGTTAGCCTCAATGATAGCTGTATCAACATCATTTAAATCAAAAACATCCTTTTGTCTAAGCATCTGCAAGACATTATCAATTGAATACCGAATTCTCCGCAAGTTTTCATCTAGAATTTTTCCGTCCTTAACGACTACTGTCGGCTCAAACGTAATCATCCTGCCTAGCTTGCGATTTGAAATTTTCCAACTGGCTATAACTCTTTGGAAAATCCCAAGTGCAACTATAGCTACAGCTGTTGGGAAATGACTAATGGATGGATCTGCTATATCAGCACCGACAACCGCACCTAATGTCAAAATGATTAGAAAATCAAAAATCGGTAACTCTCCAATTGCGCGTTTACCCATAAATATTGTTACAAACAAAAGAAGCGGTACGATAGTCACTATTCTACCAATAACTATTGCAGAATCCTTAAGAGTTTCTATCATGATAGTCCTCCATAAAAAAAATAGTCCATTTTTAAAATTATATTAAATATAAATTAATAAGCCCCCGTGTGGAGGCTTATTTTTATTGTGAAAATTACTCTTCTCTTAGGCTATCTAGCGGAACTTCTTTCTCGTTTTGAGGTTCGTCGACAGGAAAAACCCTCGCTGTACCCTCATTATCATTGACGTGTTGAATATAAATAGGATTCCCTTCATGCATTACATTGACCATCGTTGGCGAGTCAACAATTTCCTTCGCTCGTTGTGGATTCATCATAAAACCTCCTTGTGAAATGATAGACAGGGATATTATTTCCTGACACTACTAGGATTATTCTTATCAACGGTAAAGTATTATTGTGAAAGGCAATTCTAATACAGGACCTAATTAATTAAATTTTAATTCATTTGACTATATGTAAAAGAATTGAATAAGTGAAAGTTTAAATATTGGTTAATTAAAATTATGACAATATCTTTTCTTTAACAAAGGACTCGATAATTTAAATCCTTTTTTATGGATTACTGTGGTTGTTCACTTTTTTTATCTATTGTAATCCTAATACTTAATTGTGAGAGTTCTTTGCTCTTTTTACCTAAAATAAAACCAAAATTCTATCGATAATCTTAAATATTGAGAAATTATCAATAGAATTTATAGTCTTATATACTACATTGCAATAGGAGGGTTTTCATCATCAATAACTTTATTATTTTCTTTGGAGGTTTTTATATGTTCCATCGAAGTGCCATAACATAGCCCAAGTAATATCCAAAACAGGGGTGCAACAGATGGCATGCTAATATTGAAGAATGCTTGAGAAAGATAACCGATAATCGTTGCCAATAAGCCGTAATGGAGTATCTTTTGACTGTCATTCATATATTTAACTGCTTTAAATCCAATAAAAAGTATTCTATAAAGAAAAATTAAGTAAATAATCAAAGCAGGGACTCCAATTGTAACAGCAATTTGTAAGTATTCATTATGTGCCTTATCAACAGTCATATCTTCAGTGCCAAAATAATGCAACAATTTTTCTTTATCATCATTACCAGGGAAAACTTCAGCAAAGGTATCGGGACCAGAACCTACCCAAAAGTATTCTTTTAGTAAAGGAAGCGATTCAGTCCATATAAATATGCGGTTAGCTCCTTCTTGACCAGTTTGATTACCGGATACAAGGTTACTTGTATCATTAACTAAACTTAACATTCTATTTATGTACCCATTCCCTTCCAGTGTGCTAGTGATTGTCATTAATAAGAGAAAACTAACTACCAAAAGTATCCAACGCTTCCAAAGGTGTTTTCTTCGAGAAACAACAAAAAAAGTTAGAAATAAGAGACTAAAAAACAATCCAACAAGAGAACTACGGTTAGATGTGTAGATTATATTTAAGAAAAATAAACTGGAAGATATAAAGAAAAAAAAGATGTCCCATTTCTTAGTAGAATGAAGGAGCAGAAATATTGAAACAACAGTAATGATAATGAGATAGGATCCATAGAAATTTGGGTTATCAAAAAAAGTTTGGATTCTTGTTGATTTGTCAGGAGTGTAATCCCAAGAAAGAATATTAAAATTAAAATGTTCTATTACACCGTAAACTGTGATAAATATACCACTGTATACTAATACCTTAAAGATCCTATATTCTTTAAAATTAATTAGTCTATATGTAAGTAGAAAAAGAGTTAAATAACAGAGCATTGTCAGACTTCCTTCATGGCGAACTGGCCTTCCAAATATTGAGTATGAATAATCTAAAGAGAACACGGTTGATATAACTACTAATATTCCAAATGCTATTACCAAATACTGTTCAGTAGAAAAAGGTTGTTTCTTCATTTCAATTTTTTCCTTTTTTACAAAATAGTAGATTAAGAGAATAGAAGTAAATAATAATAAAAACACAAACTTTGTAAAAGTATGGTACAAATCATAAACCCAAGGAAAAACAAATAGGGGAAAGATAAGTGAGAATAAGTAAATCATTACATAACCTCCTTTTTAGCATTGCTGCATTTTAATATGAGAACTTGCCCAGTCTCAATTTTGCATTTCTGTATCGTTCCAATTGGAAGTTCTAATACTGATCTAGCACCAGACACAGGTATTACAAAGCTCCAAGGTTTTACATCTTCTATCTTTTTTATAACTCTATTTTTGGCATCTAGGAAGATTACATCAATAGAAAACCTCATGAACCACATATGTATTGAATTACAGGGAATGATCCATAGGCCTTGACCTACAATGGGATTTTTTCTAAACATTAGACCTTTAAATCGTAAATAGAACGTATCCGCTTTTGTAATAGTAATTGGAATTAGTTTTTTTGAATGTGACATCTTCCTTCAACTCCCTATTAGATTAATTTTAATTCAACTATATAGCACTTCTAATTTGTTCGCAATACTGAACGAAAAATAATCATAAAATGAACGTATTATAATTTTTTTAAAAAATCACTTTACAAATTCGTTATAAAGAATTATGATATGTAACAAGAAGTTGTTCAGTATAGAGAACAAAAGTGTTTTAATAAAGAATTGAAGTTGGTGACTAGTAGGGTGAAAGCATTGCTATTTTACATAGTTTTATTTTTTATACCTACTTCACATAAATAATAAGAAACTAGGGAGGAATTATCATGGTAGAGAAGTTTATGAAATTTGTAAGAGAAGAAGAAGGACAAGGTATGGCGGAATATGGGTTAATTTTAGCTGGTGTTGCTGTAGTTTGTATAGCTATATTTTTTACTCTTGGTGGCGAGATCAAAAGTTTGATCGGCAATGTGGCTTCAGGTTTAACAACACCATAGTTAATATTTAATTCAAAGATTAGCCCTACATACTAATAGTAGGGCTAAAACCTTATTAAAAGAGGAGTAAATACTATGTTAATTTTAATTATAATTCTGGGATTAGTAATACTAATCAGCTTAATAACAGATTTAAAAGATAAAAAAATACTAAATATAGTTACATTCCCAGCGATGATATTTGGTCTTAGTTATTATTTATTCAATCAAGGATGGGATGGTTTATTGTTTAGTGGCTTAGGTTTCTTAGTAGGACTCATGGTATTTTTGATTCCCTATCTGTTAGGTGGAATGGGTGCTGGAGATGTTAAGTTAATGGCTGCAATCGGAGCACTTACAGGTGCTTCATTTGTATTTTATTCTGCACTTATCACTTCTATAATTGGAGGATTTATTGCAATTGTTCTTATTATAAAACGCCGAGGAATTACGTTCTCAATAAAGTCTTTGTTCTTTTCTATTCCCTTCCTAAGTAGCAATTTAGGATCAATGATAGTTAATTCTAAGGATAATTCTAGTATTTCTTTTCCATATGGTATAGCAATATTTTTTGGTACTATTATTACTTTTGCGTGGAAAGGATTGTAATTAATGAAATCTGAAAAAGGTCAATCACTAGTAGAATTTGCCTTAATTCTTCCAGTGCTAATACTCCTTTTATTTGGAATAGTAGACTTCGGGAGAATTTTTCATGCTTATTTAACCTTGGATCATGCAGGTCGTGAAGCAGCAAGATCAGCAAGTATTGGGGAAGAGGATAAAGAAGTCATAATCACAGTCGTTAAAGAAAATGCATCGGGCCTCTCTTTAATTGATGAAAAAATAGTTATATCAGAAAATCTAGGCAAATCTGGTGAGGAAGTAACCATTACTATTACATATCCTGTCAATTTTGTTACCCCAGTGATTGGGAACATTATAGGAACATTTGACTTAAAAAATAAAACGGTAATGAGGATTGAGTGATGAATAAAATAAAAAAATTTTTTCAACGTGAAAATGGAAATGCTCTTGTTATCATGGCGCTCGCACTTGTGGTTCTTTTAGGATTCGTTGCATTAGCAGTTGATGCTGGTAGGGTTTACTCACAAAAAGCCTCGCTTCAAAAAGCACTGGATTCAGCAGTGATTGGAGGGGCACAGGTTCTATTAGAAGGTGGTGGGGATCCTGAAGCAAAAGCAATAGATATCTCAACAAAAAATTCTTTCGTTTTGGGCGATAGTGAAGTAGTATCTGATGTTAATTCAGTAACTGCCTCTAAAGAAACTACTGTTCCGATGACATTTGCTAGAGTCCTAGGAATTAATAGCAAAAAAGTAAGTGCAGTTGCAGAAGCTGAAATTAAACTACTGACGGCTGGAATAGGAATAACACCAATCGCGGTGGAAAAGGACGCTATTCCAGGAGAAACAAATTTAAAATGTGGAAGCACAGGTACCTACAGTGGAAACTGTGGTTATTTAGACATAGATACTACCGGAGCTAGTGGACTCGCAGAAGCAATTATAAATGGAGTAGAAATATCAATAACAGATGATGTAGTATTTGCAGATACAGAAACAGGACAAAAATGGGGTCCAGTAAAAGATGCCTTTCAAGACTTAATTGATAAGGATGAGGGACATAACGGTAAAGGTTATCCAGGTATTCCTTTATGTAATAGTTTTGACACGTTTGATCAATCAGAGGTCGCTTGTAACCGCGTTATTTATATTGTTGTTGTTGATACTTTTAAAGACGTCACTGGAAAAGATGTTGTTGAGATTGTCGGGTTTGCGCAGTATTGGTTAGATGAAGTAATAAATTCTACTAAGAGTGTCACCGGGAAATTTATAAAACAAATTTCGGTAGAAAATATTAACGAAGAAGTAGGAAGCCATGAGGATTACTTATTAAAGACAGTTAAATTAGTAAAGTGATCTAAGAATTTAGGGGGAAAGTCATGAAAACAAAACGTATTTGGATATGGTCATTTATATTTGGATTATTCGCAGCGTTAATCGTTTACTTAATGCTATATTCTGATAACACAACAGCTTTGACAGGTACAGAACCAGTCGATGTGACTGAAACGGACCAATCAGAAGGCGGACAGGATACAGAAATAGAAAGTGAACAAATAGAGGCCGAAATAGGTGCACGGGAAGTAGTCAATCCTATTGTAGAGGTCAGTGAAGGTAAACGTGCAATTTCTTTAAATGTTACAACAGTGCATGAAGGAGTCTCTGGTTACATCGCTCCAAATTCACAAGTTGATATTGTTTCTTTTAATAAGGTGTTGGATGAGGAGACAGGTAAAGAAAACTTATTAGCGGAGCTAGTTGTTCAAAATGCTAAAGTTCTTACTTCCGGGACATCAGCAAACACGGAGGCAGAAGCATTAAACTATCAAACTGTTACTGTCGAAGTCAATCCGAAAGAAGGAGTTATGCTTAGTCTAGCAGCCAAGGAGTCTGATGGATTTTATTTTATGTTACGTAACCCTGAAGATGAAGGCGTCGAGGAAGAAGTAATTTCAATTTCTAGAGAATTGGTAGAAGAAACAGGAGGCAGTGCAGAATGAGTGTGGAATGGTATTTCTATTCAGACATAAACGCTTCAGCTAAAGAAATCGAGACAATTCTTAAACAAAGACAATTCACCCTGAAGCGGATTCATAAATTAGAGGATCTTCATTTGAGGTTAAGACAGACGAAGAATAGCGTTTTATTTCTAAAGGCAAATACCGTCTATAACGTTTATGATTTATGTCAGGAAATTTCTGCTCAATATCCTCATGCCTATATCATTATCATTGTTCCAGACAATATGGAAAATACTAAAAAAGCGATGCATGTCGGTGCTTCAAATATCTTAAGGTTTTCTTCAGAATTAGAGGAAACAAAAGAAGTTATTATACATGCGCAAAAATATATGTACTACCGTTCTAAGCATGAGGATTTAGCTACATTTGATTTAGAACACAAGAATAGCAAAGTAATTGCAGTTACTAGCCCTAAAGGTGGGATTGGACGAACAACACTAGCTGTCAATCTCGCAGCAGCTTTTACCAAACAAGGGGAAAAGGTTGCTTTGGTAGATGCCAATCTTCAATTTGGTGAAGTAGCCATCTACTGTGACATAAAACCAAAAGAGACAATTTATGAATGGATTAAAGAGGGGTATGACCGTGAAGATTATACAATTCAGGATTATCTGACAAAACATGAAAGTGGGGTACATGTTTTAGCAGCTCCACCCCGTCCGGAATTTTTCGAGAGTATTACAGAAGAACACTTCAATACCGCAATTGATGAACTAAGAAAAATGTTTAGCATAATAATAATTGACACACCTGCTTATTTATCGGAAATACATGTAAGTTGTCTGGAACAGTCAAATGAAATAATTCTACTTACCACTAGCAGCTTACCTGTACTAAGAAGTAGTAAGCTTTATATAGATACGTTGGAAACAATGCAATTACAAGAAAAAGTAAAACTGGTAGTCAATCGACAAAATAAAAAATCATTTGATACAAAAAAAATAGAAGAGTTACTTGAAAAGGATATATTTGCTTCGTTACCAGACCAAGAGAATGTTGTGAACAACTCTATTAATCAAGGAGTTCCTTTTGTTCTTGATCAAACTAGATCACCCTTGACCAAAGCTGTGATGACACTAATGAATAAGCTGATTGTGCAAACAGAACCAAAAATAGAACCTCGTAAAAAACAAAAGCGCTGGTTTTCAGTGACAAATTAAGAGGGGGGAAAGCTGATGTCACTTTTTAATCGTACAACGAATAAGACAATTACTGAACAGAAGATAGAAGCACCCAATAAACCGAAACCAATACCAATAAAGCATGAAACAATAACAGTAAAAGCACCAAAAATGAAATCGTTCTGGGAATTAGAATCTAAGATGCATGCACATTTAGTAGAGGAATTAAAAAAGAAACCCGTTACTGATCAAAAACAAGAAAAATTAAAAATAAAACAATTAGGTGAAGATTTTTTAGAACAGGAAGGTTCACGGCTAACATTTGAAGAAAAAAAACAACTAATTGATACAGTTCAACATGAATTGCTAGCCTATGGACCAATTACACCATTACTCGAGAATCCAAACATAACGGAAGTAATGGTAAACGGTCCAACCGACGTATTCTATGAACAAGAAGGTAAGATTTTAAGAAGTGTTGTCAGTTTTCGTGATGATCAACATATTAGTAATGTAATTGAACGAATCGTTGCTCCAATTGGCCGGCGGGTCGATGAGAGTTCACCAATGGTTGATGCGCGTTTACCTGACGGATCACGTGTAAATGCTATTATTCCGCCACTAGCTATTAAAGGGCCAACGTTAACTATTCGTAAATTCTCGGCAGAAGCATTTACAATGGATGATTTAGTTAATTTTAACACATTAAGTAAACAAATGGCTGAATTCCTTGATATGTCTGTTAAGTCACGACTTAATATTTTCATTAGTGGTGGTACCGGTTCAGGTAAGACATCAACCCTGAACGTACTTTCTTCTCGTATTCCTGATGGGGAACGGATTGTTACGATTGAGGACGCAGCAGAGCTTAAGCTCACGCAAGAACATATAGTCTCCTTAGAATCAAGACCACCAAACATTGAAGGAAAAGGTCAGATAACTATTAGGGATTTAGTAAGGAATTCATTACGTATGCGACCAGATCGAATTATCGTCGGGGAAATTCGTGACAAAGAAGCTTTGGATATGCTACAAGCAATGAACACCGGTCATGATGGTAGTTTAAGTACTGGCCACGCAAATTCACCAAGGGATATGATTGCTAGAATTGAAACAATGGTTATGATGGCTGGTTTTGATTTACCAATACGTGCGATTCGCGAACAAATTTCAAATGCAATTGATTTAATTGTACAGCAAAGTAGAATGAAAGATGGGACAAGAAAAATAACTCAGATTACCGAAGTGTTAGGGATGGAAGGCGACACAATAGTACTCCAGGATGTCTTTAAATTTATAGAATCTGGAAGAATGGATGATGGAAAAATTATCGGTGAGTTTGTATCAACAGGAATTAGACCAAAAGCAACCGAGCTATTTGAACTTAATGGTTACCACGCTTCTCCACAAATGTTCAGTGAGGAATGGTAAGTGATGAACACTATGATAATACTTGTTCTAATATTTTTATTCTTTTTCCTATTATTTTTTATGGTGGTTTCTAGTGCAGCTAGAGGAAGAAAGAAGAATAAAAGAATTAAAAACTTTATTCCGAAAAAGCATGAAGAAATGGACATGAATAAGGAACAGGAAGAAAGAGTTATTTTTTCTAAAAAGATAATAGGTTTATTATCACGTTTTTTTAGGAAATTACATTTTAGTAAAAAGACAGAAAAAAAACTTGAACAAGCTGGAAGCGCTCTAAACGCAGAAGATTTTTTTGTTTTTAGAATTGTCGCAGGTTTTGCATTTGGATTAACAGCCAATTTGTTGGGAATACATTGGTTCTTTAGTATTCTTATTGGTTTTTGTGGTTTAGTAATACCAGATTCATATATGGCAAAAAAACGAAAAAAACGCCTAAATTTGCTAACTTATCAGTTAGTTGAAACATTAGGAACAATGGCTAATTCAATGAGAGCTGGATTCAGTTTTATGCAAGCGATGCAACTTGTTGCAAAAGAGATGCCGGATCCAATTGGTCCAGAGTTTGACCGTGTTGTAAGAGAAGCAAACTTGGGAGTTCCGCTTGATGATGTATTTAAAGATTTGTTGATCCGGTTACCAAATAAAGAATTAGAGGTGGTAGTCCAAGGGTTATTAGCACAGCGCCAAAGTGGGGGAAACGTAGTGCAATTACTAGAAACGATGGAAGAAACAATCCGAGGTAGAATTAGGGTATTAGATGAATTGCGTACGTTAACATCCCAAGGAAAAATGTCTTCTTGGATTATCACGTTACTACCAGTAGTTTTAGCAATTTATATGTATTTTGCAAGTCCTGATTATTTTGGACCAATGCTAGATCACCCATTGGGAATATTAACGCTTTGTTTCTCAGGTCTATTTATTATTATCGGTTGGTTCGTCATTCAAAAAATCATCCAAATTGAGGTGTAACGATGTTAGATTTTGTCTTTCTTGTTATTACAACGGTATTTTTCATGTTACTATTAGCCGCAATTTTATCTACAATTTTTAGAAAGCAGATTGTGTTTGATCAACGAGCCAATGCTTATTTAGGCAAATCCAATGATCAGTTAGATAAACTAGATAAGGGTAAACATAAAAAGAAAAGACAATCAGTAATTGTTAGAAAGTATTGGAACCAAGGTGTCAACCAAGTAAGTAAGCGAATGTCTCAAAATGAAAGTAAAAAATTGCAAGTACTGATCCGCGATGCAGGCTATATGACTAAACTATCTCCAATAGAATTTCGCTTAATTCAATTACTTCTTGCTGTTGGTGGTGCCACGTTAGTAGGGCTATTGTTTCTTCCTACTGCTGATAACCTTATGGTGATTTGGTTGATGATTATAACAGTAGCATTTTTAGGATATCGAATTCCTATATTTTATCTAGGTAAGAAAAAAACAGAACGGGTTAAGTCAATTAATAGAGCTATGCCAGACTTTTTTGACTCGGTTAATTTGTTAATCGAAGCGGGCATCGGCTTAGACGGAGCAATTCATAACGTATGTGGGCGGATGAACGGACCATTACCAGAAGAGTTTAGAATGGCAATGGACGACGTTAAAAGAGGGATGTCAAGGAGAGAAGCCTTTTATGAATTGCGTAAGAGAGTGGCATCAGATGCTTTTCAAAGTGTGCTCACCTCACTGATTCAAGCTGACCAATTAGGGGTTGGAATGGCAAAAGTACTCCGTAATTTAACAGTTAGAATTAGAGAGCAACAACGAGAAAAAGCTCGTGAACAAGCAATGAAAGCCCCAATAAAGATGTTATTCCCAATGGTATTTTTCATCTTTCCTTCATTATTTATAGTTATCTTAGGGCCATTAGTAATTATGTTAATTACTGAAGGACTTGGAGGTATGTAAAGACGGATTATCGCCTAGTTTGCGATAATCCGTCTTTTTAGTTAATTATTGGAAGTCAATACTTTGTCATTATAGTAATTAGTGTGTTGATTTGCATCAACCACGCCTAGAGATCTTTTCCCGAGGGTTCTCACCTGTCCAATTGTTCATAAGATTCGTCCAAGTAAAAAACAACGAGACTAAGATCATAAGACATAATGCTGGAACCGCGTTGAATGTATGCTAAACCTTCATCGATACCGTTATGCGATCTTCAATCGTTACTGTAATGTCATCGGCAAAAAAACCAAGAATAATAGATTATTATGAAGTGGTCAATAACAAGAACATTGCCAATCCCGCCATTAAGTCGTATAATCCCTTTATGCAAAAACCCCTCTAATGGAGTAAATGAATAAAGGAAGTGCACTAATTGATCCGTCGTTTTTTCACCTATTATAAGCCACATAGAAAATTATTTATCTTAGACTTCAGTTGTGCCATTGTGGTAGCAATATTAGAGTTAGCATTTCCGCTAGCCGTTCAATGGTTTATCGATGAGCTTCTACCTGATGGCAATTGGCAGGTAATTATTTCAGTCAGTGTTGGTTTAATTGCTCTGTATATCTCGAGTACATTTCTACAATACATAGTGAATTATTGGGGGCATAAGCTCGGTATTAACATAGAGACAGATATGCGCCAACAATTGTTTAATCATGTGCAAAGGCAATCATTTCGTTTTTTTGATAACACAAAAACAGGTCATATTATGAGTCGGATTACCAATGATTTATTTGATATTGGCGAGCTGGCCCACCATGGACCAGAAGATTTATTTATAGCAGTCATGACTTTTATTGGGGCATTTTGGATCATGTTTACTGTCAATGTAAAACTGGCCTTGGTAATATTGTTTGTTGTACCATTTCTTATTTGGCTGATTGCGTTTGTTAACATTCGCATGAACCATGCATGGAAGAGCATGTACAAAGAAATAGGAGACGTGAATGCCAGGGTTGAGGACAGTGTATCTGGTGTCCGTGTAGTACAGTCATTTACGAATGAAGATTATGAAATTTCTCGTTTTGCTGTTGATAATCAAAATTTCCGTAAAGCTAAGTTAAGCTCCTATCGTGTCATGTCCTATGGTACATCTGGTATTTATATGATGACGCGATTAATCGTGTTAATTGTACTTGTGTTAGGTGCCTGGTTAAGCCTAAATGGCGAACTATCAGATGGGGAGTTAGTTGGATTTGTTTTGTACGTAAATGTGTTGTTCAGGCCGATTGATAAAATCGGGGCGTTAATGGAGCAATATCCAAAGGGAATGGCAGGCTTTAAACGGTTTACTGAATTACTAGATAGTGAGCCAGAAGTAGTTGACGCCGATGACGCAGTTGAAGTAACTTCTTTAAAAGGTCAAATTAATTTCAAAGATGTAACGTTCGGTTATGATCATCATAAACAAGTATTGAAAAACATCGATTTATCTATTCCAGCTGGCGATACAATTGCATTTGTCGGACCTTCTGGAGCTGGTAAAACAACAATTTGTTCACTGATTCCGCGCTTCTATGATATCGATGGTGGAGCGATATCTATTGACGGTATCGATATCCGCAGTATGACAAAGCAGTCATTACGTGCGCAAATTGGTATTGTTCAACAGGATGTGTTCTTATTTACAGGAACACTTCGTGAAAATATAGCTTATGGTAAGCGAGGTGCAACTGATCAGGAAATAGCTGATGCGGCAAAAAGAGCTCATCTTGAAGCATTTATTGAGGCACTGCCACTAGGTTATGAAACACAGGTTGGCGAACGAGGCTTGAAATTATCTGGGGGTCAAAAGCAACGGATAGCAATAGCAAGAATGTTTTTGAAAAATCCTCCAATCCTGATTTTGGATGAAGCAACATCAGCACTAGATACCGAAACTGAGCGAATCATCCAGCAAGCCCTAAATGATTTGGCAAAAGATAGAACAACCCTGGTAATTGCACATCGATTGACAACGATTAAAAATGCAGATCGGATTGTTGTAGTAACCGAGGAAGGGATTGCTGAACAAGGTACACATCAAGAGTTAATTGCTAAAGGCGGTATCTTTGCGAATTTACATCGCGTCCAATACTAATAAGCCACAGAAGACTTCCCAATCTGGTAATTGGGAAGTCTTCTGTCGTTTAACTCTCATCTGAAGAAGGAAATTCAATAGTTTTATATCTTTTCTCAGCCTGATACAGTCCAAAATATTTTAACAAACTGTTTTGGACCGAATCTGAATCTATCGATAACATACCGAGGTTATTTTCTATTTCGATAATTGATTGGTTTTCAGTCTTTAAATAACGAATTGTTTCGCGCCAATTGAAGTCTTCCGGAAGAACTGAGCTTTTATTCTCAATTACAAGATTATTTGAAACATCACAATACCGATAAATATTCGCGCGTTTTCGTTTAAGTGCGTTGAACCAAATCACTTTTTTCATTAAAGAACCCCAAACACCAGTGAAGCTCATATTGTTCATCGGACTACTAGTAAATTGATAAATGGTTGCTGCTTCACCATTTTGGTAATCGATTGCTGAACGAACTGATGCAGCATAATGGACATCCCCGGACAAAATAATACATTCGCTTGGATTCCGGTTGGCAATCCATTGATGAAACTCATTAACCCCTTTACCGTTATATTTCCATGCTTCAAAATCGAGCATACTGTGAACAGATATACCAAGACCGCGTAAAGGATAAATGTACTTATCTAAAACCGACTCAATTAAGCCTATCCCGTATAAAGGAGTTGGTGATACAATCAATAACTTTGATCCGCTACTCCAACCACTTCGATTAAGGCTTGAGGTTAATTTATTCCATCCTCTTTTGCTGATTAACTGAGGACTTCGTACGTTTTCTTCTATAATAGAACCTATTTTCGTTGGCTTGGGATGGGAATCAAACCTTCGCATTGTCCGCGTGTCTAAAAAGATTGCCTTTGGAAGGGTTGGTGCCACAAAATGCCATGAATCAAATTGCCACAGTGTCTCTAACCACTGTTCGTAAACTGGACTATCCAGTGTATAGGCATCAAAATAATCTATCATCCGATTTTTAAATAAATTACTAAAACTATCAGGGTCATTTCCCCATCCCTGAAAGGCCCAGTACGCAGCTAAGCCGTTAACGATTACATGTTTTCCTAAAGGAGCACGTCGAACCTCATTCACCCAATCAATCGAAAGGTTCCAGTCATCGGTCATGTCGTGATCATCAAAGATCATATAGGTTGGGGTGTTGGCTAAGGTTCTACGTACGCGGAAGAGTGTTTCTTGAAACCGATGAATATCCTCTAGTTGTTCATTAAATCGATCTTCGTGTCTATTGAGTTCCTTTTGTCGTTCATCCTGATAGCGTTTTTCGTTAGGGAAGATGAAATAGAAGTTTTCAGAGGCAGGTTTAGTGCTAAATACCCCATAGTCGATTGCGACCTCCCAAAGCTGTGGTCCCCAAGATAGTAAATACATAGCGGCATATTCACCAAGTGTTAGCAAGTGATTACTTGCATTTCTGGAAGTGAACTTACCAAAGTGTTCAATAAAAAATTGTCGTCCACTTATTTTATCAACCGATGTATTAAACGGTTCTTGTTCAAGGCGGGAATCTAGTAAACCTAGGTTTTCATCTTTCCCTATTAATTCTTTTCCTAAGTCGGAAATAAAGCGAATAATTGGATCGGCAACGTCGTCGGCATAGATTTGGTCACCCATAAGAAATAAGGCATTTGGACGCTCTGCTAGATTTAGGTGATGTTCGTCAATCGTTATGTCAGCGCTTACTAAAGCGTCATCTCCCTTTCCGTGAAGCTTACGGCAGGACCCGTATAGAATTCTATTGTTGTCTTCCTGTTGCTGAATGTAGAATGATGGGTAGTTTAGATCACCATAAACAATGGTATGTGGATTTTGTGGTGATAGGAGGCCGAAGCTTTTTAAATCAAGCACTTTCGAATCCTTAGTAAAAAACAAGTTATAACCTAACAATAAATCGGTAGGAAAATGATTTCTTTTAGGGCTAATTTTTATTAAATGGATATAAAGTTTTGCTCCAACGGAAATCATTTCTGTTTCAGAACGAACGCTAACGACATGATTTTTACTGTTTTTGGCAAACTGCATATCATAAATACTTGCGTCAATCTGGAAAGGTTCACTTGTAGCAATCCAGATGAAAACTTGAGAAGCTTCTGCTCTACGGATGATTGGTCCAGATAAAATCGTTGGTAAATTCATAGAATGTCACCACTCCAAATCCTGAATAAAATATTAAGATAGCTTATTCATTCTTTTCCGAACCTGTGTCAGTGTGATTTAGCATTTAAAAAGAGGATGCTTCTTAGCACCCCCCTTATCTTCAACTATTTTGAACAACTCTTAATAGTTCATATGCCTTGTCACCAGCAAGCATAGCTAAACTTTCCCAGATTTCATCTCTTAAAAGATCAAGTTCTACAATTTTCTTCGCTAAATCAACTGCTTCTTTTTCCACTAATCAATACTCCTCTCCAACTGGTTTTCTGTATAGGATGTTACATGAATTCCTTTTTGTTCAAGCCATTTTGCTTATATTCAAGTTCTAATTCAGTGATTGTTTTACTGTATATTGTAGTATCAGCATGGTTATAGACACCTGCTTGGATTAATTTTTTTATGAGGATGCTTTTCCGTTGATCGACTGCAGCTCTTAAGTATGACAATTAATCACTCCTCTCTCGTGATGGAACCATTCTAATAAAGTTTGCTAGCTTTAACACCAGTTTTGTAAGGTTTTTTTACGAACTATTTATATTTGTGTAAGATAATTTAATGTAAGATTTTCTTACATAACCATTAAGCTTTCAGAAAATTGCATGTATAATGCTAGATATAATGATTTTAAATCATACGTAGTGGTGGTGAAAAAAATGACTGATAATCCTTCATATAAAGAAAGAAAAGTAATCACTATTGGAGTCGTTAGTGAATTAACAGGCCTTACAGAAAGGCAAATACGATATTATGAAGAACGAAAGCTGATTTTCCCGGAGAGATCCCCCAGGGGAAATAGAAAATATTCATTTGCAGACGTAGAACAATTAGTTGAGATTGCAAACAAACGAGAAGAAGGAGTCCAAACATACGAAATTAGACAGGATATGTTAAAGGCTCAAAGACTTCGAGATGAAAAAAGAAATCGAAAAGAATTACTACGGGGTGAAATTAACGCAAGATTTGGAATTCAAAAAAACTAATATAAACAAACTAAAAGTGACTAGGATATATTGTAATAAGCCTCAATCCATGAGACAATTTTAATTGACTGAATATTCTTATAAAAGGTTGTCTATGGATATTAAAAATGGTTGCTGACATTTGCATTACCACCTTTGACAATCTTACTTTCATAGTTAATAAGAATAGTTCGTTCAATCATCCAATGATGTGCTCCAAGAGTATCGAATTGTCAGAATGAGGTGAGCATTTATGGGTTTGTCGGCAGGTGGTGTTCTAAAGCTACCAATTATGAAGTCATGTAAGGTTAAAACATCTAACCATATTATGAAGGAAAAACCAATCGAATGGATTTCTGTTATCGAAATGCCTGTAGAAAACTTTGTTAGGAAAAATGAGTTTGTGTTAAGTACCGGGATCGGCTGTGAAGATAAGCCAGAGTTACTAGAAAAGTTTGTTAGAGATGTTATTCAGTCAGGGGCATCTGTTTTAGCTTTTGCTACAGGAAGATATATTTTCGATATTCCCGATCGTGTTTTAGAACTAGCTGATGAACATGACCTCGTTATTATCGATGTACCATGGGAAATAAGATTTGCAGACATTTTGCAAACGGTTATGCATGAAATCACGGTGGATAAACAAAAAGAACGTGAAAAAGCTGAGGACGTTCGCCATGAATTAATTAATTGCGTTCTCCATGACAAAGGATTAGAAGAGATTGCACACTCCTTATACAGACATATAAAAATCCCTGTTGCCATCACCGATGCTACGAGAATTGTTCGGGCCAATAAGCATTTTAGTCCAGTTATTATAAAAGCTTATAGCGGTGAGGATCAGGAAAATAAACTTCAACGAACTCCTCTATTAGATATCCAATTTAGTGAACATCCATTGTACTATCATATGAAAGAATATAAGTACGCTAACGAAGTATTCTTTCAGCTTAAAATATTAAATAATCATAAAACTCAAGGATATGTTATCTTTCAGCCAAGTGAAAGTACCCAGCTTTCTTGGTTTGTCATGAATGTTTTGGAGCATGCCTTAACCGCATGTGCCCTCTATTTCGTTAAAGAAAATGCAATTGAATTAACCGAAATAAGATTAAAGGACAACTTTGTCCTAAATTTGGCGAAAAATAAAACAAGGGTAGATGAGCAGCTATCATCAAAGGCTAAATTGCTTGGGTATGACTTAAATCTTTCATACATTTGTATTGTCGGAAATATTAGTTATAAAGATTCCAAACAAAGTAAGAAGCAAGAAGAGAATCCGTCTAATTCTTCATTACAAAGTATGAACTACTACATTCAAAAAGAAATCACCTATGCAGGAAAACTTTTTAGTCGCAGGACAATGACCACTTTTGATGAGGGGGAAGTTATCTTATATCTAGAGGCAGACCACCTACCATATGGAGATGTGGCAAATCAGTTTTTAGATACAATTGAACGAAGGTTAAGCCAATTACTAACAGATGTAGAAATATCGTGGGGGGTGGCTGCTGATAGTGAAAGTGAATTTGCCTTTTATGAAAGCTACGATGAAGCAAGTACTGCATTAGATATTGGGTTACAACATCATGGAACAGGTGAAAGGACTTTTTTTAGTGATACGAGAATTAATCGGCTTTTGATGGCAATTTCCGAGGAAAGCGAAATTGCTTCTATTGTTAAAGATACTCTACAACCATTGCTCGATTATGATAAGAAGAGACAAACAGATCTAATTTATACACTTAAGACTTATAATAAGTACAAAGGTAATGTAAGCCAAACTGCAAGAGAATTAAATCTACATCGACAATCATTACTTCATCGGCTTAGAAAAATAGAATCGTTAACAAAGCTATCATTAATAGAGTCTGATGATTCCTTTCTTTTGGAATTAAGTGTACGGCTATGGATGTTAAACAAATTAAAATGAATAAACGGTCTATGCCCTGTCATAATACAGGGCATTTTTTTTGTGGAAAATGCTATGTTTATTAACACCACTTGAGCGGGTAAGGAAAAGTATAACCTATATAAAAACAGAATAGCTAGAGATGTTGTCTAATTGATAGTAATTGAGGCTAAAACTCTAAAAAATAATGATAATCATGATATTCGCCTAAATACAATCTTATATCGACTTAAATGCAACATGTTGTATAACAGAAACAGAAAAAACTTCATACAATTTTTACATTACATTCTGTTAAGTATTTTAATAAGATAAATAGTAAGAATTATTAAAATATTCAGTTAGATGAGAGGGTGAGGCCAATGCTTCCATTTGATATTACCGAATATCAAACCCGTATAAGTAAGACAAAACAGAAGATGGCTGAAAGTGGAATTGAAGTTTTGCTTGTCACGGATCCTGCAAATATGAATTATCTTTCAGGATATGATGCTTGGTCGTTTTATGTGCATCAAATGCTAGTAATTTTAATTGATGAACCACAACCAATCTGGATTGGTCGTTACCAGGATGCAAATGGAGCGAAGGCAACAACTTGGATTTATGATGACAATGTCATTCCATATCCAGACTACTATGTACAGTCATCGATCTACCATCCAATGGACTTTGTTTCAGAAATATTGAAGCAAATTGGGCAAGCGAATCGGTACGTTGGTGTTGAGATGGATAACTATTATTTTACTGCTAAAGCCTATGAAAGATTAAAACAAGGTCTGCCTAATGCGACCTTTAAGGATGCGGACTTACTTGTCAATCATGTTCGGATGATTAAGTCAGATCAAGAAATTGAATATATGAATCGAGCAGCTGAAATCGCAGAGCAAACAATGTATAAGGGTGCAGCAAGTATTCACGTTGGAAATCGCGAATGTGATACAGCAGCTGAAATTTATTATCACATGATTTCAGGTACTGACAAATATGGTGGTGAATATCCGGCTATTGTTCCGTTACTACCTTCTGGGGAAAATACAGGTGCCCCGCATATTACTTGGTCGGAGAGACCATTTAAAGAAGGTGAATCGGTAATTATCGAGCTAGCCGGTTGCTACAAAAGATATCACGTGCCTTTAGCGCGAACTGTTTCGATTGGAACTCCTTCTAAAAAGCTACAAACTATTACTCCGATTGTTGTCGAAGGCCTAAACGAGGTGCTAGATGCCATTAAGCCGGGAATGACATGTGGTGACGTAGAGGCTGTTTGGAGAAAAAGTATAAAAAGGCACGGAATTGAAAAAGAAGCAAGATTAGGATACTCGGTTGGACTAAACTATCCGCCAGACTGGGGAGAGCACACAGCTAGTGTTCGAATGGGAGATCCAACGGTCCTGCAACCAAACATGACATTTCATTTGATTCCAGGATTATGGTTTGATAATTATGGAATTGAAATTAGTGAATCGATTAGAATTACAGAAACAGGTTGTAAAACCTTTACCAATTATCCAAGAGAGCTAATTGTTCAAGACCCCTATCCGCCATACAATCATCAAGGTGGAAAGATCAGCTAGAAGGGCGCTGAACTAAGCAGTAGTTTAACAACAACCAAGCATATAAACGGTATGTATAGCCAACTGACCGGAATAGAAATTCTATGTGCGGCAATCTGCTTAATGCATACCGATTATTGAATAAATCTGTTGCAAGGAGGAATTTATATGAGAGAAACAAAGATGGGAACCCGTGCGATTTGGGCCGGAGAGAAAGATCAATTAGCATTTGGTGCTACACAGGTTCCAGTTGTGCACAGTGTATCTTTTGGCTATGACGATATGGATGAATGGTATGATGTGGCGATCGGTAAAAAGAAAGGACACATTTACGGACGTAATACTAATCCAACCGTCGAAGCTTTTGAAGAAAAGATAAGAATTCTAGAAGGCGCAGAGGCTGCTACTAGCTTTTCTACTGGAATGGCAGCAATAAGTAACACGCTTGGCACATTACTATTTCCGGGTGATCGAGTTGTATCGATTAAAGATACGTATGGTGGAACAAATAAAATATTTACTGAATTTTTACCTAAACAAAAAATAGACGTTACTTTATGTGATACGGGTGATCATGAAGAAATTGAAAAAGAAATCGCCAAGGGATGTAAGGTGTTGTATCTAGAAACTCCAACAAACCCAACGGTCAAAATAACAGATATAGCACGAATGGCAAGAGCAGGTAAAGAAGCAGGAGCAATCGTGATTGTTGATAACACCTTTGCTACTCCAATTAATCAAAATCCCTTAGCACTAGGCGCCGATTTAGTTATTCACAGTGCAACAAAATTCTTAGGTGGGCATGCAGATGCACTAGGTGGTTCTGTTTGTGGATCAAAGGAATTAGTAGAGTCGATTTATCATTACCGTGAAATAAATGGAGCAACGCTTGATCCAATGTCAGCCTACTTACTTTTACGAGGAATGAAGACATTAAAATTACGTGTTGATAGACAATCGGAAAATGCGATGGCTGTTGCTCGTTATTTACAGACAGTTGATGTAGTAGAATCAGTTTTCTATCCAGGACTCGAAGACCATCCTGGTCACGAAATTGCCAAGGAACAAATGAATGATTTTGGTGGAATGCTGAGCTTTGCGGTTAAAGGCGGAGTAGATACGTTAAGACATTTGCTTCCGAAATTAAAATACGCTAATCGTGCAGCCAACCTTGGTTCAGTTGAAACAATCGTAGGCCCGTCTCGAACAACTAGCCACGTGGAATGTACACCTGAGGAAAGAGCTGCGATGGGCATACCAGAAGGTTTAATTCGTTACTCAGCGGGGATTGAAGATATCGAAGATCTCATTTATGACCTAGAGCAAGCATTTCAAACATTACCAGAAAGCCTATTTGTAAATAGTTAAGGGAGGTGATCCCTTTGCGGACGGAAGAATGGGATATCACAAAACGCTCAGAATTTTTGAAATCAGACTTAATAGATATACGACGCCATTTGCATCGTTTTCCGGAATTAAGCTTTGAGGAGAAAAAAACAAGCGACTTTATTCTTGAAGTACTAGAAGCTGAGCAAGTATTTGATATACAGACGGGGATAGCGGGTCATGGGATTGTCGCTACCCTGTCCTCAGGCAGTGGTCCTACAATTGGTGTTCGAGCTGATATGGATGCGCTACCAATAGTTGAACAGACAGGAGTCGAATATACCTCAGAGCATCCAGGCGTCATGCATGCATGCGGCCATGATGCTCATATGACAATGCTTCTAGGTGCAGCAAAATTATTAGCAGAAGATTATAAGGAAGGAAGAATAAGCGGTACAATTAAATTTATCTTCCAACCGGCTGAAGAAAAAGCGGATGAATACGGTTTAACCGGGGCGCCCTACATGCTCCGTTCAGGTGCAATAAATGACCTAGAAGCTGCCATTGCTTTACATGTATGTCCTTGGAGAAACACGGGAGAAATTCAAATAAATAAAGGACCTAGTATGGCGAATATAGACAATTTTTTTCTAACGATAAACGGTACTGGTGGCCACGGTGGTTATCCGTATCAAGGAACAGATCCTATTTGGATGACGTCGTTCGTACTTCAAGGAATTTATGGTCTGATAAGTAGAAGAGTAAATCCGTTAGACGTGGGGACTATTAGTATTGGTGAAGTTCATGGAGGTCTTTCTTCAAATGTTATTCCTGAAAGTGTTCAAATAAATGGGACGATTAGATCCTATACACCCGAGGTTCGGTCACAGCTAATTGATGAATTGCAATCAATAGCGAAAATAACAGAATCCCTAGGTGGATACTACACGCTTGATGTTGAACACGGGGAACCAGCTCTTCATAATAATGCAGACATCACAGATATGTTTAGAGAGGTTGCTAATGAATTATATCCACACATGCCAATTTATGAAGAGCCCTTCGGCATGGGAGGAGAAGATTTCGGTCACATTACCAATGATATACCAGGAGCAATGTTCTTTCTTGGATGCGCATTAAATGGTGATACGACAGGTAGTTTGCATACATCTGATTTTCAAATTAACGAGGATGCGTTGCCAATTGGTGTGGCACTGTTAACGGAATGTTCCCACCGTCTCCTAGCAAATAACGGAAAATTGTGGAGGTGAGCTAGATGAGTACCAAAGTAGCATTTATTGGATTTGGCGGAGTTGGTCAGTCACTAGCAGGGTTATTTTTAAAACAAAAAGAAAGCTTAAACAAAAAATACGGCTTTGATCCGGTTGTTGTTGCTGTTTCAGATTTGATGAAGGGATCTATCTATCATTCTGAAGGACTTGATATGGAAAAGGTGTTAGATAGTGTTAAAGAAACAGGTAACGTAGAAAACTATCCAAACCAGCAAGGTTTAGTGAAGGGGTGGAGTAGCTTAGAAACAATTAAACATTCCAACGCGGATATAATTGTAGAAGTTACTTTTACCGATGTAAATACAGGTCAGCCGGCAATTGATCATTGTAAAACTGCTTTTAATCATAAAAAAAGTGTTGTAACAACAAATAAAGGTCCAGTTGCATTAGCGTACAATGAGCTATCAGCACTAGCTGAAGAAAACGATGTGTTCTGGGGATTTGAAGGCACTGTTATGAGTGGTACCCCGGCTCTTAGGATGCCGGTAACAACCTTAGCGGGCAATGAGATAACAGAAATCAAGGGGATTTTAAATGGAACAACAAACTATATCTTAACGGAAATGGAAAAAGGAGAAACCTTTCAAGATGCATTAGAGAAGGCTCAAAGTCTTGGCTATGCTGAAGCAGATCCGACAAGTGATATAGAAGGGCACGACGTTAGATATAAAGCAGCAATTCTAGCTAACTATTTAATGGATACACCAATAGCTGCAGAGGATATTTACTGTAAAGGAATAAGCGATTTGACTGTTGATCAGATAAAAGAGGCTTTAAACAACAATCAAAAGTGGCGTTTATTAGCTCGAATTACCAAAGAAGATGGTACGGTCAAGGCCTCGGTAAAACCAGAACTAGTTGATAACGATGATCCGCTAGCTGGTATTTCAGGTCCAACGAATGCGATAGTTTACGAGTGCGATTTAGCAGGACCTATTATGTTAACAGGAGCCGGAGCCGGCCTAACAGAAACAGCTTATTCCTTATTAATAGACATGATTCATTACCATAGGCAACACGCCCTAACAAAAATTTAAGGAGGGTGATCACAATGCAACTACAAGCAAGACAAGAGAAAATGCTTTTAGCAGGGCAATGGATAACAGCAGAACGGACATTTGATGTGTTTAATCCACAGGATAATCAACTGATCGCGAAGGTGCCATTAGCATCACAAAACGATATGTTATTTGCAATTGAGAAAGCAGAAGAGGCTTATCAAACCAATCGGTCATGGCCAACACATGAACGAATAAGTATCCTAAATAGAGCTGCTTCCTTTATGGAAGATAATAAAGAAAGATATGCAAAAACAATTGCGTCCGAGGGTAGTAAGACAATTAATGAGGCGCGTGGTGAGGTCAAGCGAGCAATACAAACAATCCGAATTAGTGCAGAGGAAGCCAGACGAATCAACGGAGAAACGATTAACTTTGATCAAAATGAAGGTAGTGAAAACAGAGTAGGTTATTATTATCGATTTCCAATTGGTGTAGTCGCTGCCATTACTCCATTTAATGATCCGCTTAATTTAGTGGCACATAAAGTGGGTCCAGCGATTGCTGCAGGCAATGCGATTGTAGTAAAACCTGCATCAGTCACTCCATTAAGTGCACTATTATTAGCTGAAGCATTTACCAATGCTGGATTACCAGCCGGAATGCTTTCTGTAATAACCGGTTCTGGTAAAGAGGTAGGTGAGACATTGGTAACTCACCCATCGATAAAAATGATTTCTTTCACTGGAGGAACGAATGCAGGTGAACGGATTGCTCACCAAGCTGGCATCAAACGGATAAATATGGAGCTTGGATCAAATTCTCCTGTTATTGTCCTAGACGATGCGGATGTCCATGATGCGGTTCAATCATGCGTATCGGGATCATTCTCAGCGGTCGGTCAGAATTGTATCGGCGTTCAACGAATTTATGTGGAAAAAGGTGTCTATAGTAAATTCTTAGAATCATTTAAGGAACGCACTTTAGAATTACAAGTCGGAGATAAAATGAATGAATTAACAGATGTTGGTCCGATGATTAATGAGCAGGAAGCAAAAAGAGTCGAGACATGGGTGGAAGAAGCTTTAGCAGATGGTGCAAGGATAGAGGTCGGTGGAAACAGAGATGGTGCATATTATTACCCAACTATTCTAACAAATGTACCTAAATCGGCAAAAATTGCACAGGAAGAGATTTTTGGTCCAGTTGTTTTGGTTACTCCTGTAGAGGACGTATATGAAGCAATTCAACAGTCTAACGCTGTAGATTATGGACTACAAGCCGGTATATTTACTGCAGATATTGAGAAAGCTTTCTTAGCCATCCAGCAATTAGAAGTTGGTGGAGTAATGGTTAATGATAGCAGTGATTACAGAATTGATGCGATGCCGTTTGGCGGAGTTAAAAATTCAGGTCTTGGAAGAGAAGGCGTAAAATCAACTATTGAGGCTATGACAGAACAAAAGGTTGTTAGTTTTAGACTTAGACAACATACACTGTAATCAAAAAACAGGAAGCCTCAATTGTAGGGCTTCCTGTTTTCTTGAAAATGGATCGATCGAATAAACCGTAGTGAATTTTTACTACTTTTACTAGTTGTGATGGTAAATTGGTCATACTCATTTATGATTTCTGATATCGTTTTATTGTGCAATTCATTATCTTCCGGCTGAGCAATTCCTTGATTGACTAATTGTGCGATTAAAAATTCTTTCTGATTTTGAACAGCTTCTCTTAAATAAGCCATTACAGTCGCCTCTTTCTAAATTGTATTAGTAACGTTACTAGTAGTCTTTCCAAAAATATACAGATGTAAACGCTTTATTTAATGGCTTTTCAACAAATTTGTGATGATTGGAATGAAGAGGTGCTAGTTATAATTAAATGATTAACATTCTATATTCTATAAAAGGAGGATTATTGTGGAACGGCTAAACGAAGAAAAAATTAATAATAAGCTAAATAATTTAACTGATTGGAAACTGGTTGATGAGAAGTGGATAGAGCGGCAATATCGTTTCAAAGATTACTTATCTGGTGTCCGCTTTGTTCAGGAGATTGCTAATTATGCTGAAGATATTAAACATCATCCATTGATTTCAATTGACTACAAAAAGGTGACGGTTAAGCTATCGTCATGGCAAGAGAAGGGTTTAACAGAATTAGACTTTGATATGGCACATCAGTTTGAGTGGTTGTATGAAAAGGGAGAGAAATAGATAAACAATTTAATAGGAAGGCTGTTTTTGACACAATGTCTATAGACTACGACATAATTTACATCTATTTATTCGTCATTTATATATGCTTTCTACAATCGCTTCGGCAAAAAACTTCGCTTTCCGTGGGCACGGCCTTAGCCTCCTCGTAGAAAACCACTACTGCGGGGTCTTCGGACTCGTGGGACTGCGATTACTCGCCCCATCGAAAACCTTTTGCTGTTCCCACAGGAGTCTACGTTTTTTGCCTACGCTGTTAATAGTGTTCTGATTATCGAGGGAAAAAGTCTATGGTTGTATCTTGAGAGAATTTCCCACTCTTGAAATCATAGCTATTTAAAATTTGTTGAACTAAACTACGCTAGTTGTTGGGCTAAATCAATCTTCCCTTCTTTAACATGATGGTGATTGGAGCGTAGGGCAGTCGACTCCTGCGGGAAAAGCGACGGCTGAAAATCCCGCAGTGAGCGCTTTTTGCTCGCGAGGAAGTTGAAGCGTTGCCCGCGGAAAGCGACTGCCCGGAGCGCAAATCAACTAGCAGTTACGTCGCATCTTATCATCACTCCGAAAGATAAAGATCAGCGAAACTTTTCGAAAAGGTAGCTTATTTTGAAGATCATTCTAGATTTACTTGATTATTAGTAGCAGTGGATCTTTGAAGGTCATGTTAATAGATTCATTACAGTAGAAGAGTTCATTGGGGATATTTACTTGTTGATTTAATTTTAATCCATCATTCTTATTTTTCTATATTCAGTGACTAACTCACCGATACTCTTTTTGTAAATAGTGTTGTCAGTAGATGCAACAGCCCCCTTTTTAAGTAAAACTCGAATTAACAACCCTTTTTGTTTTTCAAACGAATCTTTTAAGTAAGACATTCAATCTTCTCCTTTCTTTATTTGTTATTTTAAATCAAAAACTATGAGCTTTCATTATTCTTGTAACCTTATCTTACAAAGTATTTTTTATGTTGTCATAGTTAAAAAGTAAATAGAGTTGCCTAATTTTCATTTGGCAACTCTAATTTATTTTGTAAAGAAAGCAATGTGTAAGCCTGCCTGGTAAAAGTCTTCTAATTATTCGTTTTCATCCAATCGATGAATAGCTGAGCAAAATAAGGGTCCCATTGAGTGCCTTTTCCTTCATCCAAAATAGATAATGCCTTTTCTTTTGCCATTCCTTTACGGTAAGTTCGATCCGAAGTCATCGCATCATAAGCATCCGCAACAGCTAGGATTCTACCAAAAGTAGGAATGGTAGTTCCGAATAACCCATCTGGATAACCCTTCCCATCATATCGTTCGTGATGATATTTGACCCCAGGTATAAATGCCTCCATGGCTTCTTTAGGGTTTATTTTTTCTAGAATTTCAGCACCAATTGTCGGGTGCAATTTGATTTGTTCAAACTCTTCTTCTGTTAGTTTGCCATCCTTTAGCAAAACCTCATCTCTAACCCCTATTTTGCCAATATCATGTAACAAAGCAGACTTTCTTAGTAAATTAAGCTCATCATTAGCTAAACCAGCTTCTTTTCCAATTTGGTAGGCGAAGTGTGCAACTCTAGTAGAATGTCCAGATGTATAGCTATCACGGGCATCTAGTGTTGCAGCAAAAACAGAGAAGTAACTTTCGACTAAATCTTCATTTAGATTTTCCTTTTCAATAATCGATTGGGTCATGTGATTGAATCCAGAAATCAGGTTAGAGAACTCATCAGAATAATACCCATCAATTGGCTCCAATTTCCCACTTTGAACATTTTTCATCCCTAGCTGAAGTTGATTCATTGGTTGCTGTACTTCTCGACTTAATAAAACAGAAAAATAAACAGAAATAAGGACAACTAAAATGATAATTATCCCGGCCCAACGCCAATAGTCAGCAACCAAGAAAGGGTCGATTTGAAGAAGCCGAATAAAGGTTGCAAGACTAAAAAGCGTTACGGGAAACACGCCAATAAATAGAGTGCTGAGGAAGAATTTCTTTTGAATGCTTATCAGGACATAATTTTCAAAAGATAGATCGGTATTGTATTCAATTAATGTACGTTCTTTCAATGATTTTAGGATTGGTTTTATTGCATTTGTTGTTAAAAAAAACTCAATGATAGCGTGTAAAAAGGCAATTAAAAATGAGCCCAACCAAGCAAAGATAATGAAGTAATACGGGATAGACAGTAGACCGTTAAAAATAAATAATGAGGTAAGAATAGATGAAGGAATTGCTATACCTAAAAAATGAGGTAGCATAATCCGTTTAAAGGTCAAAATGGGAAAATGAAGTGTTCTCAAATAAGCACTTCTCAAGTGCTCCTTTGAAGCGTTGTTAGAGGTAAAAACCCTCTTAATCGGTTTGATGTGCAGTCGAAATACAAGAAACTCACTAGTAAACATACAGAAAAGAGAGAATAGTAGTATCGCTAACAACAACGTCATGTCCTGAGAAGGGACGTTAAGTGTCTGACTTATAAATGTACTGCCGACGATGATAACTGCAACTAATGAACCAACAATGTAGTTACGGATAATTGTTCTTTGGAACTGTTTGAAATTCATAGATAATCTCGCTTTCTTTAGAAGGTGATAGAATAGTGCTAGTTAATTTGAAAGCTAGAAACCAAGACTATCTTACTATTATAAATAGTAACCTAAAAATTTGCTAGTCAAATACAAGGGTATAGAGGCAGATGAAATGTCTTGTTGATTAGAGAATGATAAAATTATCTGGAAGAAATTATAAGGAGATATTTTTATGGCAAAGCAACACGATTTCACCCATGGAAGTATAATTAAACAGCTATTTTGGTTTTCTGGACCAATCATGCTTACCAACTTACTACAGGTTTCATATCAGTTTGTGGATAGTTTATGGGTTGGGAATTTGCTTGGGGCTAACGCTCTTGGGGCAGTTGCAATTTCAGGTACAGTTATCTTTACTATCCTATCATTTATTATCGGAATAAATAATACGACCCTAACTGTTCTATCCCAGCAAAAGGGGAAAGAGAGTGATGAAGGGTTAAAGCGATATTTAAATGCATTTGTTGTTACCCTAACCATGATGGCGGTTGTTCTTGGGGTTATTGGCTATACTGCCTCAGAGCCAATCTTAAGATTACTGGGAACTCCGGAGTCTATGCTGCTGGATGCTAAGGTGTATTTGCAAATAAATGCTTTGGGAATTCTATTTTTACTTGGTTATAACTTTATTGGTACAGTCTTACGAGCGGTAGGAGATAGTCGAACTCCGTTACGATTTGTAATTTTAGCTGTGATCTTAAATATCATATTAGATCCAATATTTATAGCGGTACTTGATTTTGGAATAACGGGTGCAGCCTATGCGACGGTAACAGCTCAGGGTGTTGCATTCCTATATGGAATCGTTCATGTAATCCGAAATGATTTAATTCCCTTTACTCTTCCAAGTTGGCCTAAAAAGGATGAGGTAAAGTTAATCTTAAATCTTGGTATTCCTTCAGGGCTGCAAATGTCTGTAATATCAGCAGGTGTAGCAGCAATTATGAGTGTCGTAACCTCTCACGGAGAAGCTGTTGTTGCTGGGTTTAGTGCTGCTCAACGGTTGGATAGTTTATTTATGCTCCCAGCCCATGCATTAGGAACTGCAGTGAATAGTATGGCAGGTCAAAATATCGGTGTGAACAAATGGGACCGAGTCCATCGGATTTCCAAATATGGTGTGCTGTATAACCTGTCTGTCATGTTGTTTTTTACAATAGTGATTGTATTATTTGCAAATTATGGCATTCAGTTGTTTATTCAAGACCCAGAAGCTGTTGAATTCGGAGCGAGATACTTAACAATTGTGGCATTCTTTTATCCATTCCTTGGAATCAACTTTATTCTAAATGGTGTGGTAAGAGCTTCGGGAGCAATGTACCAAGTATTGGTGCTAAATATAATCTCTTTTTGGGTGCTAAGGTATCCTTTAACATATTTGTGTTCATCCTTATTTGGCGAAGATGGAATAGCTTATGGAATGGGGATAAGCTTTGTTATTAGCAGTGTACTTGCTTATTTATACTACCGATATGGCAAGTGGCAACAGAAGGAAATTTTTAAGGAAAAAGCATCAAGAGCCTAATATTTTATAAGGTTAATAAAACAGACACAAGCGTTGTTGCACGCTTGTGTCTGTTTGTCCTTATAAAATTGGATCTTTACGGTGTTTTGTTGCTTGTTCGTATCCATAGGCTAACTCAATAAGCTTAGCCTCACTATAAGCCATCCCAGTAAATGTAATACCGACTGGTTTATCTTCAGGAGTATAACCAGCAGGAACTGTAATGGAAGGATAACCAGCCTTAGCTGCAATACCAGCGCCGTAGTTATTAACGAACAATAATGCATCCAATTGGTGTTCCTTCATAACAGCATCAATGCCTTTTTCTTGTGCAAGCTCTATATCCTCTAATCGGGCATTAATGTATTCTGCATCTGTTAATGTTCCACTTTTTGATTCAGACTCTACTAGCAATTTTTGACCATATTGCAACGCCTTCTCAGCATGCTCTAAGTTATATTGAATCACCTCTGCAAGCGAGTGAACAGGAACATTAGGAGATAAGTCATTTAAATAGGCATTTAAGTCACATTTAAATTCATGGAATAAGACGCTATAATCGGAAGGGTTTGTAGCTATTTCAGTAGAATCGATAATTTCTGCACCCTGAGCTTTGATATCTTCGATGGCTTTATCAACAAGTGCCAACTCATCGTGGTCAAGTTCAGTAAGGTAGTTACGATCAATTCCAATTCGAGCTCCATTTAACCCTGTTGAATTTAAATAATTCGTGTAATCTGTCTTTGCTTTTCCAGCACTAGTTCGAGTTGCAGGATCTTTATCATCTAATCCAGTAAGTGCTCCTAATATGACTGCAGCATCAGCCACTGTTCGTGTTATTGGTCCTGCAGTATCTTGGCTATGAGCAATCGGAATAATCCCACTTCGGCTAATTAACCCAACGGTTGGCTTAATCCCAACGAGTGAATTACTGCTAGCAGGACTAAGGATTGAACCGCTTGTTTCTGTTCCGATACTTCCTGTAGCAAACCCAGCAGCAATAGCAGCGGCAGGTCCAGAACTAGATCCACCTACATCAAATAAAGGACTATAGGGATTTAGAACCTGACCTCCTCTTGAACTATATCCATTCGGCATCCCCTCAGTCATAAAATTAGCCCATTCAGTCAAGTTGGCCTTACCTAATAGGACGGCTCCAGCTTCCCTGAGCTTAAGAGCAACAAATGAATCTTCCTTTGCGTAGTTATTTGCTAAAGCAATCGACCCAGCACTAGTATGCATCTTGTCACCAGTATCGATATTATCCTTTAATAAGATTGGAATACCGTGAAGTGGGCCTCTAGCACCATGTTGCTCTCTTTCAATGTCTAACGCTTCTGCAATATGTAAAGCGTCCGGGTTAATCTCAAGTATGGCGTTGATGCTTGGACCGGTTTGATTGTATTTGGAAATTATTTTTAAGTAGCTCTTTGTTAGACTTAGAGAAGTTTCCGCGCCTTTGTCAAATGCTAGTTGGATTTCTTCTATAGTATTATAATTTTTATTCATTTAGTCGGCTCCTTTTGCAATTTGAGTATGTACCAATTATAAATAAATGTTATAGCAATAGATAGAATTTTGTCCGTTTAATGAATATTTGTCAGGGTAATATAAAAGATGTCAACATTGCTATTGACAAAAGGCCTTTTAGTAAGTGTTGATATTACCCCTGCAAACGCTTTATTCTAAATATAAGGAATTTATTATTAAGATCATAATTTGAGAGGAGAATTATTTATGGCTCAAAAAGGATTGAGATCAAAGATACAACAGTTTGGTAGTTACCTAAGCGGTATGATTATGCCAAATATTGCCGCATTTATTGCTTGGGGTATTATTACAGCTCTTTTTATAGAAACAGGTTGGATGCCTAATGCTGAATTAGCAGAAATGGTTGGACCGATGATTACTTACCTCCTACCATTATTAATTGGTTTTACAGGTGGTCGACTAGTTTACGATATCCGTGGTGGTGTCGTAGGTGCAACAGCAACGATGGGGGTAATTGTTGGAGCAGATATTCCGATGTTCCTTGGTGCAATGTTAATGGGTCCTCTTGGTGGTTACTTAATCAAGAAGATTGATGACGTACTTTTACCTAAAATTCGTTCTGGATTTGAAATGCTTTACAATAACTTCTCGGCAGGTATTCTAGCTGCTTTTCTAGCAGGAATTGCTTTCAAAATTATTGGGCCAATCGTTGAGGGTCTTAATAATGCTTTAGGTGCAGGTGTAGAAGCAATTGTTAATGCTGGATTGTTGCCGCTGGCAAGTTTATTTATCGAGCCAGCAAAAGTACTATTTTTAAACAACGTAATTAATCACGGTATATTAAGTCCACTCGGGGTGGAACAAGCGGCTGAGACAGGGAAGTCAATTTTGTTCTTACTAGAGACTAACCCTGGACCAGGTTTCGGTATTTTACTAGCATTTATGGTATTCGGAAAAGGAATGTCGAAAAGCTCTGCATATGGTGCATCAGTTATTCACTTCTTGGGTGGTATTCATGAGATTTACTTCCCGTACATCCTGATGAAGCCAGCATTAATCCTAGCAGCTATCGGTGGTGGCGCGAGTGGTGTACTAACTTTCACGATCTTTAATGCAGGACTATCTGCAACACCGTCGCCAGGTAGTATCTTTGCTTTACTAGCGATGACTCCAAGAGGAAATCATGTGGGCGTACTATTAGGTGTAATTGCTGCAACAGCAGTCTCTTTCCTAATCGCTTCTATCATATTGAAAGCTAGCAAATCAGATGAAGAAGAAGATATCTCCGCTGCAACAGGTAAGATGGAAGATCTAAAAGGTAAGAAGAGTTCTGTGTCAGATAACTTTAATACTGCCGCTGCACCAACAGACGTATCTGCTAAAGATGTAGATAAAGTGGTCTTTGCATGTGATGCCGGTATGGGTTCAAGTGCAATGGGCGCATCGCTATTAAGAGATAAATTTAAAAAGGCTGGTATTAGTATTGATGTAACCAATACTGCTATTAATCAAATACCAAGTGATGCAGATATTGTAATTACTCACAAAGATTTAACTGACCGTGCAAAAGCTAAATTACCAACGGCAGAGCACATCTCAGTTGAAAACTTCTTAAATAGTCCAAAATATGAAGAATTAGTACAAAAGCTTAAGCAATAAGGATACAAAATCCCTCCAAGTAGACATACAGACGTCTATTTGGGGGGTTATTTAATATATTATTAATAGAAGTCTAAGTTAAAAAATGTCAACAACTCTTGAGACTAATTTAGAAATTGATTTGATTGTATTATCTAGTCTGATGGGTTTATCATCGTTATAAGGGCATTAGTTTAGTGAGTGAAAACAATTTAGGGGGTGAGTAGCCTGTACATCTCTGGTAGGGAACGTAAAATCTTAGAGTTTTTGTTGAATCAACAAGATGACGTTACAATTAAACATCTTGCAGATAGTCTTGAGGTTAGCTCTAGAACAATTCATCGTGATTTAAAAAGTGTGGAGGACATTCTTGAGCATTTTCAACTAAATCTCAATAAGAAGTCTGGAGTAGGTATTCAAATCGTTGGCGATAAAGTGAATAAAAAAAACCTTGAGCTGACATTGTTTAGTGTGGAGCATACAGATTATCGACCTGAAGAGAGACAAGCGATCATCATATCCACTTTGTTGGAAACAAATGAACCAATTAAATTGTTTACATTAGCTAATGAACTAGATGTCACGATTGCAACAGTTAGCAATGATCTTGATAAGATTGCTGATCAATTGTCTGAGTATCAGATTGAGCTCATTCGCAAAAGAGGATACGGAGTTAGTGTTGAAGGCAAAGAGACTAGTAAACGAGCGGCCCTTAGTTATCTGATATCACAACATATGGATGAGTCTGATTTTGTTGCTCTTCTACGTGAAAACATCGAAAAGAAATCAAAGCAACACTTAAACACAATTTCTAGCCGCCTATTAGGCCTAGTTGATCAAAACAAATTAAAAACAATTGAGAAAAGTGTGGAACGAATAAGATCAGAACTGCCATATGAACTCGCAGATAGTGCCTATATTGGCCTTGTTGTCCATTTAGCACTTGCAATTGAGAGACTTCAACAGGGTGAAAATATCCAATTTGATCAAAATTATTTGCGAGATATGAAAGAAACTAAGGAATATCAAATAGCTGAGAAGATGATTTTTGATTTGGAAAAAGCCTTTGGAATGATTATTCCTGAGGATGAGATCGGCTATATAACGATGCACTTAATGGGTGCGAAATTACGTAATGATAATGAGTACTTGTTAGAGGAATCCTCGATTGATATTGCATATAAAGCTAGGGAATTAATTAGCTATGTAGGTGAGCAGTTAGGAAAAAATCTGACGGATAATTCAGGATTACTAAGTGATTTAGTAGCACACCTAAAACCAACGATTTATCGCCTTAAACAAGGTATGAATATAAAAAATCCATTACTTCGAGAAATAAAAGAAGATTATCAACAGTTATTCACGATGCTTGAAGATGGTGTTGGCGAAGTATTTTCAGAAACTGAGTTTCCAGATGAAGAAATAGGGTACCTTGTATTGCATTTCGCTTCAGCATTAATGGGCGAAGAAGAGAATGTCGAGGTTAATGCACTAGTAATATGCTCAAGTGGAATTGGTACATCAAGAATGTTAGCTTCACGGTTAAATCAACACATACCTGAAGTTAAACAGGTCAGTAACAGGTCGCTGTTTGAACTAAGTGAGATGAATTTATCCGACTATGACTTAATCATTTCTACTATTCCATTAAAGGATATGGAAAATGAATATATTTTAGCTTCGCCAATTCTTACAGAAAAGGAAATTCATAAGATTAAAAGGTATGTCAGGCGGTTAAAAGTTAATAAGCGTGCCCAACCTAAAAAAATCAAAAGTGTTGAAGTGAAATCAAAAGATGATCTAGTAACAAGACTTCAGTCGATGCAGCAATATTCGAAGGTAATCTTAGATTTATTATTAGGACTTCGGGTATACCATATAGAAGAGAAGAAAGACAGTGAAGAAATAATGGAAGTGGCCTGCTTTCAATTAGAGAAAAACCAAGTAATCAATGATAAAGAAGCAGTTTTTCAAGAATTAATTAAAAGAGAGAAGCTTGGTGGGTTAGGAATACCGGGTACCTCACTAGCTCTTTATCATGCTCGAAGTGATTCAGTTAGAAAACCTATCCTGAGTGTTTATGCCTTGGATCATCCGATTGCTATTAGATCTATGGATGATAATGAAGTTCGGGTCGAGAGCATTCTTCTTATGCTAGCACCAAGAGATATTTCTGAGCAAAGCCTGGAGCTGTTAAGCTTTATTAGTGCTTTATTAATTCGAGATCAAGAAAGCATTAGTACTTTTCAATCTAAGGATGAAAATAAAATTAATCAATACCTATCGCATCATCTAAATGAATTTATTAATCAAAAGTTATAAACGAAGGAGTGTTCAACAATGACAAAGCAAATATTAGCTAAGGAAAACATCTTTTTAGAAGTGTCATTAAATGATAAAGAGGAAGCTATTCGTTACACAGGTGATATTCTGGTAAGAAACGGCTATGTAGAAGAGTCATATGTAGAAAAAATGCTAGAGCGTGAGGAAGTGACGTCGACGTTTATTGGCAATAATGTTGCTATTCCACACGGTACAGAAGATGCAAAAACGGCAGTGAAAGAAACTGGATTATCAGTTGTAACCGTACCTGAGGGTGTCGACTTCGGCGGTGGAAATATTGCAAAAATTCTAATCGGAATTGCAGGCAAAGGTAATGAACATTTAGAAGTTTTATCTAAGATTGCAATTGTATGTTCTGACGAGTCAAATATTGAAAAACTAGTAAATGCAAAATCTGAGGAAGATATTATAAGTATGTTTGATGAGGTGAATTAATATGTTAGCTGTTCATTTCGGAGCAGGCAATATAGGCCGGGGTTTTATTGGCGCTTTGTTATCTAAATCAGACTTTACTATCAATTTTGTCGATGTTAATAAAGATGTGATTGATGCATTAAACGAAAAACAACAATACAAGGTTGTCTTGGCTGATGAGAACAAAGAGGAACTGTTAGTCAAAAATGTCTCAGGAATTAATAGTCTTGCGAACCCAGAACAAGTTATTGAGGCAATTGAAAAAGCAGACATCGTAACTACTGCTGTTGGCCCTAATGTTTTACCAATAATTGCAGAAATTATAGCAAAGGGTTTAACTCAAAGAAAATCAATTACTGATCGACCATTAAATATTATTGCTTGCGAAAATATGATAGGGGCGAGCACGCTTCTGAAAGAAAAGGTTTTTGAGCACTTAACTGACCAAGAGCAAGCCGAATTCGTTAAATTATACGGTTTTCCTGACTCTGCGGTAGATCGCATAGTCCCCAACCAAGTGAATGAGGATTTACTAACAGTCTCTGTTGAACCATATTATGAGTGGATTGTTGAAGACACAGAAATTAAAGGAAATAAACCAGCAATAGATGGACTTACTTATGTAAATGATTTAACACCTTATATTGAACGGAAGTTGTTTACAGTTAATACTGGTCATGCCGTTGCAGCGTATCTAGGTCATTTCCTTGATTATAAAACAATTAAAGAAGCAATGGATACCGAACTAATACAGGACTGGGTTAAGGGTGCATTAAATGAATCAGGTGAAGCTTTGATTCACATGTATCAGTTTGAAAAAGAAAATCATCAAGCATATATTACTAAGATTCTAAATCGATTTGTAAATCCGTATATTTCAGATGAAGTCACACGAGTTGGACGTGGTCCCATCCGTAAACTTGGAGGAAATGATCGATTAATTCGACCAGCTAGTCTTTACCTAGAAAAAGTAAAAAAAGAACCGATCTATTTAGCGCAAGCTATTGCAGCAGCACTTATGTATAAGAATGACCAAGATGAAGAAGCTGTTACTCTTCAACAACAGGTTGAGGAAAAAGGCTACGAACAGACATTACGGGAAATATCAGGTCTAAGCGGAGATCATCCATTAATACCAGTAGTGATGAATCAATTAGAACAATTGAAGAACAAATAAGGCTTTTTAATGCTAATTGTTCCTCGCAGTTGATGTAAAATGCCACGTACATTGATCTCAGCTCCGGGCAGTCGCTTTCCGCGGGCAACGCTTCAACTTCCTCGGAAGAAAATCACTTCCTGCGGGATTTTCAGCTGTCGCTTTTCCCGCTGGAGTCGACTGCCCTCCGCTTCAATTACCTTCTTATACATGACACTAATGAAAGATGAATTACAGAATACTTATTCATGATCAAAATTAGTTTACCGGGGTTCCTTCAAGCTGTTCAGTTTCCATTGGATTTGAAACGATAATTTACACTGGATTAAGAAAATTGGTTGTTCTTTTTAAGGGCTCCACGAAACGTTGGTTATAAATTCCCCTAACAGCGTAGGCAAAAAACGTAGACTCCTGTGGGAACAGCACGAGTCCGAAGACCCCGCAGTAGTGGTTTTCTACGAGGAGGCTGAGGCCGTGCCCACGGAAAGCGAAGTTTTTTACCGAAGCGATTGAATTAAGCATATAAATGAAGAATAAATAGATATTTGCGTTATATACAATAATCTTTATCAAAAAAGCCAAAATAAAAACGCCAAGTACTCATTGAGTATTTGGCGTTTGTTTGTATTATTGGGTAGCTGTAACTCCCCGTTTGACCACATATTTCTTTTTTATTTTAGGCTCGACGACAGCTTCCTTGTCAGCAATCCTATTTTTAAAGGAGCTAATTACCATGGAAAGAATCGCGATCGATAAGATTGATGCTAACCCTTTAACAATTCCAACGGTATAAAGACTTGTTATAACAATTATAAAGTCAAAGATAAATGTTGTTGTACCAGGATTTAAGTTATACCTTTTGTGTAGGAATAAAGCTAGTATATTTGCGCCTCCAAGTGAGGAGCCATTTGCAAATAAACAAGATAAACCGACACCTATGATTAAACCACCACTAATTGCACCGAGCCAAATTGGAATAGTAAAGTCCGGTAACCATTGATTTACCATAGTAAATAAAGACAATAAACTTACAGAGCATATCGTGGATAATGTAAACTTCCAACCCATTCGCATAACAGAAAAAATATAAAAAGGAATGTTTACAAGGAAAAATATAATTGAAAATGGTGAGGAAAAAAGGTAGGAGAGGTTTAAAGCGAGTCCTGCTGTTCCACCGGTTACAATTTGAGAGTGATTAAGGATGATGACCCCAATACTTACTAACACAATCCCAAGTAATATGGATAATATTTTTTTCATGGCCATGCTCCTTTGATATAATTTAAAATTTGCAAAGAAAAAATTCGACACTCGTTTCATGACGAGACGAATGTCGAGTTTCTTACAATACGTTATATGACTTCCCCTATTTATTTATCTACTTTCTATTTTATAGGTAAATGATTACTTTTTGTATGCAATAATGCATTAAAAACGGGTTATATAATGTATAATTGAAGGTAAATGTTGAAATATAATAACAAATTGAAAGGATTGTGTTTGCGTGGATGAAATAGATATTAAAATGCTTAAAATTCTACAGAAAAATGCACGAATAACTATCAGTGAGCTTTCTAAAGAATTAGCACTTAGCAGACCAAGTGTAACCGAGCGAATTCATCGACTGCAGGAAAGAGGTATTATTGAAGAGTTTAGCGCAAGAATATCCCTCCCAGCAGTTGGAAGAGAAATACTTCTAATCATTCAGGTTAGTGGTTTAAAAGTTTCTCCACAAGAATTTGAAAATATTATTAAACAAAAGCAGGATATTATCGAGTGTCATCGTGTTACTGGGGATGTAAGTTATTTTCTAAAAGCAGCGGTAACAGGTATGAACCGAATGAGGTTATTGATAGACAGTCTAATGCCTTATGGAACAATTAATACATCAACAGTTTTGACATCTCCAGTCTCTTACCGCTATATTTTGCCAGAAGTAGACGATATCGAATAAAGGGAAATGCAAGACATTGAAGAGGGTAGTATATTACAATCTATGGAAATTTAATAAATATCCAGAGTGGACGAGTGAACTGGCTCTTTGACTCCACAGCAACCTGTTTTAAACATGGTGCTCCCACCAGCAAAGTAATTAGGCTTTGATCAAAAATTAGCGCCTAATCCCCTTCAAAATCTTCGATTTAGTTGGAGAGGTTCACATGAAATTAACAAGGAAATAGATAAAATTTATGCGGATGAATATAGAACGAACCCGCTCTTGCTTTGTTAATAAACAAACAGGAACGGGTTCGTTCTATTAAATTCTCCTCTTAGTTTGGTATAATTGGAGAGTAATGTGGATTGTTTTATCTTCATCAAGAAAAGGTTTTTAGGAAAGGGGTAAACTGTGGTTTCTTTTTTTGTTGCCAAAAGTGAAAATTAATGCAGTTGAAGAATATATAAAGAGGTGAAACGTGAAAAATTTAATGATAGTTGGAGCATGTCTATTTTTTTTAAGTGCTTGTAACATAGAGGGTGATGCTACACCTAAAGGTAGTAATATAAATAAAGAGAAAATCGAAGAGAAAATAGAACCATCATTTTTTCAAACAAAAGAAAAACAATTGAAAGACAGCCTAGTTATTAACGGGATTTCCTTAGGTTCTACTGTGAATGATGTGGAATCCGCCTTCGGTGAACCGAGTGAGGTAAACGAAGAAGAAGATTATTACGAGTATGAGTATGTAGATAAAGGGCTTGAAATTGTTTTTTTAAAAGATGAACACCTCGTAAAGTCATTTGGCATCAATAAAGAAAATTACCAAACAGAAGAAGGGATAAAACTTGGAAGTAGTTTTGATGATGTGATGAGACACTATTATAAATATGATCCTTATTTTGCAGATACTAGAATATTTTTAGCACATGATGAAACAACTCTTTTACTGTTTAATTTCACACCAGAAAATGAAGTAGATTTTATTTTTATTTCCGAAAAAGAATTCTTCTTTAAAGCGAATGGAATTACATTTGAACAAATGGTCGAAATGGTTCAACGTTTAGAAGAACAACCAGAACATCGAGGTCCACAAGAATTTCTTGAAGAACAACATGAAGAAGCGCCAGATGTTCTTGAAAAAAGCAAAGAAGTAGCTGAAGTTGATGATGAATTATTGCGTGTTGTTAGTGATGGCGATGTAGAAAAGGTGAAGAAATTATTGAGTAGTGCGAATTATGATGTTAATGAACTCATTGTTATACATGAAGAGAGTTATGCTGATTTACGATTAATAGACCGTGCTGCTGAAAATGGCCACTTGGAAATCATACGGATTCTTATTTCGTATGGTGCAGATCAACAGTTAGTTGACACTGCTGGATTCAATGCACTTATTTATGCTGTAATTGGTGGACATATTGAAGTTGTTGACTATTTATTGGCACAAGGTGCGGATATTAACTTCGTTGTAAAAGATCGTTCGCCTCATAACTTAATAGGAGGGAAGACACCACTTTTTTATGCAGTTATTCACGATAACCTCGAAATGGTTAAGTTGTTGGTTGAAAGAGGTGCATCTCTCAATCAGCAAGACGAATTCGGTGATACAGCTAGTATGACAGGAGCTACATATAACCGTTCAACGGTTGTTGATTACCTTTTAAATATCGGTGCAAATACTTCTCTAAAAAATCAAAACGGAGAAACTGTTTTTGATATGGCAAACCCTGATTATGACAAGTATAATGAGATGCTTCGTGTGTTTAAAAAATACAAATAAAAACGTCTTAATGACGTTTTTATTTTTTGCCTATTTTTATTATTTTTTATCTTCAATCTACATCTCGTTCGTAGGATGGTCGCTTATCGACAATGGTATTCTAACATTTCCAGTTGAACAAAAATAAGCGCCGGATCCCCCTTCAAAATCTGTTGATTTAGTTGGAGAAGTTCACTGATAAGGAACCGTGATAAGAATCCTTTTGCATTTAGAGCAATTGGATTTTTTTATTTTACAAATACTTGGTTAACTTTATCCAACAAAGCACTTGAAACTTAAGGAGTGTATTTTATGAATGCAAATGGAATGGCAAGAGGCTTAATGGCTAAAAATTTAGAGAAGGAAAAATTTTTAGCCCACGTTTTAGATTGTGTGACACGAAAACTAATAGAGTCAGATTATAACCCAGAGGTAATTACCAGTTGGAATAACGATGAAGATTGTCTAATTGTTTTTCATGTTAATAATGCAATTTTTTCAATAAAGCTTAAAGGAACAACTATTTCGATGTTAAGAGATAGAAATCCTTATTCATTAGATCAAATAATATGGAAACAACTAACAGAACGGGGTATTAAAATTAAAGAGGATAATTATATAGATACAGTTTTCAATAAATAAATATTGTCGCGAGTATAAATCACCCAGAAATGAAGAGGCTTATGAAAAGGGCTTTGTTTATAACTAAAATAAGGGGGCCTCTTCAATGTGGAATGCCATCTTATGGGGAACAATTGCTGCATCGGCCACTTTAGTTGGTGCATTAATTGTTTTACAGTTTTCTATACCTAAAAAGATTATAGGGTATATTATGGCACTTGGAACAGGCGCATTAATAGGTGCAACAACCTATGAGCTTTTAGAGGGTGCTCTTGAGATGAGTGGTTTTTTACAAATAGCAATAGGGTTTCTGGGTGGCGCCTTAGCATTTACTGTTGTGGATATCATTGTCTCTCGTAAAGGTGGAAAGAAAAGAAAAGAACCAGAAAAAAATAATGAGGATGACTCGACTAATTCAGGCCTAGGGATCTTTATAGGTACAATAATGGATACGTTACCTGAGTCAGCAATGATTGGTATGAGTTTAATTGGTGGAGAATCTGTTAGCCTAGCTTTGGTTATTTCAATATTTATAAGTAACCTGCCAGAAGGATTGTCGAGTACTGTCGGGTTGCAAAAGAGTGGCTACTCTAAAAAGAAAATAATACTCTTATGGTTGTTAGTTGTATTTTTTTCAGCATTAAGTTCATTAGGCGGGGTACTGCTACAAGGTGCTTCCAATGATATTAAAGCAATTATGAGTGCATTTGCTGGAGGTGCAATTATTTCAATGGTTGCCTCAACCATGATGCCAGAAGCTTTTAAGGAAGGTGGGCCAGGGGTAGGATTTATTACGGCAATTGGAGTTTTCATATCCCTATGGCTTCACCATCTTTAAACACCATTAATTTGTAGGGTTATTCAAATTGGATAAATCTTTTCATTTTTTAATATACGCATTTGATAAATTTTTTTGACAGGCAGGTTTAAACCTGCCCATTATATGGCATCCTTCATAATGGCTAGCTTCTTCCGTAATGTAGCTCTGATTTGGTAGTATTCATTCTAACCAACTTAACCTACGAATTTACGAGTAAGGAGCTAGTTTCTTTCGTTTATGAAACTACTAAGAAGGAAAGAAATCGACTGTCCGGATCGGATACCAAGATGTAACTAAGAACAGTTTTTTAGATTTTGCATTAAAAACAACAATCTTTTAGAAAACAGCCTTGGGTAAAGAATTTTGTTGTGGAGGCTATCGGTAGTAATATAGGATAAAGAGGAAGTATTTAGATTAACTGGTTTTTTTATGATTGAGGAGGAGAAAAGGATGCAATCAAAGAATAAACCAATCCAAGTGTATCGTGGAGATTACATAGAAAGCAATCACGATATAAACATTGCTGTTGTGAATGTAACCGGAGAATTACTAGGCTATTATGGCGACTCTTATCGTAATACATTCGCACGTTCTTCCATGAAACCATTTCAAGCGGTACCTGCGGCTGAATCAGGTGCGTTGGAAGAGTATAAAATTAGCCAAAAGGAATTAGCGTTATTTTGTGCTAGCCACAATGGGGAAGATTTTCACAGACAAGCGGTTAAGAGTGTATTGGAAAAAATCGATCTTGAAGAGAAACATTTACAATGTGGAACCCATATTCCCAAGGATTTTGAAAGTTATAAACAACTTATCCACAAAGGAGAAGAACTAACTCCATTTTATAGTAATTGTTCTGGTAAACATGCAGGCATGCTATCAGGTGTCGTAAAACAACATTTTGATACAAGCAATTATCGTGAGGTAACGCATCCTTATCAGCAACAAATTATTGACGTTATTTCAAATGTAACTGGATACCAAAGAGAAAAAATAAAAACCTCTGTAGATGGATGTGGTGTTCCAGTTCATCGTCTACCACTCTATCATTTAGCATTAGCCTTTGGGCGTTTGGCTACCCCGGAAAAATGGATAGAAGGAACTCCAGCTAGAAAAGGAGCGTTACAACTTATAAGTGATGCTATGGTAGCGGAACCAGAGATGGTTGCCGGTACCAAGCGGTTTGACACGGATTTAATGAAAGCATTTGAAGGGAGAATTGTTGCAAAGGTTGGGGCTGAAGGGGTCTATTGCTTTGGTGATAGAGAAACCGGCATAGGTGTAGCGATTAAAGTTGAGGATGGTAATGAAAGAGCAACGAATGTAGCTGCGATGGAAGTTATCCATCAATTAGGTATTGGTGAATCCAGTATATTACAACAGTTATCCTCTTATCATCATGCACCCGTATTAAATGCTAGGAACGAGAAAATTGGGGTCATTAAACCGAACTTTGAATTAACTATGATTTAACAAAAATATATCGGTATTTTCTTAGACTGCAGTCATAGGCTGTAGTCTTTTTCTTTTATAAAATTAAATTGTTGACAACCTGTGGATAACTATTCCCTCTGTTTCAATTAAATCGTTACTGCTAGCGAAACTGTGAATAACATCAATAATACTGTGAATATTAGTACCAATCAATGAAGAGAATGAAAGGGATGAGCAACGTGGAAAAAGGTATAGGTTTAGCAATAATAATGTCTTTCATGCTATTCGTTTCAGCATGTAACACAAATGAACAAGGCCTGAATGATGAGATTATTAATGATGGAACGATAGAACCGAATAACGTTAATTTTAGTCCAAATGAAATTGGCTTTGATCCTGACAATCAACTAAATCAAAAAAACAGTCCGGAATCACCAAATAAATTTAACTTAACAGCAGATCCTGATAGGGGTCAGAAAAATTATCAGGAGCAAAGTAATCAACCAGAACACAATGGAATACGTAGAGGGTCCAATGACGTAAGAAATCATGGTGGTGCTGCTAACACCTATGAGATAAGCGATTTTCAGAATGAAGTGGTTCGATTAACGAATGAAGCTAGACAGCAAAATGGCCTACCAAGCTTATCTCCAGATATAGAACTAACAAAGGTAGCACAGGCTAAATCGGAGGATATGGAAACTAATAACTACTTTTCACACACATCACCAACATATGGTTCACCATTTGATATGCTAGCGCAATTCGGCATTGATTATATGACAGCTGCCGAAAATATTGCATCAGGACAGCAATCAGCTGAAGCTGTAGTTGAGATGTGGTTGAATAGTCCAGGTCATCGAAAAAATATCCTTAATGAATCTGTTACACATATTGGTGTAGGTCATGCACAAAACGGTAATTACTGGACACAGCTTTTTATCAAGAGGTGAAAATGGCTCCCCTTTTTCACCTTGTTGGATTATAAGTTTCGCTGTTTTACTGGCTTATCAACTAAAAACGGAATAACTGTCGGAATAAGTACGACGACAGCTAACAATCGAATAATTTGCATGGAAGAGACAACAGTTGCATCAAGTCCAATAACTGCAGCAATCGATGCCATTTGCGGTGCGCCTGCAGGGACAACGCTTAACAGGCTAGTAAAATAACCGACATCGGTAAACATGTAAAACATATAGGAGACAGCAAACACTAGAGCAAAGTTCAGTCCCAAAACAATGACACTAATCCGACCGATTTGTTTCAACTGAACTAATGATTGTTTATCAAACTTTAAGCCAATCATAACCCCTAATATCACCATCCCCACGCCGATAAATAGATTCGGCATCGGTGGTACTTCATAGACAAATTGATTCCATACAAACCCGACAATAAGACCATATAAGAATGATGCAACAGGAATTTTCCATATAAATGCTAGCCCTAACGTAATTACGATTAAAGTAGTGTAAATGACAAACTCCGCTCCTGGAAAAGGCATCGCTATTGTTTGTTCTAGTTGATTAGTTGTAGTACTAGTTGATTCTTCAACAAAAAGAGAAGACATAATTCCAGCAAGAATAGGCATGGTGGATACAAATAGTAGCACTCTAGTTGTTTGAAATGCAGCTACTACATTAGTATCTGCTTTATAATCATTGCTCAAGCCAATCATAATTGAAACACCAGTTGGAACACAACAAAAAAGAGCGGTTTTCTTATCTAGATTTGAGTAATGATATAGAATTTTTCCTAACACCCATGCTCCAATTAGAATAGCAAACATGGATAGGATAAGAGGAACGATGTAGGATGTAATGGCACGAAACATTTCAAATTGAATGGTCAAGCCAATACTAACCCCAATAAGGGCGAGAGATATATCAAAATAAAAAGAATGAAAAGATAGCTCACCTATAACAAAACGATAGAAAATCCCGACAACGACAGCCCCGATCAGCCATCCTGCAGGAACATGAAAAATGGAAAAAACGTATCCAAGCGCGAATGCTGCAGTTAAAAATATCGACTTCCTAAGCAAGATATCAACTCTCTTCTTCCTAGTTACTTCAATGTTTTAAAAGTATTATCTTATTAAAAATAATAGCACAATGGTCACAGAAAAATTAGAAATATGCCATCTTGTCACTTTTCAGTGTCGAGCTTTTTTGTTCTGAATTTAAAATTAAAAAATACTATGATATAATACTTCGTATGCGAAATATTAGTTTGCTAAATATACTAATTGGTAAGGTGATTTATTGATGAAACACGAAAAAGGTTCAGAAATTGCTTCTTTGATCAGGGAAATAAACGCTACGTTAAATGCTCAATTAAGAGAAGCATTCAAGGAGAATAACTTAACCCCACCTCAGATGATGATTATGTTTATGCTATCAGAGGAAAAAAAATTAAAAGTTAGCGAAATTAGTACCAAAATGAACTTAGCAAATAGCACAGTATCTGGAATCATCGATCGTCTTGAGAAATTAGGTTACGTTCAAAGGGTTCGAAGTGAAGTCGATCGCCGTGTGGTTCATGTGGAACCTTCCAAGCAAGCAGAAGAGCTCCACAAATTGTTCCATGATACGGTCACACAATTTCTGGGGACTATTGTAGAAGATGCAACAGACAAACAAATAACAGAAGTGATGACGGGATTAAATACATTGCAAAAATTGCTCAATCGAGAAAAACAGAAAGATTAAAGGGGAGTGAGACAGTTGACTAATATCGTAGAGGTCAAAGGATTAAAAAAAAGCTATAAAGAATTTGAAGCAGTAAAGGGCGTTGATTTAACGATTGAAGAAGGAGAAATATTTGGTTTTTTAGGGCCAAACGGCGCAGGAAAGAGTACAACAATAAATATGATGTCAACGATTATAAGGCCATCGAGTGGAACAGCTATGATAAATGGTTACGACGTTGTCAAGCAGAAAAACGATGTTCGTGCCAGCATTGGTCTTATTTTTCAAGAGCAAACACTAGATGTTAAATTAACAGCGAATGAAAACCTAATGCTTCATTGTAAGTTTTATGGTATTGATAAAAACAAGCGAGAAGAACGGATTCAGGAAGTATTAGAGATAGTTGATTTAACAGATAAGCGCTCTAACATAGTGGAAACTTTTTCAGGGGGGATGAAGAGGCGACTTGAGATAGCGAGAGGATTGCTTCATTATCCCAAAGTATTATTTCTTGATGAACCGACAGTAGGACTTGATCCACAAACGCGTAACCATATCTGGGAGTATATTCTAAAATTGAAGGAAAAAGCAGGGATTACTATATTCCTAACAACCCACTACATGGATGAAGCAGAAATATGTGATCGTGTTGCCGTGATGGATCATGGTGAATTAATCGCATTAGATACACCAGAAGCACTGAAGAATAACGTAGGTGGAGACATTATTGAAATTTCAACAGAAGATAATATCGAGGCTAAAAAAAGAATAGAAAAAATATACGAAACAGATGTTACGGAATCAGATAACAAAACGCTAACCTTCCAGGTCAGTAAAGGTAGTGAGTTCTTAGTCAATTTTGTTAAAGAGTTCGATATACCGATTACTAGTGTGAATTTAAGAAGGCCAACATTAAATGATGTATTTTTACACTTAACGGGAAGAGAAATTAGAGACGAAACATTGTCGAAAAAAGATCTTGCAAAACAACAAATGAGGGGGCGCCATTAAAATGGAAGGTATTATGGCAATTTGGCAACGAGATGTAATTAAATTTTTTAGAGACCGAGCACGGCTTGTTGGTTCCTTTGCGATGCCTTTCATGTTTCTGATTTTATTCGGAAGTGGAATGAGTGGAGCGATGTCATCAATGATGGGTGGAAGTGAAGCGTCAGGTCCATTAGCTGATTTTGATTTTGTTGAATTTATGTTTCCTGGAATTATTGGAATGACAGTATTCACCACAGCTATATTTTCTGCATTATCCGTAGTACAGGATAAAGAGTTTGGCTATATGCGCGAGATTTTGGTTTCCCCTATGTCCAGAGTTTCAATTGCTATAGGAAAAGTACTAGGGGGAAGTACAGTAGCACTTTTCCAGGGGCTAATGATGCTTATTTTTGTTCCGTTTATTGGAATCTCAATTTCCTTTTCGATGATTCTGCAACTTATTCCTGTAATGTTCTTAGTGGCTTTTGCACTTTCATCTATTGGGTTACTAATCGCCACATCTTTAAAGACATCTCAGGGATTTCAAATGGTGGTACAGGTTTTAATTTTCCCAATGTTGTTTTTATCTGGTGCTTTATTTCCATTAAGCGGGATGCCTGCTTGGATGAATTTTATTGTTAAGATTAACCCACTGACTTATTCTGTTGATATGTTCAAAAAAATTATTCTTCAGCCCGAACAAATGGCGCCAGCATTAAGAGAAGCGATGGGGTTAAACTTATCTGTTTTCAACCATGTCATAACGCTTCCAGAAGAAATTCTGGTTGTCGGCTTACTAAGTGTGTTTTTTGTTATTTTGGCAACCATCCGATTTTCAAGAATCGAAGCATAATAAAAGGCTTTTTCCTAAAAGACGGTTGTTTTTGACAGAGTAACTATAGACTCCGACGTAACTTTTTGATAATTTTTTTCACTATCGGCTGCTATGTTGATTTGCGCTCCGGGCAGTCGCTTTCCGCGGGCAACGCTTCAACTTCCTCGGAAGAATACCACTTCCTGCGGGATTTTCAGCCGTCGCTTTTCCCGCTGGAGTCGACTGCCCTCCGCTCCAAAACCACCATATAAGAACTAAAGGCTATTGTTTGGTTTATTGAAGTTATCAAACATAACATTATACTACGTAAGAGAATAAACGAAAGACTCTTTAAAAATACAACCATTATTCTTAGAGAGAGTATTTTTCATTAAATAAACGTTTCTTGGTGATATATATCCCACTTGAACAGAAAACCTCTCTAAGCTGCGGATAAGTGGTTTTATTCTTCTATAATCAGAACACTACTATTAGTGAAGGCAGAGTACGTAGACTCCTATGGGAACAGCGCGTTCCGAAGACCCCGGAAGAATCGTTCTTTGATTCTGAGGAGGCTAAGGTCGTGCCCATGGAAAGCGAAGTATTCTGCCGAAACGGTAGTATAGCGCCGATTTAACTAGAGCGAAAAAAGCAAATAAATGCAGAAGGTACAACGCTTTTTACATCAAATATGACGATTAAAAAGCAACAAAACTTACGAAAAGGGCTTAATTAAAAATGGAAATAATTAAAAAGTAAACCAAGCCGAAAAAGGCTGGTTTACTTTTTTTGCCTCATATATTAAGTAGTGTTACTTTCAATCACATAAATTTAACCGTATAATATGTGGAATAGATAATAACGAAATTCCGGAGCGGTTAGCACATATGTTGTGAAAATAATAACAAACTTGAGGGTGAAAACGATGATTATAGATCAAAAGCAATTTAAGGATCATGATATGAGCAAGCTAGTGAAAGGTGCAGTTGTCCCTAGGCCAATTGCTTGGGTATCGACAGTTGATGAAAATGGTAATGATAATATCGCGCCATTTAGCTTTTTTACTGTTGCTTCAATGGATCCCATTACTTTTTGTTTTTCGGTAGCATCGGCAAAAGAACGAACCAATGGTGAGAAGGACACGTTACTAAACATAAAGCAGACGGGTAACTTTGTGATTAATATTGTTAACGAAACATTAGCAAATAAGATGTACTTAAGTAGTAAACCTTATCAATTTTCCGATGATGAATTTGACAAAGCCGGCATAAAAAAAGCTACAAGTAATCTAGTAAAATCATCAAGGGTTTCTGAAGCTCCAGTTTCAATGGAATGTGAACTAGATCAAATTGTGACAGTGGGTGAAGGATATCTTATTCTTGGTCGACTAGTTTGTTATCACATTCAAGATGATATTCGCATGGATAATGATAAAGTTGATCCAGAAAAACTAAATGTAATAGGACGCATGGCTGGAGACTATACATATATTCGGGACTTTTTTGAATTACCAAATCCAAGGTTTGATAAAGGCGACTAAAGCCAATGTCTATGAACTAATCTGTATCAAAGTAAATAGATACTGGTGCTAGATGTTGATTCTTTAACGCTCGTTAAAAAGTTGGAAACTTTAAAGATAAATAGCTAGTAATTACACCAAAGTAGGGAGAGAGACATCGGTGTTCAACAAAAATGCAGACACATTAGTGCCATTAAAAATGCTTTTATTCAGCTTCCATGCTGCGAATACTGTGATAGTAAGCTTTTTGCCGCTATTTTTACAGTTCAAAGGCTTAAATGGAACACAAATTGGCTGGGTGTTAGCTATTGGCCCGATGGCTGCCATTATATCTCAGCCATTTTGGGGTTACATGAGTGATAAATACCAAACAGTAAAAAGAATAATAATGATTTGCTTGATAGGGGTTTTATTGTTCAGTACCATTTTCTTTCAAATGGATAGTTTAACCACCATTCTCATTATGGGAGCAAGCCTATTCTTTTTTGCGGCGCCAGTGGGTGCATTGGGTGATAGTTTATCACAGCGGAGGGCGGATGCATTAGGCAAGTCCTTTGGTGGAATTAGAATGTGGGGTTCTATTGGTTTTGCAACATCCTCCTTACTTGTGGGAGAAATACTATCAGTTGTTGGAATTAAACACATATTGTGGCCCTATTTATTCTTTGCAACTCTAGCATTACTTGTCACCTTTATCTTAAAAGATGTTAAGGTCGAAACAAAGCCAATTCAATTTAGTGATGTGAAAGTACTACTTAAGAACAAGCCATTTATAATTTTTTTGTTTTTCATAATGTTTTTGACTATTACACACCGTGCAAATGATAGCTTTATAGGTATATACATAGCTAGCCTTGGCGGGTCGGAAAGTATAATTGGACTATCTTGGTTTATTGGAGTAACAAGTGAAGCATTAGTGTTTGCTTTTGCTGCTTTTTGGTTCCGTAAATTTCACCCACTTATCTTTATAATCGCAGCAGGATTGCTATATAGCTTCAGGTGGTTCAGTTACTCTATTATTGATGATCCGTCCATCGTTGTTGCCTTCCAAGTACTGCATGGTTTAACCTTCGGAGTCTTTTATTTATCAGCCTTTCAATATGTAACAAGGTTGATTCCGAAAAATGTGCAATCAACTGGCCACCTCCTATTCGTATCGGTCTTTTTCGGACTATCTGGTATTATTGGATCCTTAATTGGAGGAGCATTAATTGATACTGCTGGAACGGAAACACTATACCTAATCATGGGATTCTTGGCGCTTCTAGGAAGTATCCTCCTGACGATTTATCATGTGTTACCATTTGGAAAAAGCTAAATTTACTTAACAATTTTTTAAAAAAGAGTAAAATAAAAAGTATAGTATCGAATCGGATCCTAGTTCTGTTTTGTGACTAATCTTATGGTTTAGTTTAGGGAGGCTAAATAATGTATTATGGAGCAATTGAAGCTGGTGGTACAAAGTTTGTATGTGCAATAAGTAATGATGATTTTGAGGTCTTAGATAGGGTTAGTATTCCAACTACAACTCCAGCTGAAACGATAAGTGAGGTATTTAATTTCTTTGATCGGTTTTCTTTAAAATCAATTGGGATTGGCTCGTTTGGTCCAATTGATGTAAATAGAAGTTCTAAGACTTATGGTTATATTACTACAACCCCTAAAAAGGGCTGGGTTAACTTTGATTTTCTAGGTAATATTAAAGAGCGCTATAACATTCCTGTTGCCTGGACAACAGATGTTAATGCAGCTGCATATGGTGAGTATAAGAAAGGGAATGCCCAAGATAGTAGCAGCTGTATATATTTGACTGTAGGTACTGGTATCGGTGGTGGTGCAGTGGTTAATGGAAACATACAAGCAGGGTTTGGGCACCCGGAAATGGGACACGTATTAGTTCAACCCCATCCTGATGAAACCTATCAAGGATCATGTCCGTATCATGATAATTGCTTAGAAGGATTTGCCGCTGGTCCCGCGATAGAAAGTAGGTACAATAAAAAAGGACATGAACTAGAAAATGATATAAAAGTATGGGAAATGGAAGCCTATTATTTGGCACAAGCATTAGTAGACTACACATTAATTCTACGACCTGAAAGAATAATATTAGGTGGCGGTGTAATGAAGCAAAAGCAACTCTTCTCATTAATCCGTACTGAATTTGGTAAACTGTTGGGTGACTATGTAGCAACTCCTGACCTTAATCAATATATTGTAGAACCAGGTTTGGGTGACAACGCAGGAATCACTGGATGTCTACTTTTGGCCGCTGAATCTGCAGATGGAAAAGTTTCATAAAGGTAGTTACCAAAAGAGACAGCAGTTTTGTTGTCTCTTTTTTTTGAGAAATATATACCATCGATGGTGTTTTTTAAAGAGGAGTACAATCGATGGTATAATGAAAACACTTATTATTGGTTATCTAGTATTTGAATAGAATAAATAAATTCTTATGAGGGATAAAAATGGTAGATCGACCACTTACAAATTGGCAAGATGTTTACGATATCACTGCAGTGTCATCTATGGAGGAATTTCATAATGGCCAGGAAGTTCATGTCTGGCAGACAAATTTAGATTCTAGCGCAGATTATTATGACAAACTATCATCAGAAGAAAAAGATAGAGTAGGGAAACTTAGATTTGTTCATGATAAAAGACGCTATATCATTCGTCATGCTGTTCTGAGGATGATATTAGCAGCGTATAGTAATTGTGATTTTTCATCCATACAATTTGCTAGAACAAAGTATGGGAAGCCATTTTTAATCGCTAAAAATGAGAAGGGTGTCATTCAATTTAATATGACTCATTCTAAAGACAAGGCTTGTTTTGTGTTAGCGATTAAAAATAAGGTGGGAATTGACATTGAATATGTTAAATCAGATTTTGACTGGAACAGTATTGCGAACCTGTATTTTACATCTAAAGAACTTAGTTATTTGAAAGAAATACCTAAGGAGGATCAAGTAATCGCATTTTTAAACCTGTGGACAAATAAAGAAGCAATTCTAAAAGCCCACGGTACAGGCTTGATTGACTTTGAAGAGGGTACTGTTGATAGCCTTATAAATAAATACACAAGTCTACCATTCTATTGTGGGGATAATTATCAAGGAACATTAGCATACCGAACGGAGATAGAGCGGGTTCGATTTTTTCGCTATCCAACTTGATTGTAAGCTAATTAGATCGTAGTTTTAATGTATCAAATAGAAAAACCAAATGAAGTCTCCCCTAGACCAAGACTTGAAAAATATAGTGTCTAATTGGTTGGACCTAAGAAAATAAACTACCATAGAATTAAACATGGCGAGAAATTCATTATCAATAACCTCTGTATTTTTATTGTATTTTCGTAACACTAGCCATTATAATATCGTTTATAACTATGTGCGATTTCGGAGAGGTTTTATGACAAACAATCAAAATAAGAATGAAATTATAAAAGTGTGTTTATTGGCTGGAAAAATCATGATACAAAGTGGTGCTGAAACACACCGAGTAGAGGATACCATGATGAGAATCGCCTCTTCCTTTGGTAGCAGGGATTCACAAAGCTATGTGACTCCTACTGGTATTCTTTTTTCAATCGAAGGAACAGAAGCAACTAATTTTGTTCGGATTTCAGAACGATCTACCGATTTACATAAGGTAACAGTGGTTAACAGTATTTCAAGACAAATAACTAGTGGGGAGCTCACTTTAATTGAAGCAAATCGGTTGTTAAAAGAGGTGGATGCTAAGACACATACCTACTCAATTTTTATTCAAGTCCTTGCTGCTTCAATAGTAAGCGGTTGTTTCACAATTATGTTCCAGGGTCAGTGGACAGATTTTATCCCCGCGCTGATTGTTGGAGGGATTGGGTTTGCTTCAATGGTTTATTTTCATCGTATCGTAGAAATTCAATTTTTTGCGGAATTTTTAGCATCTCTTATTATTGGAAGCCTCGCTCTTTTATTCATTCACCTAGATATAGGACAGGAATTGGATAAAATAATAATCGGTTCTGTCATGCCCTTAGTACCTGGTTTATTAATAACGAATGCTGTTCGAGATTTAATGGCTGGACATCTTGTGTCTGGATTATCTAAAGGTGCGGAGGCTTTTTTAACTGCTTTTGCAATTGGTGCAGGGATTGCGGTCGCATTCTCATTTATTTAAGAAAGGGATTTTCAGATGATACTAGAACAGCTAGTAACCAGCTTTTTTGCAGCTGCTGGATTCGGAGTACTATTCAACGCGCCTAAAAAGTCACTAATACAATGTGGCTTGGTTGGGATGTTCGGTTGGCTTATGTATGTACTGCTAACTAATCAAGGGATTGATGCAGTACCGTCAACTGTAGCTGCATCTGTTATAGTTGCCGTTTTAAGTCAGTTATGTGCCAAACTATATAAAACGCCGATCATCATATTTAATGTATCTGGAATTATTCCTTTAGTACCTGGAGGCTTAGCTTATGATGCCATGCGCAACTTTGTAGAAAATGACTATAATGTTGCCCTTCAGTTAGCTGCAAAGGCTTTTTTAATTTCTGGCGCGATTGCAATTGGACTAGTTTTCTCTGAGGTGATTAATCAAGTAATTCGGAGATCACGTTTTGGTAAGTAAAATAATGTTGATTTACATGTTAAAATCGGATAGCTCTAAATAGCGGCATCCTTTATCAATGCGTATAATCAAAAAAGGTGATGCTTTTTGAACTTTTTAACTGTACTAATTCCGATTTTTAGTGTGTTTGCAATCGGATTTATCGGGATCAAACTATTAAAATTTGATATTAAACCGATCTCAACTATGGCAATATACTTAATGTCTCCATTCTTAGCATTTCGGACTTTTTATGAAAATCAGTTAAATATGGATTATGTTTATCTTGGATTATATTTAATTTTACTTTGTATTATTTCTATTTTTATTTGTTATGTAATTGGATTTATAAAAAAGTGGGATAAAAAGAATACTAGCGGGTTAATTCTTGCTTCCTCATTTATGAACAATGGGAATTACGGCACCCCCTTAGTTCTCATTGTATTTGGTGAAAAGGGTTTTCATTATGCTGTTATTTTAATGGTGCTCCAACAACTGATTATGTGTACAATTGGGATTTATTTTGCAGCAAAAGGCGGTTCCGAAAGTAACGGAGTAAAAGTCTCACCACTGAAGGAAGTCATCAAAGTTCCGATAATGTATGGAGCGTTACTTGGAATTGCTTTAAATGCTATTGATGTGAATATCGGGGCCGAAGTAATGACCGCTGTAAACATGGTATCCGATGCTACTATCCCTACAATCATGATAGTGTTAGGGATGCAGCTTGCGAAAATCACTCTGAAAAACTTAGAATTTGGAAAATTATCCGTAGCTTTATTGCTACGACTAATACTGTCTCCTGTTCTCGCTTATTTTATTACTTTGGCATTACCAGTGGACGAAATGGTTAAGGATATAATGATACTAATGGCTGCTATGCCAACTGCTGCTAACACAACGATGTATGCTTTGCAGTTTGATGCAAAACCAGAGTTTGTTTCAAGTGCAACACTAATTAGCACATTGCTTAGCGTGATCACATTACCGTTAATCCTGATGCTGTTAATTTAACAATTTTAATGAAAATCACTCGATTTATTCGGGTGATTTTTTGTTTGAGAATAGACCGAATAGATTTACCCTGTTTGTATAATTTTTTACTCGCTATAGATAATAATGACAAGAACAAGTAATCGGTTAAGATTTGGGGTGTTTATTTGATATATGATTGCGTGATTGTGGGTGGTGGTATAGCCGGTCTGCAGGCTGCAATACAGTTAGGTAGGTATCAACACAAAGTATTAGTCTTTGATTCCAATGATGGTCGCTCAAACCTATGCAGATGCTATCACAATTTGATTGGCTGGCCCGATGGTGTGAGTGGAGAGTTTCTGCGGACGATAGGAAAAAAGCAGTCTGAAAGTTACGGAATAGAATTTTCCAATCAAGTAGTTGAGGAAGTTAATAAAGATGGCAATGAATTTATTGTTGTTGACCGAATGAAGAATAAACATTACGCAAAAAGGATTTTATTTGCTACTGGAGTTAAAGATAACTTCCCTGATTTCGAAAATTTGTATCCGTGCTTAGGAATCAGTGTCTATATCTGTCCTGATTGTGATGGATATGAAGTGAAAGGTAAGCGCACTTTAGTTTTAGGATCTGGTAATGTTGGAGCGACTATGGCATTATCATTGTTCCATTGGACAAATGAACTAATTTATATAAATCATGAACAAGCTCCGGTTTCTCAAGCAAATCTTAATAAATTAAAAGACATTGGAACTTCTGTCTATAATCAATCTATTACTAAACTGATAACAGACAATTCCCATATTCAAGGTGTAGAATTAGTTAATGGTGAGAAAATTGAAGCGAACCATGCATTTGTCGCATTTGGTGGTAACAAAGTCAGGTCGGACCTTGCTAAAAATCTTGGAGCTAAATTACACAAAAATAATCATATACTTGTAAATCCCAGAACGATGATGACAACGATTGATAATGTTTGGGCGGCAGGTGATGTTGTACCTCATTCAGAACAAGTAACGATCGCCATGGGAGATGGATTACAAGCAGCAATTTGGATTCATAAGACATTAAGTTAATAACAATGTTAATCTAAGTTTTTGGAATAGAATACATAGTTAGAACCATATAGTAAGATAACTTCTAATTGGCTCTATCTTTTTGGTCAAAGAGAGTTGTATTGAACAACATTAGTTAGCCTGTTTTATAGGGGTTTAATAACTTAAAATACACACTTATGTATATTAATGCAAAAATGTAGACATTTGTAATTAAATTTATTTTAAAAAACTATTGATAAATTAACGTTTACAGGTTATTATTTGATTACTAAATATTTTATAAATAATCAGGAGTGAATAATTATGAAAAAGAACTTATCTTATATTTATCTATCAATACTACTAGCTGGATTGCTAGTGTTAGTGGCATGTGGTACTAATACAGACGATGGTGCTTCTGGAGATGACACCACTACAGACGAAAAGCCAGTATTACAAGTTGGTACGGATGCAGCATTTGCTCCATTTGAATATATGGAAACTGGTGAAATTGTAGGATTCGATGTAGACTTGTTAGCCGCAGTTATGGAAGAAGCAGGTTATGACTATGAATTGGAAAATGTAGGATGGGACCCACTTTTTGCTTCTTTACAAGCAGAGGATATTGATTTAGGTATTTCAGCAATAACAATTAATGATGATCGTAAAGAATCATATGATTTCTCAGTACCATACTTTGAATCAACACATATGATTGTCTTTAATGAAGGTGCAGGAATTACGAGTGCTGCTGATCTAGAAGGAATTAAAATTGGTGTGCAAAACGGAACAACTGGAGAAGACGCTGCTGAAAAGGTAGTGGGTGAAAATAGTAGTAATATTTCTAAGTATGATACTACAGCTCTTGCATTTGTAGCTATGGCAAATGGTGATGTAGAAGCAGTCGTAACAGATAACGTAGTTGCAGCTGAATATACTAAAAATAATCCAGATGCTAATGTAGAAGCTATTACAGATACGGAAAGCTTTGATTCAGAATTTTATGGTTTAATGTTTCCAAAAGGTAGTGAATATACAGATGACCTTAGTGCAGCTCTAACTACTGTAATTGAAAATGGAACTTATGAAGAGATTTATCAAGAGTGGTTTGGAAAAGAGCCTGATGTAGATGCATTATTAAATGCAGCTGAGTAATTATATACTATAGTAAGGTAGCGTAACGATTACCGTTACGCTACTTTTTTCCTTTTAGTATTTAATAAGGAATTTTAATAATAAAAAATATAAAAGTTGTAATTCTATATAGAAGCTAATAAAGTATTAGATATAATAAGAAGGTTCATGGTAACAAACACCCGAGTTTTCTTAAAGGAGTAGTAATATGAATGATTTTATTTTGGTGATTCAAGATATGCTAGACACCGTAGGCATCGATTTTAAGTTGAACATAATAGTAGAGTATCTTCCGTTCTTCCTTAGAGGGACATTAATAACCATAGGAGTATCACTTGCAGGGATATTTATCGGTATGGTATTAGGTCTTTTTATTGGAATGGGAAAAATGGCTAAATCCTGGATTATTAAGTTACCTTTTGTTTGGTACGTTAATTTTTTTAGAGGGACACCATTACTTGTGCAGTTATTTATCATACACTTTGCTGTTATGCCATCAGGTTCAAGTACAATAGCATCACTGATAGTGACGTTATCACTTAATTCTGCAGCATATGTAGCAGAAATTTTCCGTGCAGGTATTAAATCAATTGACAGAGGACAAGCTGAGGCCGCACATTCTCTAGGTATGAATAAAGTTCAAGTAATGAGATATGTTGTTTTACCTCAAGCTTCTAAACGTATGATTCCGCCACTAGGCAATGAGTTTATCGTATTGCTAAAAGATTCATCACTTGGTGCAATTATAGCTGCACCAGAGCTCTTATATTGGGGAAGAGCTGCAACAGGACAATACTACCGTGTCTGGGAACCATATTTAACTGTCGCACTAATTTATCTCATGCTAACTCTGTCGCTGACGTACGTCTTAAATTATGTTGAAAGAAGGTTAGATACAGAATGATTTCAGTCAAGAACCTCAAAAAGTCATTTGGGAAACTAGAAGTCCTAAAGGATATAAGTATTGATATCCACCCTCAAGAAGTGGTTGTCGTAATCGGTCCATCTGGTTCGGGTAAATCAACCTTTCTTCGATGTTTAAATCTAATAGAATCAATTACCGAGGGACATGTTTATATTGAGGGTGTCGATCTTACAGACAAAAAAACCGATATAAATAACATTCGTACGGAAGTGGGCATGGTTTTTCAACAATTCAATTTGTTTCCTCATAAGACGGTTTTAGAAAACATCGTCTTACCAATGATGGTCGTAAGGAAATGGAATAAGGCAGATTCTAAAGAAAAGGCATATGCATTACTAGAAAAAGTAGGCTTATCCGACAAGGCAGACGTATACCCGGATTCTTTATCAGGTGGTCAAAAGCAACGGGTCGCAATAGCTAGAGCACTTGGAATGGAACCAAAGATTATGCTTTTTGACGAGCCGACCTCAGCTCTTGATCCAGAAATGGTGGGTGAGGTGTTGGAGGTTATGAAACAACTCGCTAAAGAGGGAATGACCATGGTGGTTGTTACCCATGAAATGGGCTTCGCTCGTGAGGTTGGGGATCGTGTTGTATTTATGGATGAAGGAGTTCTTGTTGAAGAAAACGAACCATCTGAACTCTTTGGGAATCCCCAGAATGAACGAACACAGGCATTTTTAAGTAAAATATTATAAGTGCAATGAAACAAAAACTACCTCTTCCATTGAAAAGGTAGTTTTTCTTCAAATATTTTAAATTATCTGTATATTTTGAAATTATATACCTAGGGATACATTACAAACTGTGATTGTTGTGGTACTATTTTTTTAGTGCACAAAATATATTTAATTGAAAAGGCCATTCTAATTTCAGTTATGTTGATGTTTTGCACTACTGCACTTTTTTATGTCGCTTATTCATTTATACATAGACTGCTAATCAGGTAGTCTAAAGATGGTGGAGACCCATCATCAAGTAGCCTTTCAGGGGGCTAGTTTTTAGAATCACATAGTAATAGTACAAAAGTGTATGCATCAAGAAATATTCTTTAATAAATAACGTATTAAGGAGGTCGTCGAAGTGACAGAAAATTTAAATACAGAAACGAATGAAGAAGAAAAAGAAGAGAAAAAAGTAGATCCAGCTCTAAGTGAAGAGGAAAAAGATGCAGAAGATAATAAAGCCATGGGTATTTTAGCTTATCTTATTTTCTTTATCCCGCTTCTAGCTGCTAAGGAATCAAAGTTTGCTATGTATCATGCTAATCAAGGACTAAACGTTTTCTTATTAGCCTTAGCTGTTAACGTGGTAGGTACCATCGTACCGATTCTTGGATGGTTAATTATCCTTCCAATTGGAAACATATTAGTGTTAGTTTTAGCGATTATGGGCATAATTAACGCTTCTAAAGGTGAAATGAAGCAATTGCCAATGCTAGGAAAAATAAGTTTAATTAAGTAGTAAAACGATAATCGAGAAGCTTTACTGTTTTAAATTGTTATTCTTAGATAGAACAAAAGTTAAGGTAGAATGCATAATCGCAATTCTACCTTAACTCTATTAAAAATAATTAACTTCCATTAGCCTTTTTATAAGCTGAGCTCGATTTTTAACCTGTACCTTTTTTAATATTCTACTAACATGCTTCTTTACTGTTACCTCTGCAACAAATAATCGATTAGCAATCTCTGCATTACTAAATTCATCAAGGATGAGCTTTACGATTTCTCTTTCACGGTCTGTAAAAGAATATGTCCCACTAAATTCCTGCATCCGATCATTTGTATCCCGTTTTTGGGCAAATGATCCTAAGTACTTCAGTAGCTGCTGTCCTCTAACGTCTAAAATATAGGAAGGTGAAGGGTAGCCTTTTCCGAAATCGTAATTAGTCGCATTCGGTACTTCCTTAAATCCAAAGCTTTTTAAGAGTCGCTGGAAAAATGGTAAAGGTGTAGATGTTACAATTCTCCCTCCTGAAAGTAGCAATGGAAATAAGTTATAAAGGAGAAAAGACCTCGCAGAAGTGTCTGCAGGATCTAAGCAATCGAGCATTCTAATAAAATATCCGGAGTTTTGATGACTTGGTACGGCATAGTCATTAAGCTCTGAGTCACTCAAGCTTTGAAAAAAACTTGCAGAAACAGGCTGGCTAGATAACTGTTCTAAGGTGGATTCATTAATTGGGATGACAATAGAAACACCGATAGTTTCTTCCTTATCATTTTTTAGTAGGCGGGCCACATTATGTCCCATTAGATTTACATAGTTTAAATCAACTAACTCTGACTCTCTCTTATTATGGTATTGCGAAACAAAATAATCATAACTACTGCTAGTTTCACGATTAACATAATGTACCTTATTTGCCGCAATATTTTTTTGTCGTTTTTCGAAGTATTCTTTCACCTCGATGATATTATGTTCTCCTACATGTTCCAGGTACAAGTCAGGATCAATACCATTCTGAAAAAAAGTAGACTTAATAAACTCATCACCAAGGTGATAAAAAAACTCTGCAATATCAGTAACAGAATTCGTTTGACTTACTTTGGAATGATATAGCCAAGCACATCGTTGGTTTAATAATTGATATGTTTGATGATCTCTACCTTTTAACTCAACTCTGATAGCATCTCGAATTAGATCATGAATTGCCCATCCGCCCTTCCGTCTTCTTACAAACGATAAAGTGGTTAGTTTTGTGAAAATATCTATGGAAATGCTTTGATTTAACACGTAGGAAAGACTAGATTGATCGAAGGATCGAAGCATTGCTGCAGCTTCCAATGCATTACTTAATTCTTGATCACGAACCTCTTGTAGCCATATTCTAGTCAATTCAATTAATATATTTGAAATTTCATCTTCGATATTAATAGTAGCTGGAAGTGAGTCAGTTTGCTCCACATTAAGAGCGGCCAAGGAAATAGTCAATGGGTGTCCTTTTGTAAAAAGCCATATAGTATTGATTAAGAACTCATCTTTAATTTTTAAGTTTGCAAGATACGATCTTGTCTGATCATAATTAAGATCTTCAAGTTTTAGTTGCTTAATTAGTTTTCGCCAAGCGGGAGATTCCTCCCATTCACCTTTTAAACGTTTACGACCAGATAAAATGATGACTATGTTCTCAGGTAGCTGCCGGAGAAAAACATTTCGAAACCATCGGTCAAGATCTCCCATCTGTTCGTAAGAGTCAATAGCAATGACGACTTTTAATTTCATTGATAGGCTTCTTAGTACTTGAAAACAATTTTGTAGTGTTAGTGATTCAAAGTCGTTGAGATTTTCTGAATTGGAATTTATTTGAATTAGGAGGTTTTCTGCAAGAGTAAGTGGAGTGTGAATAAAATCGCGACTGTCTAAATGTAAGAATAAACAATTTTTATTTTCTGCTATTCTACTAAATTCATATAATAGAAAGGTTTTACCAATCCCTCCAGTTCCATATATGTTAAGGATTTTCATTGATTTTTCTTTTTCATCAAGACACTGATTGAATAAAGCTAGTTCGGTTTCCCTGCCAACAAATGAATTATGTTCTTCCTGTGTAATTATGGACTGATAACTTCCACTATTGATATGGTTTTCTATATTTTTCTTTTTTGGCAAAATAACCCCCCTTTACCTTGCGTTGGTACATTTTCCCTACCTATAACTATAGGTATAAGTGCTAAAATTGTCAAATAATTCCGTCAATGTTAGTGTCTTTCCTATTGTATTCCTAATAACTAAATGAATGTGATTATAATAGCTAAAAAATTAATAAACTAAAGCAGTAGTTTAAGGGTGTGATTGAAAATACGGTCAGACCTTATTGTTGTTTAATCATTTAATTACTATATCTGCGATCAATTACTGATACGTGTTTGTTAGAAAGACTATTCATAAGTTTGTTGCTTATTAAGCTCCACAGTTGATGTAAAAAGCGTCGTAACATACCACGCTCTTCACCACTACGGAAATACACTACGCTTTCCGCGGGTGGCTGTTGAGCCTCCTCGTGCTATGAAGGGACCTAACTTAATGAGACAGAGGAAAAAGCACCCCCTAAGTCGTATATATATTAAAAAGACATTAGGAGGTAGTTTTTTCATGGGAGAAAAGCTAAATGTGTATTCAGAAGAAATAAAACGTCGGGCTATTGAAATGAAGTTATCTGAAAAATTTACAAACCAACAAATTATGGAGCAGTTAGGAATACGTAATAAGACTCAAATCAAGCGTTGGATGAAATGGTATAGATCAGGGGAAGAATATCGACTTTCTCAACCACCAGGACAACCGTATTACTTCCGAAAAGGGTCAGAAAAACTAAGTGAAATAGATCAGTTGAAAAAGAAGGTTGAGTATTTAGAAATTAAAAATGAAATCTTAAAAAAGTACCAGGAAATCGAGAGGAGTTGGTCCCAGAAATAGTTCTTGAACTTGTTGAGTCATTAAAGAATGTCTACACTGTAACCATGATATGTGATTGTATAGGGGTTGCGCGAGCTACTTATTATCGTTGGGCACAAAAGTCATGGAAACCGACAGAGTTAGAACAACAAATAATTAATATTTGTAAATCTCTTAAATTCCGTGTAGGACACCGAATGGTTAAAAAATTATTAAAGGAAGACTTTCATGTAAAAGTGAACCGAAATACTGTTCAAAGAATTATACAAAAATACAATATTCAATGCCGAGTGAAACCTAAAAGAAAATCAAAAATCGCTGGTGTGAGCAGATGTATTGTCCCAAATCTATTGGAGCAGAACTTCAAGGCGGATCGCCTCAATCAAAAGTGGGTTACTGATATCACCTACTTACCCTTTGGCAATTCCATGATGTATTTATCAACTATCATGGATTTGTATAACAACGAAGTGGTTGCTTATCGAATTAGTGATAGACAAGATAAAGAACTAGTATTAGAAACATTGAGAGCAGCTTGTAATGGACGTGAAACGAAGAATCTAATTCTTCATAGTGACCAGGGAGCACAGTACACTTCCTATGACTTTCAAAACTTAGCTGAAGAAAAAGGCATTATCACAAGCATGTCCCGTAAAGGTAATTGCTTTGATAATGCCGTCATTGAATCCTTCCACTCCACCATAAAGTCGGAAGAATTCTACACACACCAGAAGGTGCGACTTACAAATTCTATTGTACTAGAAAAAATAGAATCTTACATGTATTATTACAACTTTATACGACCATTTGCAAAATTTGACTGCCTTTCCCCCGTTGCATTCAGGGCAAAGGTAGCATAGGTGCTTTGCTTGTCTCATTTTACTAAGTCAGTTCACTACGCACTGTGGGGTCTCACCTATGCCATTCCCTCCCGCAGGAGTCTCCGTGTATTTCCTGCGTTAGTATAGTGTTGTGTTTGATAACTACTACATTAAACCAACCAGAGCTAAATACTTAAAATGGTTGATTGTGGTTTAGACAATCGACTCTAGAGTGAAAAGTAACAAAGTTCTCATGCGACGAGTAACCCAGGTATTTTCGAGATGTCCATGGATTCCGCCTACGCTAGTAGTAGTGTTTTTTTATTAAAGAAAAAACCCATGAATTTATTGTCTCAAGGATCCACCCTTGAACAGTGAGCTACTCAAAGCGGAGGAAAAATACGACACTCCTATGGGAAAGGAACAGTCTGAAGACCCCGCAGTGAGTGTTCTTTACGAGCGAGGAGGCTGAGGCGTTCCCCATGGAAAGGGAGTGTTTTTCCGCAGCGGCGAAATAGCACTATTCCCATAAAGACCGTAAGGAAGTCAGATGGTTACGTCGGAGTCTATGGATTTTATGCCATAAACAACAATTTTATTAGAAAATAGCCATTAGAAATTTTTTTTGCTAAAGTAAATGATTTTTGATAAAAGGGTATTGTATAAAAATACATAATAAAGTATAATAATTAACCAATCATACGTGTTGTTAGGAGTGAAAAAATAGTGAAAATAGCTATCATTGGTGGAACTGGATATGGTGCAGTAGAACTTGTCAGGTTTTTAAATAATCATCCATATGCAGAACTAAAAGCGATTGTTTCACATTCTCAAAGTGGTGTAGAACTTTCTGATGTATATCCACATACAACTGATTTAATAAATATAAAAATGGAAGAACTCGATATAGACGCATTGAGTGAAGTTATCGATTTAGTATTCTTTGCGACACCATCCAATATCAGTAAAGGCATTATACCTAGTTTCATAGAAAAGGGAGTAAAGTGTATTGATTTGTCGGGAGATTTCCGACTGAAATCACCAGATGCCTATCAAAAGTGGTACCAGTCATCTCCAGCTGACCAAAACTACATAGACAAAGCTGTTTATGGTCTGAGTGAAATTTACGAAGAACAAGTGAAGGGTGCGTCATTAATAGCAAACCCAGGTTGTTTTCCTACGGCTACATTATTAGCTTTAATACCAGTAATGGAACAGGGCTTTACAGATAACAACTCCATTATAATTGATGCGAAAACTGGAGTATCAGGAGCTGGTAGAAGTTTATCTTTGAACGTACATTACTCTGAAACTAATGATAACCTTAAAGCTTATAAATTAGGAGAGCACAAACATATACCTGAAATTGAACAGACTTTACAGGAGCAAAGTGGTGAGGATATCCAGGTTACCTTTTCGACCCATCTTGTCCCAATGACTCGCGGTATTATGAGCACGATTTACATTGATTTAACTGAAACGAAAAGCACAGCAGACATCATTGATATATATAAAGAATATTATAAGAATCACCCATTTGTAAGGATTCGTCCTGAGGGTACACTTCCCACTACGAAAGAAGTCTATGGAAGTAACTATTGTGATATTGGTTTCCATTCAGACCAAAGAACAGGAAAACTAATTATAATCTCTGTCATTGATAATCTAGTAAAAGGTGCATCAGGGCAAGCAATTCAGAACATGAATTTATTATACGGTTGGGATGTTACAACTGGTTTAAACTATTTACCGATTTATCCTTAAGGAGGATCCAATATGAAACATGAAAATCAATTAGCAACAAAGGAAAAGGTATATCTAGTACCGGACGGGAATGTTACTACTCCTAAAGGCTTTTCTGCAGGCGGCCTTCATTGTGGAATCAGAAAGAAGAAGCTTGATCTCGGATGGCTTTACTCAGATGTTCCTGCTCAAGCTGCGGGAGTCTACACGACAAATCTTTTTCAAGCCCCACCACTAAAAGTAACCCAGGAAAGTATTGCAAAGGAAAACAAGATACAGGCTTTATTAGTTAACTCTGGAGTGGCCAATGCTTGTACAGGTATGCAGGGGTTGGAAGATGCATATCAGATGAGACGATTGTTTGCCGAAAAAATGAATGTTTCCGAGACTCACACAGCAGTTGCTTCAACAGGGTTAATTGGAGAGCTGTTACCAATGGATAAAATAAGTGAAGGTATTAATCGAATCCACGAGCAAGAAAACAATAAAGCTTCACGGTTTGAAACGGCAATCTTAACGACAGATACACGTGAAAAAGGTGTGGCAGTACAGTTTGAGATAGATGGAAAAGAAGTCTCTATCGGTGGTGTTGCAAAAGGCTCAGGAATGATTAACCCGAAGATGGCGACAATGCTAAGTTTCATTACTACAGATGCTAATATAGATGACCAAACTCTATCACTTGCTCTTAAGGATATTACAAACAAATCTTTTAATATGATTACTGTTGATGGGGATACGAGTACCAATGATATGGTGTTAGTTCTAGCAAATGGAAAGGCTGAAAACAACGCTCTCTCCCAAAGTCATCCAGAATGGAACACATTCTTTGAGGCATTAAAACTTGTGTGTGAGTTACTGGCAAAGGAAATCGCTCGTGATGGAGAAGGCGCGACTAAATTGGTTGAGGTTCAGGTCAACGGTGCTTCAAGTGAAGAGGCAGCTCAAGCAATTAGTAAGTCTATTATTTCATCTAACCTTGTAAAGACTGCCATTCATGGTGCCGATGCAAACTGGGGAAGAATTATTACTGCAATTGGTTATAGTGGACAACAACTAGACCCAGACGAAGTGAGCGTATCTTTAGGACCGATTAAAGTAGTAGAAAATGGAATGCCATTCGCATTTGATGAAAAAGCAGCCAAAGATTATCTACTAAAAGATACGATTACCATTTTTGCGGGAGTTGGGAATGGTCAAGGTAGTGCAACGGCATGGGGCTGTGACTTGTCCTACGAATATGTAAGAATTAATGCCTCATATCGTACCTAGGGAGGACCTTTTGTGAATTATGTAGTGATTAAATGTGGAGGTAGTGTGTTCGATGCATTGCCAGAATCGTTTTATGAAAATATCGTGAAGTTGCATGAAAACGGTGAATGGCAGCCAATTATTGTCCACGGTGGTGGTCCGTTAATTGGGTCTTTTTTAGAAAAATTAGGTGTGGAAACAACCTTTGTCAACGGCTTAAGAGTAACAACAAATGAAGTATTAGATATTGTAGAAATGGCTTTAAGTGGGTTGATGAATAAACAAATTGTCCGCAAATTAATGACATCAGGTGGAAGTGGGTACGGGATTAGTGGGGTTGATGGAGCCTTATTACGTGCTGTTCCAACGAGCGAGGCTGCTTCACTTGGGTATGTAGGTGAAGTAGAGAGCGTAAACACCGAAATTATTAACCAGATAATTAACCAAGGTTTTATTCCAGTAATTTCTCCACTAGGAATCGATAAGGTCGGTCAAAGATACAATATTAATGCTGACATGGCCGCATCATCGATTGCACAGGCATTAGGTGCAAAATTATGTTTTATCAGTGATATATCTGGAATATATGTGGAGAAGGACGGCAAGAAAGTTACTTTACACCAAATTGGTAAACAAAGAATAGAAGAATTAATTAAAGATAACGTCATACAAGGTGGAATGGTTCCCAAAGTGCAATCCGCTTTGAAGGCCTTGGCGCATAATGTACCAGAGGTATCTATTGTTAATGGGTTGGAAGTTGATGGTCTGATCCAATTTATGAATGGAAGAGCTGTTGGTACTAGAATTACCTTAGATAAGGAGACTCGTTATGTCTGAAAATATGTTCTCAACTAAAGTTGATCCAGTCATGCATACGTACAATCGCTTCCCGTTAACACTTGTAAAAGGGAAAGGAAGTTTTGTGTGGGATGATAAAGGCCAGGAATATTTAGACTATACTTCCGGAATTGCCACATGCAACCTTGGCCATGCTCCTGAATTTGTAAAGGGACAAGTGGAAGAACAATTACAAGAGCTCTGGCACTGTTCCAATTTGTTCGAAATACCATCTCAAATAAAACTAGCTGAAAAGCTCGTTCAGAATAGTTGCGGGGATCAAGTGTTTTTTTGTAACAGTGGCGCAGAGGCAAACGAAGCGGCAATTAAGATAGCTAGAAGGTATGCTCAAAAGGTAAAAGGAACAGAGTCGTTTGAAATAGTTACCTTTAGTAGTTCATTTCATGGTAGAACACTTGCTACACTAGCAGCTACAGGTCAGGAAAAAATTCAACAAGGCTTTGCACCACTAATGCCAGGCTTTCGTTATCTCCCTTATAATGATTCGGAAGCTTTATCTTCATTGGTTAAACCAAACACATGTGCAGTCTTGCTTGAGGTTATTCAAGGTGAGGGAGGAGTCATTCCTGCTAATCCCGAATGGCTGAAGAAGGTCGCAAGCTTGTGCGAAGAACACGATATTCTTTTAATGATCGATGAAATCCAAACAGGTATGGGACGGACCGGATCCTTGTTTGCTTATCAACAATATGGAATTGAACCCGATGTAATCAGTTTAGCGAAAGGTTTAGGTAGTGGCATTCCTATCGGGGCTATTATTGCCAAAGAAAAGGTTGCCGCAGCATTTGAACCTGGCTCGCATGGTAGTACATTTGGTGGTAACCCTGTAGCGACGACAGCAGGTCTAGCAACGATTACCTATATGGTAGACAATGATATTGCATACAAAGCTGAGCAAATGGGTGAATATCTAGTTTCTAAACTTGAACTGTTACAGAATAAATATGACCAAATTGACACTATTCGAGGCAAAGGGTTACTTGTTGGAATAGTTGTGAAGGGAAATGCAATTGATTATGTCACGAAGGCAAGAGAAGAACACAACCTCTTAATTCTTGTTGCGGGACCTAATGTTGTAAGGATACTCCCCCCTTTAACGACAACACAAGTGGAAATGGACCAGTTTCTATTTTCGTTTGAAGCAATACTTAAACAAATGGGAAATTGAAAAATTCGGGCCACATCGCTCGGATTTTTTGTAATTAGTCTGAAAATACAAGGGTTGTTAACTTGAATATATCTGAATAATAGCATACAGTAGATAGAAATTAGTAAAGTGGGGTTCGTATGAAAGCTTATATAAAGGAAAAGATTGATAATTACAAACACCAAAACAAGAATAGAGCTAGGCTGTTAATCAATTGCCCAGACCAACCGGGTATTGTTGCTACTGTATCAAAATTCCTATATGACCATGAAGCAAATATCATTGAGTCAAGCCAATACACTGCTGATCCAGAGGGTGGCGAATTTTTTATTCGAATTGAATTTGAGTGTCCTAATTTAAAAGAAAAGGCAAATCAATTGGAAACGGACTTTCAATTAATTGCAAACAACTTTGATATGGATTGGAAATTTACATACGTATTTGAAGTTAAAAAAATGGCCGTTTTTGTTTCGAAAGAACCACATTGTTTATTAGAACTCCTGTGGGAATGGCAAAGTGGAGATTTAATGGCAGATATTTCCCTGGTAATAAGTAATCATGAAGTAGCTAGAGATATGGTCGAATCCTTAGGGGTTCCTTATTACTACATTCCAGCGAATAAGGATATTAGAGAAGAAGTGGAACAAAAACAATTACAGTTATTAAAGAAATACGATGTTGATGTGATTGTTTTAGCAAGATACATGCAAATATTAACACCAAAATTTGTTGCTCAGCATGAAAATTATATTATAAATATTCATCATTCATTTTTACCAGCATTTATCGGAGCAAATCCATATGAACGAGCATACAACCGTGGAGTTAAGTTAATTGGTGCAACCTCCCATTATGTTACGAATGACTTAGATGAAGGACCGATTATTGAGCAAGACATAAGTAGGGTGGACCACAAGGATAATGCGGCAGATATGAAGAAAATTGGTCAATCAATAGAGCGTAGTGTATTATCTAGAGCAATCAAATGGCATCTTGAAGACCGAATAATTGTTGATCGAAACAAAACAATTGTATTTTAATCCAGTGAATGGAGTCAGTTCTAAACTGACTCCATTTGTATTTAACCAATTGGCTGAAACCCTTAAACATGTGAATATTTTAACTGATCTTAATTGCTTTGGGTGTTCGTTGATCATAAGTAAAAAGGTGAGTGAATCCAGCCTGTTTAGCCAATGAAATCGCCTCGCCCAGATATGCACCAACAGTATGCGCGCGATGGGAGTCAGAACCAATCGTAAGTAATTCACCTCCAAGGTCCTTGTAAAGCTTTAGAACTTCGATTGAAGGTAATGTTTCTTCAAGCAGTTTATTATTTAAACCAGAGGTGTTTATTTCAATTCCGATGCCTCTCTCAATTCCTTTTTCCAAGATAGCTGCAATTATCTCTTTGAAATCATCAAAATTATAAGTACCAATTGTCTTGACAGCATATCTTTTCATTAAATCAAAATGCGCAAGAGCATCGATATCTGCATGGGCTACTAACTGGTACAATTCGCTAAAATAACCACGATATACTTCATTGGCGGATTTATCTTTTAAATAGATTCGTAGTTTTTGATTGTTTATGTTGTGAATGGAACCAAGAATGAAGTCAAATTCGTTTTTTCTTAATTTATTTTCGTAATCACCTTTTAACAAGTGGGGTTCGCATAATTCAATACCAGCTTTAATAGTGAGATATTTATGATATTTTTCTCGACAATAATTAATTTGACCGAGATATCTGCTGAAATCCATATGTCCATAGGTAGGTGCTACAGGGTTAACGGAGTAATGTTCGGTGAAACAAATCTCTTTAATCCCATTTTTAATCGCTTGCTCGCACACTTCCTCCATCTTTGCCTTGGAATCAAATGAATTATCGGTATGATGGTGGTAATCAATCATATACATAAATAGAACCGCCGCCTTTTAAAATCTAAATTTTATAGGTTAGCTATATAATTTAATTTCTCTAAATATTATTCTATCATTTATCGAGGTATGAACAGAAACAAAAAACTCTAGTTGACATCTACTACTGTCGTCTATATAATAAATCGAGTATTATTAATTACACATAAAAGCAGAGGTTCTTAGCTTAAACCCTCTATAAAAAACTAAGGACATATCATGTGATCATAGACCATGTCCCTTAGGGGCGTGGTCTTTTTTGTTATTTGGCTGTTTTCTAAGTTGGATTAAAACTTGAATTTCTTCCTGAATCAACATTGACGGAAGAATATTGGTTTTATTTTCGGGGAGTTCACTCCCTCTGATGTTGGATTTAATGTAGTTGTCAAGCACAACACTATACGAGCAAAGGAAATACACGGAGACTCCTGCGGGATGGAAAGGCATAGGTGAGACCCCACAGTGCGTAGCACGAGGAGGCTCAACAGCCACCCGCGGAAAGCGTAGTGTATTTCCGAAGCGGTATATTTAGTCGTATTTTAAATCAACAACATAACTAAGAAATTAGTCTTTGGTTTTGAATAGCTAAAAATAAGGAGGAATTTATATGGCTGGAAGAAGAGATGAAGATTTAAAAGATCTATCACTATTAGGAAGTCAAGGAACAACGTATTCTTTCGACTATAGCCCTGAAGTTTTAGAGTCTTTCGATAACAAGCACCCAAATCGAGATTATTTTGTAAAATTCAATTGCCCAGAATTTACAACACTATGCCCAAAAACAGGTCAGCCTGACTTTGGGGTGGTATATATAAGCTATATTCCAGATCAAAAAATGGTAGAGAGTAAATCTTTAAAACTATATTTGTTTAGTTTTAGAAACCACGGTGACTTTCACGAAGATAGCATGAATATCATTATGAATGATTTAATCGAATTAATGGACCCCCGGTATATAGAGGTATGGGGTAAGTTTACACCTCGTGGTGGTATATCAATTGATCCATTCTGCAACTATGGCAAGGCTGGCACTAAGTTCGAACAAATGGCAGATCACCGAATGATGAATCACGATATGTATCCTGAGAAAATTGATAATAGATAAGAGGATTAGCTAAGTTATCTCCGGATTGAAAAGGGGAAGTATAAATGTTTATTTATTTGAATGCGTTATTTGTTGGTCTTTTGATTCTATCAAATATTTTGGGTGTGAAATTGTTTAGTGTAGGAAACTTTATTTTACCTGCTGCAGCAATTGTATATGTTGTTACCTATTTAATCACAGATGTGATTGGTGAAGTATATGGTAAGGAAGCGGCTCGTAAGACAGTTCAAGCTGGATTCTTTACCCAAGTAATAGCGATATTATTTGTTTTTATCGCTATTCAACTACCATCGGCACCAATCTTTGGTTTACAAGCTGAGTTTGAAACTATTCTTGGTGGTAGTTTCCGTGTCATGCTTGCTAGTCTAGCAGCCTATGTTGTAAGTCAAAACCTAGACGTTTCTATTTTTCACCGTCTAAAGCAAAAGCATGGAGATAATAAGCTATGGCTACGAAACAACCTATCCACAATGACTAGCCAATTGGTTGATACAACTATTTTTATAACCATTGCCTTTTGGGGAATAGTTCCGACATCTGTTCTACTTGGAATGATTGCAACTCAATATGTTTTTAAATTCATTGTAGCGATTGTCGATACTCCAATTACGTATTTGTTAGTAAAGCTTGGCAAAAAAGAAAAAGGTAGTTATCCTTATCCGTCTGAAATAAAAGTATCATAATAACGAGTGGTGTTTCTTTCTAAAAGGAAACACCACTTTTCTACCTAGAAGACACACTAATTAAATACAGAACAAAGATTGATTTCCAATGTCTAACGCAAATAGGAAGGAAATCCTAGAAATATGATTTCAAATTGATCCCCCACCTAAAACTCTATTTTTTGAAAAAGAGCCTCATGACTTATATGATGGGAACCACCTCCAGAAATTATGGGAGGTGGTTTTGTGGTTGGGCTGTTCTAAAAGCTAAGATTTCTTTATAATAGTATTATTGAACACAATGCAGTGATTTTGGAGAGGTTACCATGAAAATTTTCAAACATAAACAAACCATTTATGAACTATTCATGGTCTTGTTAGCCAGTTTATCAATCGCAACAATTTGGAATAATACCGGATATAATAGCTTTATTGTGTGGATTACATGGGGGATATTTGCAGTTGATTTTGCTTATCGTCTATATAAGAGTGATAACAGATGGCAATACATTAAAAGTAATCCGTTCCTACTAATTGCAGCGATTCCCTTAGACGCAATGTTCCAGTTAGCTAGATTTGCACGAATATTACATTTGCTTAGATTAAAGACCATAACTAAATACTATACCATGCCGTTTATGAAACTATTAAAAAAGCAAAACATGTTTTTAGTTTCTTCTATTGCCATACTTATTTTACTTTTATCTGACATTCCGCTTTATCTAATAGAATCAAAGTTAACTAGTTATTGGCATGCATTGGGGACTAGTTTGATGTCACTAACTTTTTTTGGTCAATCAGATTTTGAGCCAACGACTGTTTATGCGCATATTTTAATCGTAGTATTAACCATTATTGGAGTGATACTACACGGGTTTGTTATAAGTACGACGATAGATCTCGTTTATCAATCAAGTTGGTTCAGTATATTTCGGAGAAAGACTAGACTTAAAAAGGGAAGTGAGTCTAAATAAATTAATTAACACTTTTTACCGCCCTTGAATATATTGGTGTTGGGCGGTGGTAAACAATGGATAGAAATTTTTCAGTGGAACAATACGAAGATTGGATAAGAATAAGACAGATATCAAACATACCCTTCAATTATTATGCTATTTATTTAGATCACCAATTAGCGGCAAACTTTTATAGAGGTGATACTTTTTATTTGCACACTAGTAATCGAGCATCTCCTAGCCACTTAATTATAGCTGCATATAATCTAGATAGAGGGTTTCCAACCGCGGTCGGCGAACAGTATTCTTTGGGTACCCGTGATCGCAACTTCAAACCAGGGGACATTTTAGTTGCTAGTGATAATTTGAATGAAACAATGACAGGTTACATCGGGCATTCAGCATTAGTTATTGATAAAGATAATCTAATTGAATCTCCTGGAGGTCATCCTGCAATTCGAAAAGATACAATCCAACAATTTCTTGATAAACATCCGGTGCATGCACAATTTAGACCGAGATCAAAGAAGAATGGTAAAGCTGCAGTGGAATATGCAACAAATTATTTGAAAAAGTATAAGGATAACTTGGATCAAGGGATTGAGGAACCGGTATTTTCCTATAATTTGTCACAGTCAATAGAAGATCCTTGGGAGCATATCTACTGTTCTAAATTAATCTGGCTAAGTTATTTTCATGGTGCAAGCTATAAGTTAGATAATGATTATCTTTGGTACTCACCAGAAGACTTATATACAAACTTGCTAGCTAGTGTCGACTTTGAATTAATTTATGAACATGAGGATGTTGAGTTTATCATTAATACGTAGCGCATCTAAACTGCGCTACGTGATTTTTGAAAGGGAGTGGAATACATACAATGAAACAGTCATTTAAAGCCTTCCGTCTAGATAAACAAGGAGAAGACTTTTCTGCTCGGGTGGACGAGCTATTGCTAGTAGATTTACCAGATTCAGAGGTATTAATTGAAGTTCATTATTCAAGTGTAAATTATAAGGATGGATTAGCTAGTACGCCAAACAGTTCAATTGTAAAGAGTTACCCTTTTGTCCCTGGAATTGATTTAGCTGGTATTGTTGTAGAATCAAAGGATGAAAGGTTTAAACGAGGGGATCAAGTAATTGCTACTAGCTACGAGATTGGCGTATCGCACTATGGGGGCTATAGTGAATATGCTAAGATTCCAGCAAACTGGATTGTTCCTTTGCCAGAAGGTATGTCATTAAAAGAATCAATGGTTTATGGGACAGCTGGATTTACAGCTGCACTCTCCATTTACCGATTAGAACAGGTTGGCCTAACACCTAATAAAGGGAAAGTTCTAGTGACGGGTGCATCAGGAGGAGTTGGTAGTATGGCAGTAGCAATGCTAGCAAAGTCTGGTTATCATGTGGTAGCGAGTACAGGAAAAGAAAGTGCTCATCCGTTTTTATACGAACTAGGTGCCAAAGAGGTTATCTCACGTGAAGAAGTGTATGAAGATAAGGTAAGGCCACTAGATAAACAACTTTGGGCTGCTGCCATTGATCCGGTTGGCGGACAAACATTAGCGTCCATTCTTAGTAAAATAAACTACGGTGGAGCCGTGGCAGTAAGTGGCTTAACTGGTGGAACAGCTATACCGACGGCCGTTTTTCCGTTTATTTTAAGAGGAGTTAGTCTAATAGGGATAGACTCTGCCTATTGTCCAATGGAAGTAAGGAAGCAGGTCTGGGAACGTATGACTGGTGATCTAAAACCAAAATCGTTAGAATACCTCTCGACTGAAATTACGTTCAAAGAATTACCTGAAACGTTGAGCAATATATTGAATGGCAAGATCCAGGGGAGAACCATAGTTAGGATACATTAAATAGAATAAATGGTTTTTTTTAGGCAAGTGCATAGTATCCTTTCCAATAGTAAAAGTTAAGGTGACTAATTTGGAAAGGATGAAAACAAATGAAAAAATTTTTGGTTATAGTAATGGCTATAATGATGACGGTCGGAGTACTAGGATTTGGAACCATGCAAATGCAGGCTGAGGAAGATCACGGTCATAAACCAGAGTTTAAAGATGTAAAGCTATCAAAACAGCAGTTAACGGAGCTGGAGACACTTTATGAAAATTTAATTAATCAGCGTAAAGGTATCATTAACAAATACCAAGAGTTTGGCGTACTAGAGGAAGAGGATGCATTAAAAATGAAGGAACATTTAGATGCATATTTTTCAAAAATAGAAGAAGATGGATTTATCCCGAAATGGGATATGCATAAGCATCATGAAAAGAAGCATAAGGAAAACGAGTAGGAAACTCAAAAATAAACAATTTTAAGACTCAATCTGGCTAATGATTGAGTCTTTTTTAATAGGAAAAACGTGGGTCAGTCTCAGTCAAAGTACTACATGAATAGACTTTTTTGTTTCCTTGCGCCGAGGAAGCAAACTATTAAGCATTACTAGAACACGTAGGGACATCATATGGGTTCTCTGACATCAGTTGATCCCGCAGTGTTCCAATTAAATTTATAAAACTAATAAATTAAAAGAAGGAAAAATATTAATATTTTCAAAAACCATTGAATATACGTACCAATAGTATTATCATATAATTATAATGTAAGGATATACGTACAAGGGGCATTGTGTTTAGAAAGGTGTAAATGGTACTTGTTGAAAAAGTAAGTTTAGAGTGCGAATTTAGCCCTGATTTTTTGGAACTTTTACTGAGGTGAATGTAAGCGATTACGATAAAGAGGGGGGAGGTCTCACTTACAATTAACTGGTGTAAAATGTAAATAGTTCGTGTCTGAGGCAGAATTATCGTTAAAATTTATCAATATTAAAATATTAGAATAATTAACATAGTTTTCTGAACCAATAATGTAAATACATATAAAGGGGAATGCAAAAGTGGCAAATCAATTGAATGCAAAAATGATTTTAGACAAAAGTTATCAAATTGCTAAGGTGGATGAACGAATTTATGGATCATTTATTGAACATCTAGGAAGGGCAGTATATGGAGGCATCTATGAACCTGGTCACCCCGAATCTGATGAACAAGGGTTCCGGAGGGATGTTATAAACCTAGTGAAGGATTTGCAAGTACCTATTGTCCGGTATCCAGGTGGTAATTTCGTATCTGGTTATAATTGGGAAGATGGTGTCGGTCCAAAGGAAAATCGCCCCAGAAGAACTGAGCTTGCTTGGAGGACTATTGAAACAAATCAAGTTGGCACGAATGAATTTGCTGATTGGGCAAGAAAATCAAACACAGAAGTTATGATGGCGGTAAACCTTGGAACAAGGGGGATTGAAGCTGCTAAAAATCTTATTGAATATTGTAATCTCTCTGGAGGTACCTATTGGAGTGACTTAAGAAAATCACATGGGTATGAGAAACCTCACAATATAAAGACATGGTGTTTGGGAAATGAAATGGATGGAGACTGGCAAGTAGGCCAGAAAACAGCAGTTGAATACGGACGGATAGCAAGGGAGACTGCTAAAGCAATGCGTCTAGTCGACTCTTCTATTGAGCTAGTTGCATGTGGTAGTTCAGGGTCAGGCATGCCCACGTTTCCTGAATGGGAAGCAACTGTGTTAGATCATACGTATAACGAAGTTGATTTCATATCGCTGCATACCTATTATGGTAATCAAGAAAATGATCCTGCTAATTATTTAGCAAAAACAATGGATATGGACAATTTTATTAAAACAGTAATATCAACATGTGATTATATTAAGTCTAAGCATAGAAGTAAGAAAACAATGAACTTAAGCTTTGACGAATGGAATGTTTGGTATCACTCAAATGATGCTGATAAGAGGATTGAGCCTTGGTCGATAGCTCCGCCACAGTTGGAAGATCATTATAATTTTGAAGATGCATTACTTGTTGGAAGTATGTTAATTACATTTTTACAACATGCAGACAGAGTGAAAATGGCATGTCTTGCTCAATTGGTAAACGTTATTGCTCCAATAATGACTGAGAATAATGGGCGCTCATGGAAGCAGACGATTTTTTATCCTTATATGCACGCATCGGTTTATGGCAGAGGTATCTCATTGAAACCAATTATTTCATCTCCAAAGTATGACAGTAAAGATTTTACTGATGTGCCGTACATTGATAGTGCAGCAGTTTATAATGAGGAAAATGAAGAAGTAACAATCTTTATGGTGAATAAGAATTTAGATGATGCTATCACTATAACAAGTGATGTTAGAAGTTTTGAAGGTTACAGTTTAATAGAGCATATTGTACTTGAGAATGATGACCTAAAAGCTGTAAATACAGCCGACAATCAATCGGTAGCACCACATACAAACGGAACGTCAACATTACAAAACGGTATGCTAGAAGTCAGATTATCTCGTACTTCATGGAATGTTATCCGATTGAAAAAGTAATGAACTTTGTAAATGATTGAGGTGAGGGGGTATATGTATGTGCTTTCGGTAACCTCTTGCTTACCAAGTTTTCATTAAACCTTAACTCAATTAGTGTTGACGAACCACCTGCAGTTTTGAGGGTTAGCAATTGAATGATTGCTTTGCTCAAAATACTGACTATGCTTATAGTTGGTAGCACCCCAAAACTTTAGGCTTGATGAAGTATTTGTAGATGGTTTTTCTCTAACCTGAGAGAAGATGTAAGGGTTTATATTAATAAATTAATCAGACAAGCTAACATAAGAAAACTCGGTTACTTTAACCGAGTTTTTTTATTAGTCAACCTTCAATCACTTTTAGTGCATATTTACGATTTCTTGGACCATCAAATTCGCAAAAATAAACGCCCTGCCATGTACCTAGTACAAGTTTTCCATCTGAGACTATTAGAGTTTGCGCATGTCCAACTGTGCTGGCTTTTAAGTGAGATGCCGTATTCCCTTCCATATGTTTATCTCGAGGATGCTCCCAAGGATAGACCTCGTCTAATCTCCTTAAAAAGTCTGTTTTCACATCTGGATCAGCATTTTCATTTACTGTTATCCCGGCTGTAGTGTGGAGAGAGGAGACAATTAGTATCCCATTTTTTACTCCCTTATCTGTTAACCATTTCTCCAAGCTGTCCGTAATGTCAATCATTTGCGAATGAGAACTCGTTTTAACTTGTAAATTACCTTCCACTTCATCCACGTCCTTTCCGTTTTTCTAGATATTGTTTATTCTACTAAAAAACAATAGTATGTTAAAATTTTAAGTATTAAAGTATTTACAAATTAGAGAGGTTGATAAATTATGGTAAAAGCGATACAAACCGATCAAGCACCCCAAGCAATTGGACCATATTCTCAAGCAATTGATTTGGGAGACCTTGTATTTGTTTCTGGTCAAATTCCAATGATTCCGGAAACAGGAGAAATAGCAGAGGGTATTGAAGAGCAAACAACACAGGTAATGAAAAACATTGGAGCGGTACTCGAAGAAGCTAACTTGTCATTTACGAATGTTGTCAAGTTTACCATCTATATTACCAATATGGATGACTTCGCTACAATTAATGAAGCGTATGCGAAATTCTTAACCGAACCGTACCCAGCAAGAGCAACAGTGGAAGTTAGCAGGCTACCGAAGGATGTTAGCATCGAAATGGATGTAATCGCAAAAAGATAAGTGATGTAATTCAGAAAATTCTCCAATACTCCTTGTATTGGAGAATTTCTTTGAGCTAAAGAATCTGGTTTACTTTTTGCAAACGGCGATACAGTATAACACTTATCAATGAGCAAAAAATGGCGCATAGTCCAATAAAGATAAATCCGGCTTGATACCCTCGAATTAACCCTATCTCTTCCCCGCTAAAATTAGTGAACCAATGCCTGAAAAGGTCGATAATAGCTCCTACTAAAAAGTTAGCTACCACTACAACAATCCCCATCATTGTGACAGTAAAGGTAATAGCAGTATCACTTCCGTTAGGATAACGTTTAGCTATCAAAGCCATAACCGTTGGATATATTGGCGCAATCCCAACACCAGCAAGTGCAAATAAAAATACAGCAGAAGGTCCAATCACAATAGCTGCTATAACTGAAAAACCAGCAACTCCTGAGAAAATGATTAACGATATTAGAAATCCAATTTTATCTGTGATGAACCCAAGAATCAACCTAGATAGCATAAAGCAAAAAAAGAATACAGACAGCATAGAAGCTGAAGCGGTTGAGCTCCAATCATATGATTTTTCTAAAAAGTTGACTAGCCAGCCGCCCATTGATAATTCGGCAGTTACTCCTAGTGACAAGATACCTACAATTAGCCATGCAATAGGATCCCTCACATAAACTTTTAGCGGCATGCGATCCTCTGCTGATATGGAGTTACCAGGAAGCTTGGCAACAATAGTAGGAATCATTGGAATAATAGCTAAGGAAAGGATGACAACATACATGCCTCTCCATCCGAGCTCTCCTCCGCCATATACGTGCCACCCCATTAAGCCTGTAGCAAGTAAAGGGGCTACTGTTGAACCAAGTCCATAAAAGAAATGAGATAGGTTCATCATAAACCCTGTGTTTTTGGTGAAAATTCTTGCAGCTAAAATAGCAAGTCCAATTTCAAGCATCCCATTTCCGATATACATATAAAAGTATGAAAAAGAAAATGTGAAATAGCTGTTTGAAAAATAGATGAAGACGCCCGATATGGCAATCGAACCAAAAGCTAGCAGACATGTTAGTTTAATCCCAAGTTTAGTAGTTAACACCCCTGTGAAACTACAAGCGAGTAAGTAACCAAAGGAGTTAAGGGCTAATAGGATTCCGACCTGTAATTCATCGATAGCAAACTCAGACTGAATCCTTGGAATTGCAGGTCCCCTAACATTCTCTGAAAAGCCAAACACTAAGAACCCCGTAAATACAATCAAATAGGGAAGTAGAATAGATTTTTTTGTTAAATTTAGATTTTCCATTTTATATGTACCATTTAAGCTGATGGCTATATTGTTTGGGCTGTTTTGCGAAGCTATCCTGGAATTTACATTGAGCTATTATCGTCATTTAAATTCTCCATATCATTTTTAATTTTCACTTTATTCCCATTGTAGCAGATTCACAATTTTTAAGAGTTGATTTATATAGGTTAGGAGTAGCCTTTAATAATAATTTACACAACTTTTACAGTGGCTTAACCAAAAGTAGTCTTGATTAAGATACAGTTAAACTACAAACAAATCGAGGAGGGTTAACATGTTGAGTCTCAATCAAGCTTTTCTGATCAATGAACCGAGAATTTTATCCTGCAATAAGTTAGAATTTATAAAAAAAGTCCATACCTTTCACCCACATGTAACCATTGAGGTCCTACAAAGCTTAGGCTTATCTAAGCCCCTTGCCACTATAGCTCTAACTATCTTGAATGAGCATTCAAATTTTGCTTGTCTATCAAGTAATGGTCTAGAAATTTCACAGTTTTTAGAGTGGAAAACTAAGGCAAGAATCGAGGATTTGAATTATGCACAGTATATTCTTTTGCCAGAACAATTACAGGAGTTAGAAATTCACGACACGATCGGAAGGATATTCCCAGCCCCTAACCTTCATCCAAGAGAATCTGTCACACTGATATTACAGGTTGATCATATCTGCAAACCGACGGATCATCCTGGATTGATTTTATATATAACGGATGAGGATACTGAAAGTAAAGTAATTTGCAGTGTAAGAGGACTTAAGTTCTGGTGGATTGCAGAAAGGCAAATAATAAACAGTCAATACCAAAAGGGAATAGATATGATTGTCGTTGATCAACAAGGCCGATATATTTTCATTCCTCATACAGCAAGGATCGAAGTAGAATGAGTGACTAGCCCTCGCATGATGTTTTGGCTCCTTTTAAATCTCCCTTTCCCCAATATTTTCCATAATGTAGTACAGTATTAGTTGACAATTGACGATCTTTTAATCTATGTTAATACTAACAATAAATTGATTGCTAACTACGTTCTAATTTAAATCTACTAATCAAAGCAGTAAATCCTCTCGGTGAAAGTTAGTTATATATCCCCTTCCATTAATTAATCAAAATATGCATAATGAAAGTGTAAGACAACCTTAAAAAAGGAGATTGACTTTATGATTAAATGGTTTAACATAGTGGCAATTACTTGCGCATTTTTCCTGGCGATGAGTTTTTCAATAGTTGGAGAAGTGGCTGCTAGTGATGGTAACAACAATAGTGATAGTATAAATGAGAAATATGGGTTGCCAATTCTAGTACTAGGTGAGGCGTTGTCTGATGCGCAAAAGGATGAGGTAAGAAGCTTATTAGGTGTAGATAACCCTGATATGGTTCAAGAGTACATTGTAACTGGTGAAGACCTCGCGAATTATATTGGAGGGGATTCAAGCTCTAATATGTATTCATCTGCTAAGATTACGAGAAAAGACCCGGGAAATGGTCTGGTAATAGATATAGTAAGCTCTGAAAACATCACAGAAGTAACTACTGAAATGTATGCAAATGCATTACTAACAGCAGGAATTGAAAATGCGTTGGTCGAAGTAGCTTCCCCATTGAAGGTAAGTGGGCATTCAGCATTAACAGGAATATATAAAGCTTACAATGTTGATGGTGAATCATTAGATAAGGATCGAATGGAAGTGGCTAATGAAGAATTAGAAATAGCAACTGATCTTGCTGATGAAGAAGGTATGGACCAGGCAAAGGTAAGTGAACTATTGACAGAGATTAAAAAAGCGATTTCTGAACAAAACCCTGCAACAAAAGAGGACATTGAACGAATTGTTCAAGAACAATTAGATGCGTTGAATATAGAACTAAGCCCGGAAGATCGTGAAATGCTTACAAACTTATTTGAAAAAATGCGTGCGATAAATATCGACTTTGGTAATGTGCAAAGTCAGCTTGAGGATATTGCTGGTGACATTAAAAGTAAGATAGAAGAGGTAACAGGAAATACAGGTTTTTGGAAAAGCGTCGCCACGTTTTTCGAGGATTTATTTGCAGGAATTAGCAACCTATTTAGTACTAATTAAACAAAAAGGCGCTATTGTGAAAATACAATAGCGCCTTTTTGATGCGAAATAAATAATTACTCTGGATTAATAGACTTTTTTATGCTGATTGTGAACGCCTTTGTGCGACAGTTGATGTTCTTTGCATGGCGCCTAGTAAAATAACTGCACAAATGAAAAGCAAACTACTCGTCACAATAAACACTGCTGTGAATCCGTAATAACCAGCAATAGCACCGCCCATTATCGGACCAATTATATTACCGAAGAAACGAATACTCGTATTATAACCAAGAACCTCTCCCTGCATCGCAATCGGTGCTTCCTGCCTTATATAGGCGATTCTGACTGGAATAATACCACCAATAGCAATTCCAAGTAGGAATCTTAAAGCAACAAGCTGCCAAATATTAGTTACAAAGGCTCCGGGAAGATAGAAGAGTGCAGCCATAAACAATAGTAGAATGAGAATTTTTATATATCCTACCCGATCTGCAAGCTTGCCCCAATTTCTAGCCATCATTAAATTTCCTAGTCCAGCCGCAGAAAATGCTATCCCAGAAAATAAAGCAAGGTTGGCAGGTCCGTGTAACTCTCCAACGTATAAGGACAAGATGGGTTGGATACTAAAGTGAGCAATTTGAATGAACATGGATATTAACATGACCACTAATAGTAGTGGATTTTTAACAATGTGTAATATCACCTCTCTGCTCGAATAGTTGGTTTTATCCCCTTTTTCTGATTCAATCCGATACTCATATATACCAATTAACACTAGTACGGAAGATACAATAAGGATAATAGAAATCCATTTAAACGTAGAAGCGTAGCCAAAAGTATCTGCCAATACACCTCCAAGCAATGGTCCCATTAAGCTCCCAGTAATACTTCCGGTTTGCAAGGTTCCAAGCACTTTTCCAGCAATGTTTTTTGGCGTTTGAGTCGAAATAAGCGCTTGTGACATTGGAATAAATCCAGTGAAAATACCCATGAAAAATCGAAGGATAAAGAGCTGTAGTACGGAGGTTACAAAACCCATGAGGAAAACGGAAACACCTAGTCCTATTCCCGAGATAACTAGAATATGCTTTCTTCCGTAACGATCTCCAAGCTTTCCCCAAATAGGAGAGCAAATAAATGCTGCAACAAAGGTAATTCCAAAGGTAAGTCCAGACCATTTTTGAACATATTTGTCGGAGAAGTCACCTAATGTATCAATGTATAGCGATAAGAATGGCAAAACCATAGTGATACTTCCAGCAATAAAAAAGTTAGCAAACCACATGATAAGCAGGTTTTGCTTGATAGTTTTATCGTGGTGTGAAATAAACGATCACTTCTTTCAGAAAATATATTTCGAAACACTAAATATTAATACTAACGAATGTTTGATGAATTTTGAAGCGATTTGTACTATAAGGCAATTGTTTCTAACAGAAAATCTATAAACTCCGACGTAACTATTTGCTATTTTTTTTCATTTTCCCTTAATCGGCTGCTATGTTGATTTCCGCTCCGGGCAGTCGCTTTCCGCGGGCAACGCTTCAACTTCCTCGGAAGAAAACCGACTTCCTTGAAAAAGGAAAACACTTTTTCTGCGTGCGATGTATCGCTTTCGAAGCGTTTTCTTGTCCTGCGGGATTTTCAGCCGTCGCTTTTCCCGCAGGAGTCGACTGCCCTGCACTCCAAATCAACCATTACATAAGAGTAAGCAGCTGTTGTGATATTGAAGTTATTAAGTTATTAAACACAAAATTATACTACGTGCAGATAATCAAAGACTCCTCAAAAATACAATCGTTTCTTCGAGAGAGTAGTTATATTTCATGTAATAAACGTTTCATGGTGTTGTATCTCACTTGAACAGAAAGCTACTTTAGCTGTGGAAAAATGCGAGACTCCTCGAAAATAAAAACCAATTTTCTTCGTGTGTTGCAAATTCAGAGATGTAGTTGCTAGTCCTATGGGAAAGGAACAGTCCGAAGATCCCACAGTGAGCGCATTTTGGGCCTGCGGTTACTCGGCCCATCGAAAACATTTGCTCGCGAGGAAGCTGAGGCGTTCCCCATGGAAAGCGAGTGTTTTTCAACAACGCTGATTAAGCACTAATCTTATAAAGGTGGAAAAGAAACAGTTACGTCGTATTTTACATCAACTGCGAAGCAAACAACGAAAGAAATAAAAAGACCACTTCCAAAACTTTGGAAGTGGTCTAATAAAGTCTATTAAACAAGACGTCTGCGGATAAAACCGGATATCTGATCAATAATAGTAACTGCAATAATGATAACAAGTAGGATCATACCAACTTCATCCCAGTTACGGTTTAGATATGCGAATGTAATTAATGTCCCGATACCACCAGCACCAACGATACCAAGTACGGAGGAAGCACGTACATCAATTTCAAATCTGTAAATCGCATAAGATAAGAATTCAGGTAACACCTGTGGCATAATGCCGTAAAAAAGTATTTGCATCTTATTGGCACCACTAGCTTCAAGTGCTTCAATGATGTTCATATCAATTGATTCGATTACCTCTGAGAATAATTTCCCAAGCATCCCGGTCGATCCTATCGCAATCGCAAGTACACCTGCAAAAGGATTCGGTCCAACAGCAGCAACGAAAATAATTGCTAGAATAATTTCAGGAAATGCACGAACGGCACCTAAAATCCACATTCCAATAGTGTTTAACCATTTATTCTTAACCATATTAGTAGCACACAAGAATGCAAGTGGAACAGCAATAACAGCCGCTGCCAGTGATCCTGTGTAAGCTATGAAGATAGTTTCAATCATTTTAACTAAAATAGTACCAGTCTCTTCAAAGGCAGGATCGAAGAATTGTGGTATGATTCGATCAAAATTCTCAAGGGTTCGTTCACTAAAAACTCTACCCCAATCGATATTAACGCTCGTTATTGTCCAAATATATAGAGCAAGTAACGCAAGCAAACTAATAACTCTCTTAGCCACTGCCGGTCGGTTTTTAGGTTTAGGAGGAAGTTTAAAACTCATTAGACGATTCCCTCCCTTAGTTTTCCGCTAATCCAGTCAATCACAACAACAACTGCAAAAATAATTAGTACAATCGTTGAAACAGCTGGATAGTTTAAAAAGTTAATTTCTTTATTGATTAATTGTCCAATACCCCCTGCACCAACTAGCCCCAGTACAACCGATGCTCTAATGTTAATTTCGAACACATACAGGCTAAAGGAGATGAACTGCGGCAGTATCTGCGGAACAACTGCATACCAGATTGTTTGAATCGTATTACCACCAGATGCTCTAATAGCCTCTGACGGGTTCATATCAATTGCTTCTATTATCTCGCTCATTAGCTTAACTAAAATACCTACAGCAAAAATGATTAATGCTATAATACCTGAGAAAACACCAATTCCGAATAGCCCAACGAAAACAACAGCTAAAATGATGTCAGGTATTGTACGGATAATATTTAGAACCATTCGCATAAAGTTATACAACCATTTATTAGTGGTAATATTATGAGCAGCTAGTAGACAGAATGGTACACTTATAATAACGGCAATTGTCGTAGAAATAATTGCCATATGAATGGTTTCAAATAGTTTTGGCCACACATAAGTGACGTATCCCCAATCGGGTGGAAAGAAACGACCAACCAAATCAGTGATATTGCTAAGCTTCAAGAAGAAATTAATGATAAAAGATTCCGTTGTTATTGAGCTGATTAAATAAAAACCTATGACTGCAATGAAAGCCAGTGTAATGGTCCGTTTTGTTTTAGCCGGATAAAGACTGTTCGGCGTGAACTGGTCTGTTTTACTCATTATCCTCGCCTCCACGCATATCTTCTTCGCGGATGGTTCGGCCATATATCTCCTCAAAGGTTTTTTCTGTTACTTCAGAGGCAGGGCCGTCATAAACGACTTCACCAGCTCTCATACCGATAATTCGATCGGCGTATTCCATTGCCATATCAATAAAGTGAAGATTAACAATTGTTGTTATGTTGTCCTCTTTATTTATTTGTTTCAAGTACTTCATAACCTGATGAGATGTTGGTGGGTCTAAACTAGCCACAGGCTCATCTGCTAAAATTACTTTAGGCTTCTGAGTAAGAACACGTGCAATACTCACACGTTGCTGCTGTCCGCCACTTAATTCATCGGCGCGACTATATAATTTATCTTCAATGTTTACTCGTTTTAAATTATCATATGCTAATTGCATATCTTCTTTTGGAAACATGTTAAATATACTTTTCAATGTACCTGTATAACCCAATCTACCTGAGATTACGTTTTTTAGCACGGTTGATCGTTTTACAAGGTTGTAGCTTTGAAAAATCATACCAATCTTTTTGCGAAGTGCACGAAGGGATTTGCCATTGTGCGTTAATATATCTTCGCCATCAACAATTAATTCACCATCTGTAGGTGTTACTAATCGATTAATACTACGAATAAATGTAGATTTACCCGCTCCAGACAAACCAACGATAACAACAAATTCGCCTTCATTAATTTTGATGTTTATATTTTTAAGACCCTCATTACCATTCGGATATACTAGGGACAAATTTTTAAATTCAATCATGATTTACCTCCATAGTCGTTGGTGTACATAAGTCAAGAAGTTCCTATTAGTTTTTGTAAGAAATATATGAGAACATTGTGTTCAGAAAAAAATAACAATTTTTAGAGAAAATTGTAAAACAGGAGAGAAGCTAGCTTCTCTCCTGTAGCATTACATTAAAGTAATCTATTAATCTAGTGAAATATCATCACCGAATTTTTCAAATGTGCTTCGAACAACATCATATTCGCTGTCTTCAGCTTCAATAATTCTATCCCAGTTATATACTTCATTCATAATTGTAATCATTTCTTCGTTATCATTAAAGCTTAAGAATGCTGCTTTAATTTCTTGTACTAACTCGTCATCTAATTCTTTTGTTACAGAAATAGTGTCATTTGGTATTTCGTCTGTATAAGTTAATATTTTTGTTTCTTCCATAATTGTTGGGTAATCTTCTTCAAGACCAGTTCTTACATCATCAAATGTTGTAGCAACATCAGCTTCGCCTTCTAATACAGCAATAGCAGATTGGTCATGCCCACCAGTTTGTTTAGATTCAGCAAAAAATTCAGTTTCTGGATTTTCTACGCCAAACTCATCCATAATTTGTGCTGCTGGGAATAAGTAGCCACTTGTAGATGTTGGATCACCATATGCCCAAGTAGTTCCTTCTAAGTCAGCAAGTGTTTCAATTCCAGAATCAGCACCTACGATATATTGTGCTTTGTACGTACCACTACCAAAACGTTCTGATTTAAGTATTACTTCAACATCGTGTTCTTGATTTGCTAATACATAACCAAATGCAGGGATAAAACCAATCTGAACCTCGTTAGTTCCCATCGCTTCCACAAGAGCCGTATAGTTAGTCATTACTCTTCCTTCTACTTCAACACCTAGTTCTTCAGAAAGTTTTTCAGCTAACGGTTCGACCGTATCTGCAATTTCGTCAGAATCCTGTGAAGGTACAAACCCCATAACAAGCGTATCGTCATTGCTACAACCAGTGATAGCAACCAAAGCAAGTGTAGCTAGAATAATAGATAGAAACTTTTTCATTTTTTTATCCCCCTAAAATATGTTTTATTGATGACAATTCATATTATGCAATAGTTTGTCTTATATTACTAGACTTTTTAATGAAATTTTACAAACTATTTACAAACTCATCAGTAAATTCTTAATGTTTGTTAGAAAATGTAACACCATCGTTCGTGTTTTCGACAAAATATATAAATGGAGTTTAAGACTAACTTTCTATATAATAATATTATCATTTATTTGTTATTTGAAAGGAATTTACATGAAAAAAATTCTAGGTTACATAATAACATACAAGTTTTCAGCATTTATAGCATTACTTTTAATGTTCATAGAGTTAGTGGTGGAGCTTGTTCAGCCAATCGTGATGGCTACAATTATCGATGAAGGTATTGTGAATGGTGATATGAGGACGATTATAACCTGGGGAAGTGTGCTGCTAGCTCTGACTATAGTGGCATTTATAGCCGGTATTTCAAGCTCTTTCTTTGCAGCCAACGTAAGTCAAGGAATCGGTCACGATGTGAGAAGAGACTTGTTTGAGCATATTCAATTTCTCTCTACTCAAAAAATACAGAAATTTTCGACTTCATCCCTCAGTACACGGATGACTAACGATGTAACCCAAATTCAGGGATTCATTTTTATGGCAATGCGTATTATGCTCAGGGCTCCTTTATTTGTTGTTGGTGGTGTAGTAATGGCATTTACGGTCAATGTCAATTTAGCACTGATTCTATTGGTCGCAGTCCCAATTCTATTTATTATTATGTTTTGGATCATGATCCAAGGCGTCAAGTTATTTCAGAGAGTCCAAAAGAAGCTAGATTCGTTAAATTCAATTTTTAGAGAAAATCTATTAGGGATACGTTTGATAAAGTCCTATAATCGCTCAGAACATGAAAATCAACGTTTTAACGCTTCCAACATGTCGTTAATGGATGACAACAAACAGGCTCTGCGTCTGATGGAGATTACTATGCCTGTTGTTATGCTAGGGATGAATATAGCAATGGTTCTCATTATTTGGTTTGGCTCCATTGAAATAAGTGTAGGAGGAGCACAAACTGGTGAAATAGTTGCTATCATTAATTACGCAACGAGGATAATGGGATCTTTCGGAGTCTTTTCTTTTTTAATTATGAATTATTCAAGAGGTAAAGCATCCGCTTCAAGGATTTCAGAAGTATTGGCATCTCCAGTGGAGGAAGCAAAAAATAGTGAGTCAAAGGTAATGAGCAATCAAAGTGAAATTCAGTTTGATCAAGTAAATTACAGGTATCCAGGTTCACGGGTAAATGCACTGTCAGATCTATCCTTTAGGGTTAAAGTTGGTGACACAATTGGGATTATGGGTGAAACGGGGTCAGGTAAGTCTACATTGTTGAAACTTATTCCCCGCCTATACCCAGTAACATCTGGAAGGATTTTAGTAGATGGTGTTCCAATAGACACGCTAGATTCACAAGCTCTAAGAAAGGAAATGGCAATGGTACCGCAGGAATCACAGTTGTTTTCTGGGACAGTCTTTGAAAATATCGCTTGGGGAAATAATAATGCTAGTTTACAAGAAATCATACAAGCGGCAACGGATGCTAACCTTCACCCCTACATAATGAGCCTACCTAATCAATATGAAACAATCATAGGACAACGGGGTGTAAACTTTTCAGGTGGTCAAAAGCAACGAATCAATTTGGCAAGGGCGTTTGTCAGAAATCCTAGCATACTGCTATTAGACGATAGTACAAGTGCGTTAGATGCAAAAACTGAAGCGAGTGTTCTTAACTCAATCAAAAGCAAATCATGTACAACATTTATCGTCTCCGAAAAAATAAGCTCAGTTATTGAGGCTGATAAAATACTACTTTTAGATCATGGCAAACTAATCGACCAAGGTAGTCATGACTATTTATTGAAAACCAACACGGTATATAAAGAGATTTTTAAGTCACAGCAGCAACAGGGAAGTGAATTATGATGGTCCGTAGTAATAAAAATAACCAAAACACCGATTCGTCAGACCGTCAACACCTCCAACCGAAAAGGCCATCACTTGACAAGATTGGTAGTACTTTGAAGAGAATTTGGCAGTACATGGCTGAGGATAAGATTCTGTTTTATTTTGCCATTGGATTTGTATTAATAAGCTCTGCCCTATCCTTGTTAGGTCCCTATTTACTTGGTGTGGCAGTTGACCTACTAGTGTCTGGTGTTAATCAGTCTGCCTTACTTACAATAGTTTACACACTTGTTTTCATTTTCATAAGCCATTCAATCGTGTTATGGTTTCAAAATTATTGGATGATAACCGTTTCCCAAAATACTGTGTTCACAATGAGAAATCATTTGTTTTCCCATTTACAAAAGCTGTCCCTTGTATTTTTTCAAACTAGGTCTAGCGGGGAATTGATGAGTAGATTAACAAATGACATGGAGAATATTAGTAGAACACTTAACTCATCGGTTATTCAATTGGCAACTGGTTTTCTTACATTAATAGGCACGGTTGGTGTCATGCTTTGGCTTAGTCCTTTGCTCACGTTATTTACACTTCTAATTGTTCCCCTTTTGATATGGGGAATGAACTGGATTACAAATAGAACAGGTAGATATTTTAAGGAACAACAAAAAAATTTAGGAGACATGAACGGATACATTGAAGAAACACTGTCAGGTCATCAAATGGTGAAATTATTTTCTCAAGAAGAACGAGTAATTAATGAATTTAATGAAAAGAATCTGCGTGTCAGACATTCAGGGTATTGGGCTCAAGTCTATTCTGGATTCATTCCTAAGGTGATGAATTCACTAAATAACCTTAGCTTTACCATTATTGTTGGTGTTGGTGGGGTTTTTGCTCTGAATGGAATGATATCGATTGGTGTTATTGTTACTTTTTCTGCCTATGCACGGCAATTTACTCGTCCATTAAACGATCTAGCTAATCAATTTAATGTTATCTTGTCAGCGGTTGCCGGTGCGGAGCGAGTCTTTGATATTATTGACGAACCTGAAGAGGAAAAAGATGACACTTCTGCTAAGTCGATACCTAGCATAAAAGGTGAGGTTGAGTTTCGCTCTGTGTCGTTTTCCTATCAATCAGATGTAGCTACATTAAAAAATATTAACTTTCATGTGAATAAAGGAGAAACGATAGCTCTAGTAGGTCCTACAGGAGCAGGTAAAACGACAATTATATCCTTGTTATCAAAGTTCTATGAAGTGGAAAGAGGACAGATTTTCATTGACAACCATGATATTACCGAGATTACTCAGAGTAGTTTGAGGAGACAAATCGGAGTTGTTCTACAGGATTCTTTTCTATTTAATACAACCGTCACCGAAAACATTCGATACGGAAGACTAGATGCGAGTGACGAGGAAATTGTAAGGGTAGCAAAAGAAGCGAATGCGCATTCCTTTATCACGGATTTACCTAATGGATATGACACCGTTCTAAATGCCGACGGCGGACAAATCAGCCACGGTCAACGTCAATTAATTTCGATTGCTAGAGCGATGCTGGCGAATCCTGCAATGCTAATTTTAGATGAGGCAACAAGTAGTATTGACACGATAACGGAAATAAAAATAAATGATGCACTCAAAAAATTGATGCATGGTAGAACAAGCTTTATCATTGCTCACCGCCTTAATACAGTTCAACGTGCCGATAAAATTTTAGTGTTAGAACAGGGCGAGATAGTGGAACAAGGAAATCACAGTCAACTATTGAACAAGAGTGGCCATTATGCAGCCTTGTATCATTCTCAGCTGGGTAGAACAATGAATTAAGGTAGTACATGCATGAATAACTGTCTACAATACTAAAATAAAGATAGAACAAACTTTAAACTGTGTTATATACAGGGGAGGTAATAAAATATGATTCGTTTAAGCATATTAGATCAAACCCCAATTCCTGAAGGAAGTAGTGCCAAACAAGAATTATTAAATACTGTAAGGCTAGCACAAATTGCTGAGCGGTTAGGATACCATCGCTTTTGGATATCGGAACACCATTTAGAGACATTGGGGCACTCAAGCCCAGAAGTACTCATTCCACATATAGCTGCTAATACCTCTCGAATTCGAGTAGGTTCAGGTGGCGTGATGCTGCCACATTATAGTGCCTATAAGGTAGCTGAAAACTTTAGGCTACTTGAAGCGTTGTACCCTAACCGAATCGATCTCGGTGTTGGTAGAGCACCTGGAGGGATTCCCCTTGCAACAAGCGCTTTACAAGAAAATAAAACGATTCATCACGATGACTTCTCTCAACAAATAGAAGATCTAATTTTCTATCTAACTGGATCAAAAGATGAAACACATCGCTTCCGAGGACTAAAAGCTATGCCTGAAATCGATACAATTCCAGAGCTTTGGGTGCTGGGCTCTAGTGGCGGAAGTGCAGGGTTAGCATCTAAGTATGGTATTTCTTATGCTTTTGCGCAATTTATCAGTGGTCAGCATGGCGGAGAGATAGTTAAAAATTACCAGAAAGGCTTCCGGTCCTCGCAAATGCAGGAAGCTTCATGCTCAATCGCAGCTTTTTTTGTGGTGTGCGCAGAAACGGATAAGGAAGCGGAGCGACTAGCTTCTAGTTTGGATGTGCAATTTATTAAAATAGCTAAAGGGGAGCAAAGCGGCGGAGTGATTTCGCCTGCACAAGCGATGAAATATCCATTTTCAACAACTGACCTGCACTATGTCGAGGAGAATCGCAAACGATTACTGGTTGGCTCACCGGAAACAATCAAAAGTCAACTACTTAGGTATAGTCAAGAGTATCAAACAGATGAATTTATGTTGGCAACCATCATGTATGATTTTCATAGTAAAGTAAAAAGCTATCAGCTATTATCAGATGTCTTTAATCTAAGATAAAAATAGAGATGATTTAGACTTCAAAGAACTTATTGTTCGTTTTGATCTTTTGCTATCTAAGCTACATAACACATTATATAAGCCGCCTCGCTTCAATGATGCAAGGTGGTAACTTTTTTGTTTAGGCTATTCACCAATAGTCTATACTAAATGCTTGAAAGCGTAGGTCTGGATTGTTATGTTTACTTTAATAAATATTTTTGTCAATTTAATAATTGTTAATGATAGATAAAAGAACATGATAATAAGTAGAGCGCTAAACTGGGGGTGTCATTCATGGATGAAAAAGATACAGAATGGAAAGAAGAACAACAACGTGTTGATCAAGTTGTAAAAGAAATACAAAGTAAAATAACCAGTTTTAATGAAAGAGCAAAAGGGTTAAAGGAAAAGGTCATCGATATAAGAAAGAATTTTTGGGATGATGTTACGGTAAATTTAGATGAGCCGGATGATATTATAGAAACACAGGCAAGTCTTAAGCAACAGGCAGAGTTCCTATCGGAAAGAGAAAGAAGCCATGGTCAGGTAAGTGAGCAATTAAAAACACTTGAACGCATGGAGGACTCACCTTATTTTGGCAGGATTGATTTTGCCGAAGACGGAGAATCAACAGCAGAGCCAATTTATATTGGAATATCATCTTTAATGGATGAGAAGGACGAGGAATTTTTAATTTATGACTGGCGGGCCCCGATATCAAGCCTTTATTATGATTACCCACCTGGCCATGCTCAATATCAAACAATTGAAGGGACGATTGATGGAGAAATAGAGCTCAAGCGTCAATTCATTATTAGGAATTCTAAACTCAAAGGATTATTTGATACCGGTTTAACAATTGGAGACCATCTCCTACAAACAGTTTTAGGAAATAATGCTGATACAAACATGAAAAGTATTGTTGCCACCATTCAACGTGAGCAAAATCAAATAATCCGTAACGAAAAAAGTGATCTACTTATTGTGCAAGGTGTTGCTGGAAGCGGAAAGACATCAGCAGCGCTTCAACGTATAGCCTATTTGTTATATAGCTATCGTGAGGTGCTTTCATCAGAAGACATTATCTTATTTTCTCCTAATCCATTGTTTAACAGTTATGTTGCTACTGTTTTACCTGAACTAGGGGAAGAAAACATGAAACAGACAACTTTTTTTCAGTATGTGGACGCACAGTTAGGTAGGCAGTTCACGATAGAATCACCTTTTGATCAAATGGAATATTACTTAACTGGAAAAGGTGAAGACTATTCTACAAGAGTGGATGGAATTAGTTACAAAGCAAGCTTAACATTTAAACACCAACTTGAAGAATTCGTTCACAAGCTTGGAGACGAGGGATTAAGGTTCAGAAACATTAAATTTCGTGGAGAAGAAATAATTTCCAATCAAGAAATTAAATCTTACTTTTATTCCTTAGAAAATAATATAGCCATTCCGAATCGAATGGAGTCTGTTGCTAAATGGTTATTAAACAAAATCAGCGAGTTCGAACGAATCGAACGGGAAAAAGATTGGGTAATTGAAGAAAGCGAGCTATTAGATAAAGAAGACTATTTGAACGTTCACCGTCAGTTGCAAGAGGAGAACAAATTTTCCGATGATACCTTTGATGATTTCGAAAGGGAGGAAAAATTGCTAAGGAAATTAGTTATCGAGGACAGATTAAAGCCACTTAAGCAAAAAATTAAGCGGATGTTCTTTGTTGATATTAAAAATACCTATATACATCTTTTAAAGCAATCCTACCAAACTGAGAAAAAAGGTGCTGATCTACCTAAAAACTGGTCAGCTATCGCACAACAGACAATTGAAAATATTAAGGATAAATACCTTACTTGGGAGGACTCAACCCCTTATCTATATTTTCAAAAAATGTTGGTAGGATTTCATGAAAATAGGTCAATCAGACACGTTTTTATTGATGAAGCTCAGGATTATTCGCCAATTCAATTCGCTTATCTTAAAAAACTATTCCCAAGTAGTAGGATGACGCTTCTTGGTGATATAAACCAGGCAATATATGCGCACGCACTACACCAGGAAACTTTGTTATCTGACAAAATGAAGGAAAAGCATGAGCGAATAACTTTAACCCGAAGTTATCGTTCTACGAGACCAATTGTCGAATTTACTAAGTCGTTTATGCCGAATGGTGAGTTAATTGAGCCATTTAACCGAGAAGGTGAAAAGCCTGTTTTGATTGAAGTGGAAAATACTGATATCTTAAATGAGAAACTACTTCAGGAAATTGAAAAATTTCAGTCTAAAGGGCATCAAACAGTCGCTGTGATATGTAAAACGGTCAAGGAAAGCGAAATGGTTTATCGGATGTTGGAAAACAAAATAGAAGTAAAGCTAATGAGCCAACAATCACATACATTTCAAAAAGGACTCGTAGTAATCCCAGCCTATTTGGCAAAGGGTATAGAATTTGACGCTGTTATTATTTATAACGCTTCAAACACACAATACAGTAAAGAACTCGAACGCAATCTTTTTTATACAGCAGGAACCAGAGCAATGCATGAGTTAACTATGTTCTCGTTAGGTGAACCAACGGCATTCATCAACGTAGTACCTAGAAACAAATTCATTCACTATAAAATCCATGCCGTGCATAAGGGACAATAATTATTACATGAGGGACTGTTGGTTGATACTGACAGTTCCTTTTTAAATGACCTTCTTTTTCCCTCTAGGACGGATTTCAAGTTGGTGGGATGTCGAATTAAATTTTGTCAATTTAGGTAATATTTGACGAATTAGTAACCTATATATATAATAGTATGCTATGTAATACTATGTATCTTGAAGGGAGAGATATGGTTTTCGGCATTTGAACGAAAGAAAAAGTATTGCAGTTAAATTGTAGTAAAACTATTAGTGAGCAAGCCGATGAATTTCGGACTTGATAAATTATTCGATTCTTTTCTGATCTTTTGTTCTTATGAAGTTTACTAAATGAATAATTTCCATCTAATTGTCTGCAATGAATAGACATAGAGAGGAATTGTAGGCACTTGCTCCTAACCAAACTTAGGAGGAAAAAAAGTGCAAAAAAAAGAAAGTGATAATATAATAAGAAACTCCACGGACAAAACCGTATTTTTGATAAGTGGAGGTTTACTAGTACTATTTGTAATTTTAGCAATAATTGATTTAAGTATGGTAGAAGGATGGATTAACACCTCATTCGCATTTTCTGCTAAATTCTTTGGTGCTTATTGGGAACTGTTACTATTGGGGAACTTTGTTATTGGTCTTGGATTAGCAATCTCAAAGTATGGTAAAGTACGATTGGGAAAATTAACCAAACCTGAGAACGGCTATTACCGTTGGGTTGCAATGATCTTATGTACACTACTTGCTAGTGGCGGAGTTTTCTGGGCTGCTTCGGAACCAATGAGCCATTTTATTACAAGTCCCCCATTATTTGATGATAATTCATCAACCTTGGCCGGTGTAGAGCCTGCCTTAGCGCAAAGCTTCTTACATTGGGGTTTCCTTGCCTGGGCAATCTTAGGAACATTAGCTACGATTGTGTTAATGTATGTTCATTATCACAAGGGGTATCCAATGAAGCCTAGAGGGATGCTATATCCGGTTTTTGGAGAGAAAATTTTTAATAAAAACAGTATTCTTGGAAATGCTGCTGATATTGTGTCTATTGTAGCTGTTGCGGCAGGTACAATGGGGCCGATTGGATTTCTCGGTTTACAACTTGGGTATGGATTACACTCTTTATTCGATGTTCCTAACACATTGGTCACAAACATTATTGTTATTAGTGCACTAGTAGCAATTGCTGCTGTTTCTGTTGCTACCGGAATTGATAGAGGTATTCAGTTTTTAAGTAGAATAAATGTTGGTTTAACGATTTTTTTAGCTATTTGTATGCTAATCCTGGGACCAACTATGTTTATTATTAATAAATTTGTATCTGCAGAAGGATTTCATATCCAAAATATGCTGACAATGGCTCTTTATCAAGGGGATCAAGCATGGCTTGGTTGGTGGACTGTCTTCTTCTGGGGCTGGTTCCTAGGGTATGGACCTATGATGGCTATATTTATTGCAAGAATTTCCCGTGGAAGAACAATTCGAGAGTTAATTATTGCCGTATCCATTGTTGCGCCACTAGTAACGAATTTCTGGTTTACTGTGGTTGGTGGAACTGGCCTAAAAGCTGAGTTAGATAATCCTGGATCGATTTCTGTTCCTTTTGCTGAAGGTGGAATGCCGGCTACAGTAATGGCAATTATGGATCAATTACCATTTGGATTTTTCCTTGCAATTGGTTTCCTATTTGTTACTTTAGTATTTGTCGCAACAACTGTTGACTCCATTTCATATACTGTTGCGGTATCGTTAACTGGTAGTGATAAACCAAGCAGGATGATTCGAGTGTTCTGGGTATTGATTTTTGGTGTGCTATCAAGTGTATTATTAGCTATTGGCGAAAACAGTATCTCAGCTATCCAAAACTCTATTGTCGTAACTGCAGTTCCCGTTTCATTACTCATGCTGCCGACTCTTTGGGGAGCAGTTCAAATTGCTCGCAAATTGGCTGCTGAGCAGAATATCACTTCTAAGTAATGGTACTTGGAACTACACAAGCTATTATATGATCTACTTTATATCTTTTTGTTCATGCAACTACATTTTGCATGAACAAAGAGGTTTTTTTTGCTCATATTTTTAAATAATCGGTAATTTACTAATTAAAAATTATGTTAAGGGAAGGGTAGTTAATAGTAATAACAGGTTTATACACTTGTAATTTAGGAGGCTTTATAATGCAACAAGATAATAAAACAGATAAACCCGTTTTTATTATAAGTGGGGGATTATTAGTACTATTCGTTGTTTTAGCAATGATTGATCTGGACATGGTGGAATCGTGGATAAATACATCATTTGCCTTCTGTGCCAAGTACTTTGGCTCATACTGGGAAGTACTGTTATTAGCAAATTTCGTAATAGGAATAGGTTTAGCTGTTAGTAAGCTAGGAAAAGTTCGTTTGGGTAAAAAAGCAAAGCCTGATAATGGGTATTATCGTTGGATTGCAATGATCCTGTGTACACTACTAGCTAGTGGAGGGGTATTCTGGGCTGCAGCTGAGCCGCTAAGTCATTTTATAACAACCCCACCGTTATTTGACGATGTCTCATCCACATATGCAGGCGTTGAGCCGGCCTTGGCACAAAGCTTTTTACATTGGGGTTTCCTTGCCTGGGCAATTCTAGGAACGCTTGCCACAATCGTGCTGATGTATCTTCATTATGATAAAGGTTATCCGATGAAGCCAAGAGGATTTTTATATCCTGTATTTGGAGAAAAAATATTCCGTGATAACAGTATTGTTGGTGGTTTTGCTGATGTTGTTTCAATTGTAGCTGTTGCCGCCGGTACAATGGGGCCAATTGGCTTTCTTGGTTTGCAGTTAGGCTATGGATTACATTGGTTATTCGACATTCCTAATACATTAACAACAAATATTATCATTGTAAGCGCACTAGTAGTAATTGCTGCAATTTCAGTAGCAACAGGAGTAGATAGAGGAATTCAGTTCTTAAGCAGAATAAATGTTGGTTTAACGATATTTTTGGCAATCTGCATCTTACTTGTTGGACCAACCATGTTTATTTTAAATAAATTTGTATCAGCAGAAGGATTTCACATTCAAAATATGTTAACGATGGCCCTTTATCAAGGCGACCAAGCTTGGTTAGGCTGGTGGACTGTTTTTTTCTGGGGTTGGTTTTTAGGTTATGGTCCAATGATGGCTATATTTATAGCTCGAATTTCTCGGGGTAGAACAATAAGAGAGCTAATTATCGCGGTATCAATTGTCGCTCCACTTATAACTAACTTCTGGTTTACCGTTGTTGGAGGAACAGGACTCAAAATTGAGTTAGATAAGCCTGGAGCAATCTCTGTACCATTTGCTGAGGGTGGAATGCCTGCAGCAGTAATGTCAATAATGGATCAACTGCCACTTGGCTTCTTCCTGGCACTAGGGTTTCTAATAGTAACACTCGTATTTGTATCAACGACAGTCGATTCGATATCATATACAGTTGCTGTATCGCTGACTGGAAATGATAAACCGCATAAATTGATCCGAGTGTTCTGGGTACTGATATTTGGTTTAATGTCCATTATGCTACTAGCAATTGGTGAGAACAGTATTTCGGCAATTCAAAATTCTATAGTCGTAACAGCAGTTCCTGTCTCGCTCATTATGCTACCGACATTATGGGGCGCTATCCAATGCGCGCGGAAATTAGCTGTTGAACAAAAAATAAAATAAATACTCCCCCTAATTTTGGGGGAGTTATTTATTGTTTTTGAGCAATAAAATTTATATTATCCATTTGTTATGAGAAAATTGAGATAATAAAATAATAAGGAGGAGTCATTCATGCTGAAAAATTTGCAGGATACAACGACACTACATAATGGTGTAAAGATGCCTTGGCTAGGTTTAGGAGTTTTTAAGGTAGAAGACGGAAGTGAGGCAGTTAACTCTGTAAAAGCCGCCATTAAAAATGGTTATAAAAGTATTGATACAGCTGCAATTTATAAAAATGAAGAAGGCGTAGGACAGGGGATTAAGGAGTCTGGAATTTCTCGAGATGAACTGTTCGTAACCTCTAAGCTTTGGAATTCGGATCAAGGCTATGAATCAACATTGGCTGCGTTTGAAACAAGCCTTAATAAGTTAGGTTTAGATTACTTGGATCTGTATTTAATTCATTGGCCTGTTCCAGCACAGGGAAAATATAAGGAAACATGGAGAGCAATGGAGAAGCTTTACGATGAAGGAAAAGTCCGTGCAATTGGTGTAAGTAATTTTAAAGAGCATCATTTAGAAGATTTAATGAAGGATGCAAAAATTAAGCCAATGGTAAACCAAGTTGAGTTCCATCCTAATTTTGCTCAGAAATCATTGCGTGACTTTTGTAAACAACATGCAATTCAACTGGAAGCATGGTCACCGTTGAAACAGGGGGAACTTTTGGATGATCCTACACTTTCTGAAATTGCAGAAAAGCATGGGAAAAGTATTGCGCAGATAATCATTCGCTGGGATCTACAAAGTGGAGTAGTAACGATTCCAAAATCAACGAAAGAGCACCGTATTATTGCTAATGCAGATGTGTTTGATTTTGAGTTGACAAAAGAGGATATGGCTAAAATTGATGGACTAGATACAAATGAACGAGCATTTGCCGATCCAGATGAATTCAATAAAGCATAGTACTAAGAGACGCCTGATTCCTGGGCGTCTCTTTTAGTTCCTTTTTAGATTTTTGGGATTAATTAAACCCAGTCAATCTCACCGAAACTTAGTAAAAAGTCAGGTTTGGAGGAAAACTATCTAAAGTTCGACAAGCGAATTCCTTGCACACCTACTGAGTAATGTTATTTAATTTAAGTGTAGGATGATTTCTTTACTAAGTTAGGAGGAACAACTTTGGCTTTTGTAATTACAGCTCCATGCGAAACAGAGAAGGCAGGAGAGTGCGTAACTGTTTGTCCAGTTGATTGTATTGAAGAAGGAAAAGATCAATTTTATATAGATCCAGATATTTGTATTGATTGCGGTGCTTGCGTGTCAGTTTGTCCAGTTGATGCGATTGTGGAAGAGTACGATTTAACGCCAGCGCAAGAAGTTTACCTGGAGAAGGCAGAAAAATATTTCGGAAATTAATTATCATAAAGCGATCAGTCTTATTATCTTGGCTGGTCGTTTTATTTTGAGCTAAATCTCAATTTTCTAGAGGCGACACAATGAAAATATTGATAAGGATGCGGTAGAAGTGGACTATATAAGTTATCTTAGATCAATGGTTGGACACGAAAAAGTGATCATGAATGTTGCGGGGGCATTAGTTTTTAACGAGCAAGGGCACGTGTTACTCCATTTACGTACTGATAATAATAAGTGGGGATTGCCTGGAGGTTACATGGAACTAGGGGAATCAATTACCGACACAGCTAGACGTGAGGTTTTTGAAGAAACAGGTTTGCGGCTAGGAAAGCTAAAACTATTTAGTGTCTACTCAGGACCAGGTAATGAGAAAACGTTGCAAAGTGGAGATCAAGTCTCACTAGTACAACTGTGGTTTACTTGTACTGATTTCCGGGGTCAACTTGTTATCCAAAATGAGGAAAGCTTAGATGCATCATTCTTCCCGCTAGATGCACTACCCGAAAACCTTTTTGAAAGCCATTATAGAGTATTTAAGGATCTACTTTCAGGCGAAGAGACCCCGATAATAAGATAAGAGCGGCGTCATTAGTACGCCGCTAATCCTAATAGTGCGTGTTCAAAAAGGAGGAACAAAAGAGCTGAGAAGTTCAAGGTAGTGCAGTAGCGGAACAGCAAACTGACGTAGAAATTCGGCAGCTATTTTTCCCGGACTTTTTGAACATCTTCTAATAACTAATTTTTAAGTGGGTTTGAGACTAACTGAGTATGCTTGATTCTTGAAAGTACAAATAAACCTATTATTGCTCCCGTACAGCTACTTACCAGAAAACCAGGAACAAAGGCGATAGCGCCTAATGATTGCCCCATAAGGATGTTGGCATAAGGTACGGATAATAAAGAACCAATAATTCCTGTTCCAATTATTTCACCGGTCGCTGCCATGTATTTTTTCTTTGTCCACCGATATAGAAAGCCTGCAAATAATGCACCAATCATCCCGCCTGGAAAAGCGAGCAAGGTACCTAAACCAAGCAGATTCCGTAGTAGACCTATCATGAAGGCTATTGCCATAGCAGGAATTGGCCCCAAAATAACTGCGGACATTACGTTAACAGCATGTTGAACTGGGTATGCCTTGGCTATTCCTGTAGGAAACCAAAGTAGCGAGGAACCGATTGTTCCAATTGCAACGAAAACGGCCATCGTTGTTAATAGTCGTGTGTTGTTCATATGAATCTCTCCTCCTTTTTGATAAAGCTACTAGGCGGTCGCAGGAATAAAAAAACAGGTCCCATTTGAGAACTAGGACCTGGTTAATATTATTATATTAATTGCAAATACTACTTCCCTCCGCTGGTATCATCCAGATCAGGTCCGTAAGAGTTAAAAAGCTTTTTAGTGCTTTTCTCTCAGCCTATACTTATAGGCACCCCTAGTAGAATTATTCAGTTATAAATCTTCATAATAAGATTACCATGAGTTCAAGTAAAGATAAACAGAATTAATAAAAGGCTATTTTCAAAAAGACTGTTGTGACTAAGTATCCATAAACTACGACGTAACTATTTGATAATTTTTTCACTTTTCCTTAATCGGCTGCTATGTTGATTTTCGCTCCGGGCAGTCGCTTTCCGCGGGCAACGCTTCAACTTCCTCGGAAGAATACCACTTCCTGCGGGATTTTCAGCCGTTGGGACTGCGATTACTCGTCCCATCGAAAACATTTGCTTTTCCCGCAGGAGTCGACTGCCCTCCGCTCCAATCAACCACATATAAGTGGAGTTATTAACAGTACTAGCGCTGTAAATAAACTAAGACTCATAAAAAAATACAAACCTCCATGCAATGAAATTTTCAGATTTGTAAATAGTGAAATTTTATGAATTAACGTTTCTTTGGGTACCATCTTACTTGAACAGAAAACTACTTTAAGCTTCGGAAAAAATGCGACACTCCTATGGGAAAGGAACAGTCTGAAGACCCCGCAACGAGCGTTTTTTCTCGTGAGGAGGCTGAGGCGTTCCCCATGGAAAGGGAGTGTTTTTCCGAAGCGATGGATGATCACTCATCCTATAAAGGATGGGGATAAGTCGTGACAAAGTTACGACGCAATTTATATCAAATGCGACGTAACTAATTTGCAAAACAACTTAGAAAAGAGCATAGTAAAAGCGATTGTCTTGAATTCGAGATAACCATGTAATAAAATTTAAAGTATAAATAACAGGATTAAGATTGTAATGGCAACGTAAATTAATAAAAAGATTTTAAGAAGGAGTGTTAGATTAATGGAAATAAAAGGACTTCACCATGTATCAGCAATAACAGCCAACGCTAAAAATAATTATCATTTTTATACGGAAATACTAGGAATGCGTTTAGTGAAAAAATCTGTTAACCAGGATGACACAAGCATGTACCACTTATTCTATGCTGATGAAGTTGGTAATCCAGGAACAGACCTTACTTTCTTTGAAATTCCAAGGGCGGGACATACCTATGAAGGGAACAATAGTATATCCATTACATCATTACGTGTACCAAGTGATGATGCGCTTAATTATTGGATAAAGAGGTTTGAAGAACTCGATGTTGAACATGAAGGAATTTCAAAGCAATTTGGTCGCTCGGCCATTCATTTCAAAGATCCAGAAGGTCAACGCTTAGCTTTGGTTTCAGATGAAAAGAATCAAGGTGTTGCAGGTGGAGTACCTTGGGATAAAAGCCCTGTTCCACAAGATAAAGGGATAATAGGGCTTGGCCCATCTAAGTTAACCGTCCCAAGTCCTGGACCAACTATTCAAATATTAACTGAGGTTTTAGGTTTTACCCATGTGGGGGACTACCCAGCGTTTATTGATGGACAGCCAGATATTCAAGTATATTCGACTGGACAAGGCGGAACGGGCGCGGAGGTTCACCTCGAGCATCGTACAGACTTACCACAAGAAAAACCTGGTCGTGGAAGTGTTCACCATGTCGCGTTTAGGGTAGATAATTATGATGAATTAGCTGAATGGAAAGATAAAATTAAACAACTTCGGATTCCCAACTCAGGCCTTGTGGATCGCTATTATTTTAAGTCTCTTTATTTCAGGGAGCCAAATGGGATTTTATTTGAACTAGCAACAGATGGTCCTGGTTTTACAACGGATGAAGATGTTGAACATCTCGGTGAGAGTGTGGCTCTACCACCTTTCTTAGAGGATAAGAGAGCAGAGATTGAAGCTAAGCTTCAACCACTAAATACGAAATTATATTAAATTGTGTTTTTCTCCCGGTTAATACTGACCGGGATTTTCTTTTGATTTGTTTTGGATTTGACATAGTGAGGAATAAATAGGGGAGTATAAAATAAAAAAGGAGAGTGCACTATGGAGAATAAATCCTTACTAGGTAAGGTAGCAATCATCACAGGAGCAAGCTCAGGAATAGGCAAAGCTACTGCTATCCGTTTAGCAAAAGCAGGGGTGAACATCGGGTTAATTGATTTAAAGGAAGAGAAGGCAGAGGCTGTTAAACAAGAAGTAGAAGCCGTTGGTGCGGAAGCGATTATTACAGATACTGATGTCTCGGATCCATCAAGAGTAAAAGAAAGTATCGAACTAATTGCAAAAGAATGGGGGAGATTAGACATTGTCTTTGCTAACGCAGGAATAAATGGGAAGGTTGCCCCGATTGAAGATATAAGTCCTGAGGAGTGGGACCAGACGCTAACAACCAACTTGAAAAGTACATTTTTGACTGTCAAATATTCCATTCCTCATATGAAAATAAAAGGTGGTAGTGTGATTATTACTAGTTCCATTAATGGAAATAGAAAGTTTTCAAGCATAGGTATGTCGGCGTATAGTTCTAGTAAAGCCGGTCAAATGGCATTTGGAAAGATGGCAGCATTAGAATTGGCACAATATAATATTAGGGTGAACATCATTTGTCCAGGCTCAATAAAGACAAATATTGGAGATAACACCTATCAGGATAAGAACAACTTAAAAAAGGTCAAAATTCCAGTCGAATTTCCTGAAGGTAATCAGCCCCTGGAGCACAAACCGGGTGAACCGGAGCAAGTAGCAGATTTAGTCCATTACCTGTCGTCTGATTCATCCAGTCATGTAACTGGAACGGAATTATATATTGATGGTGCAGAATCGTTATTATAAGTTTGTTTTTCTATATTTAAGTGAGATTTACTAAATAATGGGCTTGAAAGATAAATAGCGATAGTAATACAGGGGGATTAACATCTTGAAATTTAAAGCGGTTTTTCTAGATATGGACGGAACGATTTTGAATCATTACAATCAAGTGACTCAAAATACTAAACAAGTGATTGATGATCTTCGGGACATGGGTATTCTGGTCTTTATTGCAACCGGACGATCCTTTGGTGAGATTGCTCCATTAGTTCCAGCTGGATTTAAAGTGGATGGAATTATAAGCTCCAATGGAATGATGGCGCAAATAGATGACGATATACTGATTAAACACACCCTTCCTATTGACTTAGTTAAGATGATTATCGATAAAGCACGTGAGAATAAGGTTTACTATGAACTCTTTCCAATTGAAGGAGATAGGATATCGCTAAAAGAAGATAAAGCGATTCTTGAAGCTGAGATTCTTGAGCCCAAACCGGACAGTGTAGGAATAAATGAGTGGTTATCACGTAAAGAAGCAATAGAAAAAGAAATAAAATGGGAAGATGCTTTGGAAATTGATAATTTCTCTAAATTTTATTTTTTTAGTCGAAGTAAGGAACATATCAATGAATGGAAAAATGAACTAGAACAGCTCAAGAAAGAGATAGACTTCACAACATCTATCTCATCTGAACATAATGTTGAAGTAATGGTAGCTAATGTGAATAAAGGAACTGGTATAAAACGAATACTCGAGGAATTTGGGATAAGTGAAGAGGAAACTCTTGTGATCGGGGATAGTAATAACGACCTACCTATGTTTAAGATTGCAGGATATTCAGTTGCCATGCAAAATGCATCGGACCAAATTAAACAAGCTGTTGATGAAGTTACTGAATTTTCATGTGATGAAGATGGAGTTTGTCGCTATCTAAAGAATAAGTTTCAAATATCAAATATATAAATAAAAACTAAATGCTTAGGTGGCTACCCCAAAAAGTTTGAGTGAATAAATTTTACTTTCGGGGTCAGTACCTTAGTGACACTCGGTTTTTTGTTTGAAAATAAATGGCCAACCTGATATATGGAGAAGTACCTATCCATATTGTGACATGTCTGTCGATAAAATGTTAGCCAGTTCCAAAAGTGGCTGAATTGATGTCGTGTTCGCGTGTAACAATCAAATGAATAAAAATAGGTTAATTTCAGATAGCTTCTAATTATCTGGTTTTTTGAGAAAAATAGTAATTATTAGTCTTTGCTAGCATGAATCCTGTATAATTGATTTTAATTTAATACTCATGTATAAGCTTGGAAATATGGTCCAAGCGTCTCTACCGACTGACCGAAAATCACTGGACTACATGTGTGGAATGAACAGGATATAAAACATATCTAGCTAAAGGTGTATTTATAACTCGTGCATCCCATATCATGATTGCCTAGGTGAAGACGTCGCCTAAGGCTTTTTTGTGTTTTGTCGGTTGCTAGCAGAAGATACTTTTATTCAAGGGGGAGCAATCTTATATGGCAGATAGCAAAAGACTTTATGAAGTAAGCAGACTGCTTGCAAAGGTAGCATTAGGCGAAACAAAGGCAGACTTAGTTATTAAAAACGGAAGACTAGTAAACGTTATTTCAGGAGAGATACTAAATAACTATGATGTTGCTGTTAGTAATGGAAGAATTGCATATGTTGGAAACGTTGATCACACTGTAGGCCCTGAGACAAAAATAATCAATGCTAATGGAAGGTATATTACGCCGGGATTCTTGGATGGGCATATGCATGTGGAAAGCTCGATGCTTTCGGTTACTGAGTTTGCTAAAGCTGCTCTTGCCAAAGGTACAACAGGTATATTTATGGACCCTCATGAAATAGCAAATGTTATTGGAGTAGAAGGTGTTCGCTTGATGCATGAGGAAGGTCGGCAATTACCGTTAAAAGTCTTTACAACCTTTCCGTCCTGTGTTCCTTCAGCAGAGGACTTAGAAGATGCAGGTGCACAATTGAATGTCGAGGATATAAAAGAAGGCCTAACATGGGAAAATGTCGTAGGTTTGGGTGAAGTTATGAATTTTCCTGGAGTGATTTATGGAGATGAAAAAATGCTTGGTGAAATTGAAGAAACAATTAAGGTGGATAAGACTGTTACTGGACATTTCCCTGATGGAAGCGATCGTATGCTCCAAGCGTATATTGCGTCTGGGGTAAGTTCTTGTCATGAAACAATAACAAGGGAGCAAGGGTTGGAAAAGCTACGTCTAGGTATGCATGTAATGATTCGGGAAGGGTCTGCGTGGCATGATGTAAAAGAGGTAATTAAGATTGTTACTGAGGACCATGTCCATACAGGTAATATATTATTAGTTACTGACGACGTTTATCCGCAAACACTTGTGGAAAAGGGTCACTTGAATCATGTTGTTCGCCGAGCGATTGAAGAGGGGGTAGATCCAGTAACTGCGATCCAAATGGCAACCATAAATGTTGCGCGTTATTTTAGGAAAGAAGGCGATTTGGGTAGTATTTCACCAGGGAGATGCGCAGATATTTTGTTGATTGATGACCTGAAGCAAGTCGAACCTTCAATGGTTATTACTGACGGTGATGTTGTTGTTGACAATAATAAGCTAGTCACTGAGTTTCCGGAATTTAATTACCCGGACCATGTAAAAAATTCTATGAATCTGGGTAGAAAACTGTTGGTTGATGATTTTCTGATGAAATCAAAGAATGCAGGATCTACAACAAAAGTAAATACGATAAAGGTTATTGAAAACAGTGCAAGAACAGAAAGAATTGAAACAGAACTGTCGGTATTGGGTGGATTAATACAACCTAACCTAGAACATGATGTTCTTCAACTAGCGTGCATTGATAGGCACCACGCCTCGGGCCAAATATCCTTGGGGTTTGTAAGTGGGTTTAAATTAAACAAAGGTGCGGTAGCTTCAACGGTAGCCCATGATAGTCATAACCTATTAGTCATGGGGACAAATCCACAAGACATGGCGGTTGCTACGAATACATTGGTTCAATCAGGTGGTGGGATGACTGTTGTTGAAAACGGTAAAGTACTGGCCCACGTGAAAATGCCGATTGCTGGCTTGATGTCAGATCAACCATTAGAGGTCGTTGTTGAGGAAGTTAATGCATTGGAGAAGGCATGGTATCAAATTGGTTGTCCACTAAATGCTCCTTTCATGACTTTTTCTCTGATTGCTTTACCAGTTATACCGGATAGTCGCATCTCTAATCGTGGTATTGTCGATGTAACAAAATTTAAACTAATCGGCGTCGAAATAGATGATGTAGATAAATAGATGACCTAAAGAGTCTTCGAGTTTCACAAAAATTTGTGGCACATCTAAGAGGAGAATTATGTTTATCCTGAGTCATTTTAATTCAAATAGCACTTAATAGGCTGTATAATAGTATGTGAAAGCGCAAACAAAATCGAGGAGAGTGAAATAGATGAAAAAGGTAGTTATTACTGGTGGAAGTGGTTTGTTAGGACCGTCTGTAATTGAGGAGTTTTTAAATCACGGATATGATGTGTTAAATGTCGATCAAAAGTTACCTGAAAATCCACTTTGCGAAACAATCTTAGCAGACCTGACAAACTTAGGTGAAGTATATGATGTTCTAGCTGGAGCTGATGCTGTCGTCCATTTGGCTGCTATACCAAGAGCATATATGTTTCCAAGTGACGTAACGTTTAGCACTAATGCTGTATCAACTTATAATATATTAGAAGCCGCTGGAACTTTAGGAATAAAGAAGGCGGTAATTACATCAAGCGAATCTTCCTATGGAGTCGTGTTCTCGAAGAAGGGTTTAACACCACAGTATGTACCTGTCGATGAAGACCATCCGAGATTGCCGGAGGATAGCTATGGTCTGTCTAAAATTGTAAATGAACAGACTGCAGAAATGATCCATAATAGAACTGGAATGCAAGTGGTATCTTTGCGTATCGGTAACGTAATCGCACCGCATATGTATAAAAATTTCCCGGGATTTATTCATAATCCAGAGGAAAGAAAAACAATCATGTGGAGCTACATAGATGCTAGAGATGCTGCATCAGCCTATCGTTTATCTGTCGAAAAAGATGATTTAGGAGTTGTTGCATTAAATGTTGGTGCAGATAATTCTAGTATGGATATAGAAAGCCGAGATTTAATGGCACAGATTTACCCAAATGTAACTGATTTCCGGGAAGACATAACAGGCTACGACACATTATTTAGCAGTGAAAAAGCTAAAAGGGTTTTGGGCTGGAAGCCAGTGCATAATTGGAGAGATTACGTAAAGGTAGATAAATAAAGCAAAAAGGTTGTGTTAATATGAAATACCGTCCATTAGGAAAGACTGGTATGGAAGTAAGTGAGTTAAGTTTTGGTACATGGGCTATTGGCGGCTCATGGGGAAAAACGAGTGATGAAGAGGCGTTAAAGGGCTTAGAAAAAGCGATGGATGCTGGTGTTAATTTTTTTGATACAGCTGATGTTTACGGTGGTGGACACAGTGAAGAATTACTGGCAAAAGCAACAAAAGGAAAAGAAGATAAAATCCATGTTGCTACTAAGTTTTGCCGTGCTGGGGATATTCACGACCTGAACACATACTCTGAGAAAGCAGTAACGGATTATTGTGAAGCGAGTCTAAAGCGTCTAGAACGTGATTCCTTAGATTTATTTCAAATCCATTGTCCTCCGCTAGAGATTCTAAAAGAGGGAAGTGTCTTTCAAGTATTAGATAAATTAAAACAACAAGGGAAGATTCGCAATTACGGTGTGAGTGTTGAAACCGTGGAAGAAGGTCTGTTTTGTTTAGAGCAGCCAGATGTCAGTACGCTACAAGTAATATTTAATATCTTCCGTCAAAAGCCTTTGGAAGAACTGTTTCCTAAAGCGAAAGAACAAGGAGTAGGAATTCTAGCGCGAGTACCATTAGCAAGCGGCTTACTTACTGGTAAATTTACAACAGACCATCAATTTGAATCAGATGATCATCGAAAGTTTAATCGTAATGGTGAAGCATTTAACGTTGGTGAAACTTTTGGAGGAATTGAGTTTTCAAAAGGTGTAGAATTGAGTAATCAATTAAAGTGGATAGCTGAAGGTAGAGGCAACATGACGAAAGCAGCATTAAAATGGATTTTAGAACATGATGCCATTTCTTCTGTAATCCCTGGCTTTAAGACGGTTAAACAAGTGGAAGATAACTTAGGTGCTGTGGATGTTAAAGACTATAGTAACGATGAAATGAAGAAATTAGCAGATTTTTATCAAAATGAAATCCATTCACATATTCGTGGACCATATTAAATTTTTGCAAGAAGAAAAGGGTAATCAACTAAACAGGTTGATTACCTTTTTTGTCTTAAGGTGCTACCTATAGAGTTAATAAATTAATTTTATAATGTGTTATAATAGAGTAAAAGTTTTTCGGTGGAGGGTTTGTTTATGCAAAGAGGCAGCTTCCAATGGATGAAGTCACTAAATAAATCTATTATTTTAAATAAAGTTCGCACAAATGGGCCAATTTCGAGAGCGCAAATTGCTAAGGACACGAAATTAACCCCTCCCACGGTCGGTACTATTATAAAAGAGCTTATTGAGCAAGGTATTGTTAAAGAAAGCAATTTAGGTGTTTCCCAAGGCGGTAGAAAGCCTACAATGCTGGTGATTAACAATAGTGAATTCTATATTGTTGGTGTTGATGCCGGACCAAGTAATATAGAAGTTATACTTTCTGATTTGACTGGTAATATCTTAAGCAAATCCACTAGTTTAATAGGAAATGTATCATCAAATGAGCAGTTTCTAGGTATATTAAAGGGTGCAATAACAGAACTTATGGATGAGTTTTATTATTTAAAAGAAAAAATCATTGGTATAGGTGTGGCTATGCACGGAGTAGTAGAAGTGAAGTCGGGAACATCATTGTTTGCAACCAATTTAAACTTACAAGACATTCCAATTAGACAAGAATTGGAAGAGGCGTTTGATTTGGTCGTCAAGGTTGAAAATGATGCTAGAGCTTATGCCTTAGCGGAAGCGTGGTTTGGACAAAATGACTCGATAGGTAGCATGCTTGCCATTAACATTGGACGAGGTATCGGTGCTGGAATGATAATTGACGGGAAACTTTACCATGGTGAGCATGGTATAGCCGGTGAAATAGGCCATATGACTCTAGATATGAACGGCAAAAAATGCCAATGCGGTAACCGTGGGTGTCTACAAACTGTTGCTTCTGGACCGGCAATGGTAGAAAAAGCACGCCTCGCTATTACAACAAATAAAAGCTTATTAACAGAAATGATTGCAGATGGTCACGAACTAACAGGTGAATTAGTCTTTCAAGCAGCACAAAAGGGTGATGCTTTGGCTAAACGAATACTTGAAGAGACAGGAACTTTTATTGGTGTAGGTCTAACTAATCTAATCCATGTATTTAATCCAACGAAAATTGTCGTTGGAGGTGGAGTAGCAAAGGCCGGTTCATTTATTTTAGATCCAATAAAATCCGCGATTGAAGAGCGGGTACTTACCACTACAGCAAAACAAACAGAGGTTGTCCTAACCGATTTAGGAGAAAACTCAACCGCGATTGGTGCAGTTGCCTTATTATTAGTCGAACTTTTTCAACCTGTCACAATTAGGTAATTGAATTAAAAGATGGATAGGCTCTTCTGACCTATCCATCTTTTAATTTTATTTATTTATTAAATTAAACGAAAATGTTGTTTTGGATTGATATTTTTCGCCTTTATCTAAAACAATTCCAGGAAAGCCTTCATGGTTTAAAGAAGCGGGAGAAGACTGGGTTTCTAAGCATAAACCCAAATATTTTCTAGAGCTTCCTTCAACTAAGTTAAGGCTTTCGTCCATACTATTTGAGCTATAAAGTACAACACCTGGTTGGTCGGTTGTTACAACTAATTCTCTGCCACTAGTATAATCCCTTACAATTGCTTTTTCTTTTTTGTTGTCATCAAAAATAAAGTTCTGATCATAGCCATTACTTGCTACTTTGTTCTGTGGATTATTTGATTCTGCTCCAACTTTGATCCGTTGGCCGTTTCTAAAGTCAAAAGAAGTACCTTCCACTGCAATCTCTTTCCCTGTTGGAATTAAATCTTCATCCAACTCAACAAAAGAACTACTGTCTAGTGTCACTTCATGTTCTAGAATATTTTCTTTTAGATTCCCGCTTAAGTTAAAGTAGGAATGGTTCGTCGCTGTTAAAACTGTCTTTTGATCCGAGCTTCCTTCATAGGTGATTGAGAAATTGTTACTATTATCTAATGTATAGGTTACTTTCATAGTTAAATTTCCTGGATAACCTCCATCACCATCGTTACTAGTATGAGATAAGTTAACCCCTACTTCGTTTTCGGTTTCGAAAGCATCTGATTCCCAAGCGACTGAGTGAAAACCGGTAGGACCTCCGTGTAGATGGTTTTCCCCATTATTAGCAGGTAGTGTGTAGGTAGTCCCGTCCAAGACGAATTGAGATCCTTGAATTCTACCAGCTACTCTACCAATTAGTGCTCCTAAAAAGACTGGATTTTCGATATAATCCTCATATTCCTTGTATCCTAAGACAACGTTTTCAAAGGTGTTGTCGCGGTTTGGTACTAGTATCTTAGTAATAGCGCCACCATAGTTAAGAAAACTAACCTCCATGCCGTTGTCATTAACTAAAGTAAATAGCTTCCATTCTTGATTAGGTACCGTTATTTTTTTAGTGTTTATTTTCATAAATAATACTCCTTCCTAGTTAAGGGCTGTAATGAACTTTTCGAATGCAGCTCTACCTTCTTTATTCGTTTTGAAAACACCAGAATCCTCTAATACTTTAGTGAATTTTTTACCCAATTCATCTTCCAAAATACGATCAACACTCTTAGGATCAACGGTGGTACTATATTTTTCCTTTATTTCTTGGGCCCAGTTTTCGTGGTAATCCGTAACATGATTTGTATTATCTAACAAAAATCTGCGTATTTCTTCTAATTCATATTTGAGACGATCGGGTAAGACGGCAAGTCCCATTACTTCAATTAAGCCAATGTTCTCTTTCTTGATATGATGGACGTCCTGATGTGGGTGAAAAATCCCTAGTGGGTGTTCTTCAGTGGTTCGGTTATTTCGTAATACGAGATCTAATTCGAACAAGCCATCACGTACTCTAGCGATAGGTGTAATGGTATTATGTGGTGTGTCATCAGTAAACGCTTGTATTTCTACTTTTGTATCACTGTAACCTCTCCATTTGTCTAAAATATGCGTAGCAGCATCAATTAACTTGTTTCTATCTTTAGCTCTTAGTCTAATAACAGATAATGGCCAGTTAACAATGGAAGCATCAACATCGTCAAATTGATTAATTTTAAAGAAAAATTCTTCCTTGGCATCGGTCATTGCGAAAGTATAGTGTCCACCTTGATAATGATCATGGCTTAATATTGAGCCACCAACAATCGGTAGATCAGCATTAGAACCAACAAAGTAATGTGGGAACTTTTCCACAAAGGCAGTTAACCGTTGGAAAGTTCCTTTGTTTATTTTCATTTCTCGATGATCTGCACATAAAAGTATACAATGTTCATTGTAGTAAACATAAGGAGAATATTGAAGGAACCAATCTTCTCCTTCCAATGGCACATTAATAATTCTGTGGTTAGAACGAGCTGGGTGTCCAGTACGCCCAACATAACCTTCATTTTCAATACATAAAAGGCACTTAGGATAAGTGATTTTTTGTTTCATCGCTCGTTCACGCTTCAATTGTTCAGGATCCTTCTCAGGCTTCGATAAATTGATGGTAATGTCTAACGATCCATAAGGTGATTCGGTTTTATAGTGTATATTTTTCTTAATGCGATTCATTTGAATATAGTTGCTACTTTTACTTAAATTATAGAAATAATTAGTTGCTTGTTCCGGAGAATCCTCGTACTTAGAATAAAAGGTTTGATTTACCTCTGACGGCTTTGATAGGAAACAGTCCATAAGCTTAGCTGAGAGAATTTCTTTATCATCTAGTACATCCTCGATAACCTCTTCTGTAATTGCATAGCTAACAATGTCCTCCAATAAATCGGGGATAGATTTCTCTGTTGCAACGATTGTAACCTCTTCAAAGCCTTTCAAGTTTAGGAGTCCGAGTAACTGATTTCTAATATAGATAGTATCTTCTCGTTCTATTAATTGAGCTTCTACTCCTTTTTCTACTAGTTGAGCAACCTGCAGAAAAATAGACATAATTAGATTACACTTCCTTCCCATAACCTGCTGGATGCCCCTGATGCCAGTTCCATGCGTCTTCAAGAATTTTATCAATTGAAGTTTTGTTAGGGCTCCAGCCTAATACCTTTTTCGCTTTGTCTGACGAAGCAATTAGAGTACTAGGATCTCCGGCCCGACGTTCCCCTACTTTGGCGGATATGGTTTTTCCGGTAACTTTCCGTGCGGTGTCGATAATTTCCTTTACTGAGAATCCTAGGCTACTACCAAGGTTAAACACATCACTATTTCCACCATTATCGAGGTAGTCCAATGCTAGAAGATGGGCATCAATTAAATCCTCAACATGAATGTAGTCGCGAATACAAGTTCCGTCATCAGTATTGTAGTCTTCTCCATAAATAGTTATATGCTCACGTTGGCCTAGAGCAACCTGAAGTACTATTGGAATGAGGTGTGATTCTGGTTGATGGTCTTCGCCAATTTCCCCATTACTCCGCGCACCAGCAACGTTGAAATAACGTAAAGATACATACTTGATGCCATGAGCAACCTCGCACCACTTCATTAGTTTTTCCATGGTTAATTTTGTTTCGCCATAGGTACTTGTCGGTGCGGTTTTTTCATTCTCTGTAATGGGAATAGTATCTGGCTCCCCATAAGTAGCGGCAGTTGATGAGAAAACAATCTTTTTCACATTGAATTCTTTCATTGCTTGCAAAAGCACTTGGGTTCCGTAAACGTTATTGTCGAAATACTTGATTGGGTCCTCCATAGACTCGCCAACTAGTGAATTGGCTGCAAAATGGAGCACAGAATCAATCGACTCGTTTTCAAAAACATCTCTCAAAAAATTGATATCCCTTATGTCACCTGGGTAAAAAGTCGCCTTTGGATGAACCGCACCACGATGTCCAGTTTGTAAATTATCAATCACGACAACCTCTTGCTTTTGATCTATTAACTGGTATACAGCATGAGAGCCAATGTATCCTGCTCCACCTAGTACTAATACACTCATTCGTAACACTCCTTTTTAAATATTTCTTTTGCACCATCACCAATGGTTGCAACATAGAAAGTAGCTTCATAGCCAATTTTATTCTTATATGTTTGGTTAACATTTTTTTTAAATGAATCAACAGAATCCTTAGGTACTATCGCTATTGCACAACCGCCAAATCCAGCTCCCGTCATGCGCGCGCCTAAGACACCTTCTTGACTCCAAGCAGCTTCTACTATGGTGTCTAGCTCTATCCCAGTCACTTGATAATCATCCTGCAAGGACAAATGTGATTGGTTCATTAATAAGCCAAATCGCTCTAAATTACCTTGTTTTAACTGTTCAAGTGCTTGTAGTGTTCGCTGGTTCTCATAGACCGCATGCTTAGCTCTTTTTCGGTCAATCTCATTTTTGATTAGGTGTTTAGAATCTTCAAATTGTTCCTCGGTTAAATCCCCTAAGCTTTGTATAGAAAGCTCGGTTTGTAAATCCCCTAAAGCTCGTTCGCACTCTGCTCGTCTTTCATTATACTTTGAACCGGATAGCTCTCTGCGTTTGTTTGTATTTATGATAATAATAACATGTCTATCTAGTTGAATTGGCGCATAATAATAGTTTAAGGTCTGGCAATCGAGTAAAATAGCGTGATCTTTTTTACCTTTTCCAATAGCAAACTGATCCATGATTCCACTATTTACTCCAATATAATGGTTTTCAACCGATTGTCCAAGCTGTATCATTTGAATCCTATCTATGTCTAGCTTATACAAATTCTCAATTAACACACCTGTTGCTATCTCGATAGAAGCTGAGGATGAGAGACCTGCACCATTTGGTATGTTTCCATAGTAAAGTATGTCAGCCCCTGTTTGTATATCGAATCCATCTTTTAAAAAGTTATAAAACATTCCCTTTGGATAGTTTGCCCAGTAATGTCCATCATCGAATTTAAGATTAGATAAGTCGCACTCAATCACACCATTCTCTGGGAAGTTTATTGAATAAAAACGTAATTTGTTGTCACTTCGCTTAGATGCTAGGGCATAAGTACCAAAGGATATCGATGCAGGAAAAACATGGCCACCATTATAATCAGTATGCTCACCGATTAGATTGATCCGTCCAGGTGCAAAAAAGATTCTTGGGGACTGGTCTGTCGTGAAGGTTGTTTGAAACTGGGAGATTAATTTTTCAGTATTCATTTAAAAGCCTCCTAACAAAACTTAATTAAATTAATTTATAAACTAATTATACGAAAGTATTAGGCAAAACTCAATAAATAAATCGGGTCTAGGAAACAAGTACTATCTTTACTAAAACCGTAAGATAACTTAACAATAACTTAATATTATTCGGTTTTTATGTGTTAAAATGGGCTTTGAACAAGAAAATATACCAAGGGGGTAGCAAATGAGGAATTTTGTCGAAAGAAAGTTTATTAGTGTTTTTTTGATTGCTGTACTAATTCTAGCAAACTTTTCTAGCACACTGGCAATCACTGTTAATGCAGAAACATCCCAAGATTTGTTTATATCGGAGTATATTGAGGGGAGCTCATACAACAAGGCTATTGAAATTTACAATGGGACTGGTAATGAAGTAGATTTATCGACTTATAGCCTTGAGCTTTACACTAATGGCGGAAGTTCACCGAATAGTACGATGACATTATCGGGAACTCTAGCTAGCGGTGAGGTATATGTGTTAGCAAATTCCCGAGCTAGTGCTGATATTATGGCAGTCACGGATGAAACAGGCTCTGTTATTAATTTCAACGGGGATGACGCTATCGTGTTGAAAAATAATGATAGTGTTGTTGATTCATTTGGACAAGTTGGAGTGGACCCAGGTAGTGCTTGGGGATCCGATGTTAGCACGGCGAATTCCACCTTGGTACGTAATACATCAATTCTAGCTGGAGACACAAATCCAAGTGATGTTTTTGACCCTTCAGTAGAATGGACGGGTTTCGCGCAAGATGACTTTAGTCATTTAGGTTCACACCTTAAGGATACAACAGAAGAACCAACGGAACCAAAAGATTTATATACAATCGAGGAAGCTAGGTCACTAGAAGGACAAACAGTAACTGTTGAAGGGCTAGTGCTATCTGGTAATTTACATACTAGTCAGCTTTCAAATTATATACAAGATGATACAGCTGGTATTAACCTATTTAACTTTGACGCTTCTATTTTCACAGAGCTAGAAGAAGGGGACAAAGTAAAGGTTACTGGAAAAATTACAGTATATAATGACCTTACTGAAATTGTGCCATCTAGTTCAGAAGACTTAGAAGTAATAAGTAAGGATAATGCTTTACCGGAACCTGTAGAAATATCGATTGCAGACTTGCAGGATGCAAGTGTTGCTGAACCACTAGAAGGACAACTGGTAAAAGTATCGGGGTACATTTCTAATATTCCAGATAGCCCTGCTGGTGGTGGTTATAATATTTCATTTGTTGATGCAAATTTCCAAGGCACAACATTACGAGTAATAGAAGGAACATTAGATTTAACGGCATTAGAGGTAGGTTGGTACGATGTAACGGCTATTTTAAGTCAATACAATTCTTATCAACTAATTCCAAGAAAAGATGCTGATATTAAATTAGCTGATGAGCAGCCTGAAGCACCAACTGCTGCTGGTGAATATACATCAACTGTTATGTATGTAACCGATGGGGATACAATTCGTTTAAATTCACCAGTACTTGGTGCAGATCGTGTTCGCTTTGTCAATATCGATACACCAGAAACGGATATGGGCTCGGCAAACGGAGCTCATGGTGATAATCAAGACCAGCACGGTGAAGCTGCTTCCGCTTATTTGAAAACTTTATTACAAGAAGGCGACGAAGTAACACTTAAGGTTGGTGAAGAACCAACAGATGCCTATGGAAGATTATTGGCGCAAGTAATTAATAAAGATGGTATTAATACGAATCTAGAAATGGTTGAAAAAGGTTATGCAGTTTCTTATTTCATTTGGCCGGTCGGGGATGAAGCTGAATATGAATTATATCAATCGGCTACAAGACTAGCGCTAGATAATGAACTAGGTATTTGGGATCCTGCAGACCCATTGATTGAACTTCCGTTTGAATACCGTGCAATTCTTGAAGGTGGAGACTTTCATAGGTATGTAGGAAATTCTGATACAAAAGAATATGTCCAGCCTTTGGAATGGGAGGATGTGTCTGTAGATAAACGCATTTTCTTTGCAAGTGCAGAAGAAGCAGAAGCGCAAGGATATACCGCAGTAGGATCAGATCCTGTAGATCCTCCATCTGAAGATGTTTTAGAGCTACAATTGTTAAGCATGAACGACCTCCATGGAAAAATTGATCAAGAATACGAGTTAGATATCGATGACGATGGTACGGATGATGGAATGTTTGGGCGTATGGATTATACGTCAGCATTCATCAAGGACCGTGCACAAGAAAACCCGAATACATTAATTGTCCATGCAGGTGATATGATTGGTGGAAGCTCACCAGTATCGGGCTTATACCAAGATGAACCTACTGTAGAAATTATGGAAGAAATCGGTTTTGATTTTGGTACAGTTGGTAATCATGAATTTGATGAAGGTACTGATGAATTACTCCGCATGGTAAATGGAGGAGAACACCCAGAAGGTTTAGGAACTGCTGATTATGACGGCATAGATTTTGCTAACTTGTGTGCTAATTGCGTGTATAAAGATTCAGGTGAAACGATTTTACCACCATATGCTGTTGCAGAAGTGGATGGAGAGAAAATAGGCTTTATCGGAGTCAATACACAGGCATCAGCAAGTATGGTAATGCCAGCTGGAATAGAAGACATTGAATTTACTGACGAAGCTGCAGCAGTAAATAAAGCTGTTTCTGAATTAAAAGCTGATGGTGTGGAGGCAATTGTTGTCTTAGCTCATATGCCTGCTGATCAAAGTGGTGCTTCCGCTACTGGTGATTCAGCAAACCTAGCCAACAGTGTCGATGATGCAGTTGATATTATCTTTGCTGCACATAATCACCAAGTTGTGGATGCAGTAGTAGATAACAAATTAATTGTTCAGGCATCTGAATATGGAAAAGCTTTTGCAGATGTGGATATCCAAATTGACCGTACAACTGGAGATATTGTTAACAAAGAAGCTGAAATTGTATTTGTTGATCAAAGTGTCATGGGACCAGATCCAGCGGTAACTAACATTTTGGAAAAGTATGCAGCTCTAATTGCAGATAAGATGAATGAAGTATTAGGATATAACGCTAATACCATGACAGGTAGTTATACAGGTGATGGCGACCATGGTTTAGGTAACTTAATTGCCGACGCAATGTTATATTCCATGGGTAGTGACTTCGCAATGATGAATGGTGGAGGAATTAGAGATCAATTATTAGAAGGCGAAGTTACATGGGGTAACTTGTACAACATCATGCCATTTGGTAATACACTGATGGAGTTTGAAGTAACAGGTGCAGATCTATACACCATTTTAAATGAACAAATATCTGCTCAGTATGGCCCTGATTATAGTGTTAGTGGGATGAAATACACATGGGATTCGACAACAAATGAAGTGATCGATATCATGTTTATGGATGGTACTCTGATTGAAGAAGATACAACAACCTATACATTAACAGTCAATAATTATATGGGTACTTCTGAAGGACCAATTAAAGATCTTGGTCAGAATGAAATAATGGGTCCAATGGATTTAGATTCTTTTGTAGATTTTGTAAAGAGTTTAGAAAGTACTGAAAATAATCCAATTGATTACGGTCCAGAAGGTCGAATTGTAGAGATAGAAGATGATTCAGAAGAAGATTTAGGTGAAGTAACAATTGCTGAAGCACGAGCCGCAGAAATGGGTACTAAAGTAACTGTTGAGGGAATTGTTACAACAACACCAGGGGCTTGGGGTAGTAATGGATTTTATCTTCAGGATGACACTGGAGGAACGTATGTGTTTGGTGATGACAGTGTTTCTGTTGGAGATTCGGTTAAATTAACCGCTAAAGCTGCAAGCTATAATGGCGAGTTCCAATTATCAGACGTTTCTGAATTAGAAATTACAGGAAATTCTGATTTTCCTACAGCATTAGATCTGTCACCGGCAGAAATTGATGATACCAACCAAGGACAACTAGTCGTTGTTAAAGGTGCTACTATTTCTAGTCTTGAAGAAGTGAATGATTATGGTACATTTGAATTCATAGCAACACAAGGTGATGATAGTGTCCTCGTACGTGTTGATAACCGTACTGGATTAGCATTCTCAGACTTTACTTTTACAGATGGTGATGTGGTGGATATCACGGGTATTTCTAGTGTATTTAACGGAGAATACCAATTAAAACCTACACAAGCTGACGACATTGTTGAACACATTGAAGACGAACCATCTGAACAAGAAGAACAAATTACAGTAAAACCACAAGTAACAAACGGCAAAGCAAAAATTGACACAAACAGTATTGATCAAGTTAAGGATCAAGGAGAACTAGTGGTTGATGTAGGAGATGGGTTGGAAGTTGATTTAGATCTGGATAGCGGACAAGTGGAAAAACTAAAAGCTAAAGGAATTACACTTACGATTAAAAACAGTGAAACAACCGTTTCTATTCCATCTAACATTCTCCCTTCAGGAGCTGTCTCTATTAAAGTTGAAGTAGTAACAGATGTAGAGGGTTCTGAAGGTGCAGTGACCAAAGTGTTTGATTTCACGATTAATAATGGTGAAATACACGAGTTTACTGAACCTGTAACATTAAAATTTCTAGTAGATGCTTCCAAAGTTTCAGACGACAGTAGATTAGAAGTTCGCTATTTTAATGAAGCAACTGGTGAGTGGGAGTCTATTGGCGGAACTTATGAAGGTGGATTTGTAACTGCTCAAACAAGTCACTTTAGTAAATTTGCAGTATTTGAAATTGCTCAAGATGATGACAAACCGGATGAAGAAAAACCAGGGGATGATTCAAATGAAACTCCAGAACCTGAGCCTGAGGAAGATAATTCGGATGAGTCAGATAAAGGCGATGGTTCATCAGAAGATGAAGATAGTGATTCTGATGAAGAACTACCTGGTACTTCGACAAATACTTTTAATATTTTACTAGTTGGTGTAATGCTTATATTTGCAGGTATGATGTTCGTTATTTATCACAGAAGAAAAACAGTTTAATCACTTATTTTCAAATAACCCTTTCCTGCAAAATGAGGAAAGGGTTATTTTTAATAATTTACATCATAGTATTATTAGAGCGCGGTTGACAGGAAAAGAAAAAAGGTATTATACTTAATTGAAAATCATTCTCATTTGTAATCCATCTATAAATAGTAAGGAGAGTAGAGATATGAATTTATCCCGATTAATCCAAGAAAGACGATCTATCCAATTATATGAGGATCGCGCAGTTCCTGTTGAAGAGGTAAAAGAAATGCTAGAAGCTGCCATATGGGTCCCGAATCATAAAATGACTGAGCCTTGGCGCTTTGTATTTGTCCATGGGGAAACTAAAAAAAGAGTTGCAGAGGTAAATAGAAAAATAGGAGAGACAGGTAACACATTAGAAGAGAAAAAAGCGGGCGGGGAAAAGGCATACAAAAAGATAAATGATGTACCTTTACTCGTAATGGTGTTAATGGAAGAAAATCCAAACCAAAAGCTTCGTGAAGAAGACTATGCTGCAACTAGCTGTGTTATTCAAAACCTTAGCTTATTAGCTTGGGAACAAGGAATCGGCATGATTTGGAAAACTGGTGCGATAACCATTCATCCAGAATTTAGAAGCATAGTCGGTGTAAAACCAGGCGAGAGAGTTGTTGGCATGCTCCAAATGGGGTATCCTGCTAAAGTACCAAAAGCAAGACCTCGAGTGGAAGCCGCGAATCGAATTACAGAATTAAATTAAAAGAAGTCCATCACTATAGTTTCTTTATAAATCCTATCAGGCTACTATTTTTAAAATAGTAGCCTGATTCTATTAGAAACACAGCGTTCCTGAAATGTAACGAGTATCATATTAGGAAATAAAGTACTATATTTACAAATCTATTTTTATTTATATAGTTATTCGTTTACTATAAAGGTAAGAAGATACTGTTTTTAATAGGAGGTAATTAGATGGAGCATAAGAAACTAACGCCATTTCCAAAAGATTTTTTATGGGGTTCAGCCTCGGCGGCATATCAAATTGAAGGTGCATGGGATCAAGACGGAAAAGGTCCTTCTGTTTGGGACGTATATACAAAACTAGAAGGAACTACATACAAAGACACAAACGGTGATGTAGCCGTAGATCACTATAATCGGTATAAAGAAGACGTAGCACTGATGGCAGAGATGGGTTTGAAGGCATATCGTTTTTCCATCGCTTGGAGTAGAATTTTGCCTGAAGGCCGTGGGGAAGTAAATGAAGCAGGTTTACAATTCTATGATGATCTAATTGATGAGTTAATTAAGCATGACATTACCCCACTTGTTACTGTTTACCACTGGGACGTTCCGCAGGCGTTAATGGATGCATATGGAGCTTGGGAATCACGCGAAATTATTGATGATTTCGATACCTATTGTTCCATCCTATTTGAACGCTATGGCGATCGTGTCAAGTACTGGATTACATTAAATGAACAAAATATTTTCGTTGGTTTAGGCTACCGTGATGCAATTCATCCTCCGGGTGTAAAAGATTTGAAGAGAATGTATCAGGCAAATCATATTGCAAATCTAGCAAATGCTAGAGTAATTCAATCATTTAGAAAATTGGTTCCAGATGGAAAAGTTGGACCAAGCTTTGCTTACGGGCCTGCTTATCCATTTGATAGTAATCCAGATAACGTTATTGCAGCAGAAAATGCTGAAGAAATGAACAGTCACTGGTGGATGGATATCTATGTATGGGGTACATATCCTAAATCTGCCTGGAACTATTTAGAGAAAAATGGGCTAGCACCCATAATCGAAGCTGGTGATATGGATCTGCTTGCCAATGCTAAACCTGATTTTATGGGTCTTAACTATTATCAAACAGGCACATTTGAGCATAACCCGCTAGAAGGTGGCGTTGGTGCTGCAAAGATGAATACAAGCGGTAAAAAAGGTACATCGAAGGATTCTGGATTACCTGGGGTATATAAAACAGTAAAAAACCCATATCTAGAAACAACGGATTGGGATTGGACAATTGATCCAAAGGGTTTGCGAATAGCATTGAGAAGAATAGCAAATCGCTATCAGTTGCCTGTTTTAATAACAGAAAACGGCTTAGGTGCTTTTGATACATTAGAGGAAGGTGACGTAGTAAACGACGATTACCGTATTGATTTCCTTGAGAGCCATGTAAAAGAAATCCAAAATGCTATTTCTGACGGAGTAGAGGTAATGGGTTATTGCACATGGTCTTATACGGATCTACTAAGCTGGTTAAATGGATATCAAAAGCGATATGGCTTCGTTTATGTAAATCGTGATGAAGATGGACCAAAGGATTTAAGAAGAATTAAGAAGAAAAGCTTTTATTGGTATAAAGATGTAATTGAAGCCAATGGATTAGTAGATAGAAATTAAATCTAGTGAATTAAAGATGACTGTTCCGTAAAGTAGGAACAGTCATTTTAATGAAGGCTCTTTTCATAATTTATGTTTCTATTGGATCTTCACAGTTGATATAAATTGCGTCGTAACTTTTGCTTCTGGTTTGCTTTCTACCTTATGTTTTAAATCGTCTGCTACTATACACCGTTTCGGCAGAATACTTCGCTTTCCGTGGGCACGACCTCAGCCTCCTCAGAATCAAAGAACGATTCTTCCGGGGTCTTCGGAACGCACTGTTCCCACAGGACAAGGAATGCTACGTAGCAATACATCGCACGAAGAAAATTGAACTTTATTTTCGAGGAGTCTACGTATTCTACCTCCACTGGTAGCGGTGTTCTGATTAGCGATAGTAAAAACCCGTAATCAGTAAGTTTCACGGACATTTCTCCAATTGAAAGGGAGTGTTTATCAGCAGCTTAGAGTCGCTTTATGTTTAATTGAGAAACTCCAAAAAATGCTTAATATCATGAAATATCACTACTTACTAATTTGAAAAATTCATTGCGTAGAGGTTTCTACCTTTTTATGAGTCTTAGTGTATTTACAATGCTAGTACTGTTAATAACTCTGCTTATATGATGATTGGAGCGGAGGCAGTCGACTCCTGCGGGAAAAGCGACGGCTGAAAATCCCGCAGGAAGTGGTATTCTTCCGAGGAAGTTGAAGCGTTGCCCGCGGAAAGCGACTGCCCGGAGCGCAAGTCAACAGCCGATTATGGAAAGGTGAAAAAATTATCAAAAGGTTACGCCGTAGTTTATCGATATTCTTTCTAAAACAATAGTTTTTTAGAAAACAACCTTAATAGAACTGGGATTTTATTTATGATAAGTAGTTACTGATTGATACTATCAAACCCTATTCATAAGTTTTTGCTGCCTCCATAGCTGTGTAGGTTGCTTTGGCAAGGCTCTCGAGTAAGTATAAAACTGGAATCTGTGATGTTAAGTTCACATCTTCAACGAACTCAGTTGAAATATAGTACGATAAATTGTAGTCAGATATTTTAGCTAATGAGCAATCAGAATGATTCGTTATACTTACTACAGTACTACCTTCTTGCTTGAACTGATTGACAATTCTAAGTGTTGTAGGAGTTTCACCCGACACAGATAATACGATAGTAATACTATCCTTAAGGTATTGACCATGAATGGGAAGAAAGGGGTCCTTAATATACAAAGCGAATTTCTTTAATCCAGAAAAATAACGTGACCCATACTCTGCAAGGATCCCGGAACTGCCAACACCAATAAATACAACGCTTTTAGCTATAGCGATAACGGAAGCTATTTTATCAATCTTTTCATCATAGTCATGAGTAAGTGTCCGTTCTAAAAATTCTGTCGCAGAGCTTTTTGTGCTAGCTAGTTTGTTAGAGTTTGTATTTTCTTTTAGCTTTAGCTTCAATTTCACCTTAAATTCTGAAAACCCTTCGCAACCTAGTTTTCTACAAAAACGAAGAATAGTAGTGGTTGAAACATGTGTTTCGTCAGCCAAATCACGTATTCTCATGTATATAATCTTATCTTCATTATGAATAATATAATTATAAAGTTCATATTCAAGTTCAGAAAAACCTGAGATTTGTTCACTAGTAAACATGGTGTTCCTCATTTCAAAAGTAGTTATCTCTATTATAATATGATAAATGCTTTTCCCCAAATGGTTTTATGACTTTTACCTTCATAAGAAGGACATGGTACAATAACATTGCGCTTTTATTAGGAGGAATTATCAATGAGTGATAACAAACATATTTCATTATTAGTAACTAGTGATGTGCATGGATATATTAACCCAACAAACTATAGCGATCATGTTGATCGAAACCTCGGTCTAGCAAAACTATCAACGCTTATTAAACGAAAAAGAAAAAAAGAAAATGTACTGTTACTAGACAACGGTGATTTAATTCAAGGAAGCCCTTTAACGTTTTATCATGCAAAATACCAATCAAAAACGCCCAATCCAATGGTCAAGGTTGCTAACCATTTGGGCTATGTTGCATCTGTTCTCGGTAATCATGAATTTAACTATGGACAAGAATATTTAAAAGAGGTTATAAATCAATCGGAATTCCCTTGGCTTTCAGCTACTACAGTGAACGAATCTGATGAGGAACCAGCATTTGGAAAGCCTTATATAATACATAATATTAATGAAATTTCAGTAGCAATCCTTGGAATAACAACCCACTATATTCCGAATTGGGAGGACCCAAAGCACATTGAAAACTTATCATTCAATGATGCCTTCGAGACGACAAAAAAATGGGTGAATCAAATTCATGAGATTGAAAAACCTGATCTGTTGATTGTTTCGTATCATGGTGGATTCGAGCGAGACATCCATTCTGGTGAACCCACTGAAGAATTGACTGGTGAGAATCAGGGTTATCAGATGTGTATGGAGATAGACGGCATCGATGTGCTAGTGACAGGGCATCAGCACCGATCTATAGCGGACAAGCTTAATGGAGTAACTATTATTCAACCAAGTAATAATGGTCAATTATTAGGACAAGTAGACATTGAATTAGAAAAACGAGATAAGACTTGGGCGGTAAAAGAAGCAGTTCCCTCATTAATAGAAATTGATGATAGAGTCGAAGCAGATAAAGAGGTAGTAGATTTAATTAAGGATTACGAGGATGCTACCCAAGCTTGGCTAGACAAGCCAATTGGAAAAATAAATGGAGATATGACGATTACTGATTCATTTTCCATTCGTTTACAGGATAATCCATTAATAGAATTCATTAATAAAGTACAGATGAATATAGCAAATGTAGATATATCCAATACATCATTATTTAATAATGCTTCACCAGGGTTTAAATCCAATGTAACTATGCGTGACATTGTTTCCAATTACATCTATCCAAATACATTGAAGGTTATTCGTATTTCAGGCATGGATATCAAATTAGCTTTAGAACAGTCTGCAACCTACTTTATCATAAATGTGGATGGTGAAATTGATGTGAACCCTGCTTTTGTCGAACCTAAACCCCAACACTATAACTACGATATGTGGGAAGGGATTGAGTATGAATTGAACATATCTAATCCGATTGGTGAGCGGGTGACACACTTTAATTATCAAGGAAAACCAATCGACTACAACCAACACTATGACGTGGTCATGAATAATTATCGTGCTGGTGGTGGCGGTAACTTTAGGATGTACCAGGAAAAACCAGTTGTGAAGGATATTCCTACTGATATGACTGAGCTAATCGCAAACTATATTTTGCAAAGGGAAACAATCGAGGCGACATGTGATTATAATTGGAAAGTAATAAAATAGTTAATCCTTCATATCAAAATATTCCATAAAATGAATAGAATTCCCTCCTAGACAAATATTAGACAAGTATATTTATATTTGTAGGAGGGATTTTCTGATGAAGGATGAAGAAATGGAAGAAAATGGACCGGGTGGAGCAAATGATAAGCGTTTTGCAGAGGATGAAAATGAAACAACACTAACCAATAGACAAGGTCATCCAATTAGGAACAACCAAAACGTTCGAACTGTTGGTAAACGTGGCCCATCAACACTAGAGAACTATGAGTTTTTAGAAAAAATATCCCATTTTGACCGTGAACGGGTACCGGAACGTGTGGTTCACGCTCGAGGCGCTGGAGCTCACGGGTATTTTGAGACATATGGCAAAGTCGGAGATGAGCCAGTAGAAAAATATACACGGGCTAAAGTATTTTCGGGTGCTGGTAAAAAAACTCCTGTGCTGGTTCGTTTTTCTACAGTGACTCACGGTAACTCATCACCAGAAACAGCTAGAGATCCTCGCGGTTTTGCAGTTAAGTTTTATACGGAGGATGGAAACTGGGATTTAGTAGGAAACAATTTAAAAATTTTCTTTATCCGTGATGCCATCAAGTTTCCGGATCTTATCCATGCATTTAAGCCAGACCCAGTAACAAATATTCAAGATGGGGAACGAATTTTTGACTTTATCAGTAATACACCCGAAGCGATGCATATGATTACTTTTTTATTTTCTCCTTGGGGAATACCAGCTAACTACCGTCAAATGCAAGGTTCAGGCGTAAATACATATCGCTGGGTAAATAAAGATGGGGAAGCAGTCATCGTTAAATACCACTGGGAGCCATTAAAACAAGGACTTAAGAATTTAACTCAGGCTGAAGCAAATAAAATACAAGCAGAGAATTTCAGTCATGCTACTCAAGACTTGTATCAGGCAATTGAGGAAGGGAACTATCCAGAGTGGGAACTTTCTGTACAAATCATGGAGGATAAAGAGCACCCAGAATTAGACTTTGACCCACTCGATGACACAAAGCTATGGCCTATCGATAAATTCCCGTTCTTAAAGGTTGGGAAAATGGTGTTAAATAAAAACCCAGAGAACTATTTTAATGAAATTGAGCAGGCGGCATTTGGTACAGGAGTCCTAGTGGACGGACTAGATTTTTCCGATGATAAAATGTTGCAAGGACGTACCTTCTCTTATTCCGATACACAGCGATACCGAGTGGGAGCTAACTATTTGCAATTGCCGGTAAATGCTGCGAAAAAACATGTTGCGACCAACCAAGAAGGCGGACAAATGTCGTATAAAGTTGATCGCCCAGAAACAGCTAATCCTCATATTAACTATGAACCATCAACAATAGATGGCTTAAAAGAAACAAGCCAAAGAGGCGATTATTACAAGCCATATGTTGAGGGATACTTGACTCGAGAGTCGATTGAAAAGAAGAATGACTTTCAGCAAGCAGGTGAAACATACCGTCAGCATGAGGACTGGGAACGTGATGATTTAATTACTAACCTAGTCAACACATTAAAACCCTGTGATCCAAGAATTCAACAAAAGATGGTTGACATGTTCACCGAATGTGATGAGGATTATGGACATCGAGTTGCTGAAGGCTTGAAAATGGGTATGAACAATGACGGCTCGATGAATACCGAACATAGTGAAGAGATTGCACCGACAAAAGGCAAGCTCCCTAAGCATGGAGGGTCACCAATTGGTAGCACTGGTGCTGCTGATGCAGTTCGCGAAGCACAAGATAAAGGACACGACGCCGAACCATATTAGACTAAAGAACAAGGAATTCCAGTATGCTTAGAAAAACATACGAAATAACATATCAATTGCAGACCAAATCGAATAATGATTTGGTCTTTATTTTTTACCTATATATCAGCAGTTGTCATTTGTCTGTAATTCTCACTGCTATTTCTCCGTTTTCGTAAGTTTTGTAGCCTTTTAACCTTCGCAGTTGATATAAAATGCGACGTAGCCTAGCTACTAGTTGATTTGCGCTCCGGGCAGTCGCTTTCCGCGGGCAACGCTTCAACTTCCTCGGAAGAAAACCACTTCCTGTGGGATTTTCAGCCGTCGCTTTTCCCGCTGGAGTCGACTGCCCTACGCTCCAATCATCATCTTATTCGAAACAATAAAGAAATGGAGATAGATAAGCTCAAAACTAGTGTAGTTTAGTACCCAAGCTTTTAAATAACTATGTTTTGAAGATCGGGAAACTCTCTTAACATACAACTAATTATTTTTCCCTCAATATTCAGAACGCCACTACCAGTGAAAGGCAGAATACGTAGACTCCTATGGGAACAGC
>NZ_WJNG01000014.1 GCF_009649745.1 Aquibacillus halophilus | reverse complement strand
AAAGAAATTTCAGCCTGGTTGTATTGTTACTAGAAATATTGACGTTTGATTCCTATGTGATACCTCTGATTTGATTAGGAATCCATTTTCGTGATAGTTGGTGGCTACGAGAAGCGTAGCCGTGGACGTTTCGTGCGATGTATTGCTACGTAGCATTCCTTGTCCTATGGGAACAGCGCGTTCCGAAGACCCCGGAAGGATCGTTCTTTGATTCTGAGGAGGCTGAGGTCGTGCCCATGGAAAGCGAAGTATTCTGCCGAAACGGTTGTGTAGAACATAATCAAAGAGAGTGACAGAAATACAAATTAATACAATAGTTACGTCGCAGTTTATATCAAGTGCGAATATTTAAAACGCAACAAAACTTACGAAAAGAGCCATAAAAAAACATCAAAAAATACTCGTGCAAGTAATATGCACGAGTATTTTTATAGATAACATACACTCTCTTGATTTTATTGGGAGATTCCTTTTCGCTTCATATCACCCCAAGAGGAGTTTTTTCTTAAGGCTTGAACAATTCCCTCTAGTCTCCAATAAACAGTTAAAGGTCTATACCAAAAACTTTCAGAAATAGCATAGCAAAAAAGAATTACTAAATGTTTGGCTGATGGATAACGATTTACACTCCATTCTTCTAGTAACACTGCAGCCATTGATAGGAACGATCCAAGAATAATCGACAACGTTAACATTAAAATTGCCGTTGATATATTAATGAAGGAGAATAATATACCAAATGGGATGATTAAATATCCTAATGTTTCGATGACAACACCAAATAGTTCAAAAATTAAGTAAAATGGCATAGATCCCATGCCTACTAAACCATATTTCGGATTCATGATCATGTCTTTATGATTCCATAGTGATTCAAATAGTCCACGTTGCCAGCGATTCCGCTGTCTTCTCAAAATAGCAGTTGTGTCAGGAGCCTCGGTCCAACAAACTGGATCAGGAATATATATTATTCTTTTTTTTGATTTATTTTCTTTTATTATTCGGTGGAGTCTGACAACGAGCTCCATATCTTCCCCAACAGTTTTTTTGCGGTAGCCACCAGCCTTGATTACCCATTCTTTGTTGAATACTCCAAATGCCCCGGAGATAATTAATAATAAATTAAATCTACTTAATCCATTCCTCCCAATTAAAAATGCCCTTAGGTATTCAATTACCTGCATCACCACTAATGGTGATGCAGGTAAAGCAATTTTCATTATTTCTCCACGTTTAATAGTACAGCCGTTTGCAATCCTTATACTACCACCGGTGGCGATAACCTCTTCATTACTTTCGATTATTGGTTTCATTACTTTAAGAAAAGCATTACGATCTAAGACTGAATCACCATCAATCGAACAGAAAAATGGAAAATGAGATAAATTTATACCAGCATTTAATGCATCAGCCTTCCCACCATTGGCCTTATCAACCAGATATACATTTGGATTCATGGTAGATTGATAGACTTGTTTGACATTTTCAGTTTCAATTCTTTTTCTGATAGGATAAGCAATAGGTTTCATATCGAACTTATCTATTACAACATCCAAGGTGTTATCCTTACTACCATCATTAACAATAATGACTTCATATTCAGGATAATTCATACTTAACAATGAACGTACACTTCCAATGATCCCGAGCTCTTCGTTATAAGCTGGAACAATTACGGATAAAGGCTTTGTATCTATCGAAGTCAAATAGTCTTGGTATGGCTGTTGCTCATCTAGAAGATAACTTTTTCTTAAATCTTTAGCGGAGACCATAAAAACAATTATATAGATAACAATACTGATACTCATATAACTAATAAATAGAATAGAGATAGTAGGAACAACATAGGAACTTAAAATATCTAATACTAGATCCATACCTTTTCACCCACCTCAAGCCATTGCGATGCAGCATCCTTAGCAAAATGATCATCATGAGTATCTAAAATAAAATGCAATAAAATATTGCCATCAGGATAACTTGCAATAGCCTCTGCAACCGCTTGACGTACAAACCAGTTTTGATCAGAAACCATATCTAATAAGATTTTTTTTAGCCGCTGTCGTTGTATTTTCTTCGCAAGACGAGCAAATAAAATTCGTTCCTGATAGAGTTCAGATTGAGCAAACGGAATAATTGCATCAACATCCGTTACGAAACCTAACTGATTTAATGCTTTTAAAGCACTTATCCTAGTTTCTACCTCTTCCTCACTTAATTTAGATTCAAGAAAATGAATATAATCCAATTGATTGCTTTCTCCTAGCCACTCAATTAATGCCTTTTTAAAATTAACTGGTATGTTATTAAAAAAATCCACAAACTGAACAGAAACTGATTGATCAAATCGATGCAAGATATCTTTATAGATAAATTTAGGATACTCTTCTTTTTCCCTTATCATTTCTTGAAAAAACTCTACATTCTGGAAGTTGCTCAAGATCCTCATCAGTTGAAACTTTTCTACCTTGTTCTCATATTCGTGTTGTTCAAATCTTTTTAGTAATTGCTCCTCAAAACCAATTATTTTAAAATCTTCAATATGATATAAAGCATTTAGGCGTAGCGCCATTCTTCTATGACTTAATAAATTTGCATAGTAATCCTGTAAGCGATGTTTAACTAGTTGTTGGATTCTTTCGCGATATTCTGATTCGTTCACATATTCAAAGTGTTCGTAAAGAAGATGCTCAAGCGCTTCAAAGTGTAAAGGACTATCCTTTAATACTTTTTCAGGTATCATCACACCATTATAGATGTAATTTTTCACAAAAACTTCTATATGTGATTGAATATGTTTTTTTTTATGTTCTCTTCTCGTTCTTACCGTTTTATTGATTACAAGGTAGCAAAAAAAGAGTAATAGCAATAAAAGGATAGTACCATTGATATAGAGTAACTTTCCGACAGTTACTAATTCCATTGCAACACCCTTCTCTCTTTTTCAACATAATACTACAATTTTATCATACTAATATAACATATTTTCCTTCAGTATATTTAGTCTCCCAATTTGGTACTTGTTTTTAAAACCGTAGCATAAAGAATATGCCCGACTATCCAGAAGAAAATTGCTTCTACATTATCCAAACTTGGAGTTTCTTTAATTGCTAGAAGTGTTAATGGAATATATGAAAGGCTAGCTAATGCTGTCAAAACGAAAACAACTACCCATTGCGATGATTTGGTTGAATCAGGTTTTTTGATTAACCATAGATGAAAAACTAGAGCTATTCCCCAGGAAATAATAATATGAAAAATCCATTCGACTATTATTGGCAAAGATATATTTTCAAAGATCGGGATAAAATCGACATTTAGTAACAAGGTATAAACTTTCTGATTCGTGAGCTCTTCTATCATAAATAGAAATAACCCTAGCACTGCCGCTGAAACAGTACCTGAAACAATTACTTTCTTTAAGATGGTAACCACCTCCGCAAACTGATTCATGTACTTAACCGTTTTTACTATCTTAGATGATAGATGACTTATTCTTTTAATTTTGGTTTGATAGATAATTGACTTTTTAAATTACGTTTTTTCTGCTATTATTAACTTAGTATAAGGTTAATTAGGAGGAAATAGATATGAGTGTTCGTGTAGAAGCTACACCAAATCCAAACGCAATGAAATTCACCACTGACTCAATGATTTTCGAGGGAAATAACAGTATCTCGGTTATGCCCGGTCAAACTAGTGAACACCAAATTTTAAATGATTTAATGGAAGTTGACGGAGTGGACAATGTCTTCGGTTTTCAAAATTTCATTACAATTAACAAAGGCTTTGATGTGGAGTGGGAAGCTTTAACTCCAAAGGTACAAGCTGTACTAAGTAACTACGGTTATTAAGTGTAATTTTTTTAATATCTATACAATTTGATATATAAAAAACGAGTGCCAGCTAAAATTAGCTGAGGTGGTTAACCAAAAGTTAGAGCAAATAAATCTAACTTTCGAGGGTAACCACCCTGATGCACTCGTTTTTTTTAGTTTGTATTTCTTATTTGAATTGGTCTAAGGTTAAAAAGGTATTGTTCAATGGCACTCCGTCTTCGAGGTTCTTCTCATATAAAACCATCGTAATCGCCCCATTAGAAGGAAGGTCACTCTTTGGAATATCCAAATTTATCGTAAATCCATACCACTCATTGCCAGTTGTCTTAATAGATTGCTCGTTTACTAAAACATTGTGACCATCTTCAATACTGTAGAAGAACTCATCAACAGTTGGATCTATCTCTCCTGTTACTTCATATTGACCATTTTCGCCATTCACTTCAATATTTCGGAACAATCCATCAGAATCGGAATCTGAGGTTGCAGAAAGTTGTTCGGAAGAAACTAATTCAATGGATTCTGTTGTTGTGAACGGATTATTCTCAATTACATTTTTATTAACCTGAGTTGGAAGCAGTGTCAATTCAGCATGGTAATTTCCATCAGCAAGGACCGACTCTGAATAATTCCATTCCTCGTTCCACTCAATCGACTCACCAGAAGCAATTTCCTTGGTAACCAGAGCTTCGGTAAATGCTTTTCCTTCAGAATATCGATATACCGTTTCATCAGAATCATTTTTAACAACAATTTCGTACTGTTGACCAGACGAGAACATCATTTCCAAGTTTTCCTGCCCAACATTCTTTAATTCCATTTGAAAAACTAACTTACCGTCAGTTTGCTCAACACTAACGTGCATTTCTAAGTTCGTTAATAGATCTTCCGCATTATTAGAGTCGTTGTCTTGGTCCTGCTGATCTTCTGAGATAGGCTCATTACTTCCCATATCTCCTTGAGATGTTTGTGATTGTTCATCATTGGAAGTCCCACATGCAGCTAATAACATTCCTAGCAGTGTAAGAGTACTAAAAACCTTTTTAAACATAGTTTCAACTCCTTAGCAATCCTTTCTACTATATTAGTCGATGAAACCGTTAAAATAGTTACAGTTGCTTAATCATTTCTTCTAAACATTCCATACACTCCAGCAGTTTGTATTATATTGGTGAATGCATTTGGATCTACCTCTTGAATTATTCGTTCTAAGTCATAAAGTTCATACCTAGTAATTACTAGTATCATCATATTTTTATCAATTTTTGAGTAAGCACCTTTTGCAGGTAATATTGTAATTCCTCTTACCATTGTACCGTGAATTGCTTCTTGTAACTCCTCTGCTTTTTTAGTAACAATCATTGCTGTTACTTTCTCATGTCTCGTGTGAAGAGTATCGATAACGCGAGTGGTTACATAGAGTGCTAATAATGTATATAAAGCATTCTCCGGTTCATTAATTACACCGGCTAATACGATAATCACCCCGTTTATAAGCATCAGATATCCACCAATTGGTTTGTCCTTCAACCGTGACAGCACCATTGCTATAATGTCTGAACCACCAGTTGATGCCCCCCATTTCAATGTGATACCTACACCGACACCACCAATAACTCCGCCAAATACTGCATTCAACATAATATCACTAGACAAGCGAAGGATTGGAAAAACTTCTAGGAAAAAGGTAGTAAATAGTACTGATACAAAACTGTATATAGTAAATCCTTTACCAACCTTTTTCCACCCCAATATTGCAACAGGGATATTTAAAACAAGCAAGATGATACCTGTACTAACTCCTGGAACATTGAGAATATCTTTAAAAATACTGGAAAGCAATTGTGCTATACCAGTAAATCCACTTGCATAAACATTTGCACCGATTAAGAAAAAGTTCAATGCGATTGCATTAAGAACTGCCCCAACGATAACGACAAAAATTCTTCTTGCTTCGACCAAAAACATATGTGACCTCCTTTAGCCTTAACTACATGCACTAAGTAAAAATGATTACACCTTTTGATTACATACCCAACTAATGGTAAAACATAATCCTTGGTCATGTAAAGAAATACTGGTTATTAATATAATAAATTTATAAAATGGTAATTTATCGTAATCCTGCTTGTGAAATTTAAGTTGTATTAAAATTGCAAGAATTTAAATTAACTTTGACTATATGTACTGATACGATTAAACTAAGAGTAGTAAAGCACTTACATATTTTACTTCATCTTTTATTATTAACCTGTCTCATTTATAAATACTTATATTTAATGAAGGATTCAAAACACCCTAATGATTATTGGAGGTAGAAAAATGACAGTGCAAATTATTGCTGATTCAGCCTGTGATTTATCTGAAAAACATTATAGTAATTACAACATCGAGATGGTGTCCTTAGCCGTACAACTGGAAGATGAAAATTATGAGGATGCAAGAACAATTTTCCCAAAAACAATCTATCAAGCGATGAGAGAAGGTAAGGCTCCAAAAACTTCTCAACCAACACCACAAGCATTCAAGGATGTCTTTGAAAAATACGCAAAAGACAATAAACCTTGTTTGTACTTTGCATTATCATCAGAGCTCTCTGGGACTTATCAATCTGCCAAATTGGCTGAACAGGAATTGAAAGAAGAATATCCTGAATGGCGCTTGCAAATTTTTGATACAAAATGTGTATCCTTGGGACTTGGATTAATCGTATTACGTGCTGCACAGCTAGCACAAGAAGGTATGGAATTTAATGAAATTATTGATGTTACTTCATATCACATTGAACATATGGAGCACATCTTTACAGTCGATGATCTTGAGTATTTATATCGTGGTGGTAGAGTTAGCAAAACTGCTGCATTTGTAGGTACACTTCTAAAAATAAAGCCACTTCTCCATGTTGATGGCGGTAAATTAATCCCCTTAGAAAAAATAAGGGGTTCTAAAAAGGTTCTAAAACGTATGATTGAAATCATGGATCAACGTGGACAAGAACTCTCTAATCAGCCAATTGGAATTAGTCACGGTGACGATTTAGAAACCGCTAATCTGTTAGCTGAAATGATTAAAGAGCAATTTGATAATGATGATATCCATATTGAAATGGTAGGTTCATCTGTCGGATCGCATGCTGGTCCAGGTACCATTGCTTTATTCTTTCTAAATAGCCCTTATAAATAATGTCCTCAGTGATTTTCTACTTACAGAAAATCACTGTTTTTTTTCTGTGCTAATAACTTAATAATGGCTCTTCAACGATAAGACTACCATCTCTTTTATTTTCTGATGATAAAAATCCTATAAAATGGATAATACTAAAAGGAATTTTAGGAGGTTAACTATGTCTAGCAATAATAAAAAAGAAATTTTACCAAAGCAGCATCAAAACAGACAACCTGGTTATGAATATCAAATGAATCCTTTACCACAGTTTGAAGATCCTAATTATAATGGTAGCGGCAAGTTAAAGGATAAGGTTGCAATTATAACGGGCGGGGATAGTGGAATAGGACGAGCAGTTAGTATCTATTTTGCTAAAGAAGGCGCGGATGTTGCGATTATTTATTTCGATGAGCATAAAGACGCAGAAGATACAAAAGAGTTAGTAGAAAAAGAAGGGCAAAATTGCATCCTAATTAGTGGTGACGTATCGGATCCGGATTTTTGTAACTCTTCTGTCCAAACAATAATGAGTGAACTAGGAAAAGTAGATATCTTAGTTAACAACGCTGCCGTCCAATATCCTCAAAATGATTTTATGAGCATTACAAATGAACAGTTTGAAAGAACCTTTAAGGTTAATATTTTTTCGTTTTTTTACATGACCAAGGCTGTTGTTCCACATTTAAAGCAAGGTAGCTCGATTATAAACACCTCATCAATAACCGCCTATAAAGGCAATGAAAATCTGATTGATTATACTAGTACAAAAGGGGCAATCACTTCATTTACACGAGCACTTTCGCAATCATTGATTAAAAAAGGCATTCGCGTGAATGCTGTAGCGCCTGGGCCAATATGGACGCCACTTATTCCTGCATCATTTAATGAGCAACAGGTATCAGAGTTTGGTTCAGACACCCCGATGGGACGCCCAGGACAAACCTATGAACTGGCTCCAGCCTATGTATATTTAGCAAGCAATGATTCTAGCTATGTTTCTGGTCAAATGATTCATGTCAATGGCGGAATTGTTGTTAATGGATAATAGCAAAAGGGAGCTACGCGATTGTAGCTCCCTTTTGTATCTTATAGTTCGATATACAAGTTGTTTACATCCTTAACTAATGAGTCGTTCAAGTAAACTTTCTGCCTGTTCAATCCATGAATTTGAATTGCAAGGTTACTATATGGGGCTTGATAGGAACCTTTTTGGTTGATAACATCAAGTTCTATTGATTCTTCTGAACAGTTAATCTCGATACCTAACTCAATAAATTGATCATTCTGATAGGCAAATGTTTCGCCATCATCATCATAATAAGTAAATGTGTATTGAGTTTCCTTGTCACTTGGATAGATGTGGATAGTAATTTTTGTTTGTTTATACTCCATAGACGAAACAAGATTTCCTTGAACGATAGCACTTCCTTGCTTAATGAAAATAGGAAGTTGATCAAGTTCAGCATGGATTAAATGGACTTTATTACCAGAGTAAGCTTCACCTGAAACATAATCAACCCAGTCACCACTTGGAAGGTAAACTGCACGGTCCGTTATCCCAGGAGACATAACAGGTGCCACAATTACGTTATCACCAATCATAAACTGATCATTTAGGTTATATGTCTTGGCGTCATTTGGATATTCCATTAGTAGGGGGCGCATCACTGGAGCCCCTGATGTACTCGCGCTCTGGAACAAAGAATATAACTGTGGCATCCACTTGTAACGGAGCTGAATATATTTCTTCATTATTTCCTCATATTTTTCACCAAATTGCCATGGTTCTTGATATTGTGTATCGATTGCTGAGTGGTTTCTAAAATAAGGTGTGAATGCACCAACCTGAGTCCATCTCGTTAATAGCTCCGCATTCGTGTCATGGGCAAACCCACCAACATCCGGTCCTGTAAATGCAACCCCTGATAAGCCTAAATTCATACACATTGGTAGCGACATTTGTAGATGCTCCCAAAAACTACGATTATCTCCGGTCCATACTGAAGCATAACGTTGTACACCCGAATAACCAGCCCTTGTTAAAAGAAACGGCCTCTTTCCATTTAATTGTTTTTTCATTCCTTCGTACGTTGCTTCTCCCATTAATAATCCGTAAACATTATGCAAAGCCCGATGGGTATCTGGTTTGCCATCATTTTTATGCATAACTTGTACATCCATGGTTTTTGTCTCATTGAATACAGCCGGCTCGTTCATGTCATTCCAAATTCCTTCAATACCTAGATCACTATAAAAACTATGTTTCTCCCCCCACCAGTTTCTAACCTTTTCATCTGTAAAATCCGGAAAGGTACTTGTTCCTGGCCAAACATCTCCAAAGTAATGATTTCCTTCAAGGTATTTACAAAAATGGTCCTGATTAATACCTTCTTGATAAATGTTATATTCCGGGTCTTTTTTAACACCTGGATCAACAATTGGTACAACTCTTATCCCTTGCTGTTTAAGATCAGCTATTAATTTTTGTGGATTAGGAAAACGTTCATTATCAAAGGTGAAAACTCGATAACCGTCCATATAGTGGATATCTAAGTAGATGACATCAACTGGTATTTCTTTTTTTATAAAATTAGCAGCTAATTCTCTCACTTCATGTTCCGATTGATAGCTGTATCTCGATTGATGATAACCGAGTGCCCACTTTGGTGGAATTGGCATTCTACCTGTAAGATATGTGTATTGCTCTAGGACATCTTTAGGGCTAGGACCAGCAAACACATAATAATCCAATTGACCAGTTTCCGCCTTAATGGAATAAATATCCTTAGCCGATTTCATATCAAAGGTTGTGCGGGACGTATTATCGAAAAAGATTCCATGTGCCCTACCGTCTCTTAATGTCATAAAGTAGGGAATTGATTCGTATAAAGGATCAGTTTCAGGGTTATGTGGAGCGTAAACATCAGAGTTCCACATCTCATATTTTTCACCTTTTTTATCAAGAAATCCTGTTTTTTCCCCAAAACCGTAGAAGTGATCATCTTGATTGGTAGTCTTATAACATATAACTTCACCATTGGTAAAATAGCCTAGACCGTGTGACTCTTCAGTTACTAAAGGTGTACTGTTTTCATCGAAGATACTTACCCTAAATGGGCTTTTATTTATTCCTACCTTCAGCTGTTTTGTTGATAATCCAATATGTTCTTTCTTCTCTTCATATGTAACGTCAATCTCTTGTTGTTCAACAATAACCGCCCTTGATTTTTCAAATGGTTGGCTAATTTTTTGGTGCATCGTGATTCGGACAATATCCTGGCGGTAAAATGTCAAATAAACATAACCATTTGTACATGTAAATAAGTATCGAGATTTTTGCTTTTCCACATCAGTTACATTTCCGATATCGATAAAGTTAGTTGATTCTATAGTTCCCTTTTTTCCAGGATGAATAGCAAAACTAGTATCCTCAAGCATATTTCTCCTCCTCATTATTTGATAGTTAGATAGTCTTTTCTTTATATGGTGCAGTTAATTTTATTATCCTCCTTTCCAACAATTTTGCAAACGTTTTTATTAACCTCATTTTTACTATTTACTTTTTGCATCCTTTGCACTAATATAAAGCGATGTCTACTTAACTTAATTTCATTCGAAGTCTTGCTGTTCTTAATATTCACAGTTGATGAAAAATACGACGTAACTTTGTGTGACTGTACCCCATCCTTTATAGGATGAGTGATCATCCATCGCTTCGGAAAAACACTCCCTTTCCATGGGGAACGCTTCAGCCTCCTCACGAGAAAAATCGCTCGTTGCGGGGTCTTCAGACAGTTCCTTTCCCATAGGACCAGAAATGACATCCGTGAATTTGCAACACACGAAGAAAATTGCTTTATATTTTCGAGGAGTGTCGCATTTTTCCGAAGCTTAAAGTAGCTTTCTGTTCAAATGAATTCAACTATAAGAAAACCGTTTATACCATGATATATGACTACTCGCACGAAGGGTAATTGGTTATATTTTTGAGGATTATTCATGTATATCTTACGTAATTTATTCCTGTTTTTGATAATTACAATAATCAAACAACTAGATATTTACTCTTATATAGTGGTTGATTGGAGCGCAGGGCAGTCGACTCTTGCGAGAAAAGCGACGGCTGAAAATCCCGCAGGAAGTGGTATTCTTCCGAGGAAGTTGAAGCGTTGCCCGCGGAAAGCGACTGCCTGGAGTGAAAATCAACAAAGCAGTTACGTCGGAGTTTATGGATTTTGTGTCAAAAATAACAATTCAGAAAATAAGCTTTAACATAAAACTAGCAATCTACTGACCCCATTGTCATATACTTGGAGGAATTTTTAAATGCCTGATTCAAAAGTAACAAAAAAGTTAACCCTGTTTGCCCTTACATGGCCGATATTTATTGAGATTTTACTTCATATGTTAATGGGTAATGCCGATACTTTAATGCTAAGTCAATATTCGGACCATTCAGTTGCAGCAGTTGGTGTTTCTAATCAAATTATCCAAGTTGTTATTGTGATGTTTGGTTTCGTTGCTGTTGGGGCTTCTGTTCTTGTTGCACAAAATTTAGGTGCCAATCAAGAAAAGACTGCCGGAGCGATAGCCATTACTTCATTAAGCATTAACCTAATCTTTTCACTTTTACTAAGTTTGGGTCTGTACTTATTTAGTGAGAATATCCTAAACATTATGGATCTCCCCAATGAATTGATGGGTGAGGCTACAATCTATTTGAATATTGTAGGTGGATTCATCTTTGTTCAAGCTTTAATTATGACTGTCGCTGCCATTTTACGTAGCTATGGTTTTACCAAAGATACCATGTATGTAACAATTGGAATGAACATTGTTAATGTTATTGGTAACTACTTTGTTATATTCGGCCCATTCGGTTTCCCTGTTCTCGGTGTAGAGGGTGTAGCCTACTCGACAATGATCAGCCGCTTTTTGGGATTTGCTACACTACTTATCATTCTTTTTAAAAGAACCAACAAAACATTACCAATCAAGTCGTTTATAAAATATAAAAAAGAGCATGTTAAAGACCTATTAAATATCGGTGTCCCATCTGCTGGAGAGCAGCTATCATATAATGCTAGCCAAATGGTTATTACTTACCTTATTGCTCAGCTCGGGACGATGGCACTAACAACCAAAGTGTATGTACAAAATATCGCAATGTTTATTTTCTTATTCTCTATCGCTATTGGTCAGGGCACTCAAATATTGATTGGCCATATGATCGGTGCAGGAGAATTAGAAAAAGCATATAAGCGTTGTTTGAAAAGTCTGCAGATTTCAATTATCATTTCTATCCTGGCAGCTATTGCGATTTATTTTTCAAGTGATTTCCTATTGGGAATATTCACCGATAACCTTACTATTGTTGAAAAAGGTGCGTTGATTTTATTACTAACTATAATTTTAGAGCCTGGTCGTGCTTTTAATCTTGTACTTATCAGTTCTTTACGTTCTGCAGGTGATGTAAAGTACCCTGTTTTTGTCGGTGTTTTATCGATGTGGGGAGTTAGCGTAACCTTTGCTTGGTTTTTTGGAATATTCCTTGGCCTTGGACTGGTTGGAATATGGATAGGATTTATTGTCGATGAATGGCTAAGAGGACTACTGATGTTGAGAAGATGGCGTTCAAAAGTATGGGCAAAAAAATCGTTCGTAAAAAAAGAAGAAGCAGTATAATAATAAAAAACGCAGGGGCCGGTTCCAACCCCCTGCGTTTTTTATTATTATGTTTTACTGTTCAAGTCGCTTACCTTTGATAGATAAAAAGATAACAGCAGTAACAAATCCACCCAATACTAGTACAACAAAGGAAATAAACAACCAGTTCATACCAGTGTCTTCCTCTACCATAAATATGTCAGCTGTCTCGCGATCAAGTGCTATTTTATACTCATCATTTTTTAATTCACGAACGATATTATCTTGTAGCAATCCTGTTAACTGCATGCCATCTGGTACATCTTTGATTGTAATTGTCTTTGTTTCAACATCGTTATTAATAGCTACAAATATCGTCTCATCTTGGTATTCCCGTTTATACATCGTCATTGCCCCATTGGAATCAATAACTTCGAGATCACCATAGGACAAAGCAGGAAACTGCTTTTGAATTGCCGCAAGTTGCTCAATATAATTTCTAAATTCATCATCGCCACCATTCGTTTGTGCCATTCGATGATCAGGTCTATCTTCCCCATTATCCATCGGTACTTCACTGCCTTGATACACTATCGGAATTCCAGGAACTGTATAAAGGTAAGTTAAGCCTAACTTCCAGCGAGTAATCGGATTCTGGGCATTTTTTACAGCTTCTCTCGTAAATCTGACTGTCTGGTGACTATCTAAATAAAATCCATTGATTATCGAACCCACTTCTGGCCATTCCTGTAGTAGTGGCTCTATGGAATTACCGTAACTGCTAAATACACTCGATAGTTTCTCATTCAATTGATGATTCACACTAGCAGTTAGTGCTGTGTTCTCTTTGTCTATGAAATCAATAGATTCACCCATTACTAAAAAGTCCGTTTTCATTGATTGTGTTGTTTCAACTAAATCATTAATAAACTCTCTCGATGTATTTTCATTTGTGTATAAGCGATAACCATCAATGTTTGCTTGATCTATCCAAAAAGCCGCTGCCTCTAAAAAGTATTCTCTTGCCATAGCATTGTCCAAATCTGGACTAGGAAGAATGGTTCCGTCTTCTGTAACGGCTGTATCAGCAATCAAATCTGGATTAGAGGTTAGCAGATCATGATTAGGAGCTGTGTGTGAAACGACAAAATCTAAGATTACCTTTAATTCCTTCTCATGTGCCACCTCAACTAGTTGTTGTAAATCTTCCATTGTTCCAAAATGCTCCTCAATAGATTGATAATCATCTATTAAAAAACCATGATAACCCTCTTCTGCATTACTCATAACAGGACTTAAGTTAATCGTTGTAAATCCAAGTTGCTTAATATGGTCTAGTTTACTAATAATCCCTTGGATATCCCCGCCATGATACGCATTAGGATCTTGAATATCTACTTCATAGTCATTCTCGGTTGTTCCGTTCGTAAATCGGTCAACTAAAATATAATAAATTGTCTCATCCTGCCATGAATGAATATCTTCCTCTATTGCATAAGAAGGATTTGCAAAAAGAAAAATTACTGGAATGGTTATGAGAAACACTAGAATTTTTTGCATACAATACTTCCTCTCTGAAACATAAACTTTAAAATAACCTTCTACTATTATCCTAGTGTTGGCATAAAAGTCAATTCAATTTCAATAATTGTCTAGAAAAAGTACTAATTGTAGAATTACCTATAATAACGGCCAAAAAAGTGTGGACAAACCATCCACACTTTGCAGTTAACGTTCTATTTTTATGTTATACGTACGGAGCCAGTGATCAATCTGACCTAAGTGAGCCAGAAGCTGGGGACCTGTCATTAATTGACCAAACCATGGTGCTTCAATCTCTTTCCCTTCAGTTTCGACTAGTTTTCTAATTGCATTCTTGTCAAAAATCTCAAATAGACGCGCATTTGGATCTTCTAAAATCTCATTTAACCAAGCTACAACGGCATCCTTGTAAACTGGATTATGTGTTTTTGGATAAGGACTCTTCTTGCGATACAAGATTTCATCAGGTAACAAGCCCTCTAACGCTTTTCTAAGAATACCCTTCTCTCGACCTCTGTAAGTCTTCATCTCCCAAGGAATGTTCCATACATATTCAACTAACCGGTGGTCGCTAAAGGGTACTCGAGCCTCGAAACTAGCCCCCATACTCATTCGATCTTTTCTATCCAACAGAGTTGGCATAAACCAATGCATATTCAAATAAAACATTTGTCTCCGCTGCTTTTCTATTTCAGAGTCTCCCTCAAAGTCAGGAGTCTCATCAATTGTCTCTTGATAACGTTTGAGCATATAACTGTTCAAGTTGAGTTTTTCTTGCCATTCATCTGTTAACAGTGAACTTCTAACCTCTGAAGAACGAATCCACGGGAACCCTTCACGTTCCAGATCATCTTCCCGATAAAACCAAGGATAGCCTCCAAATATTTCATCGGCACACTCACCTGATAACGCAACAGTTACTTCCTGCTTCGTTTGTCGACAGAACCACAGTAATGAAGAATCAACATCAGCCATTCCTGGCAAATCTCTGAATTCAACAGCCTCTTTAAGCATTTCAGCTAGCTTTTTATTATTAATAACAAAATTATGGTGATTTGTTTCATGGGCATCTACCACTGTCCCAATAAAATCTTGATCATTATTTGGTTGGAACGAGCTTTTTTTAAAGTACTTTTGATTGTCCTCAAAATCAATAGAAAAAGTATTTAGTTTCCCCTTTTTGTGACGCTTCAGATAATTTGAAGCAATGGCAGTAATTGCACTAGAATCTACACCACCGGAGAGGAAGGTACCTAGCGGAACGTCTGAAACTAATTGGCGTTCGACAGCATCAGTAAGTAGATAACGAATTACATCCGCTGTTTCTTCTACATCGTCTGTATGTGGAGTACTTTGTACGTTCCAATAACGTTCTGTCCGGAAACCATTCTTATCAAACATACCTATGTGGGCAGCTCGTAGTTCATTCATACCTTTAAATACACCATGTCCTGGTGTTCTTGACGGCCCTAGGGCTAGAATTTCACTTAGACCCTCTCTATCAAGAATAGGCTCGACCTCTTCATGAGCGATTAGTGCTTTTAATTCCGATGCAAATAGAAGTCCACCATCTTTTTCCATATAAAACAAGGGTTTTACTCCTAATCGATCTCTTGCTATAAATAACTGCTCTTTTTTCGAATCCCAGATAGCAAAAGCAAAGATGCCATTAAACCTCTTTACACATTCTTCTCCCCATTGGATATAGCTTTTAAGCAATACCTCTGTGTCAGAATGAGAATCAAAGCCCCATCCTTTGTTAAGTAATTCGCTTCGAATATCTTCTGTATTATATAATTCACCATTATAAACAAGTATATAATTTGATTTGTCTTTGATACATTCCATTGGTTGTTTACCACCATCAGGGTCTACAACAATTAGGCGTTGATGACCAAATGCTACATGGTCAGAAATCCATTCATTATGTTCATCTGGACCACGATGTTGAATCGCATTTGCCATTTTCCTTACATTAACCACTTCTGTTGAAAGCTCCCGGTTAAAGTCAATCCAGCCTGTAATACCGCACATATATAAATCAACACCCTTTCTTACTAGATACTTGATAAACTATATATATTCATATGAATTATTTACCTAATATGTGAAAAGTGTTGAACATAAATGAAGGCAAAGAAAAAAACCTATCACTTTTTTCAAAGTAATAAGTTTTTTGAATTTTTAAGATTAAACACCCATTGGTAGGCGTCCGAATCCTAGGACCAATACAATTACAAGAGCAATTACTAATTGAATCCAAAAGCTTTTTGTTGGTTTATCTTTTTTTGTTTTAACTAATATCATTTCAAGGATAGCAATTAACCATAATCCAGCAAAACTTTTTACTAGTACTTCACCAAGCATTGTACCAGAATTCAAATATTCCATTAATAGGTCTCCACCTGAATACAAGATTAATAAGTAATCTAATCTTAGTACCATGTGAAGGATCTTACCCGCTTTTTTACCTTGTTTGTAAAAAACCAATGCAAGGACAAATAAGATTAATGCCAAAGCCCATGATGTTATATGTAAATGTGTCATTTTTTACCTCCTCGCTTATAAAGTATCAACTCCCTTCATACTAATTTTATGAAGGAGTTGCACCAATCAGGTTGTTATTTCCTAATAATAATTACCGGTGATTAATCAACTTGATAAAGGTCAAGCCTATCATATCATTTTTTTATTCAATTTTCATTGAAATATGTTTTAAACCGTTATGATTAGTGAAAACATAAACGATACTGTTATAATAAAAATTGAAAAATAGTGTAGGAATTGACCTACCAACTAAAATCTCTAGCTGAAGCTATCAAGGGTATGTTTTCCCTCTTTTCATCTCAAAAAAGCTTCTACCCTAGTATATCGTTTGGCTAAATTGAACGGAGGAATACAATGGTACGTAATAGTCAGGAAATTATTGATCAAACACAAGAATATGGTGCAAAAAATTATCATCCATTACCAATTGTTATCTCTAAAGCGGAGAATGTTTGGGTGGAAGACCCAGAAGGTAACCGTTACATGGATATGCTTAGTGCTTATTCTGCAGTTAATCAAGGTCATCGCCACCCTAAAATTATTAAAGCATTAAAGGATCAAGCAGATCGAGTGACCTTAACATCAAGAGCATTTCACAATGATCAACTAGGACCTTGGTATGAAAAAATATGTAAATTAACTAACAAAGAAATGACGTTACCAATGAATACTGGTGCTGAAGCGGTAGAAACTGCTATTAAAGCTACTAGACGTTGGGCTTATGATGTCAAAGGAGTAGCAAAAGATCAAGCAGAGATTATTGCTTGTGTTGGTAATTTCCATGGTAGAACGATGTCAGCGGTGTCTTTGTCATCAGATGACGAATACAAGCGTGGCTTTGGCCCAATGTTGCCTGGAATTAAATTAATTCCATATGGAGATATTGACGCTCTCAAAAATGCAATTAACGAAAATACAGCTGGTTTCTTATTGGAACCAATCCAAGGTGAAGCTGGAATCGTTATGCCACCTGAAGGCTTCTTGAAAGAGGCTTACCAGGTTTGTAAAAAAAATAATGTACTATTTGTTGCTGACGAGATACAAGCTGGACTAGGTAGAAGCGGAAAGATGTTCGCTTGTGACTGGGAAGATGTAACACCAGATATTTTAATTTTAGGTAAAGCATTAGGTGGTGGCGTATTTCCTATCTCGTGTATTGTTGCCAATAAAGATATCTTGGGAGTATTTAATCCAGGTTCACACGGTTCTACTTTCGGTGGCAATCCATTGGCATGTGCCGTGTCAATTGCTGCTTTAGATGTTATAGAAGAAGAGGATTTAGCTGGTCGTTCTCTTGAACTCGGATCATATATGATGGACGAATTAAGAAAAATAGATAATCCAATCATTAAAGAAGTACGAGGAAAAGGATTATTTATTGGTGTCGAGTTAACAGAAGCAGCTCGTCCTTACTGTGAAATGTTAAAGGAAAAAGGACTACTTTGTAAGGAAACACATGAAAACGTGATTCGATTTGCTCCACCACTTGTGATTGAAAAGGAAGACCTCGAGTGGGCAATTAAACAAATAAAAGAAGTATTAAGTGTATAAGATTTAGAAAAACTCCCCAGATATCTGGGGAGTTTTCTTTTTAATAGTCCATCATTCTAAATCCAGTATCTTTTTCTGTCCCCACGGCGCTACAGCAACAGTGACTACCATCTCACCAGATTGTTCGTACTGTTCTCCAGTATTATCTTCAATATAATAGCGGTCTAAACCATAGTCTACATAATAAATATTCTGCATTGAATCATGATATTCATACTTAGCATGCAACATTACTTGACCACTACTTGGTTCAATTCTCTCGTTAGATGCGTTGACAACATTATACACTTCGTTTTGTTTTTCTAGGAGTACATAAACTTGACTATCATATGGAGGACTCTCCTCTCCCTGCCATGTACTTGATGGGATTTCCTCTATTTCATAACGAAGTGTAACATAATCACCATAAAAGATATCTTGAGGATCAACAGGCAATGTTTTTAATTCAATTGTCTCTCCAAAGTAATCAATCAAATAATACGAAACAGCCATCCCGACCAGAAACATAATTTGCAAAGCTACAATGATGTAGAAAAATAATCGTTTCATTCGTCATTGCCTCCTCTAGCATCCTGTTTGTGTTCTCTCCGTTTTCTCTCTAATAAAAAGCTTAGAATGAACAGGATGATGCCGCCAAGAAAGAAAAATAGTGACTTGTTAAGAAAGGCCCAAGCTAAATGAATATAGGCAATTAATGTGCTAATAAGAAAGGCAAAGGTACCCAGAGTAATTTTCCGGTAATGTTCCTCCTTATAACCAATAAGTAACATACCTAATGAATAGATAAACAACACTAACATAGCTAGTAGGTCACTGTATGGTACGAAAAACACAGGCACAAACAGCGCTAATTCAATCATGTTAGAAAACTCTTGTTTCATTGTTTTCATTACTACAATCGGGATTAAGATAATTATCCATATAGCTAGAAAAATTAATTCGAATTCAATGGAGTCCAAAAAGTATGAATTTCCAAGTAAAAACACATGAAAAATACCCAATATAAACATAGCTATCAAGCTAACATGTCGAAAAGGGCGATTTAATCCCTGCTTCCTAACCAGACTTCCCAAACCATATAGGACAAGTGAGCCAATAATTAACCAATAGTAGTCGTGGCCATCAGCAAACACTAGTACCATCGTCTGAACCATAAAACTAATGGCAAACAAATAGCCATACAAGTACCTTGCCTGGCGATAGGTATAATGACCGAAAGCAAATAACAATACTAAAAACAAGCCTAAGTTAAAATCACTATAGACAAATGCACTATACAATTGACCTACTGTGGTAATAACAATTGATACTACATAGAGCGAAGCATGCTGATAAAAAATAAACAATGCAACCCCGGCTAGTGACCAAATCAAAAAAGGTATAGCTTGAAAATACATGTAGTTATACATTTGACCCGTTAAAAATATCCCGGCACCAAAAACAAATAACCCTATAACTATAAAGCTTAATCCTACCGGTTTTGATTTTTTTCGATAAATTAGCTCCCCACTCACATAGAAACCAATCATAAATAATAAAATGATTGTCATTTTTCCGATTTGAGGGATCCATGACCAATTTGATGCAATAAAAGTTAAAAAGCCTAATCCAATAAACAATGCGGCAAACGTCAATAACAAAAAGCTACGATCTCTTTTAGGATACAAATCGACTATTTCATCTAATTGCTGTTCAGTAATGATCCCTTGTTTGCTCCATTTTTTTGCTTCCTTTTTTATCGCTTCACGGTTCATCCTTGCTCTACCTCCTTATCCTTCCTTTTATTAGGAAGCTTTTCTCCATACATTAATCTTCTCCACAACCATTCCATAGGTCCAAATCGATAGTTGCTAATCCATATCTTACTTACTACTACTTGAATACTATAAACAACAACCACAATCGCCACACTACCTATTGGACTAACCTGACCATAAAAACCAAACCCAACTGAGTAAAATAAAATAAAACAGATAATGGATTGGGACAGGTAATTCGAAAGTGACATCCTGCCAACGTAGGTAAAAGGCTTCAGAAGCTTAGCCAAGAAATCTTTTTGGAAAGCTAATGTAATAGAGGTCAGATAAAACAATGCCGAAGCCGAACCACCAATCGTATCCTGCGTATATGAAAACCAGGCAGGGTTCCCAAATAGATAAGGACCTGCTTTTACTCCGATAAAAACAAATAATAATAAAATCCAAACCTTCTTCAGCATTGGGGCATGTTGCTGTACATTATCAAGCCATTTCTTTCTGGCAACAAGCATACCCAACAAAAATAATGGCAAAAGTGCAAAAGTTAAAAATATAAAGCCAAGAAAACCATTGGAATACATCCAATCCTGATAATTCTGTTGCCAAATAGCAATTATTGTACCATTTCCATAGTTTTCAAATGCCCGATTAATTGCTTCTAAGTTATACATGTTTAACCTATCTCTAACAATATATAATAGCCAACTATAAATTAATGTTGGGAATAAGAGTAATCCAAATGCCCAGTAAAACAGTGCTTTATTACTTGCACGAATAAATAATAGTAAAAGCATACCGATAATACCATATGAGAGTAATATATCTCCATGCCAGATAAGAAAAGCATGTATTAGACCAAAACCTATTAGGATAATTAATCTCCGGAACAAAAGCTTTCTTACGTTCAATTGTTTATCAGTTAATTTATTAATAATAATCTGCATACCAAAGCCAAATAAAAAAGAAAACAGTGTATAAAAGCTCGCTTGGAAAAAGATATCAATCATTACTTGGACAGCTTGATCCAAAGAACTATTCCAGAACTGATCCTCACCATTATATAAAAAAAATGGTGCATTAAAAGCTGGTGTATTAACCATAAAAATCCCTAGTATTGCAAATCCCCTTGCGGCATCAATCCATTGCAATCGATTGCTTTCTGTAATAGGAGATCCCGTCTGTCCCATACCAATTCCTCCAATTAAACTTTCAATCTATGATCCTATGCAACCATTGTAAACTATTTTTTTTACTTACTCCATCCTAATAGTTGAACAGATATTAATCCTCTTTCATAAACTATACGTAAGGAGGAATTCGTATGCCAGCCGTAGTAGGTGCAGTTAAAGTATTATCTATTGCCACATCAAGTATTTTTAACATAGGAGATGTCTATGCGATGAGTCCTTTTTCAGAAGCAAAAACATTTGCTGGTGGAGGATCTTTTAATACAGGGGATGGACTTCGTATTTCTTTAGGTCACTCGGCTACTAACGTTTATGACAAAGATCACTTTGATCAAAGCATTAGTACATTGTAGAGGTGGTTATTAATGAATTTAACAGTGCACCAGTCTATCTATATTCATATGATTAAGGTTGGTAGTGTTTCTAATTCCTCAGTATTTCAAATCGGTAGTGCGGGAAATATTCAAGCACTAGCGGAACTGTACAATACTGGTGGATATACAGAACTTGCCGAACCTGCTGAGCCACAGGGTCCAATCAGCGAACCACTTGTACCACTTATACCACTTGCCCCTCCGACTTAAATCACGAACTAAAAAATACTTGCATATTGTAGTATTGATTAGGTCATAGCCTAGAAGGAGGTTCCATATGAATTATTCAAATTCATGGCAAGAATACCTTGCCAGAGTCCAGGCATACATGCAACAACAAGATACTAAAATTAAAGAACTTGAACAGCGTATCGCAAGATTAGAAAACACCACTAATTCCAACACCAAAAATACCACAATTGAAAAGTTAGAATATCATTTTGATCAACTAAAAATAGAGAGACTCGATGGTACACTCCATATCGGGCTTTCGCCGGAAGATTTAGCTAAAGTGGATGACCTATCACTTAACCAACCTGTTAACAATAACTACCAACGTCAAGCTAAGCCTGTCACTCAAGAATTAGTTGGGCAACTTGATTCTTACCTAATAGAAGAAGGTCCATCCTTGCTCCATCAGCTAGCTAGCGAGTATGGTTTTCCTTTAAATAAATCGTATCAAGAAATGATACTGAATGATGTTCGCAAACAATTGCCCGAGCGAGTAGCTCAATACGAAAAAAATGTTCGAAATGAGCACCCATCACAAACCAAACAAGAAACATCTCAGTTAATATATGAGCAAGTTCAAAAAGAAATTAATCATTCTCTTCGACAGTTCTTTCAAAATGACCAAACAAAAGGAGAATAATAACTATGAATTATGAGGTTCACAATTGGGGATTAAATGTAGGGAATGTTGAGATTACAGGGGTAGCATCTTCATCTATTTTTTTGATTGGAGATAATGAAACAATTAAATTAACATCCTTCTATGATACCCCACCTGATTCATACATTGTTGGTTCACTAGTGCCTCTTCGGCATCCAACAATTGAGGAAGGAACCGATAATGGATAAACGAGTGGCACATATTGGAAAGACCCGAATTAATTCTATAGCCTATAGCTCTATGTTTGAAATTGGTGATGCAAATACATTTACACCCACCAGCAGAGTAATTGCTGTTCAAAAAGAGGGTGGTGTTGAAACTGATGAGGGGTTTGAATTTGATCAGTATGAACTTTTTAGCCAAGAGCCAAGCAATGTTCCTGACTCATTAACGGTACAACAAAAAAACTACCACCATAATCCAAATATTCATGTGGAAAATATTGATGTTAAAGGCATCTCTGCTTCTTCCATTGCACAACTTGGTAGTCTAAACCATATTGATTCTGTATCTAGGATAAAGCACATTCGGATATTAGAGAAGGAACAAAATCAAAACGACTTAATAGAATAACAATAAAGTCATTTAAAAGAAGGTGTTAACATGCCATCCATTGTTGGGCCTATAAAAATTAATAGTGTAGACGGCGGAGTCATCAATTTTGGAGATAGCTTTTATTTATCTCCTAAAAGTGCATCTAAAACTGCTGCAGGTTCGGGTTCCTTCAACACTGGAGATTTTATAAATACAAATAGTGGATTAAGTGCAACAAATTCCTTTGATCCAGATGCAGTTGATCAAGTGGTTAGTGGTAATGCCTAATCTCTATCGCTTTTATAACTAAAAAATATGGAAAGAGGGTGTATAAATGCCATCTGCCGTGGGACCAATAAAAATTAACAGTGTCGGCGGGGGAGTAATCAACTTCGGAGACAGCTTTTACCTTGCTCCTAAAAGTGCATCTAAAACTGCCGCCGGCTCTGGGGCTTTTAATACGGGTGACTTTATTAATACAAATAGTGGGCTAAGTGCTACAAATGCATTAGATCCAGATGTAGCAGATCAAATTGTAGGCGGAAATGCATAATACTGTTAACTTGTTATTACATGAAAAAATGGAAATGAGCATGAAACAATCAGCACATTTCCATTTTTTTTGTCCAAATTAACTTACATATCGTTTCTTTGTAAAACAATAGACTTCTTTGTTCCTTTGTGCACAGGAAGCATAATAGAAGTTATAATTAGCTCGATATGACCGAGCACAATTGTGTCGCGGTTGATTAGTTAGTTAAATTTAATTTGGTTAATTTTTCAATCACAGCCTGCTTATGAAGATTATAAGATTGCCACGAATTTCTCTGATTAATTGATTCAGCCCATTCTTTTCTCTCTACCAAAATTCTTTTTAGGTTAGGAAAGTCAGGTTCTTTTTGATATAAGGTAATTAATCCATCAACTCCGGTAGCACCGAGTGAATTTAAATAATAAACATCTATTTTGTCTGTAGCTTGATAGCGCTCCAAATTATTATTAACAATCATTCTTTCTAACGGTATGACATTTAATCCTGTATAAAAGATCAGACTTGCTAACAAATAAAAGTGTAATAACGATAGTTTTTCTAACCATACGCGCATCATTGTATAAGCAAAAATTACTAGCAAAAACACCATAAATCCATGGGCTAAAATCCGATCCAGGGTGAAACCATAAGCCTCTTCGTACATACTCAAACGTTGAAAGGCAGAAGTAAGCATAATACCACTCACTATAATCACGATTGAATACATTACTTTCAGTACAAATTTAAACTTCCTTCGGGATTCTTTCACATAGGTTAGAAAACTTATTAATAAGGTCCAGTTGACCATCGTGACGATCATTAATTCAAAAAAACCTCTACGAGCATATTCGGCAAACGTGTATCCCTCTTCTAATCCACCACCAAAGAAATAGGTGAATTGAATGGCAGTAAATAATAAATAAACACCATTTAATAAAATGAGGATTGTTAAAGCAATAATACTATCGAATTGTTTAGTACCATTACCTACTTCCTCCGAATATAGCTTTGTAGAATTCGCTAATGCTAGTACTTGAAATATTCCGAAAAAGACCAATAAGAAGAATAGTATTATAGCTATTCTAAACAATTGCTCACCAAAATTTAGTTGAAAAATAAATCTCGGTATTTGAACAACTAGGTCTTGAAACACTGCATCTGCCGACATAAGCAATATGGTCACGATACCTAACAGCGGTAGACCAATCACTAATCCTAGTGCTACTCGTTTAATTGTATGTGCTGTTTGTTCATCCATATTTTTGAAAAGGCTCTTAACTATTTCTGAGAAGAATACACTATTGAATCTTATACCTCCGGCTAACTTTTCCATCACTAGTTGTAAAAAACGTGGCGTGTACCATTTCACTTGTTTTGGCACTGTAATCAATACGATGTGACAGAGAATTAACGCAGGGATAACCAAAAAGTTTAATTGGTAAAACAACTGATTGTCGTAAACTAAATAACTAGCAGATAATATCCAAATAGCCATCATCAATAAGAGACCAATTCGTCGATGAGTAAATACTAACAACCGAAATCGAATGAAAAAGACAATATAGAAACCAGTTAAAAATACCAAGTAGGAAACTCCGACAGTTCCATGGAAAAAGCTTAACTCTGTTAAAATGCCTAGACCTAAACAAACCAACAAAAACCAAAAATCTTGACTCTTCACCTGTATTTCCATGATAATCTCACCTCTACATAGATTTACTACATACATAGTTTTACTATGTATGTAGACAAAAATTTTTATAGCTATGGCACTGTTACCAACTACAGTACCATAGCTTAAACTGAGGCTTTCTTGCCCCAATGGTAACCAAGCCAACTTACTGGGTATAATAAACCTGTAAAAATGACACATGAAATAATAAAAGGAAAGCTCAGAAGCGGCTGAAACCATTGATAGGGAATTAACCTAAAAATAGTTAATGCCATTAAGATAATGTTTGGCGCCACACAAAAGAAAAATGTCTTTTGTAACAGCTTTCTTCCTCGAGGACCAAACTCCTTACCTATTTCATAGCCTAGTAACCCCCAAAATAAAAAGTAAACCATAATAATAATGGAAGGTATTTCTGTTACTCTTTCCCAAATAAAATCAATCCAACCCCAATGAAAGACATGATAGGTTAAGGTTAGCAGGATTCCTCCAAGAAATAAACATATATTCAATGAAACAAATAACCATTGTGTTCGACTTGGCGTAAGACTCGTTTAATTTTACCATATATTAGCTATCTCCTGAGGAGTCCCTAAGCGATCCTTTAACTGATTATAGTAAGTTAGATCATCTTCACAATTACCTTCTCTTGCCATTTCATATAAATGCATCTCATACTCTTTTAGTATTTCTTGTTTATTAGAGGAGTTAGGCAATGATTTGCTTAATTCCTCAATAAACTGTTTTTCTGCTATCTTCATGATTCGTTTCTCCGAATTAAATTGTTCATTACTTGTACGTAACGATGCCATTCACTTGTTTTTTCTTCCAAAATACTTTGGCCATCTGCTGTAATTCGATAGTACTTTCTGGCTGGTCCTTTGGGTTGATTTTCCCAATAGAACTCGATATACGCTTGTTTTTCCAGCTTATGTAGTGCCGGATACAAGGTGCCTTCTTTAATTTGGAAATTATGATCACTTCGTTTATCCATTTCCTTCACTAATTCATAGCCATACATGTCACGCTCGTTTAACAACTGTAAAACGAGAAGTGATGTACTTCCTTTTACTAGTTCTCGGTTGAACACATTTTTCACCTACCTAGAATAATGAGGTATTAACGTAATCATATAATAGTTGATTTTATAAAGCAAGAATTGTATGTATTATTTTTCCATGAATTTTTTCCGACAAAATTATTAGCTGTTTTTAAGCAAAGTTTGTCGTTATTGATATAAAATGCGACGTAGCGTAGCTACTAATTGATTTGCGCTTCAGGCAGTCACTTTCCGCGGGCAACGCTTCAACTTCCTCGGAAGAAAACCAATTCCTGCGGGATTTTCAGCCGTCGCTTTTCCCACTGGAGTCGACTGCCCTACGCTCCAATCACCATCTTATATGAAATGAAAGGAAGATTGATAAAAACCAAAATCTAGTGTAGTTTCGTAGCTTGGATAGCTAGGTTCAAGAAGATGAAAATTCTTTTCACGTAAAACCATAGACTTTTTCCCTCGATAATCAGAACACTATTAACAGCGTAGGCAAAAAACGTAGACTCCTGTGGGAACAGCGCGAGTCCGAAGACCCCGCAGTAGCGGTTTTCTACGAGGAGGCTAAGGCCGTGCCCACGGAAAGCGAAGTTTTTTGCCGAAGCGATTGTAGAAAGCATATATAAATGATGAATTAATAGATAGAAGTTACGTCTGATTCTATATATTTTTCGTCAAAAACAACAATCTTTTAGAAAACAGCATAGCAAAAAAACACAACGACCAGGTAGTGGCCGTTGTGTTCATAATCGTTTCTATTTATTACAATCAACTAACAAAGAGCGGTCAAAGAAATATAGATATTTCTCTACAATTGGCTGTTTCCAGATGCCTTCTAATGATTTAGAGTATAACTCCATTTGCACTTGGTATCGTTGTTTTAACTGTTCCTTCACATCGGGCGAAACTTCCTCAGTGATTGTATCAGTTTTATAGTCTAACAATAACCATCCACCTTCAACTGGGATTAAACAGTCAATTACACCTTGGATCAAAACCTTTTCATCAGACTCTCCTTGCCAATTGTGATAAACCTCGTTAGCTTTTAATGTAAAACTAAACGGAACTTCTCGTTGAACGTTATCAGATTGAACAACACGCTCACCTATTTCTGTTTCAAAGAAACGTTGAATCGCCTCAATATTTACTACATCCGCTTCTTCCTGTCTAAGAATTTCCTTAGTAACTAACCGCTGTACAAAGTCTGTTAATTCTTCTTCCTTCCATTTTTTCGTAAAAGGAATGTGCTGCATGACTGTGTGCATCGCAGTACCTTTCTCAGCAGCCGTCAACATTTTCTCTTTTTGCATGAACTTAGGTCGCTTAGAAATTGGAGCTTTAAATGGTTGGATTAGCTCCAAATCACTATAGTCATCCTTTACTTCGCGTTGACGTTTTATTTCAGTAACTGTTTGCTTTGCCCGATAGGTTGATGCATTGCTATGTGGATATACAAAAGACAGCCTATCCTCTACCTTTGCATTTAATTCTTTATCAGCATCTACCGGTTTCCATTCCTGAATCGTTTTTTGCAAATCTAACTCCTGCCTCTGTTCGTGTTGGTCTAGGTTTGAGTATTCACTTCCATGGATAAGCTGTACATTCCACTTCGAATCATCTGCTCGAATAGGCTCAGGAATTTGAATATTTAGTTCAACATTCCTCAACATGTCATTTTGGTTATGTCGAACTAAAGCAGGGCCAACCCAATCTAAATATGATTTAGCTTCGAGACGATAATGTGGTGGTAACACCCAGTCAGGATGATCAATCACCTCTAACCATTTCTCCTGTCTCTTCTCAAATGAAGCGACATTTCCGATCATGACAAGTTTCTCTTTCGCTCGCGTCATGGCAACATATAATACTCTCATTTCTTCTGCCCACAATTCTCGTTGCTTTTCTTTCTTTAGTGCATGGTAGGCTAAAGTAGGATAGATTATTCTTTTTTCTGGATCAATATACTTGCTTCCAAAACCTAAATCTTTATGAAGCAAATACTTTTGACGAAGATCCTGCTGATTAAATTGTTTATCCATTGCACCTAAAATGACAATCGGAAATTCGAGTCCCTTACTTTTGTGGATTGTCATGATACGAACAACATCTTCTTTTTCTCCAAGCGCTCTCGCTGCGCCTAAATCGTCACCTTTCTCTTCCATCCGCTCAATGAAACGTAAAAATCGAAATAAGCCACGGAATGAGGTAGATTCATAGGTTCGCGCCCGATCGTACAGTGCTCGAAGATTAGCTTGACGCTGCTTACCACCAGGAATACCACCAACAAAATCATAATAGCCTGTTTCCCTGTAAATTTGCCAAATCAGCTCTGATAGTGCACCTTGTCTTGCCCTCATTCGCCAATCTTTAAGTTTTGTTAAAAATTGTTCCACCTGGTGTTTTTTGTTCTGATTTTCTGTCTCCACAATAAAACTAGTCAACGCATCATAATAGGAAACGCGTTTTTTCACTAAACGAATCTGTGCTAAATCCTCTTCATTTAATCCGACGATTGGTGAACGTAAGACTGATGCCAAGGGAATATCCTGTTTTGGGTTATCTATTATTTTTAATAAACTAAGCATTACTTTTATCTCAATCGCTTCAAAATAACCTGTTGATAACTCGGCATAGACTGGTATTCCTTGTTGTTTCAATTCCTCTGTAATTGTTGGCGCCCAAGTCATTGAACGAAGCAAGATTACAATATCGCGATATTGTAGATCCCGCTGTGTTTCTGTTCGTTTATCAACAACCTGTGTAGGTCGCTTTTCTTCATGACCAATCCATCTTTTGATCATTTTTCCGTAAGCTCTTGCTTCTATTTGTGCCTTCTCTAAATCTTGAAAATTTTCTTCGCCTTGTTCCTCAGTTGGATTTTCTTCCTTAGTTTCTCGATCAATGATTACTAATTCAGCATCGGCATCACTTAGTGTAAGCTGATCATAAATGGTGTTAGAGTATATTAATTCAGCATCTTTTTCATACTCCATTTCACCAACTTCTTCGTTTAACAGCTGCCTAAAAATGTAATTGGTTGCCGATAGGACTTGATCTCTACTTCTAAAGTTTCGAGCAAGATCAATTCGTTTAGCTGGATGGTCGTGATCGGCAAAACGCTTATACTTTTCAAGAAACAAGGATGGCTCCGCGTGACGGAATCGGTAAATACTCTGCTTAACGTCGCCAACCATGAACATATTTCCATTCCCCTTCCTATCGGAAATAAGGGATATTAGTGTTTCTTGGACAAGATTGGTATCTTGGTATTCATCCACTAATAGTTCAGAGAATTTTTTTTGTAGCTCACTTGCGACTGACGATGGTACTATATGGTCAGCAGTTGATGATTCATCAAGCAAAATTTGCAAAGTGTAATGCTCTAAGTCAGAAAAATCTACTAATGCTTTCTCTTTTTTCAACTTAGCATAGCCCTGCTTGAATTCCTTCACAAGTACTGTCAATTGCTTAATGGTTGGATGCAATGAACCCATATCATTTAGATAAGAGGAAAGTTTTCTTGAGAACCAATCGTCAGCAAGATCTTTCCACCTTTTTTTATAACTGTTTCGAAGTGATTTTACTTTGTCTTTTTTGTCTTCATCACAATCCACTTTCTTACGAGACAATGCCTTGAACTTTCCTTCTACAAAAACAGGTTGTACCTGATTCCATGACATTTCAAGCTTAGCAGCTGCCTCGTTTATTAAAGCAAAGTCTGCATCAATCGCTTCAGCATAATGGTATGGACCGTCACTTTCCTTAGTTAACTCAATCGCCGCTTCCGCTTCCGCTCGCATTGCCTGTAGTTGACTAGCTACTTCACGTTTTAAAATATCTAGCCATTGAATCGTTTCCTCATCCTCGGCTTCTGACACATCGTACATATCTGTCATTTCATCCAGCCAGGCATCAGGCCAGGGGTTTTGCATTGAAAATGTGTACAAACTTAATATGAGTTCCTCAACCTCTAAATCACTCCGGTCATTCGAGAAGCGATCTACAACGGCAAAGAACGCCTGCTGCTCTTCACCTTCTTTTCCGTACCATCCTTCAAATAAATCCTCTAGCACCTCTTGCCTTATCATATCGGCTTCAACATCATCGGCAATTCGAAAACCTGGATCAATATCAAGTAAATAAGCATAACGTCTAATTAAATCCATGCAAAATGAATGTAGTGTAGATATCGATGCTCGCTGCAATAACGATAATTGTTTCTTCAAATGTATCGAGGAAGGATTTGCTTCTAAAGCAGCTTCTAACGCTTCCCCAACACGATTGCGCATTTCTTGTGCTGCCGCGTTAGTAAAAGTTACAACCAATAAAGAATCAATGTCGATCGGATTTTCACGATTAAGCAACTTTTGAATTATTCTTTCGACTAGTACAGCTGTTTTTCCTGATCCTGCTGCCGCTGCAACTAATATATCACTGCCACTAGCATAGATGGCTTCTTCCTGTTCTTTCGTCCATTTCGGCATTACCCTTCCTCCTTCCGTCCAATGGCCTCAATTATTTCCTCGTCCTTTAGCTCTTGTAATCGTCGATAGTTATTCTCTTCTAATGTAGGATCAAATTGACAGACCGAACGAAACGAGCAATACGTACATGCCGTTTGCTGTTTTTGTTGAAATGGATTTAGATGCACTCCACCACTAGTTATGTCCATCCCCGCATTTGTCATTAACTTCCGAATATACCCCTGAAGCTGATCAAATGTTTCTGCTTGTGCGGTATTAGAGCCCTTACGGAATTCTCCGTCTTTTTTTAAACCTGCTGGGACAATATGACTTGAGCCACTATCTAAATTAGTATCCATCATTTTCACAACTTGTTCGTTTTCTACTAAGAGACCTTGCATCTTAAATTTCTTAAATATTTCTTTTTCGATATCCACATCGTTTAATTTATTGTTTCCTGAGATCATCGGGTTATGAACATGAAAATACAGGACGCCAGCTGGGGTAGCCTGTGCACCCAACCATTTTTCTGAATTAGATAAAACAACATCTAAATAGGCAAGCATCTGCAATGCTAATCCATAATAGACTTCTACTAGATTTAACCCTTTGGAACTAGATTTATAATCAATGATTCTTAAAAATAATTCATCTTGATTTAGCGCACGATCTACTCGATCTATTCTTCCTCTCAGCATTAATTCAAAGCCATTCGGAAGCTCTAGGTTTATTGGCGCCAATTGATTTTCACCTGGTCCAAATCCAAGTTCTAACCCGACCGGAGAAAAATTACTTTGACGAGACTGTTCACTTAATACATAAGCTGCGCGTGCAATAATATCCTCTAATTTTTGTTGGATATATTGGTAACGATTAGAACTATGCAATATCTGATGTTGTAAGATAGGTGCAAGGTTTTGGACTGCTCTTTGTGCATACTTCTTTGAATCCTCTTGATATACCTGTGAGAAATCCCGACCTTCTGCCTGAATCCATTCTGTTATCTTCTTTAATGCCTCGTGAAACAGCTGACCAATATCTGGAGCGTCAAGTTTGTATGTTCGTCTTTCCTCTAATCCTAAACTGTAACGAGCAAAGTGTTGATAGGAACAGCGATGGTACATTTCTAATCGAGATACACTAGCTTTTATTTGTTTTGGATAAATTTTATTTATCGTTTCTTCTGAAAGATTAATAGGCTTGTTTTTATAGAACAAACTTTCTAAAATTCTATTGGTTGTACCATTCTTCTCCTGATGATTCATATACCAATTCAACACATTCCACCAGATATCATCAACTGGGTAACCTCTAAGCTTTCTAGCCAATTGAGCGGTAAGCGCAGACCTAGTTTTTACAGGAGTAGTCACAAAGCGTTCAGCATCCAACATTTCTTCTGGATCTTGAAGCAGCAGCTGTTCACTGCATGCCGGAAACAAGTCTTCTATTCTCTTAATTAATTGTGACGGTACTTTGGTTTTCCCTTCAGCATCGCTTAGTGGATAACTTATCCACAATCTATCTTGAGCTACCGTAAAGGCTAAGTAGATGTAAAACCAGTCATCTAATAGCTGACGTTTACTACCATCAGCCAGTTTCATTCCATGCTCGGCAAGCAATTCCCTTTCATCCTCTGAGATCATTCCATCTGTTGACGGTTTCATTGGCCATACACCTTCATTGACACCCAAAAGAAATGCACATTTAACCCCGCTGAACCTTGAACGATCAATCGTCCCTGTCACGACATGGTCCATGCTTGGCGGTACATGAGCAAATTTTAACGATTCAAAACCAGTTTCAAGTGTTGTCTGAAAGACTTGCAATGACATTTTTTCTTCACCAGCAATCTCAACCATCTCATCAAGCAGTTGAATCACTGCCTCCCAGACTTGTTCTTGTTCACGACCACGTTCTATTCTCCCTTGCTGGTCCAACTTATCACGAGTAGTCTCTAATTGTTGTGACACTCCAATTGACTCCAGCCACTCAAATAAAAGTGTTGCTTTTTCTTCAACTGTCAGAGCTTCTCTTAGCTTTTCATCAAGCGATTGCAATGCTTCCACGATTTGAAAACGATAATGATTTATCTTCTTCTGGAGTTCCTTCTCGTGATCTGTTTGTGATGCTTGGTCGAATCCACGGAAACGTTGAAATACCCATGGTTTTTCACCTAGCCACCGACTTCTTCCTCGGATCCCGTACTCCAATACATAGTTTTCCAATTCATCAATAGCATCTTCATTAAGTGGATAACGACGATTAGTACTTGGAATTAATCCCGTTTTTAACAAACGAAAAACAGCATCATATCTCCAATTCCCTTCGACAACATCTAAAGCAGAACGGATTAATTCAATTAACGGATGATTCATCATTGTTCGCTTTTCGTCAATAAACACTGGGATTCCGTAATCACTAAATACGGTATCAATTAAATCTTGATACAAGTCCGTTTGCCTAATTAAGACAGCAACATCCTTGTAGCGATAATTCTCTTCACGGACTAAGCGAAGGATCTCTTGGGCCGCTCCTTCCACTTCCGCTCTTGGATGGACGGCTTGCGCGATTTGGATTGGAACGTCTCCTTGATATTTCGGTGCTGGCCTGACATCAAAATAATTTTCTAAATGAGAAAAATAAGGGCGATCACGGAATATTCCTGCTGAATCATTCAATAACTCAGTCTCTTCAATTTCTACACTATTTGCATTGGCTAGTTCGACTAAGGAGTGATATGTTTCCTTTGTTTGACAGAATAAATCCAATTCCGAAACTGTTTTCTCGTTTGGTTGATCAAGTGTCAGTGTTACCGTCACTCGCTCCGTCCTCTGTAATAAAGCTTCCACTACCAACAATTCCTGTGGGGTAAATCGATGAAAACCATCTATATATATTTCCGCTCCGACTAAAAATCCAGCATCGGCAATTTTTTCTGTTAATTGCTGTAATTGATCCTCACTATCAATGTAGGTGTCCTTCAAAGCAAAAACTAATTTCTCATAAATGTAACTAAGATCTTCCAACTTATTTCTTATCGCCATTTCACCTGAATACTTGTGCTGGAATTGGTCCATTTCTATTATTTGTGAGGCTAACATTTCAGGGGTTATCCGATACCGTTTGAACTCGGTGATCATTGACTCCAATTGCTCCATGAAACCTCTTTTTTCAATGGCTTTTTGAAATACCTTCCAGTCAGACTTACGCTCCTCGGTAATCTTCCGTAACATCATTTGAATACCTGTTGAGCTGATAAACTTTCTTGTTCCGCCACCTGTTTCTTGCAATACCCGCCATGCAAGTCGAGAAAAACTGAAAACCTGGGCGCGAATACTACCGTTTACCTCGTCTTTATTTAGAAGTGAATATTCCTGTTGAAAAGTCATTTGGTCTGGAACAATATAAATAATCGGTAAACCTTGGGGGTTTTCCTGCAACTTTTCTTTTATTTCCTCTAAACATCGATCGCTTTTTCCAGTACCGGCTTTTCCTAATAAAAATCGAATCCCCATAAGCTACCTCCTTTACTTTGCACATAATAACGCAATTTTCATATAGTACCATAGGCTACTTCATTGTGGGGTGAGATGATGTCAAAACAAATCACTACAGCAGGTACATTAATCTATTGTTCTGTCTTTATCGCTAGTAGTATCTATGTGATGATCCCGCTACAACCGATGTTAGCAGAAATGTATGATGTTTCGTTAAGTTATGTCTCGCTATCTAGTACCCTATTTGTTTTCCCCTATGCCTTTGGACTTCTTTTATTTGGTGTATTAGCAGACAGACTACCTTTACGTAATATCTTATTAGTGGGTATGGGCCTTTTATGTTTAGTTACAGGATTACTTAGCTTAAGTAACTCCATCAACAGCTTAATTTTCCTTCGCATATTTCAAGGAATTTTAGCTGCTTGTTTTGCACCAGTGACATTTGCCTACTGCTTCAAACACTTTGAAGGCTCACTACAAGCAGTTGTCATTGCTATGATCAACACCGGATTCCTATTTGCTGGTGTTTTCGGGCAAATAACCTCGGTCTTTTTTACTAACTTATTTACGTACCAGGCAGTCTTTGTTGCTTTCTTCTTCTTTTATCTGAGTTCTCTTATCGGTTTATTTCTAACTCTACAAACATCTTCTTCAAAAAAAGTCTTTCGACAAAATAATTTGTTTTCTACTATTTTATCATGTTTCAGACATCAATCATTACGAAAACTCTATAGTATTACGTTTTTCCTACTATTAACGATTATGCTATTTTATGGATCCTTCGAAATTTTCATATTTACTGAGTGGAGAGATTTTCCATTTTCTTTACAACTATTCAGAACGATTAGTTTGATTGGCATCATACCTGCATTTTTCGCCAGTTATCTAATTAAAAGATTCGGCCCCAAAAATGTATTAACCTTTCAGTTGGGGGTTATGGTAATAGGATTTATTCCTGCAATCATTTTCTTAAACGTTGCAACCGCTCTATTCGCTTCCTTGCTGATGATTGCGTCAACTTCACTAACCATTCCTATCGTTGTTTTACTTGTAGGAAGACATGCGACAACTCATAAGTCTACTGCTGTAGCAGTGTATTCCTTCACACTTTTAATTGGTGCGAGTTTAGGTTCTACATTAGCTTCCTATATTCCATTTACCTATGTAATGATACTAATCCCAATTTCATTTATAGGACTTTGCTTCTTTTCCAGGACACTGCCTGATTCAAATTAAATAACCTAAACTACTTGGAGCAGTAGTTTAGGTTATTTAAATAATTCCTCTATTTGATAATCCTTATTTCATTTCAGATAGTTCATCGCGTATTTGTTTTAGAGTTTCGTTTCTTTCTCTCATCAAATTTAACATCGTGATAACTGCGTAGATTCCAAAGACTACTAGTCCCAAATAAATTAAAATATTAAAAATACCAAGAAGTGCGAATGAATTCATCATTAACTACTCCCCCTTTAAACTCCTTTTAAAAGTCCTATATCAAATTGGTTTTAAATACATAACTTACTTTATCGTACCCCATTTTTTCTTCATAAAAACGATGGGCATCTTCTCTCTGTAATCCAGATGATAATGATACACAATGATAGTTATGTAATTTAGCCCAGTCGTGTACATAGGATAGTAGTTTCTGTCCGTATCCCTTTGATTGCTTATCAGAATCTGTTACTAAATCGCATACCCAAATAAATCTACCATTATAAAGTGTAATCATTGGTTTAAAGCCAATGACAGCAACAATGATATCGTCCTCCAATAACGCATACATTTTATACTGATCAACTTCCCTAGCTTCTGTGACTAGCTCTACATATGTCTCTTGATCCAAATGAGTTCTTAACTGCTTCATGACTGGAAATGCCTGTTTTATTTCTTCCAAGCATTTTAATTCTTTAATTGTTGTAGCCATCACAGATCTCCTCATTTACTATTTAATAACACACCATTTAATCTTAAACACTATTTTAAAATATTCTATCGCCCTTTTGTATATTCTTGTTTAAGTTCAAAAGAGGCCTTTTCTAAATAGCCTCATCAAAAGTGTTTATTAATATATTCTCTCTCTTCCTCTGGGGTTAGTAACCGACTAGCTTTCCCAATTGTTCCATCCTGAATAGACCAAACTTGGTTGTGTACTTCAACTGCATTGTCAAAGTTCCCCTCTAACCATGGAGATAGCAAATTTAATATAACGGCCTGGTTCTGAAAATCTTCTTTTTTTTCTATTTCAGCGTATATTTTCTCGACTCGCTGTCTTGTAATTTCAACAGAACCCCACTTATGTTTTGCCATAACCTTTTGATGCGTCATTTTATGGATTTCTTGAAGGATAGAATCATTGCTCATCGTTTCATATTTTTTAAGTTCGTCTGCTGGAGTTGTTTCATTTTCAAAATTTTCTTCATTCGATGCTTGTATATCCACTTGTTCTTCTTGTATTTCTTCTAGTTCTTCTTCGCTAATTTCAACGGGTTCTTCAACATTACTACCTGTCTTCCAGATTATTAATCCAATGACTAAAACAGTCACGCTTGAAAATAGATAAATAAACTTCTTTTTATTTTTCTTCATTTCATTAATAATCTCCTAATAATTACTATTTTTCTTTAACCTACACCATTTAGACTTTTGTATCAAATAATTGACTCTCTCTCTTACTTTAATTTTAAACTCTGGTTTAATTACCCCTATTTATTAATAATGGCTGCTTCTAACTTTTTACGCAAAATCCATAGACTCCGACGTAACTGCTATGGTGATTTCGCTCCGAGCAGTCGCTTTCCGCGGGCAACGCTTCAACTTCCTCGGAAGAATACACTTCCTTGAAAAAGAAAAACACTTTTTCTGCGTGCGGTGTTGTTTCAGGAAGATAATTCAAGTCCTGCGGGATTTTCAGTGGAAAGGGAGTGTTTTTTCGCAGCGATGGATGATCACCCATACTATAAAGGATGGGGTAAAGTCACACAAAGTTGCGCCGCAATTTTTATCGATTGTAAAAATTTTGCGAAAAGTCTTATAAATATATTCAATCGTATCTACCGTCCTTCAAATAGCTTTGCCATATGTTCACAAAAAACAAGGTATAAACCTAATGGCTCATACCTTAATTTAAAAATTGAAAACCTACTTGAGAAACAGGCCAATATCTAATATCTACTTTTCCTACCACAGAAGCTTCATCAACAAAACCAAAATATCTGCTGTCTAAGCTTTCTCTTCGGTTATCCCCCAACACAAATAACTTTCCCTCAGGAACTTGTTGTTCACCTGTCACTTGTTCCAATGTGAAATCTGCAGTTAGCGGTTTGCCATCATTCTTTCGAAAAGGCTCTAAATAGCTTTCGTCCACTAACTCTCCGTTTACATACAATTGGTCATTGTTATATTCTAAATAATCTCCTGGTTCGGCTATTACCCTTTTCACATAATCTTCTTCCTCATTAGCATGGAATACAATCACGTCAAATCGATCAATTTGTTGTAAATCATAAATCACTTTATTTACCATTAGTAAATTACCATCATATAAGGTTGGCTCCATCGACTTACCATCTACCACATAACTAGCAAACAAGTAAGAACGAAATAATACAGCTAATACAATAGCAATGAGAACTGTTCGTAAAATGGCCCAATATTTTATTTTTTTCATGGCATTTTCCTCCAAGGAATCTATCTATTTACATTTTACCCCTTAGGAAATATTTTAATCGTCTTTAGCTTGTACATTATTATGGGCATTAGCCCTTTTTTGTAAGCGTCTTTCAATAAACTTACCAATCGCCCAAAAAAGGGCGATACAAACTCCAACAACAATTGTTTTTATCGGATTTTTGGCAAAGGACATAATGCTATCACCTATGTATGAAATCGTAAAAATCATTACTGTTTTACCTAACAGAACAGCTAAAGCAAATTGTTGAATGCTAATTTTAGACAATCCTGCTACTACATTAATAATAGAAGAAGGAGAAAAAGGAAAGCACATCAGTAAGAATAGAGGTCCAAATCCATGTTTTTCTAACCAATTCGTTACTCGTTTCACTTGTTTATTTTTCCTAATCCATTTAAAAAATCGCTTTTCTCCCAGTTTTCGAACAATAAAAAAGACACACATTGCCCCTGCACTAGCGCCTATCCATGAAAGTAAAAAGCCCTGTAGTAATCCATAAGCAGCCGCGTTTGTCATCACAAAGACTACTAGTGGTAAAAAAGGAAAGAATGCTTCAAAAAAAGGTAATAATATTCCTGTTAATGGTCCCAGACTTTCATAACTCTTCAACAATTCCAGAAAAGCATCATTATATTCATTACTTTCAATCAGTTCTCTAATTTCTGCTACATCTATGCTAAGGATATACATATATTTCAAGCCCCTTAAGTACCTACATTTTAACTTTTCTATTAGTTTTCCTTATTTTATTTTAAAGTAAACAACATAATTTGTTTACCATCAGAATTTTTTAAAAAAAGTTATGGTTATATACAAATTATAAAGTAAATTTATTTATTTAACATTTTTTTGTTTTGTATTCCATATACTTATTGTATAATAGAACACACGTTCGTTTTAGGGGGGGAAACAGTGCGTTATCTCAGCCAAGAAGAATTTGAGTTATCTTCACGTTTTTTATTCCTGTCCATGGCTATTCTTGTCATTGAGCAAGATATTGATAGTATCCAGAAAGGAACAGCATCATTTAAGATCAAGGAACCTTACCTTGAACTTCTCAATAAAATGGAGCAGCAAGCAACAACGGAACGTCGACATTTACGAAAAAGCATGGCAGAGAAACAGATACAAGTTATTTCTTTAAACAAAAACGATTCTTTCTCTTCTTATCTTTTTCTTTGTAGGGGAAGAGAAGAAAAAAGAAACTATTTTAACCCAACCATCCGGAAAAAGGTAGAAAATATATTACAAGAACTCATGCAAGATGGTTTATCTTCGGCAAAGGATTCCTCATACACTGCAAAGTAGTCCTTTTAAGTAAACAATAAAGAGCGCTATTTTAGCGCTCTTTATTGTTCTCAATCTCATTTTTAACAATTGATTCTAATTCTTCTTGTTCCGAAGAACTTAGCTGGTTCATTAATTCATTCAGGTTATATCTTACACCTAACGATTCAATTTCTATTATGGTATCACCGTTTTCTTCTTTAATAAAAAATTCTTCCTGAGTTAAGTTATTTAGAAAAAAAACTGGTTTAAGGTTTTCTTCAAATAACCCTTTACCCGAGTTAGCTAAATCCGATCCCTTATCAATAACTTCCTGGGGCTCAAAGTCAAAAAATATAACCATAACTATTGCAATCACTGTGACTACTACGGCAATCTTCACCAATGATTTAACAATTGCTATTGCTACAGCAATTAAGATAACAGCAGCAACGACACCCAAAAATTTGTTTTCGATAAAAAAGCTAACAATTTGTTCCAATTTGTTATTCTCCTTTCTAGTTGTCAGCAATATGGGTATAACTATATATGTATTAATCTTATTGTTCTATAAAATCATAAGTTTTAAACATTTGTTAGGTCTTTTACTTTTCAATTTAATATTGTACTCTTTTATTAATAAAGTTTTGTTGCGTTTAATCTTCGCATTTGATATAAAATGCGGCGTAACATACAACACTCTTCACCACTACGGAAATACACTACGCTTTCCGCGGGTGGCTGTTGAGCCTCCTCGTGCTACGCACTGTGGGGTCTCACCTATGCCATTCCCTCCCGCAGGAGTCTCCGTGTATTTCCTGCGTTAGTATAGTATTGTGGTTGATAACTACATTAAACCAACAAGAGCTAAATACTTATAATGGTTGATTGTGATGTATAGAGTGAAAAGTAACAAAAGTTTTCATGCGACGAGTAACCGTAGTAAAACCCATGAATTTATTGTCTCAAGGACTTTATCCACCCTTGAACAGTAAGCTACTCAAAGCGGAGGGAAAATACGACACTCCTCGAAAATGAAGAACACATTTTCTTCGTGTGATGAAAATTCTTGGATGTCAATTCTAGTCCTATGGGAAAGTAACAGTCTGAAGACCCCGCAGTGAGTGTTTTTTACGAGCGAGGAGGCTGAGGCGTTCCCCATGGAAAGGGAGTGTTTTTCCGCAGCGGCGAGATAGTACTAATCCCATAAAGACCGTAAGGATGTTAGATAGTTACGTCGGAATCTATAAATTTTGTGAAATAACACCAATCTTTAAGAAAACTGCTTTATTTAAGCTTCAATTTCTCCATGCAAAAGGTTCGGCTACCATGTCCACATTGCTTTTCAGAATATATTTGATACGATTATCGAGTAAGTATCGGTACTGAGCTGTACGTTGAACTTGATTTAACAACGAACCGTGAGAAACCTCTACTGTAACTGATTGTCCATTTTTAAAGATAATTTGAGTTTCCTGAATTGAGGACCTAATGATTTGATCAATGTGAGAATGTGCAATCCAAGCACATTGAGGGTTTTGCGGAGATGAGGTTGGAAAAAAGTACATGCCACTTGAAGGATCGATTGCAATTGGGGCTTTATGAGTAATACCACATATATCGCGCGTTCCATCTTGACGGCCTTTCAAACTACTACCAAAGAACTTACAAGCTAAATCAATTACTTTACCAGGAGATTTTTTCACATAGAAAACTTCACCATCCTCTAGAATTTGAGTAACTTGTCTACCATCTAACTCCTTGGCTACCACTGCTAATGTCACTGGGGTTATTTCATGATTTACTTTCATTTCATTTAACATTATGTCATCCCTTTCTAAACTGTTAAATGAAAAATAAAAGACCTAAAAACAATTTACCAAATAATAGAAATAATTAATAGCAAAAGGACGAAAATATCTACAAATTGTCACAATTACTCCTATCAAAAAGCTATTTTTGTTATAATATTTATTAAGGAAGGGCTTTCAATTAACACTTTCAAATAATCTAGTGATAAAACATTCATAAGCGTAACATCCACGAGAAAAGTTTAATAGTGTCCAGGACAAGGAATTCTTTGAATTATTATAAGTTTCTATAGTAGAGCAACAAAGGGGGTATATTATGTGGGGGAAAAATAAAAAAAGTAAACAACAACCTAAACCACCACCGGAATATGAAACACGTGATATTCCATTATTCGAATTGCAAAAAGCAATTCATAAATATAGTGACCAATTACCAAGTGAAGTCCCATTAAGTATTATCATCAATGAAGATTTAACTCTTGATTACAAATTGTTAGCTCCTATTTTAAAAGGAATTCCACAACAAACTTATTATATGACCCGCGAGACATATGAGCTGTTTGAAGAAAAAGATTATCAGCTTGCGTTGGATATCGATATGATTCAAAAAGCTGTTGATAATTACATGCAGCAGACTAAAGAATTACCGATTATTAACGGGGATCCATACAAAAAAGTAAGTATGCATAAACTCGAAAAGTTAAATTTACTTGATCACCGCCCTGATCAAACCTTCTTCATAACCAATGAAGAATATTTAGTTACCCATAAATCACCTAAAAAATAATCAAAACTTGCAGTGGTACTTTGTTAATCGCTAAACAGTATCAATGCTATGAATTGATACTGTTTAGCGATTAATGCTTATTTAATCTGCCGTTTCTACAATGCGTTTCCACTTCTCATCCAGTTCATTAATCGTTTGCTTCGTTTCACTTAACAATTGCTTTAGTCGATTTAACGTTTTATCTATTTCTATTTGTATTTTTTTAACTTGCTCAGTAGAATTATTAATTTTGTCCTGAACTAACCAGTCTGATATTAATCCATCAAAAAGTAATCCATGAAGGTTAATCCACCCGAGATAGAGAGATCAACCTGAAACGTATGTCCAATGTCCTCTAATTCATAAGAAAATTTCCTAAGAAGCTTTTGAGCCCGATGTACCTCTTCTCTCGCTGTATCCATATTGCTATGCTTTAGAGATGTAGAAATTAATCCACCACCAAACATATCCAATGTTCCCCAGTTTTTAGCTTTATTCAGTGACTCCCTAGCATCAGATAAAGATTTAGAAGCGAGTGAACCTGCATCCAACGCTTCGTTAATTTCTTTACTATCTGCATTTAAATCCGCAATTTTATTAAGTAATTCAAAGCTTCGTTCTCCATCTTCATGACTAGTTGTGAGGAGATACTCTTGCTTTTGCCTTAAAAATTCGTCATACTTTTCTTTTGGATTACCCAGACGATTCATTCTTTCTGCCAAATCAGCAAGCTCTTTTTCAACATCTTGTCTTGCCTCACTAGCTTCTTGCCATTTTAGTTGAGCAGCTACAACCTCACGTTTTTCCTTATCAAGACGTTCAAGTTTTTTGCCAGCCAGAGTAATAAATATCCCCGTAATACTTAATCCTTCTAGTTTTTCTACATCGACCTGTTCTTGATTCAACTTTCTTTTATAAGCATTTTCTTTGTCGGCTAGCTTATCTAATTCTGTTTTCAAACCAATGGTTTCTCTTTCTAATCTGTTAAATTCACGCATTTTTTGTTTTTCATTCAATAGCTTTTTTTGATATTCATTTAGCACCCTAAATCACCTCTCTTACCTTTACGAATATACAGATTAATTCGTTTCACGTTCTTCCATTTCTCTTTCCACTCGCATAATCCTCTCTTTTATAGAGGGATGGCTGGAACGCATCCACTTGACCCAAAATACCGGATTAATGTCACTTCTAGATTGAGTGGCCATCCTGTAATAGCCCTCTACTGCTGGAGCAAGATTTTCTGTATGTTCAATAGCATATTCATCTGCCGATACTTCGATTTGTCTGGATACATAGTTAGATATCGGTTGAGAAACAGTTAGAAGCATTGATAGAATTAATAGCAATAACGGCAGTGCCTTTAATTCATTTTTTGTCTTATAATTATTCTGCCTTCTTACGTTCAACCAAACACGATCATAAATAAATGCTGCAAGAAAAAACAATACGAAGCTTAGAATTAAATACCCTGCAACCCCAATATACACATGATGCATTACATAATGTCCTATTTCATGGGCTAAAATAAATAAAATCTCATCTTGTTCCATACCTTGTAGGGTTGTATCCCAAAGAACAATTCGTGCATTACTCATGATTCCTGTAACATATGCATTAAACGTGGTCACTTTTTCACTCATATTTACTTGTAAAAGAGTTGTATTTTCCATTCCCACTTCATTAGTAAAATCCTCAATTGCAGTCCGAAGAGGACCTTGTTCCATGGTAGTAAAATCTTCATACAGAGGATCAATCCAGACTGGTTGGACATAGACAACGAAGACCACAATTGGCAGTGTAAGTGACCATAAGATTAACCACCAAGTTCTTTTGAATCTGTCAATTACTAGCCTTACGACAATAAGGCCAAGTGTTAGCATAATCCAGTAAAAAAACAAATCTAAACCCATTTCATAAAACCAGTCTCCCAAAGGCTGGAGGCTTGTACCTTCTCGATGTGAGATCCAAAACCAAACTAAATTAAACGGTAAACGAATTATACCGTAGCCAAGCACAAGCAATAGTGAGAATAACATTGTTTTTAACCATTCAAACCGTGTGATTGTTTCAATAAAGCTAACCCATTTAGAAGCCCAATTACTCTTAATCAGTCCATATAACAAGATCCATTCTAAAGGCAGTTTCGAAAAAAACACTGCGTGGGCTAGTGCAGCGTAATTAGAATTACTAAAGGTCTCTAATGGGTAAAAGAACAAGAAGTAATTCCATATACAAATAAGATAGATGATGTAAGTAAATCCTATTTTCTTCATACGTAACCTCTTTTCAATATGGTAATCAGGTTTACTTTCTTAATCCGGAGAGATTTATCAGAGGATTTGATACAGGTAATCCCTTGTCAATGGACAAGGGATATACATTAAAGTCTATGATTAATAAATCAAGTTAATGAAATCTTCTTTAGAAATTTTACCTAAGTAATGTGGAACATCTAAATCGCTCAAAGCCTCTTCTATTGCTTGTCTCTCATAACGAACATTAGCAAGACTTTCTTCAATCACATTCACGTCACCGACACCGAAAAAGTCACCATATATTTTACAATTTTTAATAATTCCTTTTTCAACATCTAGACGAGCGTCTACTAAACCATGGTCAAACTTGTGCGATTGTTGAATGTTAAATGCTGGGGATTTCCCATAGTTCCAATCCCATTGTTGATAGCGTTCTTTAGATAATTGGTGGATATTTTTCCAATCTTGTTCTGTTAACTTATATTGAGGGACATCCTTCACGTCCTCTACATCAAAAACATAACACAGGATATGTTCTTTAAATGCTTCAATTGAAATTTTTTCATCCAAAAATTCGGTTATGTTCGCAACACGACTACGAATTGACTTAATTCCCTTCGATTTAATTTTTTCTGCATTCACATTCAAAGCAGAAACGACATGTTCAATTTCAGAATCAAACATTAATGTTCCATGACTAAACATACGACCCTTTGTGGTGAACTGGGCATTACCAGAAATCTTTCGACCGTTAGCAGTTAAATCATTTCTTCCAGAAAGCTCTGCTGGCACTCCTAATTTGTTTAATGCTTTGACAACTGGTTCGGTAAATTTAGCAAAATTTTGAAAGCTATTGCCGTCATCCTTGGTAATAAAACTAAAGTTTAAATTGCCTAAATCATGATATACGGCTCCACCACCCGATAGGCGACGCACTACATGAATCCCGTTAGAATCTACATAGCTCGTATTGATTTCTTCAACAGAATTTTGGTTTTTGCCAATAATAATTGATGGTTCATTAACGTAAAATAATAAATATGTATCTTCCTCACCGAAGTTTTTCAGTATATACTCTTCAATGGCCAGATTAATATGAGGATCGGTAATTCCTTCGTTATCAATAAATTTCATCCAATAACATCTCCCTTTAAAGCTTGTCTTATTCTTTCAATAGTCTGCATCTTCCTAGAAAACCTTAATAATTATCTACACTTGATAGTATAAAATAAACTTAAAAACAAGGCAATTTATGGAACTTGTTATCCTTTTAATTTCCCCAAATCAGACCTTCCTCTGCTAAATAAGTTGTTCCATCAAAATATTTTTTTGCCTGTATCAATAAATCGGCTCGATTACCAAAGTGAGGATGATGACTCAACACTAACTGTTTAACACCAGCCTTACTTGCAATCTCTGCACCTTCTTTACTAGTCATGTGCCCTGGCTTATTTCCATCTTGACCTTCATAAAAATTACAATCTGTTATTAACAGATCAGCAGCTTCACTAAAGGGTATAAAATCCTTTGTGTAGCTAGAATCAGCCGTATAGACGATGGTCTTTTCCCCATCAGTTATACGCATCGCATAGCAAGAGGCAGGATGTTCAGTTTTCATAAAAGTAAATGAGAATGGTCCCACATTCAGTGTACCTTCTGGATCGTAAGGTATTCCCTCAGTAAAGTTATGTGTTAGATTTTCAAATCCATGTTTATCTTCTACATGACCATAGATAGGTAAGATTTCTTCTGTATTATTAATATAATTTTGAACTAACCAGCTGTACTGTAACACACCGATATCAGCGATATGATCGTTATGATAATGAGATAAAACAACTGCATCAATATCCATCACATCTTTAAACAATTGAAGCCTAGACAGTGCACCACTACCACAATCCAATAGACAGCTAAACCCATCTTTTTCTAGTAGATAACAGGATGTTGCACTTCCTTTTGCAGGGTATGCCCCCCAGTACCCAATTACAGTTAATTTCATTATTTCTCCACCTTTTCACTATTTTGTCATCAATTTGCCAACAATCTGTCACAATTGTTATAAAACAGAGTATTGATATTATTAAGTTGTTATACTACAATAGAAATACAATAAAGTTTTGGAGGGATCCTTATGATGAGTATAGTTGAGTTTTTCAGAAATCTGCCCCGCAAGAAATGTGCAAAATGTGGTAATGACATTGTTGAAAAAGCTGATTGTTACGTTAACTTATGTGATAATTGCGATCACCCAGCACTATAAAGAAGCTTGCATAAGCACAGTTTCTAGTTACTATTACAATTAATCCACTAAAAAATAATCATAAATCCAGTATTGCCAAGCAGCTTAATCTTAAGCTGCTTTTTTGTTTGAGTAGGTCCGTTAACTAAACAGTACAACGTTAATCGCTGCCTGTCTAATTAAACAGGCTCTCAATTTTAATATAGTTGTTCTATAACAAATTCTCTCTTCATTATTAAAATAATTAATCATTCTGTGGTATGGTTAAATGTAGAAATAATATGAGGACCAGTATCTTAGATGGAATTTTTAAAATAAATTAAATGAAAATTAATCATAACAATCCATACCATAGAGGTGAAAGCATGTTTAGCGATATTAGTATAGAAGACCTAACAAGTTTGCAACAAAAAGAAAAGGTAGCATTAATTGACGTCCGTTCTCCTTCCGAATTCAATCATTCAACTATTCCTGGAAGCACTAATATCCCCGTTTTTACAGATGGAGAAAGAGCAGAAATCGGAACGCTATATAAGCAAAAAAGCATAGAGGCCGCTAAACAGCGTGGACTTGAAATTATATCAGCAAAGCTCCCTAATTTTATAAACCAGTTTAACACCATAAGTGAACCCAAAGTAGTCTTTTGTTGGCGAGGTGGAATGCGCAGTAAAACAGCAGCAACAATGATTGATTTAATGGGAATGGACGTAGCTCGGCTAGAGGGTGGAATTAAGTCCTATCGTAATTGGGTTGTTAATTCACTAGCAACATTTGAATTTCATCCTGACATGTACGTGTTAAATGGTTATACAGGCTCAGGTAAAACAATATTATTAGAACAATTACACAAAGCTAGTTTTCCGGTCATAGATTTGGAAGGCCTCGCTAAGCACAGAGGTTCTATTTTCGGTCAAATTGGGTTAAAACCGAATAATCAAACTACTTTTGACTCAATCCTGCTCAATGACTTGCTTCGCTTGGAGCTGTCATCCTATGTATTAATGGAGGCTGAAAGCAGAAGAGTAGGAAAAGTAAGTCTCCCCGACTTCCTCATGACAAAAAAAGAAGAAGGCATCCAAATCTTCATCGATATGCCAATTGAGGAACGGGTCCGCAACATTTTAGATGAGTACCAACCTTGGGATCACCACGAAGATTTCGTAAAAGCTTTTCAGATTATAAAACGGAGAATTCATACGCCAATTGCCAAACAAATTGACATCGATTTACAGGCTGAAAACTATTCTTCAGTGGTTCAATTACTGTTAGAGTATTATTATGACCCAAAATACGAGTATAGTAAAAATCAATACCCAGAAAACCGGACGTATTCGATTCAAGCAAAAAATGTAGATGAAGCGTTCAACTCCATTCAACAATTTCTCGTTGGGAATAAAGTAACCAACTAACTAATTTAATGAAAATAAACAAACCGGAGCTTTTACTAATTAGCTACGGTTTGTTTTGATTTTTGTGTCTATCTTGTCTACTGTTCAATCAATGTAACATTACCGGTGAGTTTTAAATCCTTAGGTACACGTAGATAAAGTATTTCAGGTTCAATGGCAGCCATTCGAATATGAAGTCTTTCTTCACCTGTGAACTGTGTGATGGTAAATTCATTTGCAATTGCCGCAAATTGAAAATCCATTTTAGACGGTTGCTTTATTATTAGTTTATTATGAGCAAAGTCAACTTGGTAACCATCGTGATTAAAAAGGCTATCTGTTGAATACTTAATAAATTCTATTTTTTTGTCCTCAACATCATTGTCTTTACGTTCAACAAAAACAATAATGTCATTATATTCTCCTGTTTCTGCTGTAACTTGTAACGTATTTTCTGTTGCCTCAAACTGCCACTCGTTTTTCAAGGCTAATTGATCTGATTCGTCGAGAGTACCTAGATGTGCCCTATTGTTTAGTTCTTGACCATACCTTACCATTTTATTTATATCCTCCTGACTGATTGAAGCGGCTTTATCATCAGGCAAAAAGTAAAAAACAATGGTTGATGCAAATAGAATAATAAAATAAATGCTTAGCACCCATTTTACGCTGTTGCCATTTGCTTGCTTAATTCTGAAAAGTCCATTTTTCTTTACAATAAAGATAATTAACACAATTAAACCAACCATAAGTAAAAGTGGAAGTAACGACGCGAGTAGAGTAGTCATTGTTTAACCTCCAATCGGTTTGTGATGATCAGCGATGTGAAGAAAAGGATGGTAACTGTTAAGATCACTTTCAGAGCAAATAAAGATAACATGCTCTCGCCCTGGTAGAACTGTGTAATTGCTATAAAAAGAGTAGGCTCATCCCTTTGACCTGTGCCTGTAGAGGCATAAATTGGATATCCAATCACTACTGCTGCTAAGATAATAATTAATGATTTGCTTATTTGTGCCAGTACACCAACCAGATACCCGATAGCACTAAATAAAAGGATATATAGAATCGATGCAATGATTCCCAACCAAAGTGTTGAAATCGTGTGAGTTACATCAAAAAGCATATCAACTTCGAAGATTAAATAGACAAAAACTTTTAATAGATAACCGGACAACATCGACAAGGTACCGCCAATAATACTAGCAGTTAACAAAAACAGCATATTAGATAAATTACTAGTTCCCCTATTTGCAACAAAAGTGAAATCATCATTCCGATAGGCTTTTGTAGTAATAAGAATACCTGTAATTAATGCCCACATCATCGTAAAGGCAATGATCATACTTCCATTATAGTAACCGGTTGTGTAGGAAAAGCCAGAGGAACCAGAGCCGCCCGAACCACCTGTACCTCCTAGTGAGAGCAAAAAAGCAATGATTTGTACGACCATCATCGAAGTGAATACACCAGAATATGCTTTTAACTTGAAAAAATATTGCTTTTTAATAATCTCCCAGTAATTAACTTCTATCAAAGACATCATCAATCCCCCCATTCGTTTTACTTGTTAAATAGATACATAGGTCCTCAGCAGCAACAGGTGATATCTTTAAGCCTGCTAATTTAGCACGTTCAAGCATCGACTCTGTAAAATCATTTTTAACAACCACATAAGAGCTTCCGGTTCCTAAACTTTTTTTGTATAGTATTTCATTTTCTTTAGTCCACTGATTTACGATGGTTCCCTCGCCACTAATCCCAACAGCATACTCTTTTACATCAGACACTGACATGTGAAGGTATTTTTCTCCGTCCTTAATAAGCAAAATGTCTTCTAATATATCTTCAATCTCATTTAAGAGATGACTAGATAAAATAATTGTCCTTGGATAAGCAATGTAATCCTTGAGTAGGGCTCTGTAAAAGTCCTTTCTAACAGATACATCCATACCGGTTGTTGGTTCATCAAAGATTGTTAGTGAACAGCGAGAAGCGAGGCCAACAATCATATTAAAGGTACTCTTCATCCCTTTTGATAAGCTATCATGACGTTGTTTCGGGTTTAAAGAAAAATAATCAAAAAGACGTTTAGCAAGTTCCATGTCCCAATTCTCATAAAAGCTATCAGCCGCCTTTAGCAATTCTCCTAGATTCAGTGCTGTAGGGAAATTCATCTGATCATCGACAAAAATCATATTTGCTGAGACTTTCAAATTATTAAAAGGTTCTTCTGAAAACACATTCATTTCACCTGACGTTTTACGTAGATACCCTGCAATAATCTTTAGCAGAGTTGTTTTCCCCGCACCATTCCGACCAATCAACCCAGTAATTTTATTTTCCTCAATTGTAAAAGAAAGTTGATCCACCGCATGGTGGTTTCCATATACTTTTGATACTTGATTACATTCAATCACCTTCATTTCCCTTCCCCCTGACTGTTTGCTAACTTAATCATGCCTATTAATTCTGCTTCACTAACATCCAAACGTTTAGCTTCTGATACCAAGTCTGTTACTAGATTTTTTAATGTCTGGCCTTTTCGCTTTTTGAGAATAATTGCTTTTGCTTTACTTGATACAAACATGCCAAGTCCTCGTTTTTTGTATAAAACAGCCTCATTTGCAAGGATAGTTAATCCTTTTGCTGCAGTAGCTGGATTAATATTGTACATCTCAGCAAGTTGATATTGAGAATATATTTTTTCATCAGGTTTAATATTTTCACTTAATATTTCTGTTTCTAGCCATTCAGCAATCTGTATATATATTGGCTTCGTTCCATCACCCTGAACAATCAAAAGCTTACCTCCTATATCAACTAAATCAGTGCATTAGTGTTGTAATGTACTATATACTATTTTCCATTTTTTATCAATACCCTATTAAATTAATCATCAAAAGAACTCCTATATTGCTCGGCAATATAGGAGTTCCCTTATAAATTGAATCAATTAATAATTAATTGTTGTTGCGCCTAATACCCCTGTTCGAATGATTGAAATCTCTTTCATCTTTAATAAGTTCTCTGGTGTTCCAGTTATCACTGCACCTAATACCGTTACTTGATTGGGGCTTATTTCTTCGTTATTTCCTCTTACATAGTTAAAAAGTTGATTAAAGTTTTCATAGTACTTCCCATCTTCTTTAGATACACCAGACTTTATATTGTTAATGAACATCTCTTCATCTACTAAGTCTTCTCTATGATCAAATCCATAAAGAGAATCCCCAGAATAGGATTGATCGTAATGTGGATCATCTTCCACATCTTGATGAGAGGCAACCCAGTACCATTGAAGTGAAACTCCTTCAGGAATCATGTCCCTAACCTGTTCAGGTGAAACTCGCTCCGTGAATGAAACAGCCATTTCAGCTGAAAGATTTTCAGTCATGTTCGCTATACGTGGAAAATCATTAATCATCGTGCTATATTCAACATCAGGATGATAAAACTCCATGAGCAACTGTTTGGTTTCCCTATGATACTTCCGACCATCTCCACCCTGTTCTTTTTCAATTTGAATCGGTGAGTAGTCACCTGCAAATCGGTGAAGTGCACCAAATATGCTATAAGATAATTTTTTTTCCCCCCAATCAATTGGCTTTCCATCAATAATTTTATACTGTCCATATTCTAATATTCCGTTAGTGATTCCGTTAGTAATCACCTGATAACCTGCTGTTCCTACGTTTGGATTCGATATGCTATCGTAAAGCCTAACGTCATATATTGCCTGATTTTTTCTGTATTCCATCGCAAAACTCCATAATAGAAACAGCGATATGAATAATACAACTGACACAGAAAATGAAATTAATATATTTCGTAAAATTGTTTTCCGCTGTGCCTTTCTAATCGTTTCGGTAAATCTATCTGTACTTTTTTTCTCATCAAAAAAGTCTAACTCATCCGTAGGTTCTGTTTGATTATCATCCTTCATCTTGCTTCACTCCTTTTTCATACAATGCTTTAAACTGATTTCGGGCCCTAAACAAATGCGATTTCAATGTTCCTTGTTTCATATCTAGGACCTTACAAATCTCCTGATAACTCAAGTCCAATTCATATTTTAACAAGATTAAGTGTTTGTACAGTGGCTTCATTTCATTAAGAATAGTGTTAAATTGCAGCTGTCTTTCCTTCTCGTTCAATAATTTTTCTGGTGTTGGTTGCAAATCAACTAGTAACTGTTCGTCAACAGTTACTGTCACATGTCTCTTTTGCTTTCTACAAAGGTCGTAATACTTATTTAGCGCGACCCGGAATAACCAACTATAAGCTTTGTCGGGTTCAACTGAATCGACGTAGAGGAGAAATTTGTATACTGATTCTTGAACTATATCTTCCGCATCTAAAGGACTAGCACCAATCTTAATTAAATACCTTTTTATTGTTTGCATTTTCTCGTTGATCAATTGTTGCAAGACTTCACTATCCAAGGTCTCTCCTCCTTTCACTTATAAAACGAAGTAAGGAATGAAATGTTTACAAAAACTGAAAAGTATTTACAATTATTAATTATAGTATAAAGATAAAAAGGATAGATAATTGTTCTAAATTATTCCTACTAGAAAAAAGATACACTTTAAAATTTTATATAAAAAACTGAAGAGGTTTATAAAAAAAACAAACTTTTATATAGAGCACGTCGTCTTAGTTTAAAAGGGGGAAGACATCATTGGAAGAAATAACAGCAGAAACCTTTCAAATAGAAGATAAAGCAGAACTTATAGATCAGATGATGACTAAATACGGACAAGAAATATTGCAATTAGCTTATTCCTATGTAAATAGTAAAGAGGTTGCTGAAGATTTAACGCAGGATATTTTTTTGAAGTGTTACAACTCCCTACATACATTTAAGGGGAAATCAAAGCTAAGAACTTGGCTATGGCAAATTGCGATTAACCATTGTAAAGACTATTTGAAAAGTTGGTATAAGAAAAACGTTATTGATCCAAAGACTGAGAATGTTTTTGATAAAGGACAAAATGATAATGTTGAACAAACAGTTATACAAAAAGACGAAGATGATAAATTAGTTATGGAAATAATGAAGTTACCAGTTAAATATCGAGAAGTCATCTATTTATTTTATTTCGAAGAGTTAACTATTAAAGAACTTGCTACTTTAATAGGAAATAATCAAAACACAATTAAAACCCGTTTGAAAAGATCAAAAGAACTTCTAAAGAAAAAATTGGAGGATAATTTAAATGGAAGATAGATTAAAAAATTTACGTCATTCAATGGATAAAACTAAATTTAATCAGTTGAACTTTTCTGATCAACTACGAAAAAAAATTCACAAAAGAATTGAAAAACAAAATGAAAGCAAAGAAAGCATCTATTTAGCAGTGTTACAGCTTCTCGCAAATAAAAAGACAGGTTACGATTTGACGAAATTACTACGTTCAAGAGGAATTCAGTTTTTTGAAGAGGACGAAGGGAACCTATTCACAATGTTACACAGTTTTGAACAAAATGGTTACCTATTATCTAATTGGGATGAAAATGGTGCGAAACATTACCAAATAAGTAGGAGGGGAAAGAATTTATTACAACAATCAGAGAAAAATGAGATGCAAAAGCGATTGGTAGTAAAACAGTTATTGGAGAGGTGATTAGAATCAAAAAAGATACCTTTTTATTTGAGGTTATTAAACAGATTAAGTCAAAAAAAGCTAAAAATGATATTAAAGCTGAGCTAGAATATCATCTGTATAATAGTAAAAGCAACTGGATGGAAAAGGGTTTCAGTGAGGAAGAAGCAGAAAGAAAAGCTGTTCAAGGAATGGGGAATCCAACACTACTTGGTAATGAGTTTAACAACATTCATTCTCCATGGTACATTTACTTCTTAAAATTAAATGTAGTCAGTTTTTTGTATGCTTGTATGGTAATGTTTCCTATTCAACTTATGGCAAATGAATATAGAATTAGCAGGATCACGGATTTGCATATAGATACAGTAAAATCATTTGTAACACTCGTAATCCCTTTTGCGCTATTATTAGGTACAATCTTTCTTTTGCTCCTAACAAAAAAGTGGTTAAGAAAGCGTAAAGCTAACTTTTGGACGATCATTCTATGGGTTCCTTATTGGGTTCTTATTATTTCTTTAATGACACTCTTTTTCCCAATGGCTCATGCAGCAGACGACCCTGGTATTGGCATTGGTATAATAGCAGGAGGAGCAATGATCGCTTTTCCTGTTTATATACTAATTATCAATTTAATAAGTTACGTGAGCAATAATAAAGTGAAAATAAATAGATAAAGCTCATCTCATATTGTGTAACAGGGATTTTTCACCTCACAGTCAACCCCCATGAGAAAGGCTCTCATGGGGGTTGACTTCAAAACTATAATTTTAAGTATTCTAAAACACTCGCTACAGCCGCTTCTCCTTGATCTATACAATCCGGAATACCAATACCTCGATAAGAGCCACCAGCTAGATAGACACCTGGAAGGTTCTTCTCCATGCTATTTGTTAGCTCATCTAAGCGATCTTTATGACCAACTGAATATTGTGGCATAGAATCGTTCCAACGTGTAATAACTGAAAACTCTGGTTGCTGTGTAATATTCATTGTTTTATTTAAATCCTTTAAAGCGATATCGATAATCTCCTGATCAGATAAATCAACGACACCCTCGTCACCTGGTCTACCTAGGTAACAGCGCAAAAGAACCTTCCCTTCTGGCGTCGTTGTACCTGGCCATTTTTTATGGGTCCAGGTGCAAGCTGTTATTCGGTAATCACTGTTACGTGATACAACAAATCCAGTTCCATCAATGTCCTTCTTAATTGCTGAAGCATCAAATGCCAAGGCAGCATTGGCAACGGAGGTTGCTTTCATTTCTTTCAATGTGTCCATAAACTCATATTGACTAAACATACGTTGGCTAGCAAAAAACGGTGTAGCTAATACAACTGCATCAGCTTTATATACCTCACCATTTCCCAATAATAAGTGGTAGTTACTATCTTTTCGTTCAATATGATCAACTGTTAGACCCTTTGTAACAACTCCGTCTTCTAGTTTATCCTCCACTGCTTCTACTAATGATTGAAGACCATTCTTCAAGCTGAAAAACATACTTGGTTTTGGCCCTTTAGCCTTTTTCTTTTTTGGCATAGTAGCTTGCAAACCTTTAACAAGGCTCTTGTGCTCTTGTTCTAGGTGATAAAAGTTCGGAAAAGTAGACATAAGGCTTAAATCATCAATATCACCTGCGTAGATACCAGAAAGTAATGGCTCAAGTAAATTTTCAACAAGCTCATCACCAAATCGCCTACGGAAGAATTTACCTAATGACTGATCGCTTACCTGATCGCCTTTAGGTAAAACAAAGTCATAGGCTGCTCTTAGTTTACCCTTAGTTGAAAAGAGACTTGAAAACAAAAATGGTCGAACTTCAGTTGGTATTCCCATAAAAGAACCACTAGGCATTTTATGAAGCTTATTATTTACTAGGATAAATGATTGACCGGTAGCATTTTCAACCAACTCATCTTCAAGTCCAACTTCCTTGACTAATTTAGCTGCAGAAGTCTTTCTTTTCAAGAAAGAATCTGGGCCACGTTCAATCATAAAGCCGTCCTGCTTAATCGTTTCAATTTTTCCACCTAGCTTATCATCGGCTTCAATCAACTTTATTTTATAAGGTAGTTGCTGCTCGTTGATTTCTTTTTGTAAGTAATAGGCTGTTGTTAGTCCAGCTATCCCACCACCAACAATAGCAATCTGCTTTTGTTCACTCATGAAACATCAGCACTTTGAAATTTTTTCAATACCACATTAGCTAGAGTTTCAATAAACTCAGGGGAAGCATTAGGCATTTCTGGACGATAGTAATTCGCACCAAGCTCGTCACAAACAACCTTACACTCATAGTCATTATCAAATAAAACCTCGAGATGATCAGCGACAAATCCCACAGGTGCATAAACAAATGAACGATACCCTTTTTGATGATACAAGTCCCTTGTTAAGTCTTGAACATCTGGTCCCAACCATGGATCAGGAGTATTCCCTTCACTTTGCCAGCCTAATTCATATTGTTTAATGCCTGTTGCTTCTGAAATCAACTCCGCTGTTCGCTTTAACTGGTCCGGATAAGGGTCACCATTTTGGATGATTTTTTCCGGTAAACTATGAGCAGAAACAACTAAAACTGCCTTATCCTTCTCAACTTCATCCATTTTAGCATATTCAGTTTGAATAGCATTAGCCCAGTAGTTAATAAACCCTGGTGCATCATACCAGCTCTCTACTGATGTAATCACAGGCTTTCCTAGCTTTTGGGCTGCTTCTTGAGCCCTTCCATTGTATGATTTAACACTAAATGTTGAATAATGCGGTGCTAACACAAGCGAAACAGCTTCTTCAATCCCGTCCTCAGCCATCTGCTTGACTGCATCTTCAATGAATGGCTCGATATGTTTTAATCCTAAGTAGTAAACAAATTGTACTTCGTCTTGGTTTTTATTAAGCCTGTCCTCTAAAGCTTTTGCTTGTTTCTTAGTAATTTCCGCTAAAGGGGAAATTCCACCTATTGCCCTGTACCGCTGTGTTAAATCCTCAAGAGCTTCGGGGGTTGGTTTTCTACCATGTCTTATATCGGTATAGTACCTTTCAATGTCCTCTTCTTTATATGGCGTTCCATACGCCATTACAAGTAAGCCTACTTTTTTCTTTGCCACGTCGTAGCACCCCTTTTTTTTTTATTCAACAAAGGCGCCTACTCTTATGGTCTAAGTTCACCTAATTGCGGTAAAGAACCGTAGAGACTAGACGCTTTCGTTTTTCTTATTTCTTTGAATAGCTATGAATAAGCTCTGTCAATTTCTTTAATGTTGCTGGTTGGATCTCTGGAGTTACACCATGACCTAAATTAAACACGTGAGGTGGTTGTACCTTTCCTTCATCCAAGATTGCTTTCGTTCTTTTTTCAATAACATTCCAATCTGATAGTAGAATTGCAGGATCAAGATTTCCTTGCAGTGTCTTAGTAATTCCCATTTCTCTCGCCTCTGTAATCGACATCCGCCAATCAAGGCCTACAACATCTACTGGTAGATCATTCCACTCCATCACTAGATGACGGGCACCGACACCAAATAAAATTAATGGCACTCCTGTTTCTCTAAGTTCTGAAAAAATTCGATTCATAATTGGTTTAATGAAATAGCGATAATCCGCCACATTCAATGCCCCTACCCAAGAATCAAATATCTGAATAGCTTTGGCACCAGCTTTTACTTGTGCCTTCGCATAAGTAATCGTCATATCTGCTAATTTATCCATTAATGCAAACCATGTTTTCTGATCACTATACATCATTGCCTTCGTTTTATGGTAGTTCTTTGAAGGTCCACCTTCTATCATGTAACTAGCCAGTGTAAATGGAGCTCCACTAAAACCAATTAAGGGAACATCGAGCTGTTCTTCAGAAAGTATACGAATTGTTTCGAGAACATAAGGCACATCTGATTCAGGGTCAATCGTGCCTAAGTTGTCTACATCCTGAAATTTTCGAATTGGTGAATCAATAACTGGACCAATGCCTGACTTAATTTCTACATCGACACCAATTGCAGGTAGTGGAGACATAATGTCCTTATAAAGGATCGCTGCATCTACCCCGTAATGCTCCACTGGTAACCTCGTAACATACGCACATAGTTCGGGTTGGTGAGTAATTTCAAATAATGAGTATTTTTCTTTTAGCTCACGGTACTCTTTTTGTGACCTGCCTGCTTGCCTCATATACCAAACAGGAGTATAGTCTGTTTCTTCGCCTTTAAAGGCCTTTAAGATCGTATCATTTATTTTTCTAGACATTTTTTCACCCTTCGTTATCCATTCGTCGTATTTCACTATAACGATATAAATACCGTCTGTATAGCAAATGGTTCTATTGTCACTAAATTGTACTAATTATTAATAAATATCTTCTTTAATTTTAATCTAATCTATCGCCAAAGGTCAAAAAGAAAGTACTGCTCGATTAGAACGAGCTCCCTGTTGTTTTGTAATTGGGTCATAGGGAACGACATAATAGGTTGAACTATTAAACACATTTACGCGATTAATTGTATAATCACCTTGACCATCAACTTCTCCGATTAATTCATCATTACCATCGTCATTCTCTTTATATATCTGATAAACTATTCGACGATCCGTAGCAGTCCATGTAAGCTTACCCCGCACTAACGAAAATCCACCTAGCTCATATTCTGCTTGAAGATCTGATATCTTTGGAAGACGAACCGGTTCTGGTAAATCCTCTACATTTTCCGGTTGGTCAAATGTTGCGGACAACGGTTGTTGTTTACTTAACTCCTTTAAAATACTTTTGGTTAATATAGTTGGAGCTTCACTACCTTTTGTTAAATACTGTGATTCATCCGATTGATCATATCCCATCCAAAGTGAGGTGACATAGTCAGGTGTAATACCGACAAACCAAGCATCCTTTATGTGACCCGTTGCATTTGGATGCTGTGTCGTACCTGTTTTCCCAGCTAAAGCTTTATCATAATCACCTGAGGTTCCAGTACCTTCAGTTATAACACTTTCTAACATCCGGACCATATTCCAAGCTACTTGTGGAGAAAATACCTCCTTCGTCTGCTTTGATGATTTGTTCAATTCCACTCCATATCGATCATACACCTTATCAATAACATTAGCTGACGTCCATTCTCCATCTTGGATAAAGGATCTGTATCCCTCTGCTAGCTGTACTGGAGTCAAACCATGTTCTAGTCCACCAAGTGCGATCGAGAGTCCGTCATCTGGTAACGTTATACTCATCTTCTCCAAATAACTTTTACTATAGTCAATTCCAATCTGATCTAATAGCCAAACTGCTGGTGCATTTTTAGATTGCTTAATTGCATCATACATTGTAACCGACCCACTATATTGATCATCAAAGTTTGTAGGTGTGTAATTTCCATTATACGTCCGCTTTTCATCAGGAAGTAACGTGTAAGGTTTGTAATCATCTAACATCATAGCAGGCCCGTACACAGCAAGAGGCTTTATTACTGAACCTGGTTGTCTTGGAACTAATGCACGGTTAATGTCTCCTGCTGAAAAGTCTCTTCCAGCTAGAATAGCCTCAATCTCCCCTTGCTCTTTATTTACTAAAACAAAAGCTGCTTGAACACCCTCTGTTGACCCATAAAAATAGCTATCGTTCTGAAGGTGCTGATAAGCAATTTCCTGTGCCTGTTCATTAAGGTTTATTACAATCTGATAGCCACCTCTTTTAAGTTCAGGCAAAGTCAACTGCAATTCATCCGCCGCTTCCTTAATTACCAAGTCAATGTAATCATCCATCCACGGCTTTTCTTTTACTACAGATTGATTTAGCCCTAACGTTTTTCCTTGCAGCTGTATCATTTCTTCTGTTTCAATCATATTTAGCTTGTTCATTTGTTGTAGCACTAAATTTCTTCGTTCTATTGCTTTTTCAGGATTATTTACCGGTGAATAGGTATTAGGTGCTTTTGACAATGCAGCCAACATAGCACCCTCAGTTATCGTCAGATCATCGACCTTTTTATTAAAATAAAATTCTGTGGCAGAACCAATTCCATATAGTCCATGCGCAAAATAAATCTCATTTAAATAGAGTTCAATAATTTGCGTCTTACTAAAATTCCTTTCTAAATAGATTGAAGCCATAACCTCTTTGGTTTTTCTCATCCACGTCTTGTCATTGTTTAAAAAGAGATTCTTAGCTAATTGCTGGGTGATTGTACTACCACCTTCTACTTTCCCCCCAGCAATGATGTCACGATAAATTGCACGCATCACTGAAGTGAAATCCACACCAGCATGATCATAAAAGCGTTGATCCTCAATAGCTAAAAAAGCATTTTCCACGTGATCAGGAATATTATCTATTTTTACTGGTGATCGATTTTCATCATATAGTTTGGCGACTGTGTTACCTTCCTTTGTAACAATCGTTGTTGTTGATGGAAGAATAAAATCTTTGTCATCAACAACAAATCGTCCACCAAACAGAATAAATAAGTATCCAATGATTCCAAGTAGTATAGTTAACCCTAGTACAATAATGGGCCATTTTATTTTTAAAATCCATGAAAGCAATTGTTTGAATTTGTTCATGATGCTCACCCCAATTTCAACTTTCCTTGTTTGTCTGACTAGACACACATATCTTCTAATTATACGATAGTTGCTCGATAACATAAAGCTGAAAAATTCAATGATAAACTTGCGGTTACACATTAACTATTGCTAAACTGAAATTAATTGTAGTTAGAAACTTAAGTTAGGAGGGGAATAGTATGAAAGCATTTATGACTAATGGAACGTTAGATTATTTAACTAGAATAGATAAACAACACCCAAATCTGAGTCTTTTTTTAATGTATGATCAAGACAATACGCTCGCATATTATGAAGACGAAGGCCCTACTATATTTGATACTCCGAGAGAATTTGAAATTATCGTTTCTAAAGGTGAATTAAAAAATGATGGGTTTGTGGTAATGAACAACATTCCGGTAACTGACGAAGGCAAGCCCATTTTTGAAAGTCAATTTAAACAAAGAGCAGGAATGATTGAGGATACACCGGGATTTTATGCACTACGTGTATTACGCCCTACTAGGGGAAATAAATATGTCGTGATGGTTCAATGGAAAGATTCGCAAAGCTATCAGGAATGGAAAAACTCTGAAGCATTTTCAAAATCTCATTCAAAAACAACGAAGGCAAAAGAGAAACCTTCCTATTCTGCTGGCCCTTCCTATGCAATTAATTATCATATGGTTGAGGATGACGAGGAAGATCAGTTTTAATAAGGCTGTTTTCAAAAAGATTGTGTTATTTACGGATAATCTATAAACTGCGGCGTAACTTACACCACTTCGGAAATACACTACGCTTTCCGCGGGCGGCTGTTGAGCCTCCTCGTGCTGCGCACTGTGGGGTCTCATCTATGCCTTTCCATCCCGCAGGAGTCTCCGTGTATATCCTCCGTTGGGATAGTTTCGTTGTTAGATTACTACATTAAAACAAGTAACCTTGAAGATTACACAGGACTAGAATTAATTTCCTGAACCAACACTCACAAAGAAAATTGAACTTCATTTTCAAGGAGCGTACGTATTCTGCTACACTGGTAATAGTGTTCTGATTATCGAAGGATGAATCCCGTCGCTCTAAGTGCAATGGATTTTATCTTCTTGAACACAAAGCTATTTTAAGATGTTGAACCACACTTTGGTAAGTTTTCCGCTATATCCGTCTTTTTTCATTATTGTTGTAATAAGATGGTGATTGGAGCGGAGGGCAGTCGACTCCAGCGGGAAAAGCGACGGCTAAAAATCCCGCAGGAAGCGGTTTTCTTCCGAGGAAGTTGAAGCGTTGCCCGCGGAAAGCGACTGACCGGAGCGCAAATCAACTAGTAGCTACGCTACGTCGCATTTTATATCAAGTGCGAAGATTTAAAAGCAACAAAACTTACGAAAAGACCCTTTAATAAAATAGGAAAACCCGCTTGTTAGCAAGCGGGTTTTTTCTATAAGAAATAAGTTTACTTTATGAATTTCACATTTATTCAGAGTCTGTTTCAGCGCTCGAATCTGAATCTAATACATGCTCGTTAAAGAAATTGTCAAACTCAATTATTGGTCGTGCCCCATTAATCCGAGCAACCTCTTCTCCGTTCTCATAGTGCACAATTGTTGGAGTACTTTCAATATTAAAGGTGTTCCAAGCTCCTTCAAATTCCAACAGATTTAATTTCTTTAAATCAATTTCAAGTCCTTCCGTCATAGGTACAATTAAAGGTGTAGTATTCTGGCAATGGATACAGTCAGGACTATAGAAATACACTGTTACGTCCTCATTATTTTCTAATCTTTCTTCGAGTTCATTTGGTAAGATTTGATTTTGGTATAATGGGTCATTTAATTGATCAATCGTACCTTGTTCTAAAGAACTCTTACCGTATGGATTACCCTCTGATTGTTGTTGATTTTGGTAGCTCACAACGAATGCAAGTGCACCAAATAATAGAACAAGTACTATAATAAAGGTAATCATATTTTTCTTCATTGGTCACGTCTCCTTTGTTGGATAAGTAGCATACTATGAAAACTAAAGATAACAATAAATGCAGTTAATGCTAAAAATGGTATCGTAATAAATCCAAGATAATTAATATACTCAACATTACAAGGAACAATTCCGCACGAAGCTCCATTTTCACTTAACATTGGTAGTTTCTGAATAAGATAGTGATAACCCGAAACGAATATACCAATACCACTCAAAATGAATCCCGGAAATCCTAAGTTGATATCCTTTTTAATTAAAGCATACCCATAGATAACCACAAGGGGATACATTAAAATTCGTTGGTACCAACACAACTCACATGGAACAAAGCCCATGATTTCAGAAAAAAACAGACTTCCTAGCATGGCTACCAGACTTTGTGCCCATATAAGAAACAAAATCTGTTCTTTCCGATTTTCCGTTTTTGACATTATGTGTACACCTCTACCTTTTTTCTACTATAAGTCAATTATTTCACTAATAGGATATAACATCATTTATGCTAGCCTATTTAAATTTTGACAACAAAAATATTATACTAGTCTACTTATAAAAAGACAAAGAGAAAGAAACTACAAAATAGAAAAGGCCCTTACCAGAGGGCAAGGACAAGACTCTATTATTTCATTTTCTAAATAAACCGTTTTTATGTGCATATACAGCCGCTTGAGTACGATCATGTACAGCTAATTTACCTAAAACATTACTAACATGAGTTTTTACTGTTTTAATTCCAATAAATAACTTATCACCAATTTCTTGGTTAGTTAAGCCGTCACCTATACATAGTAATACTTCCATTTCTCTTTCAGTTAATTCCTCGTGTGGTTTACTATTTTGCGATCGAAAGCTAGTCATCATTTTGTTCGCCACTTTCGGCTCTATTACTGTTTCCCCCTTATATGCTTTTTTAATAGCTGTAGCAATCTCATCAGCAGATGACGTTTTCAGCATATAACTAAAAGCACCAGCCTCAAGTGCCGGGAAAACCTGTTCATCGTCATAATAGCTTGTGAGAATGATAACCTTACATTCAGGAAGAGTGTTCATGATCTGCCTAGTAGCTTCAATTCCAGTACCATTTTCCATTATTAAATCCATTAATACGACATCCGGTTTCTTTTCAATAACTATTTTTGCACCATCATTTCCACTAGATGCTTCACCAACAATCTCTAAATCTGGTTCTGTCATTAAATAGGAGATGACGCCCTTTCTTACTACATCATGATCATCTACAACGACTACTCTTATCAACTTTCCACGCTCCTTTTATTCATCTAAATTAAAGTGAAATTCCAACAATAGTATGTGAAAACTGTTGGATTGCTTCAATCGGTCTCCACCTATGAATGACCTATAATGGAATTCTAATATCTAGGTGCGTACCTTCCCCTTGGATTGATCGAATGGCAAAGGTCCCGCCAATTTCCTCGCTTCGTTCTTTCATTGTTTTTAAGCCATATGAGGTTTTCTTCTGCTGGTTGTTCTCTAGCTCAAATCCCTTGCCATTATCCGCTATATGAACAAATAATTCATTGTTTCGCTTAACTATTTCTGTTGTTACTTCTGTAGCATTTGAATGTCTTAATATGTTAGAGAGCGCCTCTTGAACAATCCTAAACAAATGCTCTTCCGTCGTTTCGGAAAGCTCCTGTATTTCTTCGATATGTAAATGGAATTCAATTTGACATTTCTGCTTCAATTCTTCAATCAGATTTTGAATTCCTATTTGTAGCGGCTCACCCGACAGATCAACTGGTCGTAGGTGTAACAACAATGCACGCATTTCGGTCTGCGCCTTTAAAGCAGTCGCAGATATTTCCTTAACTTGCTCCTTAGCCTGTTCCGGATTTTTATCAAATAACCGCAATGATGCCTGCGACATCATTGTTAAAGCGAACAACTGCTGACTAACTGCATCATGCAAATCTCGCGCCAATCTTTGCCTTTCCTCTATTGTTGCTGCTTTATGAGCAGACTTTGCATATTCCGACTTTTCATCTGCCAAACGTTGCAAGGATTTAACTTGTCCCTGCATTTTTTCGCCAAGCTCATTTAATTCAGAACCGATTCTAGAGATTTCATCATCATCATTGTCATATACCCTTGAGGAATAGTTACCACGAGCTAATTGGGCAATTAAAACAGACAGATAGTCTAATCGGTCCTTCATGTCACCACTTGATTTAAATCCAACATAAATGGAAAAAAGAAACGCTAAAACGACATAAGTAATAATAAAGACAAAAATGCCAACCTTACTCAACCAACTAGGTTCGAACAAAACATGAATAGACAGTAATATTGCCATTAACGTAACGGTAGTTAAAAACAAACCATATAAATGAGACCTTATAAATGCATAACGAATTGAACTCAACCGATTTAACAAATTCAATTCCCCCTTACTTACACTTTATCTACTCGAATGGAACCAGCTTTAAGATTTAGGTATATATTTAATTTTCTAGTCGATTCATCATAATTTGGAGTTACATAGGTCAACTCACGATTAATTCCGTCAGCCGATTGACCAAAAACATTAATATCACCAGCTTTTACATGTGCCTCTAGCGAAAATTCAACATTTTCAGGCATTAGAATGCGAATATCCCCGGCCCAGCCTTGGATACTAACAGGAATCTCTTTGTCAGGAATAAACGCTTTTGTAAAGTCAATATGATAATCTCCGACAGCATTCCATAACTCCATCGGTTCAACCTTCCAATTGGGTGTATTAAATTTATGGTCTCCAATAGCAAATTTCTGTTTTTTTCCGTACATTTTTTCACTATCTTTGTGATCGTCCGAATCAAAAATAAACTGAAATTTCTTTTGCTTATTACGCTTATTTGATGTACCAAAAATACTGAATCCTAAATAAACAATTAGTAATGGCCAAAGCTTATAAATATCCCAAAAGTTAAATACAATTATATTAAAACGATCCAACAAAAGTAATCCTCCGAAAATCACAAAGAAAGAACCTGCCCATAGACCTCCCTTTCCTTTGAAACCATCCCATAACCATTTAAAACCTAATAGAACAAAAAATGCTGGATATATATAATTCCATGCTTCTGTAAGCTCCCAGGATACTACCCCCACATTTATTAAAACCAAAGCAATTCCTAAAAGTATGATAATGATAGCAACGATATTACGTAGGAAATTATTCTTCATTGTCATTTCACCCTTTGTATATACTTATTTGTTATATTCGAACTCTAAATCAAAAATCCCTCTTTATTAAACAATCGTTATAAAACTTAGTAACTACCATAACGACTATCAACAATTCTCCAACTAAGATAATATACTGTATATTAATACCAACTGCAATGAGAATTAGCCGTTTAGACTACTAATTAACCTTAAACTTATTGTAAATAAAAAATAGCCGATCATTAACGACCGGCAGAAGGGTTTTGTCTCAGTCTCTAGACGGAGATTCATAATAGAAAAATCTATGTTTCAATTTTATTAACAAATGATAGAGTCCAATCCAGAGCATTAAAAATAAGAAACCAAAAGCATAACCAGCTAAAACATCTGTTAGGTAATGGACACGAATTACATATCGACTCATTCCAATTAATAAAATTAACATAACACCAACTATATTAATCCAAAGGGACACAGATCCTGATTTAGTATATTTAATTAAAAAATAAATAAAGAGGCCATACGCAATCATTGATACCATGGCATGTCCGGAAGGAAAGCTATATCCAACACCTTCAGCTCCTTCAAGGATTCTAGGTCTCTCTCTTTCTACCAGTACCTTAATCCAATGATTTAGCCTATACCCAACTAGTGCTCCCAATGGACACATCAATGCTGCTACCCAATCTTTAGAGAATCGCCAGATAAATATTGCGAAAACAACACTGAATGGAGTAAGAAAAGTTCCTGATCCTAGTTCTGTTAGCCAACGAAAAATAAAAAATATCATAGAAGAATCTAATTCAGCCACCAAAGGGGATGACCATTGGTCGATGATGGGTGTCTCTTTATCTGTTACCCTAATAGTTAACAGGACACTAGCCACTGTAGCAAAAATTAAAAAAGAGATAAAAAAATACCTTCGCTTAGATTGATTCATTCTGCTCTCCTCTTTCACCTTAAAATCTACTTATAGTTATACACTAGTTAAGGACATCTATAAACAATTATAGGACATGTTTGGTTAATGTTGAGTAAAAAGAGGATTCTAATACGGCTTTAGTAACCAAAGCAAGTTCACAACCATCTTAAGTCATAAAGTTGTCACTTTATATAATTTAATTAAACAAAATACGTTTACAATCATTCTAAATGGGAATTGTACTTATATACTGAACAAAATCGTGAAAGGATGTTGTAACATGGCAGACAATATAAGAGAACTTAAAAATGATACTAAGCTTCAAGAATTAATTGATGGCTTAAACGAGGATTTAGCAAACGAATATGCTGCAACTATTATGTACACTTACCACGCATCAGTCGTTTCCGGTTTATACCGTTCTATTTTGAAGCCATTTTTCGAAGATGAGATTAATGATGAAATCGGGCATGCCTTATACTTATCAGACAAAATCAAAACACTAGGTGGTACTCCTACAACTACACCAGTTAAAGTTAAACAACTAAGTGATGTTAAGGATATGCTTGAAGAAACTAGAAGAGCGGAGGAAGATACAATTATCCGCTACGAAAAACGTAAAAAGCAAGCCGAAGAACTAGGACTTACTGAGTTGGTAGTTAAGTTAGAAGACATGATCTCAGATGAAACTGGTCACAAAGAGGAAGCAGATAGAATACTATCAGATTCAAGCTTTTCTTAATAAAATAAACAGACTGTTGAAATAACCTTCTGAAGCTCAGAAGGTTATTTTTATGCGCTATATAGAAACACGGTAGCACTCGAGAGTTGAATTATATGTGATATAATATGAAAAAATGAATTTATAAGGGGGATATTACTTTGTGGAAGAAATTATTATCTTCTGTTGACTCTCTATATGATGAGATGGTAGAGATGCGAAGATATTTGCATCAATATCCTGAGCTGTCATTTGAAGAGTATAAAACTGCGGCATACATTGCAGATACATATCAAAAAATAGGTATCCCATATCAATCACAGGTTGGTGGCAATGGAGTAGTTGCTAGATTAGTAGGTGGTCAACCAGGTAAGACAATAGCAATTCGCGCCGATTTTGATGGTTTACCAATCCAAGATGAAAAGGATGTACCTTATAAATCTAAGGTTGATGGCGTCATGCATGCTTGTGGCCACGATGGTCATACAACTACACTGCTCACATTAGCTAAGGTATTTAAACAATTTCAAAGTGAACTACCAGGCACAATTGTGTTCATTCACCAACATGCTGAGGAACTTGCACCAGGTGGAGCTAAAGCTATGGTTGATGCTGGTATATTAAATGATGTTGATGCTGTGTTCGGAACACATTTATGGACAAACACACCTTATGGCAAAGTACAAACTGCTCCAAAGGAATTTATGGCTGGAGCAGATCGTTTTACTATAACTATTCGTGGTACAGGTGGACATGGCGCCATGCCACACCAGACTAAGGATGCAATTGTTATCGGCTCACAAGTAGTGACCAATTTACAACAAATTGTAAGTCGCCGAATTGATCCATTAAGTCCGGCAGTCCTAACGATTGGAACATTTAAATCTGGAAGTACTTTTAACATTATTGCTGATACCGCAACCATTACAGGTACAGTTAGAACATTTGATCCAGAGCTTCAAGATCAGATTATCGATGAGATGGAAAAAATTATTAAAGGGACTTGCTTATCTTATGAAGCTAAATACGAATTCACCTATGAAAAAGGATATCCTCCAGTGATCAATCACCCTGAGGAGGCTTCACTAGTATTAAAAGCCGCATCTCAAATTGATGAAGTAGAATCCGAAGAAATTGTACCTAGCATGACAGGAGAAGATTTTTCCTATTACCTTTTAGAAAAACCTGGTGCCTTCTTTTTTACAGGGGCACAAAAAGAAGGCCATTTCTATCCTCATCATCATCCTAAATTTGATATCGATGAGCGAGCGATGGTTTTAGCCGCTAAGACATTGATTCAAACTGTCAAACTTTATCAGGAAAAATAATAACCAAAAGCGATTACTAAATTAGTAATCGCTTTTGGTTATTAAGACAATATTCGAAGCCGATAGATTTGTATTGCAGTATCACCTAATTGATCTAACAACTTTCGGTTAGCAAAGGCACCTACTATTGCACCAAATCCTGGAATTAACTGCATCATTTTCACAAAGTCAATTGAATCTCGATACTCTAATTGCAACATCTTCCAATCTACCTCTTTAAGCACGTCTTTCTCTTTTTCCCAATCAATTAACGTGGTTAACACGTCACCACGCTTTTCATCACTAGAAAATGCTAGCATGAAAATATGCAGTACATACATTCTCTCTTCATATTTATCCACATCATATCCATAGATACGCGCGGTATCAAATAGAAATTTCATTTTAATACTTAGTAATAGGGGAAAATCAGCTATCCCAAGAAAAATCCCGCCTGCACCTGTACCAGCACCCTCTAGCATAGCTGTTTTTTTATACTGCTTCAATCGCTGATTTACTTGATTTTCTTTCTCTTCAAATATCCAGTCCGTTTGTACATCGATTGGGTGAATATAGTTGGATGAAGTTAATGCTAGCTCAATCATTTTTTTTACACTTTCCGTGACAACACGGTGAACTTTTTCAGGCACTCTATTGTTGATTTTAGATTGTATACTCTTTGACGTTCGTTTAACAATCGATGACTTTTTCTGTAGTGATCGTTGAAATCGTTGTGCCTCATTTAAAGCTTTTTGTTCGTAAGTGGATTCTGACATTTGCCGTCTCCTTTAGGTCAATCTTTTTTTAACATACCCATGAACAAAAAGATAACTAAACAGGGTACCACCTAACCATACGATTACAAGACCACTAATGTTTCCTAAGAACATGAATAAAAGTCCAAATAGTAAGGTTTGACTAAGCATCAGGGCAAGCAACCATGAGGTGAATGCTTGTTCTCTCCACTCTTTTTTTACCGGATAGATATCTAACCAAGCTATTGTCCGATAATGTTGCCACAACGTCATCATTTGGAAACCACTTAAGTAAATGAATAATATACTAAAAGCTATTTGTATTCCCATATTAGGGATAAAGTAGACTGATAATGCACCTATGATGAAAAGACGACTATAGATACCTAAATACTCTCCACTTCGAATGGTCGTTATTCGATATAAATATGCAAATGTTTTTTCTTGTTTATAAGGAACATTTCTAACGATTAAAGCTACTAGCCAATGCCTTTTCTTAATTTGTGTTTTTAAATGAGGTACATCCGTAAACATATTTGCGATCCGATAAAACGTCCGCATTCGCATTCGATCCTTCTCGACTAGTAAATCCCAAACAATCCCTACGTTTTGTTTAGATAAATAAAAGTCATACATAAACAGACCAAATAACAGTATCGTCGTAATTCCTGCGAACAAAACTTCTCCATTTATAAAGAAAAAGAACGTAAAAAAGTTCAACAGGAATCTAATGGTATGATCTATAGTACGACTTCTTATATCCCTTATTTTTAAGATCCACCAATTAGCAAACAAATTCCACACCTTCAAAACAAGTAGAATCACAATAACTAAAATATAAGGACTGTTAGTCCCTACTGGAAAGGAAGCAAAATATAACGGACCTAGTACTGCAGCAATTAAAAAGACTAAATACAATTGAACAACAAAACTATAAATCAAGCTACTTCTAAAATATGGCCCCATCTTGTGTTCAGCTGGTAATAAAAAGACAAGATCAGGTTCCTTTAATAGCGTTCTAACAGGACTGTAACTAGCCACAATACTGAACAGCAGACTTATAATCAATACGGACGGAAAGTTTTCAGGAATAATTGCCAGCCATTGCTGATAATAAAAGGCAAGTGCTGACACGATGAATAACATTGCGATTACTAAATGACCAGTAAATATATATCGCAAATAACGACTAATCTCTTTTAAGTGCGCAGAAAAACGCTCGTTAAAAAATTGTTGAGCATTAAACATAACTATCTTCCTTTGTAAGTTGCACATATAAATCATCAAGGGTAGCCGTTGGCATATTAAATTCCTGTCTTAACTCATTTAAGGTTCCTTGTGCCTTTACCCTACCTTCATGCAAGATAACGAACCGGTCACAATACCGTTCTGCTGTCGCTAGTATATGTGTGGACATTAAAATTCCTGATCCCTTTTCTTTCATCTCGTCCATCAGTTGTAAATAAGATTGAATTCCCAAAGGATCGAGCCCAACAAATGGTTCATCAACGATATATAAAGCTGGTTCTATTAAAAAAGCACACATAATCATTACTTTTTGTCTCATTCCTTTTGAAAAATGAACCGGAAACCATTTAAGTTTCTTTTCTAGCCTAAATTCCTTTAGTAAAGGATCCAACCTCTTTTTAAATGTATCTTCTGGAATATCATATGCCATTGCTGTTAAACGCAGATGTTCATAAAGAGTTAATTCATCATAAAGCAGAGGCATTTCTGGAATATAGGAAAAGGTGCTCCGGTACGACTCGGGAGAATCCTCAAACCTTTTCCCTTCAATTTCAACTTTTCCTTTTTTTGCTTGCATTAAGCCGATAATATGTTTAATTGTAGTACTCTTCCCCGCCCCATTTAATCCAATAAGACCGACAATTTCGTTTGGGAATACATCAAAAGAAATTCCGTGTAAAACATTTTTACGAGTATATCCACCTTCTAAGTTTTCAATATGTAATAAAGGATTCAAATCACTTTACCTCCTAATAATTCTGAACACATGTATAGTTGATTCAAATTCTACCATTTTACCATAGCTTTGCCAAAAATATACTTCTTTTAACTTTTAACTATTTACATGAATATATTTACTCTATTCGGAACAAAATAGCGATAGAAGGAGTTACGATATTTTCACTTTTACTAAACGACAATTAAATTGTGGAATTTCACGAAATGAGGTGTCGGTGAAAGATATTCATCTAGTTTTACAAACCTCTTCCAAAATGGGAGCCAACTACTCTAGCCAAATGGGGTGTTGACGAAAGGTTTATAACTTGTTACCCAAAATGAATCATTCCCCTGGTTCACAATTACGTTCAAGTTCATGATTCAGATGATGAAATTATCTTTCTCCTTCTAACAGCGGGTTGTCCTTAATCAGCAAGGTCTTATGACTGAACTGCATTTGGACTAACCCGCTTGTTTTTTGTCCTGCCCTTAATGCTTTACATATGACTACCAAAATTTATACAATAAAGGAAGCTTAGTAATTGCTTAGAATCCTAGTTGCCCTAAGTCCATGTTATAAAGAACATCTTAAGTAAATGACCGTTAGTCACTGTGAACGCAGATACCAACAGTCACAACTTATCTTCCATTTCGAATTACTAACCACTTAAAGAAAATAGGAGTGATAAAATGAGTCATTCAGAAGATTGCCTTTTTTGTAAAATAGTGAACGGTGAGATACCTTCAGCAAAAGTATATGAAGATGACTATGTCTATGCTTTCCTAGATATAAGTCAAGTAACCAAAGGCCATACATTAATAATCCCTAAGGACCACTTCAAAGATATTTATGAAACCCCTTCGGATGTTGCGGCACAATTATTCAACCGTGTTCCTATAGTAGCTAAGGCTATTAAAGAAGCCTATCAACCTATTGGGTTAAATGTTCTAAATAATAACGAAGAGCCTGCTGGTCAATCCGTATTTCATATACATATACACCTAATTCCTCGTTATGGCAAAGGTGATGGGTTTGGTGCGGTTTGGAAAACTAATAGTGACGATTATACAAAAGAAGACCTTCAAAAAATCGCTAGTGACATTACTAATCAAATAAACACTTAAATACCGTCCAATCTAAATATTCAAGAAAATCTCTAGTAAAGATAACTAGAGATTTTCTTATTATCTAAAATTATATCTTTTTATTCTGATTATTCTTTGCTATACTTGTTACTAACCTTCGCAATTAGCAATCAGTGCATAATTGGAAGGAATATAGCATAGTTGAGTAGAGGAGAGAGTTTTATGAAGACAAGAGTTTTAATTATTTTATCATTATTTATTGGGATCGGTGCTGTATTACACGCCATTGCCCCGCCAATATTGTTTGGGATGAGACCAGATATAATGTTGCCGATGATGTTTCTAGGAATATTATTATTTCCTAAAACACAATATGTTTTATTATTATCAATAGTGACTGGTATTATATCCGCCCTAACAACTACAGTTCCAGGTGGACAAATTTCTAATATCGTTGATAAACCTATTACCGCATTTATATTTTTTGGATTATTATTGCTTGTTCGTGACCGTACCAAATTAAATATTGCAGCACCAGTTCTTGCTGCTATTGGAACTATGGTTAGTGGTACTGTCTTCTTAGTAATGGCATTGTATGTGATAGGATTGTTACCAGGTAGCTTTATCGCATTATTCTCTGCGGTTGTCCTTCCTGCTACACTATTTAACGTAATCTTCATTGTAATTTTATATCCTATCGTAACCAACATTATGAAAAGAGCTCAACCTGTTACATTATAATTAAAGAGGATAAGCGAACCCCCGAAATGTCTCGGGGGTTCTTTTTATTCTACTCATAAAAAAATTGTTAAATTTAAATGTTTTATAATTACAAAATTCGTGAAAATAGTATAATATGGATAGAAAGGAGTGTAAGCGATGGCAAATGGAAAATCATTACTACTCGGCTTTATTTTTGGAGGAGTTGTAAGTGGTGCAGCTACTTTACTTAGTACTCCAACTTCTGGAAGAGATCTCCGCAATCAGGCAGTATCACGGGGAGAAGATTTAGTTCATTCGTTCGAAAGGTTAAAAGATGAAGGGTTCCACTTATCTGATCAAATTGCTCAAACGTCTAAAGAAGGTATATCGTTAATTAAAGAGTTATCTACAGATATGAAGCAATCAATTGAGAGCTGGAAAAGAACGATTGAGCCCCATCAAAAAAACATCCAAAAGTACTTAACACAAATTGAGGAAAGCTTGAGGGAATTAGAAGAGAAAAACTCAAGAAAAGAAAATTAACATTAATCAAACAAAAGTTTGTCGTCAACTGACGCAAACTTTTGTTTTTTATCTTTTCAAGTTTAAAGTTAATCTGCTGCTTCTAATTCTTCAATAGATTTTATATCCATATATTCTGGAACGACTAAACCAATTTTTGCACCTTTAAGGTTTTCACCTAAATCCTCAAATTCACCTTCATAGGCATCATAGAAGTCTCCATGCGTTCTGGGTAGCCAAGGTGCCAGTGAAGCGTCTGCATCACCTGTAGCGACTGCTTGTATCATTACTGAAGGGTCTACAGGTGTTAACGTTACATCATATCCTTGATTTTCGAGCACTTGACTCATTACATGAGCGGATGACCTTTCTGTATCCCAAGGTGTTAAAACAAGTTTTATTTTTTGACCGTCAACTTGTTGAAGTCCTTCTGTCCATTCAGAAACCCTTTCTTTATTATCATCATGCTCGACCCATTTTTTTGCCGCTTCCTCAAATTCCATCTCCTGAGCTTGTTGCATTAAGTTTTCCATATCCTCTGGTTCCCAGTGAAATCTATCTAGGATCTCATAGGCTTCTGGCATGTCAGTCTTTAAGTCCTTTCTAACTATCGTACTAATATACTCGACATCACCATAAATTCCTTTTGGATCTTCTAGATATTTAAGATCCCATTCAGCAAACATCCAATGGGGAGACCAGCCTGTAATTACAATCGGTTCTTCATTGTCATAAGCATCTTTTAGAGAGGTTAACATAGCTGCAGTCGATGCGGTTTGAAATTCCCAACCAGATAAATTCTCATAGCCTTCTAAAGCTTTCTCTGTTGCTTGTGTTATGCCTGCACCGGGTTCAATACCTGTAATTGTATAATTCATCTCTTCACTAACATTTAAATTAGTCTCATTTTCAGCTTGGCTATCTTTTTCTTCTTCTTTATCATCTCCTCCACAACCAGAAATAATTATTGCTAAAGATAACCCCAACAATAGACTTATTTTTTTCCAGAAATACTTGTTCACATTAAACTCTCCTTCTTTATTTAAGTGCAAAAAAAAGAACTGCCCTTAGTTTTACCCAAGAACAGTTCTTTATATTATTTGAAAGATGTTTTTTTACTCTACTGCTGTCCACTCATCAACTTTATCTTGATTTGCTTCAATCCAAGCAGCTGCTGCATCCTCTACAGAAGCGCCGTTAGACACCTCTAACATGATTGACTCCATGTCTGCTGGAGTCCAGTTAAATTGATCTAATATTTGGTATGCTGCAGGACTATCTTCTTCAAGTCCTTGACGTACCATTGTCTCGATTGTTTCTGCACCACCAAAAGACTCTTCTGGATCTTCTAGATATTTAAGATCGTATTGAGCGAATTTCCAGTGTGGAGTCCATCCGGTAACAACGATTGGCTCATTATTTTCAACAGCCTCACCTAATGCGGTTGCCATAGCACCACTAGAAGAAGTTTGTACTTCAAATCCCTCTAAGCCATAATCCTCCACTGATTGTTCAGCAGCCTGAACAACACCAGCACCTGGTTCGATACCAGTAATTTTACCATCTAATTCTTCTGTAAAGTTAGCAAGATCTCCAATAGATTCAGCCTCCATATAAGCCGGAACAACTAAACCAATTTTAGCACCTTCTAAGTTTGGACCTAACTCAACAAGATTTTCTTTGTGTTCTTCATATAATGGCCCGTGAGTTCCTGGTAACCAAGCTGCTACCATTCCATCTGCATCTCCATTTGCAACCGACTGCCACATTACAGCGTTATCGATTGGTGTTATCGTAACATCATACCCTTGTTCTTCAAGTACCTGACTAATAACATTTGTAGAAGCAATTTCAGAATCCCATTCTACATAAACAAGCTCAAGTTCCTCGTTACCTAATTCTGCACCAGTTGCAGTGTCTTCTTCGCCTGTTTCTTCTCCAGTATCTGCACCAGTATCATCGGTGCCTGTATCAGTATCTTCTTCATTACCACCACACGCAACTAATACTAACGATAACAATAGTACAGCTACTAGGCCAAAATGTTTCCATTGTAATTTTATCATAACTAATAAATCTCCCCAATCTTCTTTTTTATTTATGGTAAACTCTTCCGAAAAGAAAAGTTGCCAACAAGTTAAGTGTTAATTTGCATTCTTCGTGTTCAAATTTTGAGTGAAACGGTCAATAATAATAGCTAGAATTACAATTCCTATACCAGCTACGAAACCTGTTCCAACTTGTGCACGTTGTAAGGCGGAAAGTACTTCCCTTCCTAAACCTGGTGCACCAATCATTGACGCAATTACAACCATAGACAGTGATAACATAACAGTTTGGTTAATCCCTGCCATAATTGTGCTCTTTGCCATTGGCAGTTCGACTTTAAACAGTTTCTGAGACCCAGTACTACCAAAGGCTTCTGAAGCTTCTACAAGCTCCTTCGACACCTGTCTAATACCTAGATTGGTAAATCGGACAGTAGGTGGGGTAGCGAATATCAATGAAGCAAACACACCTGGTACCATTCCAATACTGAAAAAAGCTACTGCAGGAATTAAGTAAACAAAGGCAGGCATTGTTTGCATAAAGTCCAAAATTGGAGTAATTATGTTTTCTGCAGTTTTACTTTTAGACATCAAGATACCAAATGGAACCCCAATTATTACCGAAAGAACACTTGAAATAATTACTAACGTTAGAGTAAACATAAGTTCTTCCCAGAATCCTTGGTTATAGATAAGCCATAAACCAACTATAGAAAAAGCAGCTAGTCCAAATTTTTTACCACTTACCCAAAAAGCCAGAGCTGCAACTATTATAATAACGATAATTGGTGGAATTGCGGATAAACTATCTGCCACCCATTCCATAAAGTCCCCAAACTGATTCTTAATTGGGTTGAAAAGAAATGAAAAAGTATCTGTAATTTGGTCTGTTAACCATTCTATAAATTCAGCGATTGGAATTTTAGCAATAAAATCAAGCATTGTCTATCTTCACCTCGCCTTCTCCAACAAGTGCAGCAATGACAGCACCACGAACAATAATTCCTAATAATTTCCCATCCTCAACTACAGCTATTGGTACTGGAGAGTTATGAATAACTTCAAAAATATCGTGCATTGAGGTATCCTTAGTAACTGTCGGAACATCTGTTTTCAATATTTTATTGAGGTCTCGAATTTCGTTCTTACGGGCCTCGGAAGCGTCATCTGCTGTAACATAACCTTTCAAATTACGCTTACTATCCGTTACATAAATACTTGATAATCCTTCTTCTTTCATAATTTCTAAAGCAACTCTTGGGCCGTGTTTTTCAATATTAATTGTTGCTGGCCGCTTCATAATGTGTTCTGCTGTTAGAACTTTGGAACGATCTACATCTTGGACAAATCTCTCTACATATTCATTGGCAGGATTGACGAGGATTTCCTCAGGAGAACCGATTTGAACTATTTTACCATCCTTCATTAATGCAATCCGGTCACCAATTCTTAGTGCCTCATCTAAATCGTGGGTTATAAATATGATTGTTTTCTGCATAGATTCTTGTAAATCGAGTAGTTCATCTTGCATATCTTTACGGATCAAAGGATCTAATGCCGAAAATGCTTCGTCCATCAACAATACGTCGGGATCATTAGCCAACGCTCTTGCTAAACCAACTCGCTGTTGCATACCACCGGATAGTTGTTCTGGATATTGGTGTATATAATCTCCTAAACCAACGAGATCTAGTGATTCTTTAGCTTTCTTACTTCTTTCTTCTTTTTCAATACCTTGGATTTCCAAGCCGAATTCAGCATTTTCTAATATGCTTCGATGCGGAAACAAAGCAAACTTTTGAAATACCATACTCATTTTTTCTCTACGAACTCGTCGGAGAATGTTTTTATCTACCTTAGCTAAGTCTTCTTGGTCAACAAATACACTACCTTCTGTTGGCTCAATTAACCTGTTAAGTAATCGTACTAATGTTGATTTACCACTCCCTGATAAACCCATAATAACAAAAACTTCTCCTGCTTCTACTTCGAAAGAAGCTCTGTTGACACCAACAGTACATCCAGTCTCTTTTAGAATTTCTTCTTTTGATTTGCCTTGATCTAGGAGTTTAAGTGCTTCTTTTGTATTTTTACCAAATACTTTAGATAACCCCTCTACTTTAATGACGGACACTAAATTCACCTCTCTTAACAATTAGATAACTTCCCATTCCTTTTTTATATAATTCATAAACATTATTAAGAGAACGGAAATTGTTTTTAGATTATAATCATTCCTTTAATACTATATCCCTTTTTCTATTTATAATTCAAACAATAAATACTATTAGTTTCGTACAAATTTTACGAACAGTTTATTCTGTACAGACTTTACAGTGCAATTTCTTTCATATTTAACCATTTACTTGATAATGCACCTACATATGTAATTTCCAAAAAAAAAATATTTGATGTACTCTTTATATAGTAACAGTTTAAAGGAGGTTCCTATGTCCGCAAGTCAACTTGTTGAGATTAATAACTTAATTATTACCGAATTTTCAAAGACAGTGGAAATATTTGATTTGCCTCCAGTAGAGGCTAGGTTGTTTTCAATTCTTTATTTAGAAAACACTCCAATGACTCTTGATCAAATGAGTGAAGCATTAGGAAAAAGTAAAACTTCTATTAGTACTGGCATTCGAAATTTATTAGAGTCAAATTTAGTTCAACGTGTTTGGATAAAAGGTGTTCGCAAAGATTTATACACTGCAAATGAAAACCTTTACAATAAATTCATGAATTCCTTCCTTCACAAAAGGATAGATACTGTTAATCGGCAAAAGGATTTACTAAAACAAATAGAAAGTAGGTTAGAGGAAGAGGCAATACCTTCCAAAGAAAAGCCTCATTCGGATGAATTGGAAGGAATATACAGTAGACTAAGAGAAATGATTACATTCAACAATAAAGTCGAACAAGCTTTCAAAAAAATAAAAAACAATTCCTCCCAATAAAAGTTTCAAAGAAGGAAGGGGAAATCCCTCCTTCTTAGTGTTTAGATACTTAATACTTAAACTTAGTAGGATATCATTTCAAATCAACAGAAAATCAATTATATAACTCTTTTTCTAACTATGTTTCAATGCTTTTTGTTCTGTTTCTAGGATAACAATTTAATCTAGGCTATATTAGTTAGATTTGTTTACTACAAATACCCACGCGTAAGCTCCTTACTCCACATATAATTCAAATAAATATAGTATAATTTAAACTATATTTTTTTTTTCTTACAAAGCTATTGATTTTTCTTCATAAACGTACTATATTCAGTGAGGGAAAAGCTCCCTTCAAAAAAAAACAATAATTTATAAACTAGTTGCGCTGATGTAAGGGGGAATTTATGATGAATTGCTGGAAAACAGTAAATATTACCAGAGAATTCGGATTAAACCGTATTTATTTAATTTCTTTATTAACTGGACTTTTATCTTTTATTTTCTTATATTTACCATATTCGATTGTTCACCAAACAATTGAATTGAAGGATCACGGGTTAGTACCATTATTAATAAGTTTATTACTTTTACCTATGTTTCACAAACTAACACACGTATTGCCAGTGTTTTTGATAAATAAACGTCTTAAAATTAACTGGCGTTTTAAAATAGGAATTTTTCCTACCTTCTTATTTACAACAAAGACAAAAATGTCTAAAAGAACATCGATTTTCATTTTATTAGCACCTACTGTACTAATTACAGTTCCGGGATTATTCTCTAGTTACCTATTTGCAGACTATTATGCATATTTCGTATTATTTACTGCTGTAAATATTGGATTATCTTTTACCGATTTTTTATATACAAAACAATTACTAAAAGCCCCTAAAAAATGTGTTATTGAAAATGCCAAAGACGGATATGATATACTAGTAAGCTAGTATAAATCAAGCACCCTAACATAGGGTGCTTGATTATTTATAACTTATTTCTGTTCAACTACAGCATTTTCTGATAAAGTAGTTTCATAGGTGTGTAAAAGGAGGTCATTATCTTATGGCAATTATTTTCGTTCCCTTTGCCTTATTAGTACTATTTTTGTTTAATTCTTTGACACATAAACTGTGCTTGCAAACAGAAATGTCACAAGAGCGCCAACCTAATGTATTTAGAACGATAAACATTCTTATTACGATATTATTAATATCATCATATGTTGAAGTTTTATTCACTTAATTAGTAAATGACTAATCCTTTACTAGTTATACAGATTACCCAAATAAAAAACGGGATGACGAAATTATATTTCGTCATCCCTTTTTCATTGCCCTTTTATATAAGTTTTGTTGCTTGTTACGTAGTTGATATAAATTGCGTCGTAGCGTAGCTACTAGTTGATTTGCGCTTCGGGCAGTCGCTTTCCGCGGGCAACGCTTCAACTTCCTCGGAAGAAAACCGCTTCCTGCGGGATTTTCAGCCGTCGCTTTTCCCGCAGGATAAGGAAGGCTCCGGCAGCATTGCATCGCACGAAGAAAATTGGTTTGTATTTTCGAGGAGTCGACTGCCCTCCGCTCCAATCACCATCATTTATGTAACAGTAATGAAAGAAAGATGGATAAAAACCAAAATCTAGTGTAGTTTCGCAGCTTGGATAGCTTGTGTTCAAGAAAATGAAAATTTTTTCACGTAAAACCATAGACTTTCCCTCGATAATCAGAACACTATTAACAGCGTAGGCAAAAAACACAGACTCCTGTGGGAACAGCAATGGTTTTCGATGGGACGAGTAATCGCAGTCCCACGAGTCCGAAGACCCCGCAGTAGTGGTTTTCTACGAGGAGGCTAAGGCCGTGCCCACGGAAAGCGAAGTTTTTTGCCGAAGCGATTGTAGAAAGCATATATGAATAAATAGATAGAAGTTACGTCGGAGTTTATAGTTATTCTGTCTAAAACAACCATCTTTTAGCAACTAGCCTTCATTAAATAAAACACCATACATCAGCATGGTTGGTTTTAAGAATTTTGACCCTACATACCTTAAGGGGAATACAATGGCCACATGGAATTTAAGTAAAAAGTGTGTAATTTAGAACCAGACTGTTCTTTTAACACTAAAATATGTTATATTATTTCATGGGCTTGTTCATACTAGCCAAAAAGCAATGATCCAAGATTAGGAGTGTTATATAATGAAAAAACTAGTTATCGCAGCATCCTTAGCGGCTGGGGTTCTTGCACTATCTGCTTGCTCATCCGAGGATTCAGAAATTGTGGTTGAAACAGAATCAGGTAATGTTACTAAAGAAGAATTCTATCAGGAGTTAAAGAATCAGACTGGAGAAACTGTTCTTCAAGATCTTGTAATGAAAAAGATTCTGGAATCTGAATATGAAATCGATGAATCACAGGTTGATGAACAGTTAAATGAATTAAAAGAACAATATGGTGACCAATTCGAAGTTGTTTTACAACAAAGTAATTATTCTAGTGAAGATGAATTCCGCGAAGCACTTCGCCTTAGCCTTCTTCAAGAAAAAGCTTTAACAGAAGGTATAGAAGTTACTGACGAAGAGATAGAACAAAGATATGAACGTCTTCAAACTGAGTACGAAGCAAGTCACATCTTAGTCGAATCTGAAGAAATAGCGAATGAAGTAGTACAGAAATTAGAAGAAGGCGAAGATTTCGCTACATTAGCTACAGAGTATTCAACAGATACACAAACTGCACCGAATGGTGGTGCCCTTGGACCGATTACTCCTGGATCTATGGTTCCTCCTTTTGAAGAGGCAGTTTACAACTTAAATGTTGATGAAGTCAGTGAGCCGGTACAAACTGAATATGGTTTCCATGTTATTAAAGTAACTGCTGAAAACGAAGTTGAAGATCTTGAGCCGTTAGAAGATATGAAAGAGCAATTACGCAGGGAGATTGCAAATAGTAAAATAGATAATGCAGCTGCACAAGCTAAGTTAGCTCAATTGATGGAAGACGCAAATATTGACGTTAAAATTGATGAGTTCAGTGATCTTTTTGATCAACCAGAACCAACTGAAGCTGAAGCAACTGAATAAATATTGCATCAAAAGGACCTACCCAAAATTTGGAGTAGGTCCTTTTAAATTACCCTGATATAAATTCCTTTTTTTCTTCTTCTATTTCCTTATTACTACGCTTTTCCTCTATTCTATCCATATAGACTTTACCTTCACGTTCGATGAATTGTTTTTCTAATTTTTTCTCTGCAACCAATGCCCGAAATGACATATAACCACTGAAAAATATAAATAAAATGAACATGTATACCCACCAAGGGATACCAAGTATCATCATATTACCTCCCCTTGTCCATATTTCTAGAATATATGCTAATGATTTCAAAATATGCTTCGAGGGGAAGAAATTCAATTGGCTTTATGCCATTCTTCATCCCATATGCACAAATTCGGATTGCAATTAGGATGAGCTTATGACCTAAAATTAAAATAATCCATGATACTACTTATAGATTCAGCTATTATTCATCAAAGAGTGGTCTATAAAATGCTCGATTATCCATGGCGAATAAACGATCGGTAAACTCACCTGGTTTTACTTTTTCTAAGGAACGATTCAACATATTCATTTTTGCATCGATTAAATCAATTAAATGAAGTAGTTCTGCTTCACGTACTAAAGGTGGTGTCGGACTACCCCATTCTGCTTTGCCATGATGACTTAGAACCATATGTTGAAGTATTGTAACCTCTTCCGTTTCGATTTGAAGCTCTCTTGCTGCCTGTCCTATTTCTTCTACCATGATTGGAATATGCCCAATTAATTTCCCTTCTAGTGTATAAGAAGGTGCGGTAACACCAGATAGCTCTTTCGTTTTACCAAGGTCGTGGAGTATTACACCTGCGTAAAGCAAATCTTTATTTATGTCCGGATAAAGAACTTTTAATTCCTTTGCTAAATTAAGCATAGAGACAATGTGGTATGCTAACCCAGAAACGTATTCATGGTGATTTTTAACTGCAGCAGGATAAGTTAGTAATGCTTCCTGGTACTTTTTAATGAAGTACCTCACTATTCTTTGAAGATTTGGATTCTTCATTTCAAAAATAATTTCTGTGATACGAGCCATCAATTCGTCTTTTTCAACTGGGGCTTTCTCAATAAAATCATTTGGATGGACCCCATCAGTGGACTGAGCTGGACGAATGCTATGAATTTTTAGTTGTGATCTTCCTCTAAATTGATTTACTTCCCCGGTAACCTTAACTAATTGTTCTGGCACGAATAACTCCTCATCTTCTGATGTTGCTTCCCATAGTTTAGCCTCGATTTCACCACTGACATCTTTTAAAAGTAATGTCAAAAAGGGCTTCCCATTACTTGCTATTCCTTTGTTTGCTGCCCTGACTAGCATAAAATAATCAAACAGCTCTCCCACATTATAATTAGCAATACCTTTGTTCATTTGTACATCTCTCCTCTCCGGCTTTAAGAAACTTGTAAATGTTCTCTTTTTTATAAATTAATTCCATATAACAATAAGCCCTTACCACATCATTATGTTAGTAAGGGCTTTGAAAATAGATAGATTTGATCATGATTTTGGACTTTCGTACTTAGGAACATACTCGAAAATTTCTCCTGACTCCACCACATGGATAAACCTCATTAGCCACCTGTAGTAGTTCTGAGCATACCTTAGTCGGTCCACATCAAGATTAATCTTTTCCTGCAGCCATTCATCAGTTGTATTGTTTTTAATTTGCTCTAACTCATTGATTGCTTCTTCAGCCTCTTCTATATTTGTTTCTGTATGATGTCTCCACCTGTTTCCAAATAAAGATGTAAAAGACTTATACCAATCTTCTTCGGACTTGTACAGATCCTTACGTTCACCTTTTTTGAATGCCGGCTCAACCATTCTCATTTCTGCTAATGACCTTACACCTGTAGACATACTAGTCTTACTCATTTCTAGCGCATCTCTCATGTCGTCTAAAGTCATCGGGCCTTCATTAAAATATAGTGCACCGTATATTCTCCCGACTGATGGGGTAATTCCATATAAATTCATATTTTTTGCTATTACCTGTACAAATTTATCAATTACCTCTTCATATACACGCCATTCTTTGCTTTCCTCATTGTTTGGCAATACAAGCCCTCCAACTGAATATAATGAAACTTTCTTTAGTAGGTGATTCACTCAGTAGTCCCTAGATTCATAAACTCCAAAGATTGGAAGGAGTTAGTAATTTATTCCCTTAAAAATCATCAATTTATCATCAATATTTTATCATTAATTTCTAGAGATTGCTAACCTACCACGTTAAAGAACTTGCAAATGAACATTTTTTTCATTTTCGACATATAGTTGCAGTGAATCTTGACAGGTAAAAAGAATTATTTGCTGATTAGTAGCCAGTTTGTTTAAAATTCGAATCATTTCTTTTGTCCTACTTTTATCAAAGTGAACAAATGCATCATCAATGAAAAATGGCAGTTTGTACTGTTTATTAACAATTTCACTTAGTGCTATTCGTAATGAGATATAAAGTTGATCATTAGTACCCTGGGACAGTTGATTGACATTAAAACGAATTCCTAAATTATTTTCCACTTGCATAGGGTTTCCTGATTTAGGGGAAAAAACATTTATATACCTTCCACCAGTTAACAAATTGAAATAGTAGGACGTAGATTCGATCACCTTTGGCAGATAGTTGTTTTGAAAAATTTGCTTTGTTTCTAGCAGTATTTGTTTAGAAACTTGGTGAATAGCCCATTGTTTTGTTAGGCTTTTCAAATAATCTTGTTCCAAATGAAATTGATGTTTTACAATGGAATAGTCCTCTTTGTTTTCCATCTTAACTAATAACGATTTAACATCCGATAAAGATTGACGTTTATCTTCAATGCTTGCTTCTACTTCATCAATATATTGTTTAATGTCACGCACTTCTTGTAGTAAGTCCTCTTTTTCATCAGGCTTACTAGCCAAAGCTATTTTAAATCCAGATTCACCAAGCAATGGGGTAAGTTGATCTTTAATTTCTGATATTCTACTTTCAAGCTTTTCGCGACTTTTTTTATTATTACCTTTTTTCAAAAAAACTTCTTCATCTTCCACTCTTGCTAAATTCCAAAGGTTTGCTATCTCTTCGTGGTAAGGCTTCATCCTTAAGATTAAATTCCTTTGTAAATCGTACACCTCATTTAACCATTTAGTGTACTGTTCAATATTATTGTTTAACCCCATCTGTTTTTCTATCAAGCGCTTTAAATGATTGACTTTTTCATTTATTGGTAACTCTTCAACAATTAATTGATTTTCTTCTAAAAATAAAACTATTTCTTCCTCATAGTGATTTAATGTTAATTGTAGTTTTTCAATCTCACTTTCAAGATGACTGTATTTATTCCATTTTAAAACAGAATTACTAAGTATGTGATATAGTTTAGGCCAGTAATCGATGTGAACCAAATTTAGAAAAGAAAAGATGTCTGTTTGCTCATTCACCCTCTTCTCTAGCCTTTTTTGTTTAATTCGATAGAAATGTTCTTTTTCTTCTAATTTTATCTGTTCGATATAAAGCTTTTGGTAATCCGCTTCACCATTCTTTAATTCATATTGAAAAGTTTGCTGATCCGACAGGGTTTGTTTCATTTCTTTAATATGAATTTCTTCCTGTTTTGGCTGACTTCTAGTAACTGTGTCCGTCTTTCCGAATATTTTCTCCGTTCTACGATTAGATTGGGCAACAACTAGTTTCTGTATTACAACACCCACAAACAACAAAATAGAAGCTATTAATAAACTATCTATCTCTGCAACAAAAGCAAATGCGCCTAACGCTATACTGAATAGGGAACCAACCGCAATAACTATGTTGGAGCGCTTGTCTCTTTCTTTTGATTCCTTTTGCCATTTACGTTTCTGGTCTATGTTAAATTCATTGAACATCTGAGCTTTAGTCTGGTTATCATAATCACTAACCTTCTGGTTGTATTGGTCTATTTTTTCTTGGGAAACCAATTTGGCTTTAATATGTTCGTTCCTATCCCCTACATGTTTGATTTGATGAAGGATAGACTTTAATTCAGAGTCTACTTTTTCGAGCTCCATGAACAACTGTGATTTCTCTTGTTTTAATTGATTCCATTCCTCTTCCACGTGAAAAGGTAACTTTAAATCCCTCAAGTCTTCTAGCTCTACACCCACTTGTAGTTGTTCTAAATCCTTTGTTAACTCTCTAGCTATACTATCTTTTTCAGTTATATGGTATTCCATTTCATTTCCACTATGGTTGTAGTTTCTGGCCCTTTCAAGGACCACATTCGCTTTATTAAATAATTCACTATCCCATACTTGTTTCTTCAGTGAACCTAATTCCGACTCGTATTTCTGTTCATTATCATGTAATACAGAGTACTCACTTTGTAATGGTAGAAGTTGCTCTTTTATGTGCTGATATCGCTCGACACCATTCTCTGGAAATTCACTAGGATCTTCATATTGAAATAGCTGTTGATTTGCATGATGTAGCTCAGTTAATAAAGGAGAAACTTGAATTTTTGTTTCAATACTTGTTTGTTTTTTTCTTGATGCGGCTAATTCCTGTTGAAGATTAACTATTTCTTCACTAATTATTTCTTTTAAACTTTGTTTTTCGTGATAAGAGTTTTCCTCTACTTTCAACTCATTCAATTGTTTATTTATCTCTTCAATTTTCATGAGTTGTTCATTAACCTCTGGTTTTTTTCCCTGCGGCTTGAAAAGTTGATTAAGTTGATTGTCCAAATGCTTCTCTGTTTTATAAATTTGGTCTGAACCAGTCATTCCAATCCCCAATAATACCTCGCCCAACTGATCGGCTTTTAATGTATGTAGTTTGTTAAGATCATTCGAGTCAAACGAAAAAATTGATTGAAAGGAGCTATAATCTATTCCAGTCATACTTTCCTTTAGCCATTTCTCATTTTCGATAGTTCCATCAGGAAAAAAACATTCCGCTTCACCATTGTTTCGATCATGAATCCGTTCAATTGTAAATTCACCATGTGTTTGAGTCGACACGGTTAATCTACCACCCATTTTCCCACCAGTCTTTGGAAAGTAGAACTCTCTTTTTTTTGGGGGGAGACCAAAGAACATAAATAACATATATTGGCGAAGCGTTGATTTCCCAGATTCATTCTCTCCTGAGATAATTACCAATTGCTTGTCTCCAAAATTTAACTGTTCATCCTGCCATTTTCCAAACCCGTAGATATTGGCACTTAAAATTTTCATTTTTCACTCATTCCTTTAGCAATTGATACAATAATAAATCTTCTGCTTCCTTTAAAATCTGTTGTTGTTCTTCCTCGGTAAAGGATTTCAAAAGCTTACGTGCCTGTCTGTGTTGCATTAGTGGTTCTACATATTCTTCTATGTCTACCTGGTTTTCAAATTGTCGTAATAATTCCCCTAGAAAATGTTGCCCTTTTTTCAATTCCAATTTATCAGCCTTAGTTTGTTTTTCTAGACTGTATGACCGAATAAATGCCCAACTTTCTGTATCCAGATTGCTTTCATTAATATAGTCAATGATATCATCCAAAAATCCAGCTTGATGCCATTCTACAAGATTACTGGAATTACTAGATAGAAGGAGCGTAACAATAGTTGCACCTATTTTATTACTATTATTTGAAACCATTTCCTCGATAAGTGATTCTAACTGTTGAGGTTGTTCACACAAGCTAGCATCCACCTCGAGGTCCTCGAACCTTAAGCGTTGCAGTGGATAAAATTCAAGTGATTGCTGGCCATTTTCTAACTCTACAAAATAGCACCCTTTTTCCCCTGATTCTTTCGAAGATCTTCCCTGGGTATTACCGGGGTATACGATGTAAGGATTTTCACGTAGTACCTGTCGCTTATGAATATGGCCAAGTGCCCAGTAGTCAAAGTTTTTATTTGTTAAATCATTTAGTTGAAATGGTGCATAGACATCATGGTCTGTGTTGCTAGACAAACTACCGTGAAGCATTCCAATGTGATAGATATCTTCACCCGTCGGGTTAAATTCCAGTGATTTATTGTCGGTTACTGCACGTTGTTTATAGCTAAATCCATAGATATTTGCAACTGTTTTTCCATTCTTATTAAAAGGGAAATGTCTTACACTTTCTTCTTCAAATAAATGAACATTGTCTGGATAATTAAAATCAAACTGTCGACCATCAAGAAAGTCATGGTTGCCAAAGGAAATATATACTTGTATGTTATGTTTATTTAATTGCTCAAAAGCTTTTTGTAAACGAATAACTGCTTTTAAACTTTGCTGCTCACTATCAAATAAATCACCAACCATTAACACGAAATCCACTTTCTTTTCTATTGCTAGGTTTACGAGGGAATTTAGAGCGTTGAATGTACTCTTTCGTAGATCAGTGAAAATTCTATCAGAGACATGGCTTAGCCCGATAAATGGACTGTCCAGATGTAGATCCGCACAGTGAATAAAGGAAATTTTATCATTCATTATTTAATTCCTTTCTATTAATATCTATATATATTTTAACAGATTGAAAAAACGAATGCACGTTCGATTTATGAATAAAAAAAAGCCAATGAATAATTTATCCATTGACCACAATTATGACACTTTAATTTATTCCTTTTTAGATAGTTGTAGTGCTTGTTTGAAATCCTTCAATGAAGTAGCGCGGCCATACATTAAAACTCCCCCTCGATATACCCGTGCTCCAATAATGGCTAATATAATAATTGTTACTATCATTGTAAGGATGCTTATACCCACTTCCCAGAAAGGTACATCTAACATTCCTACTCGTAAAAACATTAACATTGGTGTAAAAAAAGGAATATGTGATGTTACAGTTACCATCGTAGAGTCAGGCATATTCAAGCCAAACATGGCAAAGAAGAAAGCAATCATAATCAAAAAGATTACTGGCATCATCAATTGCTGAACGTCTTCAATTCTACTAACTAATGAACCGAGCATCGCAGATAGTGTAGCGTATAATAGATAACCGAGCAAAAAGAACACAATAGCATAAATAAAAGTAGAAGCCTCTATATTCGATATTCCAAAATAGTCAAAGACTCCCCCAACCATTTCATCTTTCTTTAGACTAATTACTAGATAGCCTACCCCTATAAATAGGACATATTGTGTTAATCCAAGTAGTGCGATACCAATTATTTTAGCAAACATCTGACTTACTGGTGATGAACTTGAGATTAAGATTTCCATTACTCTTGAGGATTTCTCATTGGCGATATCCATCGCAATCATATTTCCATAGGTAATAACCGCAAAATACAAGAGAAATAAGATTACATAAACTAACCCACGTGCATTATTTAGTTCTTCTTCTGTTTTTCCAACTTGATCAGTACCATTCGGATTTTCAATCATAGCAGTCTCAAATTCTAATGGTGAGTATATTTCTTGAATAATTGTTTCATCAATACCTGCGTTATTTGTAGCCATCATTACTTTGATTTGTTGTAAAGTGTTTTGTAATTGGGTTCCTATTTGTGTGGAATCCACCTGATTTGAAAAGTAAGTTGCTTCAAGCAGATTTTTCTCGCTTGATGTTATATGAAGCACACCCTGATACTCTTCCTCCAACACACTATCTTTCGCTTCTTCTATGGACCCCTGGTAATTGCTAAGTTCCACATTAGCTTCAGTGCTTACAATTTGTTGAGAAAGTGACTCAAAAACATTAGCTGTATCATCAATAACAGCAATTCGATCCTGTTCTTCATCCCCACTAAACAACTCAATGATTGATTGGATATTTGCCAAGCCGACAATAAAAACTAATACTAGTGCTGTCGTTATTAAAAACGCCTTTGTCTTGAAACGACTCCAATAGGTATGAGCCATAACAATCCAGAACTTATTCATAGGACTCACCTGCTTTTTCTATGAAAATGTCATTCAAGGAAGGTTCCTCCAACTCAAATCTTCTTACAAAACCTTTATCTTGTAAGGCTGTGAATACATTTTGTGAGATTGACTCACTTTCAATTTGAAGCCGGCATCCATCCGGAAAGGCCTTATAATTTACTACACCTTGTATGTCCTTTAAATATTCTAAATCAAAATCAGCGTGTACGAATAGGTTTTTCTTGCCGAACGATCGTTTGATTTCTTTCAGGGCCCCATGAACAATTGGTTTACCTCGTTGCATAATACAGAGATGTTCACAAAGTTCTTCAACATGCTCCATCTGGTGGGAGGAAAATACAATTGACGTTCCCTGATTTTTTAACTCAATCACAGCTTTTTTTAGCATTTCTACATTTATCGGGTCAAGTCCTGAAAAAGGTTCGTCTAAGATTAACAATTTGGGCTTATGTATCACTGCAGAAATGAATTGTATTTTTTGTTGATTTCCCTTTGACAATTCTTCTATTTTTTTATCCAGGTAATCAGGTACTTTAAATCGATCTAACCACACTTTTAATTCGGCAATGACATCATTTTTAGACATTCCTCTTAAACGACCTAGGTAGATAAGTTGATCCTTCACCTTTAATTTCGGATATAACCCACGTTCTTCAGGTAAATAGCCAATATAATTGCTTTGGCTATAATCAATTTTCTTGCCATCCCAGGTGATTAATCCTTCTGTCTCATCGAGCAAACCCAAAATCAATCTAAATGTAGTTGTCTTCCCAGCACCATTGGAACCTAAAAATCCAAAGATTTCTCTGTCAGGAATTTCTATTGATAATTCGTCTACAGCAGTAAAACCTCCAAAACGTTTTGTCACGTTGTCTAATTTCAATGTCATCTATTACCACGCTCCCTATCCTTTAAAGTTTACGAACATGTTTAGAAAACGTTTCATTTTTTAATACTATTCACAAATTCTCTCAAAAAAAAAACCTTGTCCAGATTACTCCGGACAAGGTTGTTATCTTTACTGCTCTTCTGGTGCTCCGTATAATTCTTCTAATGGTTTTGTGATAATCTTACTAACATCATTTATTAAAACGTTAAGACGTTGTTCCTGCTCCATTAAGTTAGAAATGTCAGGATGCTGTTGTACTAGCTCAACAACCTTTTTAGCCTGTTCAACCTCTTCTTCAGAAATCTCTTGTCCCTGCATTTGTTTTTCTTGCAGTTCAATTTGAGTTGTACGGAAATTTTCAAACATAGTCTTTGCAGATTCATCTGCCATTACTGTCTCATAGGCTTGTTTTAGTCCTTGGAACTCTTCACTTTCTCTAATTGCCTTTTCAAGATCATATGCGCTATCATAAATATTTGTCATTTTGTAACGTCCTCCTTGTTATTGCTTTTCTTACACTTCTACAACTATAACAAACGACAAAAGCTGTGTATACTGATACAGGGTATAGGAGCTTAAATGCAATTATTGGACTAATTCAATTAACTAACCAACAGTACAATAATACCTTGCACGAGTCCGATTAATCCTCCTAGAAGAGCACCTAAATAAGTAATTAATTTAAATTCTTTACTTGAGATGTTTAAAACAAGCTGTTCAACTCGTTCGATTGGAAATGATTCTACTTCTTTTTCCACAATTTCTTCTAATCGGAACTTCTTCATCAACAGGTCTATTCTATCTACCAGCGTTTCAGATAACTTAGTTACTATCGTTGGAACTATATGTGATAATAATTGAGCTTTAAATGGTTCAATCCATTCTGTTACAGACTTGTTAAGCCACTTTTCAACCGGAACACTTTCGGATACGACTTTACCTAGGACAGCTCCGTTCAGAACGGAATCAAACTGTGCCTCAATCTTTTCAACTGGTAAGTCTAATATATCGTCGAGTTCATTACTCAATATCTCATTAATCCATTCCCTTGCGTCTCTAGATTGAAGATATTGAACAAGAATGGGCTGTATTCGATCTGCTAATCCTTCATTCCCTAGGAAAGAGCTAATCATATTTACAAAAAAGCCTTTTCCATCTAAATAGTCATCCACCACTTGCCCAATTTTACTTCTGGCAGTATCACTAGTTACATAACTCGTTAACTGTTGCTGCACATAATCTGTTAGCCATTTCTTCCCTTCATCTGTTTTATTAAGCCATTCTTCACTTATTACTTCCCGAAGTAAAAGAGGGCGCTTTGAATCCATGAATTTCTCATATTGTTTTTCTGTTAAATCCGCTATTTTAGATTTCAACTGCTGTTCATTTAAGTATATACCTATTTTGGCGAGCATTACTTTCGTGCTTAGGTTTTGATCGAGAACACGGTTGACTTCTGATTGTGCCCATATTGTTACCTGTTGGTTAAACTCTGATTGCCTAAGCTTCTTTTTTATACCTTCTGGGGTCAACAAATGATCGACAACCGTCTTTCCCAATTGTCTGGCAAGCTCATCCCTACGCTTTGGTATTAAACCAGGTGTTAGGGGAAGCTTCCATTTCCCTATATATTTAGCTTCAAATGGACGAAATAACATTTTGATTGCTAAGGAGTTTGTCACACCTCCAATAGCTGCTCCTATGATAATCATCATTATAATGATAAAAAGTGCTGTCATTAATAACCTTCCTTTCTATTTCTTTCACTATAGTCAACTTGTACTAGTCATTAGTTGAAATGTTATATCATATATATTACCCATATACTAATGTTAAATGAAGGAGGGACATAAAATTACTACCTACACGTTTGAAATTAAATATTATCAAGGCAGTAAGAATAGAATAATTGTCCCGCACCAGTTTTTTACAAAGTTTCATTTCATTAAATATATCCGATATGGACCATATCAATCAAACATTGAGTGCCTAGCTCATCACAAAGACAATCATACTCTTTATATCTCTTCTCAACTAAAAACAAAATTAAATCTTTCCAAAAATAAAAAAATTACGTTGGACATAAATGGAAATAGTTGCACAATATTACTGACACTTGCCGTATTAATCGCTGGATTTGGTTCAGATTCAAAGGTCTTAGGGCCGAGAACAGAAACATTCTATTCACTTAGTAAAGCTGGAGAGCAAATCGGTTTTAACACCCTCTTTTTTGGTTATCAACATATATCTCATCAACAAGAAAAAATTCATGCTTATTACTTAGATAATGGGGAATGGAAACAAGACTTTTTTGATATTCCAACGGTGATTTATAATCGACTACCTAACCGAAAAATCGAGCATCATCCTGAGGTTGTATATGCAAAAAAATGGTTAGAACACCGTTCTACATTGTTTAACCAAAACTTTTTTAACAAATGGGAAATTTATGAACGATTAATGAGAAGCCAAACGTGTTCTTATCTATTACCCGAAACCATTTTACATCCTTCCAAACAAAAAATCGCAAAATTGTTAGAGAAACACCCTTTATATATTAAGCCAATACACGGTAGTCGCGGTGAAGGGATTATTCGTTGCATCAAACTCCATTCTGGTGAAACGGAATGCCACTATTACCATAATGATAAATCACAGGTTAATCGATATACAAAGATAGAATCGTTTTTTGAACAGCACTTCCCAAATGGATTAAAAGGTTATGTTGCTCAAAAAGAAATTTCTCTAATGAAAAAAGGGAAAAGTGCGATTGATTTTCGTGTTCATTCCAATAAAAACCATCGTAATAGTTGGGAGATTAGTTTGATTTGTGCAAAATTTGCAGGCAAAGGAAGTCTGACCACCCATGTTCAAAGAGGTGGTAGTCTTCATACAGTGAGTGAACTTTTCTCTGAAGAACAAACCAAAAAAATTAATCACCGACTTACAACTACTGCTATCTTATTAAGTAACCAAATTGAAAAAGATTTGCCGCAACTGACTGGTGAAATAGGGTTTGATTTTGGTATTGATGAAGAGGGTAAAGTCTGGTTATTTGAAGCAAATTCCAAACCAGGCTTCAGTATTTTTAATCATCAGAAGATAAACCAAAATTCACTTCACATCTTATCTTACCCCTTTAAATTCGCATTTTATTTACACAACTTAACAATGAATAGCTTAGATACTTAAAAGATTCCGTATGACTACCAAAATTCGTGAAAAGCTAATAAGTGAAAAACCATATCGCCAAGTTTTTATTCAATTGAGGCGGCTTTTAAACGATACTATGTATCGAAAGGAGACTACTATTGACAGAGAAAAATAAATACAGCAATGATAATTATGAAGACCTTAAAGAACACGAGCTCGATGTTGATCGAATGATTAATGAAGGTATGGCTGGAGGTACCACCAAATCCATCCATGGACGTATGCAAATTGAACAAGCTAGAAAATTACCTAAAGAGGACAAACCTTTTCCAGCAGAAAGCTGAGTAGTAGAAGCGCACAAATCTATGTGCGCTTTTTTACTATCACATGATATAAAATTTTACATCAACAAATGAATCTGAAAAAGTTGGTTAATCTCTGGTAATGTTTCATTTTTGTTAATTTTGTTATAATGTAAGAAACTCAATAGACTTGATCGAAATCTATTGAGCTTTATGCTACCAAGACTAACAGCATACCATTATAAGGATTAAAAAACATGAAAGAGGCTATTATCACATGATTAAACAGTTAAAGGCAATATTTCCTTCATTAATTCAATCAACTTATGATATGCACATGGATACAGATAGCTATTGTTGGTTTACTACATCAGAAAATAAAATAGTAGGAATTGCAAAAAATGAATTATCAAAAACAGAAAACATGCTATTAGAAACTTTTCTGACACCTTATCAAGCAAATCAACCACCTGTCACCAAAAGAGAAAAGCAGTGGATAGATATTTTATTTAACAATAGAAATCAAAATCAAATAGAGTCACAACAAACTTATCGCTTTGTTTATTTCACATTATCCGACGATAATGTGGATTCAATTGCATTTCGTGAAGCAATTCATGGTTTGTTTTTTACTAAAGTTCCTATTATTTGGGAAAATAGTCATCAAGGCTTAATTATTGAGGAAGATTTAAATAGCGAAGAAGATGTTATCACTTATGACGAAATCATTGAAGTTTTAATGAGTGACTTCTACATGAATGTACATTTATTTATAAGTCCATATTTCAGTGACATTAATAACGTCATCCAACAGTACGAATGGACTAAAAATTCATATACATCAGTACATCAATATAATAAAAAGCCTGTCATAGATTATGTAGAAGCCGTTCCTTACCTATTACTCGATCCCTTAACAGAGGAATCAATCTCAATTATCATTAATTCAGTTTTGAAGGATACAGTAGACGATGAAGAGCTATTAAAGACAATTCGGATTTTCTTAGAGTCTAATTCTAATGCGACATTGGCAGCAAAGAACTTATACATGCACCGAAACAGTCTTCAATATAGAGTTGATAAGTTTATAGAACGATCTGGTATTGATGTTAAACAATTCAAAGGGGCACTATCTGTTTATCTCACGCTAACATTAAAACAGAAATTAAAATAAACTCGTAATGTATGCTTTTATTATAAATGCAATTTTTATCACTATGTAAACGTGCACAAACAGGTTGTATATTTTTGTGCACAGCTACCATTTACCTTTGGGCATGAAACCATTAAACTTAGTTTATAAGTAAAACGCTTTCAAAATATAGGAGGGAATCCACATGGCAGAATTATCATTAAAAAATATTGATAAAGTATATGACAAAGGTGCTGCTAAGGCAGTTGACAATTTTAATTTAGAAATCTCAGACAAAGAGTTTGTTGTTTTTGTTGGACCATCTGGTTGCGGTAAATCTACAACTCTTCGCATGATTGCAGGACTAGAAGAAATTTCAGGCGGAGAATTATACATTGATGACACTTTGATGAACGAGGTCGCACCTAAAGACCGTGATATCGCAATGGTTTTCCAGAACTATGCACTATATCCACACATGAATGTGTATGATAATATGGCATTTGGTCTAAAACTACGTAAATTTAAAAAGGACGAAATAGAGCGTCGTGTAAGTAACGCTGCAAAAATCCTTGGACTAGAAGCATATTTAGATCGTAAACCTAAAGCTTTATCTGGTGGACAACGTCAGCGTGTTGCATTAGGACGTGCAATTGTACGTGATGCTAAAGTTTTCTTAATGGATGAGCCGCTTTCTAACCTTGATGCAAAATTACGTGTACAAATGCGTGCAGAAATCCAAAAGCTACACCAACGTTTACAAACAACAACTATCTATGTAACACACGATCAGACTGAAGCGATGACAATGGCTACGAGACTTGTTGTTATGAAAGATGGCCTTATTCAACAGGTTGGTGGACCAAAAGAAGTATATGACAAGCCAGATAACATTTTCGTAGGTGGATTTATTGGTTCACCATCAATGAACTTCTTCTCAGGAAAATTAGAAGAAGGAAAATTTGTTATAGGTGATGTGAAAGTAGATGTACCAGAAGGTAAAATGAAAATTCTTCGTGACCAAGGTTACTTAAATAAAGATCTTGTTCTTGGTGTTCGTCCAGAAGATATGCATGACGAGCCAATCTTTATCGAGTCAACTCCTGGAACTAAAATTACTGCTACAATTGAAGTTGCTGAGTTAATGGGTTCTGAGTCTTATCTATACTCAAAACTAAACGACCAAGATTTCGTTGCTCGTGTTGATTCTAGAACAGATATTAATGGTGGAGAAAAAATCGATTTGGCTTTAGATATGAACAAAGCACACTTCTTCGATGCAGAAACAGAAGCAAGAATTAAATAATACATCAAAACAGGCGACATTTAATTGTCGCCTGTTTTTTATTTAGGCTGTTTTCTAAAAGACTGTTGTTTATGACGCAGTATCTATAAACTACGAAGTAGTATTCTTTTATCTCTGACAATAATTAAAGTTGAATCCTTATATGCCGTTCCGGCAGAATACTTCGCTTTCCATGGGCACGGCCTCAGCCTCCTCAGAATCAAAAAGCGACTCTTCCGGGGTCTTCGGACACGCGCTGTTCCCATAGGAGTCTACGTATTCTGCCTGCACTGGTAGGGGTGTTCTGATTATCGAGGGAAAAGTCGTGACTGTATGTTGAGAGAATTTCCCACTCTTGAAATCACAGCTATTTAAAATTTGTTGAACTAAACTACGCTGGTTTTGATCTTATCTATCTCCCTTTTATAATTGCTGCAGATATGATGATGATTGAAGCGGAGGGCAGTCGACTCCAGCGGGAAAAGCGACTGCTGAAAATCCCGCAGGAAGCGGGTTTCTTCCGAGGAAGTTGAAGCGTTGCCCGCGGAAAGCGACTGCCCGGAGCGCAAATCAACTAATAGCTAAACTACGTCGCATTTTATATCAAGTACGAAATAATAAAGCAATAACAACTGCGAAAAGTGCCTTTATTTAAGTTTTATAAATTAGGTATTTCTCTAATTGGAACATGGATTTGTTCATCACAAGAAGAACATTGAAATAAGTGGACACAAATATGTTTATCATTCGAGTCCTGGAGTCCATCAATTAGATTTGTTCCCTCGTAATCTAAATACGCAATATAATCTCCCATATAGTCAACTAGTCGCCCTTGATTATCCATTGTACTACCACAGGACGAGCAAGCTTGTTCCAATGTTTTTACTCCGTTACATAAAGGACATGCAGACAAAGTCTTCTCCTCCATTCCATTATATTTCATAATTAGTTCTATTATCTTACAAAAGTGTTGGAAATACTCAGCTAACATCACCATTATCTTAAAATGTGAATTTTTGGTGAAAATACAAAAACAAGGTATAAAATAAGCTTTATGGTGAAATATAACAAATGAAAATTAGTCATTAAAAGGAGACACCTATAAGGTGCCTCCCTGCCATATAATATTCAGTTAATAAAGCTATTATTGGGATTGACCACCAAACTGTTGCTCAGCAGATTGGACTAAGCGCTTAGTAATTTCTCCACCTACAGATCCGTTAGCGCGTGATGTTGTATCAGCTCCAAGGTTAACACCAAACTCTTGTGCAATTTCGTACTTCATTTGGTCTAATGCTTGCTCAATTCCAGGTACTAGTAATTGATTTGAATTGTTGCTCGCCATGTCTATTCACCTCCTGTATTTTAGTTGTTTTATATTTATATTAAAATTGATTTACTGGGAAGCTCCACTTAGCTGCTGTTGAGCCGTTTGAACTAGACGTTTAGTGATTTCTCCACCTACAGAACCATTAGCACGGGATGTTGTATCAGCACCAAGGTTAACACCAAACTCTTGTGCAATCTCATATTTCATTTGGTCTAATGCTTGTTCTACACCTGATACTAATAGTTGGTTTGAGTTGTTACTTGCCATGTCTATCACCTCCTGTAGTCTTATTGTTTACAGGTCGCTAAATCTTATAAGTGATTTTTGTTGGTAGGTTATAGTAACTCTACATTGAATATCCTAAATTAGATTTCATTTGTTATCTAGTTTGACCACCGAATTGTTGTTCAGCAGTTTGAACTAGACGTTTAGTGATTTCTCCACCTACAGAACCATTAGCACGAGATGTTGTATCAGCTCCAAGATTGACGCCAAATTCTTGTGCAATCTCATATTTCATTTGGTCTAGTGCCTGTTCTATACCAGGAACAAGTAGTTGGTTTGAGTTGTTACTTGGCATGTCTATCACCTCCTGTACTCACTATTGTGAACAGCTTTCTCAATTTTTATCAAAAAAAAGTACTGGCAAATAGTAGCACAAAAGTTAGACTGTAATAGCTTTGTAGTTAAACTGACTTACAGAGGATAATAAAAGCCGCCCTTATAAATTTTATAAGGGCGGCTTGTCTGCATTTAATTATTTGGGATAGGTCATTTCTTTTGGATCAATATAAGAATCAAATTGGTCTGCTGTTAAAAGACCTGAACCAACAGCTGCTTCTTTCAATGTAGTATTTTCATTAAATGCTTTCTTCGCTATCTTAGCTGCATTTTCATAACCTATATGTGGATTCAATGCCGTTACTAACATTAAAGAATCATTAAGATTTTTCTCAATGTTTTCATGATTGGGCTCTAGTCCTTTAACACAACGCTCGTCAAAAGAAAGCATACTATCTGCTAATAACTGGGCTGATTGTAAGTAATTATAGGCAATAACAGGCTTAAACACATTCAATTCAAAATTACCTTGACTAGCAGCAAAACCTATTGTTGTATCATTTCCCATTACTTGAGCAACAACCATTGTTACTGCCTCACTTTGAGTTGGGTTGACTTTACCAGGCATTATCGAACTTCCTGGTTCATTTGCAGGAATATTAATCTCTCCAATTCCACAACGTGGACCACTTGCTAACCAACGGACATCATTAGCTATTTTCATTAAATCCGCTGCCAAAGCCTTTAGAGCACCATGAGCATGAACAAGTTCATCATGACTTGTAAGAGCATGAAATTTATTTGGTGCAGATAAAAATTGTTTATTGGTAAATTCATTTATCTTTGCACAGACTCTTTCAGAAAACTCAGGATGAGCATTTAATCCTGTACCAACTGCTGTACCTCCAATAGCCAATTCTTTTACGTATTCGTTACTATCTGATAGCATGGCTTCGGTTTTTTCAAGCATTCGATGCCATCCACTTATTTCTTGCCCTAAGGTAAGAGGTGTAGCATCTTGAAGGTGTGTTCTCCCTATTTTCACTATGTCCTTAAATGCTTCCATTTTTTCTTTTAAAGTAGTCTTCAGAACCTTCAATGCAGGTAGTACTGTATCTTCTACTTTTAGGACTGCTGCAATATGCATAGCAGTAGGATAAGTATCGTTAGAGCTTTGAGATTTATTAACATCATCATTGGGATGTAGTTTAAGCTTACTATTTTTTTGTTCAAGCCACTGGTTTCCTACGTAAGCGATTACTTCATTTACATTCATATTTGATTGAGTACCACTACCAGTTTGCCAAACAACTAAAGGAAAATGTTCATCTAGCTTATCAGAAATAATTTGATCGGCAGCATATGTAATGGCCTCAGCCTTTTCTCGTTCAAGCAATCCTAAATCACTGTTTGCAAGTGCGGCGCTTTTCTTTAAAATTGCGAAGCCATTAATGACTTCCTTAGGCATTTTTTCGGTACCAATAGGAAAATTTTGCTTACTGCGCTCCGTCTGTGCACCCCAGTATTTATTAGACGCTACTTCAATTTCTCCAATTGTATCTTTTTCAATTCGAAAATCCATTTCTTGTTCCTCCCTTGATTTAAAACTCCCAGTTATCATTGTATCAAATTTTAGTCATAATATTGAAAAAAGATGCACTAAATAAACATCGGTTTCAAATAATTAACAATTAATCGTTGCTTAAAATATGGTATAATTAGTTCATAAATATAAGAGGGAGGGGAATCTCTAAAGGCTAAGTTAGAGATATACTCGTTATCTTTTATGTTATAAAAGTGGTTAAAGGGTCTCTTTAAATAGAGGCCCTTTTATTTATCTTTAACTATTTTACCCATTTATGTGAAAAATAAGTATAAATTAAGAATTGACAGCAGAAAAACATGTTAGAGTACTCTAACATGTTTTTAATAGCCATAGCCAAAATATTCTTCTAATGTGATGTTATTCTCGTACACTGTCTTAGCTATATCCTTACCCACATATCGAATATGCCATGGCTCGTAGATATATCCAGTAATATTTGTTTTGCCTTCAGGGTATCGTATTATAAAGCCAAATTTGTGGGCGTTATTTGCCAACCAAGCACCTTCGCTAGTTTGCTTAAAGCTTTGCTTTAATGCAAAAGCAACCTCAGCTGTTGTAACGTCCATCGCTAAACCTGTTTGATGTTCACTTGTACCCGGTCTAGCTGAAAATTTATCAGCTTCTGCTTGACCATGTGTTTCTACATAATTATTGTATAAATATCTTTGCGTTTCAAATGAACGAAAACCAGACGCTGCAACTAAATCTAATTGTGCTTCTTCGGCAGCCGAAAATAGATTTTCCAAAGCATTGGCAGCCTCAGCCCTCATCTGTCTCTTTGGATTAGATCCCTCAAAAGAGAACGGTACATTTGGTTCAACCAAGTTAGGAGGTTGATAACCGTCGGGAAGTCTTCGTTGCTTATTAAGAAAAACTTCAGTACTTTCTGGATTACTTACTATTGCTAATCCAGATTCATCAACTCTTGCTATATTTTTAGATTCTTGTTCACTATTTTCCGTTTCTTGTTCATCTTCAGGTTTCTGTTGCTCCTTTTCATCGGCTTCCTGATTATCTTCAGGCTGCTGTTGTTCCCCATTATTTTGCTCATCGTCAGGTTGCTGTTGATTTTCATCTTTTTCTGAATCTTTTTCTGAATCTTTTTCTGAATCTTTTTCCAAAACAGGCTGTTCTTTTTTATCGATTGCTATTTGATTTTTCTTAAGAGAATTTGGTTCAGCATTATCTGTGGGTGTTTGATTTTGACAACTAACTAAGAGGAACATACTAACCCCTACCAAAACTACTATCAATTTAAGTTTCATAAAGATCCCTTCATCTCCGTGTTTTTAAATACTTATAAAATTAGTCGTAATTATTTTTATAAAGACTTTAACATACCGATAATAACATATAATATTAGTCAGTAATCAAAAAATACTAAATTACCAAAAGATTACCTATCAACTACCTCTTATTAAACTACCCACTAGCTAGTTTGAAGTGAAAATCTTCTCACCTGAAAAGAAAATTTAAAAGACAAAAGATCCTTGCCATTTGGACAAGGATCTCCTCACTTATACTGATTACTGCCACGTATAAGGTTGATATTGTTTACTTAATAATAAAAATGCCTCTCTATTATTACTATCAATAGAGTCATTTAATTGTTCTTCTAGTCTTTCCTTATTCCAATTAAAACAAAGTTCGTCAAGAAATAGTTTGGATGCGAGTTTAATTTCATAAGAAATTTCCCTTTTAGCAACAATTTTCGATTCGTTTCCACTACCAAAAGTTTGTAATTTATATATTACCTTATGTTTTTTCATGGAACACGCCCCCCTTGTTCCTTTTTTCTATTATCTTAGATTTTTCAGAATAATGCAATAATAATTTAAATTTTTTTTATATTTTTTTCCTAAAACACAAAAAAAGGCCAGACTCAACATTATAAATAAAGTTGAGTAGGCCATTCTACACACTAATTTTTAGCAAAAAGAGTATCAGACGGTTTTTTATCCTTTGAACGAGGTTTTATTGTTTTGAATGAAAGAATTGCTGCAATTAGAGCAAAAAAAGCAAATATAGATACCATCCACATAAGGTCTATTTTCATTAGTATCGCAGTCACTGGAGGACCGACTGCAACCCCCACATACCTAGCAGAACTGTAAATGCAGGTTATCGTACCTCTAACATCCTTTTCAATACTTTCCGTTATCAATGCATCTAAACACGGAAGTCCAGCACCAATTCCAACTCCGCAAACTAGAAAAACAAGAAGCAAATAAATAAACTGATCAGAAAATCTAATAGCGACAACTGCAGCTCCCGATAATAGGATTCCAAAAAAAGTAATCCACTTCATCTTAACCAAATTATCCTTTATTGCTTTTCCAGTGACAAAGGAAGCTAAACAAAGGGCTGCGAGAGGACCGGCTAAATAAAAGCCCTTTTTAAGGCCTGTAATATCGTAGTTATCCTCTAAAATGCTTGAAAGGTAAAATAGAATACCAAATAAAATAAACATTAAAATAGCACCAATTATAAAAACAGATACTAGCCATCCTCCATGTATGTGAAAGGCTGCTTTTGTATTCTTCCAGAATTTCTTGAATTTAGGCCCTTTCTTGTCATTTACTGGTTTCTTAACCAAGAAAAGAACTAATAATGCAGATATAGCACAAAATACTGGTATTGCAAGAAAAGGTAAAAACCAGACAATCCCCGCCAACAAAGAACCCAGTATTGGACTTAACACCTTTCCAAATGTATTAGAAGTTTCAACAAGCCCGAGTGTTGAACTAACATCTTTTTCCTTTTTGAACATATCACCAACAAGAGGTAATACAATTGGCGCAGTACCTGAAACTCCTATCCCTTGCAATATCCTGCCCAATAGAATGATTAAATAAGGGTCCTCAATTTTCCATGCTGCATAACCAGATATTAAACCACCAATACCCGATAAAATTAGAGATGGGATTATGACAACTTTTCTTCCATAACGATCAGAAAGATATCCAGCAATAGGAATTAAGAAAATTGCTACAATCGAATAAACAGTAATGATATAACTCGATTGTAATTTTGAAATTCCCATCTCCTTTTCCATTAATGGTAGGATAGGAATAAGCATAGAATTACCAAGTGTCATAATTAAAGGTATTGATGCTAAGGAGACGATTGCCCATCTTTTTTCATGAATTTCACTTTCTTGTTCTGATGTTTTCGTTGTCCCCGAGTCTTTGGTTTGCCCCATACATACAATCCTTTCAAAAAGTTTACTACTACTTATAATTTTCTCCATTCATCTTTCATTTCATCCATTTTAAATACGACCAGTCCAATTCAATAACCCAGTATAAAAAGCTCACCCTATAGGATGAGCCTCTTACCCATTTTTATTTCACGACCATATTCGTTATCTCAAGTGTTCGGCGTGCTTGGTGCTTTACGGCCTTTTCTACGTCCTCAACCATTTTGTTGTTCTGATCTACGGTAACACTCACACCGTATGGGTTACCACCTGCAGTAAATAATTCTTGATTTGTGTACCCAGGTGCAGCTACAATCGCTCCCCAGTGAAACATGGAGGTGTATAAAGTTAAAATAGTTGCCTCTTGACCACCATGAGGATTTTGGGCTGAAGACATAGCACTAACCACTTTATTTATTGTTTTTCCCTGTGCCCAAAGGCCCCCAGCCATATCCAAAAATTGTTTCACTTGTGAAGGTACATTCCCAAATCTAGTTGGAACGCTAAAAATCATTCCATCTGCCCATTCAATATCATCATTAGTTGCTTCAGGTACGTCCTTCGTCGCATCATAATGTTCTTTCCATCCAGGGTTTTGGGCGATAGCCGATTCAGGTGCTGTTTCTTTAATTTTACGAAGTTTAACATCTGCACCCGCCTCTTTTGCTGCAGACTCTGCCCATTGGGCTAATTGATAATTTGTACCTGTTGAACTGTAATAAAAAATTGCTATTTTGGCCATTTTTTATTCTCCTTTCAAATATCAAAATTAGTATGAACAGTGAAAAGGAATTTATACCCAAATACCCTTCTAAAAATAATAAATTTAAGTACCATATATTTGTTGTATTTCATTAACCAATCCTGTGGAATAGTAGTAGAAGAACAAAAACAAATATTTTACCTAAGGAAACATAATTGCTATTATCTAATAGATATTCCTTAGGGACTATTTTTTTCTCTAGACTCAGACAATTACAATTTGGTAAACTTATTGATGCTATAGGAGATCAAAACGGAGGCAACGATACTAATGGGCCAATATGAAAATCTTAAAAGAGGGGAAAGAGGTGCTTGGATTAGCATCTTTGCTTACCTTTTACTAGCAGCACTTAAATTAATCGTTGCTCACTTTGGTAATTCTGAAGCGCTACGAGCAGATGGTTTAAACAATACTACTGATGTAGTTGCTTCTGTCGCCGTTTTAATTGGATTACGCATATCCAGGAAACCACCAGATGAGAACCATCATTACGGTCATTTCAGGGCAGAAACAATTGCATCACTTATTGCAGCCTTTATAATGATCACTGTTGGTTTACAGGTTATTTATGGCACTGCTGAATCGATAATTAATAACAACTTCAACCAACCTAATATGTTAACAGCATGGACAGCATTATTTGCTGCAATTATTATGTTTTTTGTATATCGTTTTAATTTAAAGCTATCTAAAAGTGTCAACAGTACTTCGCTTTATGCTGCTGCTCAAGATAATAGATCGGATGCGCTTGTGAGTATTGGTGCATTCGTAGGTATAGTTGGAGCTCAATTCGGTTTGTTCTGGCTAGATCCAATTGCTGGTCTTCTTGTAGGTCTTATCATATGTAAAACTGCATGGAGTATCTTTCGCGATGCTACCCATACGTTGACCGATGGATTTGATGAAAATAAACTTGAACAAATCAAAAGGAGTATTGCTGACGATCCTGAGGTTGAAAAAGTTAAAGATGTCAAAGGGCGCCTACATGGCAATCAAGCCTTAGTAGAAGTAACTATATTTGTAGACCCCGAACTAACTGTTCAAGAGAGCCATGATATAACAGAGCGGATTGAGTCGCTTCTAGACGAAGAACATGATGTTCCACATGCGCATATACACATTGAACCTTCAATAGAAAATTCAGAAGATAAATTTTCATAAAAACAAAAAGCTTACTCGTGTTTGGGACGAGTAAGCTTTTTTCTAATTGAACTTAGCAATTAATTCATCTATCAATTGCCATCCATAAGCAGTTTCTTGATATGTTCCCTTGCCAATCGTTGTTTCTTCTTCATCCACTTGTTCAGCTCCATAATTAGTGTAAAACTGACTAGAGGGATTTTGAGTCAACACCCAAATTAGTATGGAGTCGTAACCCTCATTTTTCATTTCTTTTGCAAATGCGTCAAGTAGAATAGAGCCCAACCCTTTTCTTTGATAACCCTCAAGTAAATAGATAGCATATATTTCTCCATCATAACTAAAGCGTTTCGTTCTTTCTTTACCACCAGAAATAAAGCCTACAATATTATTATCATCATCATGGAGCACCAGTGCTACTTGGCCCTTCATAGGCAGTTGTAAAATAGTTTCCCATAATATTTTTCTATTCTCAAAGGTAATATTCGATAAATCTTGTTCATTAATCAACTCAGAATATGTTGATTTCCAGCTTTGAACATGTACTTCTGCAATTTTTTCCGCATCTTCCAACGCAGCTTTTCTAATATGATACATTTAGATCCATCCCCTATCCATAACATCAACAGAATTAGAAAGTTAATAAGAAAACAGTTGCGATTGCACCTACTACTACTAATATGATATTAAAACCAAAAAAAGCCAAAGCAATTGCTACTAATCCACCAGCTAAACCAATTAACGGCTGATCTTGTTTGACTGATAAAACCCCTGGAAAAATTAATGCACCTAAAGCAGCATAAGGGATTGCATTTAACCATCGATTGATCCAACTCGGAAAATTAATCTTATCTACAATAAAAGCAGGAATAAACCTTGGGATCATAGTAACAAGAGCCATTCCAATAATAACAGCTATGATCATTGCGGGTCCTCCTTCAACAAAATGATGCCTGTAGCTCCACCAATTAAGGTCCCAGCAACAATCGCCCAACCAGTATCGACAAACTGACTAAAGATCCCATTCACAAGCATCGCTATTACAGCAATTAAACCAAATTTAAGTTCTTTCTTAACAGATGGTATTAACAAACCAATAAACATGGCATAAAGGGCTACTCCCATACTTTGACTTAATGTTTCTGGTATGATATCTCCTAGTACTCCTCCTAAAAAAGAGCCAAATACCCAAGAAAAGTAAGCAGTAATCATTAAGGCCGCATAAAAATAAGTTCCTTTATCCTGCTTTGCCTCTTCAGAGTGTATGGAGGCTACTGAAAATGTCTCATCGGTTAGACCTAGTGATAAAGGCACCTTCCATTTTAAATTAATCCCACGAAGACGATTCATAAAAGAAAGACTCATAACAAAATGCCGGAAGTTTAACACAAATGTAGCAATTATAATTTCTACAGCGCCAGTTCCAATTGCAATCATACCTGCTCCCATAAATTGACTGGCACCCGCAAAAACCAACACACTCATTAGGGTAATTTCAAAAATGGACATTCCCGCTTGTTTGGCCAAGACTCCATATGTAAGAGCTACCGGTAGGTAACCCATCATGATAGGTATTCCTTTAGCTATTCCTTTTTGAATCATCATTAATCTCGTAGAAGTATGTTTCTCTTGAATAGCTTTTGATGTCATATGCTGCTTTCCCCTTTGTAAACTTGAAAATAATGATTAAAATAAAAGAATACCTAAATACTTTACCACATAATAGCATTAAAGTATTAGAGAAAATGGTTAAATATGGTTAAAACAAGTCACCAGCTTCAATATTTAAACTTAGGGATTTGACAGTATTATTGGATCAGTAGAAAAATAGACAGGCCACTAATGGTTCATGACCTGTCTTTCCCATCATAAATCATCTTGACTGGTTAAAATCATTGGACCATCTGATGTGATTACTACGGTGTGTTCATATTGGGCAGACCGACCACCATCAACAGTTCTTGCAGTCCAATTGTTTAGATCCATTTGACTATTCCATGATCCTTCATTAATCATTGGTTCAATTGTAATAACCATTCCTTCTTTTAGGCGAAGACCTTTGCCGGCTTCCCCAAAATGTGGAATATGGGGGTCCTCATGAATTGTTGGTCCAATACCATGACCCGTGAAATCCCTAACTACTGAAAACCCCTCTGCTTCTGCGTAGCTCTGAATCGCATAGCCAATATCACCAATTCGGTTGCCATCCCTTGCTTGTTCAATCCCTTTATACAAAGAGTTTTTTGTTACTTGGAGTAAACGCTCCGTTTTCTCATCAGCTTGACCCACAACATAGGTCCATGCTGAATCAGCTAAACCACCATTTAAATTTACTACCATATCGATTGTAACGATGTCCCCATCTACAAGTGGCTCATTTCTTGGGAAACCGTGGCAAATCTCATCATTTATAGACGCACACGTCGCATACTCATAACCATTGTATCCTTTTTGCTCTGGTGTAGCACCATGTTTCGCTAGATATCCCTCAACAAACTCATCGATTTGTTTTGTCGTAACACCCGGCTTCATTTTTTTTGCGATTTCTTTGTGACAAGAAGCTAATAATTTACCCGCTTCTTGCATCATAGCAATTTCTCTGCTGCTTTTTCGTGTAATCATATCAATACTCCCTTTCTATCTATAGGTACATTTATCATCCCTTTAGTAAGATGATAAAACTTTTATACTCTTTAAAGTTTATCATATTTTACACAAAACCATGTTAGAATTAACTTACTGTTTTTAAAGTTGAATAGAAGGAATGAGACTTTTGGAGATAAAACAATTAACGGCAACCGACTCAAGTGCTTATTGGGAAATACGCCTTGAAGCACTGCAAAAAAACCCTAGTGCGTTTATTACCACTTATCAAGACGCTCTCAATAAGGTTAATCCAGTAAATGAAACTGCTGAGCGTTTTGCAAATGGCAACAATTATACTTATGGTGCCTATTTAAAAAATAACCTGGTTGGCGTGGTAACGATGTTACGTCAAACACACCCAAAGTTTAAGCACAAGGCAGAAATTCTAGCGATGTATGTCAGCAATGAAATTCGTGGTCTCGGAATAGGAACTAAGCTATTAGACAAAACAATCGAACAAGCAAAGCTAGTTGGAATTGAACAATTACAGCTCGGTGTTGTTTCAACCAATATTCCAGCAATAGCTTTATATAAAAAAGTAGGCTTTTCAATCTATGGAACAGAAATACGCGCCATAAAAATGAATGATTCCTATGAAGATGAGGAGTTAATGGTTTATTTTATTTAGCTCCTATAACTATATGTCGAAGGGATCCTAATTACTAAAAGCTTAAAAAGCAAAAAGAGCAGGTGCCTAGATTGGCTCCTGCTCTTTCCTTGAAACTACTTGCTAATTAGTATGCACCGTATCCCCAAGAAGCACCTATAATAATCAATAGGATAAACAGAACAACAATTAGCGCAAAGCCTGATCCATAACCTGCTCCTGCTACTGCACCCATTTACTAATCCCTCCTTTTCATGTTTCAATTATAGAATATGTAGTAATTGGAATTTTGGAAGGGCTTTTTATAAAAATGGGTGTCTTACCCATCTAAACCTATACAAATTCAGAAAAAAAGACAGAGAATAATTCTCTGTCTTTTTTATAGGTTGAAATTCTAAAGGGAATTAGTAAGCACCATAACCCCAAGAAGATCCAATGATTATTAACAAGATAAACAATACTACTACCAATGCAAAGCCTGAGCCTGCACCATATCCGCCTGCTACGCCACTCATCTATAAATTCCTCCTTTTTTTGATTCAATATTACTGTATGCCTTAACAGTTAATTTTGGGAAGGAAAATCTAAAAAATGGGTATTTGACTAGAAAAAATAAGAAGTCGCGTTATTTGCAGGCCTATGAATATACATAAATGTTTATGGGTTTTTTATAATAAATCACTTACATTATAATTCTTGCCACTAACAATTTGCTTTACATCTAAAAGAACAGTAACAAGTGCATCTGCAACAACATCAGTCTCACGCAAGTCATTATCCGTTTTATAGTCTCTAAACGTTTGAACGTCCTTAAAGGCTTCCTCATTTATTGAGCGGATTTGCCCTTGCATCTCTGTATCCATAATTCCAGGATTAAACAATATGACTTTATTAGCAGTCGCTAATTCTTCTTGCTCTAATGCAACTGTTTCAGTAAAACGATTAAGTCCTGCTTTTGTGCTACAATAAGCACTCCAACCATACACACTTCGTTCAGCCGCACCCGAGGTAACATTCGTAACTACAACTGGAACTTTTGTTTCTTTGGCTCTTTTTAAAAACAAATTTGTTGTGGCCATAGGTGCCAACAGGTTTACATTTATATGGTGAGCTAAATCTTCCACATCTGAACTACCTGCAGTATCGATTGGCTCAACCACTCCAGCGTTATTAATTAAATGTACAGTTTCCACATTACTTAAAAACACTCTTTCTGCTATTAAGTTAAAGATATGTTGAACTGCGTCTGGACTACTTAAATCACAGCTCTCATGTTGATAGGTTACAGCATTTTCTTCAGCTAACTTCTCTAATTCGTCATTTTTACTTCTGGAAACACCAATTACATGGCAACCTTGTTGTATCAACAACTTTGCAATTGATTCTCCAAGCCCTCTAGATGCCCCTGTTACAACTGCGTATTTCATAACTATTCCTCCTCATCAGCATTAATCACATTATGTATCCTACTATAAATCTCGACTATTTCATTTTGCTTCATCCTCACTAAACCGCTTGAAGAAGGCGCTACAAATTCAAATGCATCAGTCACAGAATTTTCCTGTAGACCCCAGTTCACTTTCTTCTGCTTACTAAATTCCTGATAGACTCCCTTTCCAACAAAACAAATTAATTTAGGCTTATAAAAAGAAATTTTCTTGAATAGTAACTTTCTGCCTTGTTCGTACTCCACTTTGGTTATTTCAGCAGCCTCTTTGGTCGGTCTTGAGACAATATTCGTTAGTCCATAACCAAATTCAAGAAGTTGCCTGTCCTCTTCAGGTAATAATTTTCTTGGTGTTAGGTTTGCTTCATGAAGAATTTTCCAAAACCGATTGTTTGGATTTGCAAAATGATGACCTGTTTCGGATGAGCAAATACTTGGATTAAATCCAACAAATAGAATCGATAAATTTTTTCTTAAGTGATCCGGTATCGGAGTAAGCAGTTTTGTCACCTCAATCTTCACCTCTATAATACATGCTATTACTAATTATTAGTATATTTACCCTAGTGGCGAACAAAGAAAACTTAGAGAAGTTGCTATAGGACTAATTTTTTTTGATAAAAGAAGGTCTACAATATAAATCGTCTATTTCTCCTCTACTCTTTGAGACATACGTAGAAAAAAAACACCTTTTAAAGATAAGGTGTTAGAACTTTTGGGTTATCATTCACTAGATTCAGTACTATTAAAAAATAAAGCTTCATCTTTTTCTGTTGCTTTATCCTTCTTATTGTTTTGTTTTTTATCCTTACCCATAACCCCGTCGGATTCATAACTTTTTTTGAAATTTATTTTATCAACTTTTTTATTCATAGTAGTAATCCTCCTTCCTTTGTTATAATCTGCACTTGATTAGACTTTATTCAAAATCTTTAACTATTTGTATCAACCAATGGATAGTTAGACATACTACCACTTAGAAACCTACTTTAAAATTCCACTGTCCACCCATAGCTATAAAATTTCATTACGTAAATCAATAGGAATTTTCTTATTTAAAGACACCCAAGTAGTGGAATAAATGATGATAAATTATGGATGGACGTACCCACCAACTACCCCTGTTCACGTTTTGGTAATGTCATTCAAATGGATGGGAAACGGAAGGTCATGTCTTATGAGAAAACCAAAAAAACATGAAGCATTATTTTGGAGTATTGCTTTACCTGGATTTGGTCAAATCCTCAATGGTGAAGTATTTAAAGGAATTGTGTTTATTTTTTTAGAGATTTTAATAAATGTGCAAAGTAACTTTAATTTATCAATAATTCATTCGTTTAACTGGGAGATAGATAAAGCAATAGCTGTCACTGAATATCAATGGTTAATGTTTTACCCTTGTTTGTATATGTTTGCTATGTGGGATGCCTATCGTGTAGCTTCAGGAGAGGTCCCTGCATTTTCTTATCTTCCTTTTGTGTTTGGAGCTTTTCTCATAACTGTTGGATTAATATTCTCATCAAAACTAACTATTATGGGTGTAATAATAGGACCTGTTTTTCTCCCAATGCTGTTCCTTATTCCAGGATTGGTTATTGGATTTGTAATTAAATGGCTTGCAAATAGATTAATCCGTAGTCAAAGTGGTTAAAAGGAACTTGAATTATATTATCAAGTTCCTTTTTGTAATTACTATTATGTTTTAGGGTTTTAAAATAACTTTAATGCAGTTATCTTCTTTTTTATTAAAAATATTATAGCCATGTGCTGCGTCATCAAGTGGCATTTCATGAGTAATTATTTTAGTAGGATCTATTTCCCCATTAACAATTTGGTGATAGATCGGTTCCATATATGACCTTGCATGTGCTTGACCCATCTTTATATTTATATTACGAGAAAAAAATGGACCTAATGGAAACATATTGTAAAGCCCCCCATAAACACCCGTGATTTGATATGTCCCACATTTGCGTACTGCTTTCGTTGCTATTTGTATCGGACCTATCGTACCACCTTGCAGTTTTAGTTTTTGTTCAACAAATTCTAATGGTGATTTTTTACCGTCCATACCTACACAATCAATGACAACTTCGGCTCCACCCTTAGTTACTTCTTTAAGCACTTCTCCCATATCTTCATGTTCTGTAAAATCAAATATCTCTGTATTATTTACTCTCTTTGAATGCGCTAAACGATTTTCTATATAATCAACGGCAATAACACGCTTAGCTCCTTCTTTCCAAGCAAATTCCTGCGCTAATAATCCGATTGGTCCACAACCAAGGACAATAACAGTATCCCCTTGCTTAACACCTGCGTTTTTCACACTCCAATATGCAGTTGGAAGTACATCTGATAAAAATAACAGTGAATTATCTTCAAGTTCACAGCTCTCCGGAATTTTAAATGGCGTGTAATTTCCGAACGGGACCTTTAAGTACTCAGCTTGGCCTCCAGGATGATTACCAAACTTCTCTGTATATCCAAAATACCCTCCAGAATCATAATGAGGGTTGGCGTTATCACATTGACTTTCATGATTTTCATTACAATATTGACACTGGCCACAGGCTACTGTAAAAGGGATTACTACACGATCACCCTTCTTAACTTTTGTTACAGCCGGTCCAACCTCTTCTACTATTCCCATTGGCTCATGACCAATACTATATCCAATCGGAACCGGGAAATTCCCTTGATAAAGATGCAAATCTGAACCACAGATTGCTGTAGAAGTAATTTTGACAATCACATCTTCCTCGTGTTCAATCTTTGGATAATCTTTTTTAGTAACTGCAATTTCATATTTCCCTTGATACGTGACAGCTTTCACGACAGACCTCCTCTAGTTATTTCTATTCATAACTAATGTGTCTCTTTTTCTCCTTTTCATGTACTAATTGTGATATCTAATACTTATCAAAAAAAATTCAACAAAAAAAAGTGCTTGTAGATGAAACAAGCACTTTTTTAATTAAATTTAAAGAATAGATTCATGTATGGCTTTTTCAAATGCATTAATGATATCTTCTGCGTCCTCAATCCCAACAGAAATTCTAACTAAACCTTCTGTAATGCCTAATTCAATTTGAGATTCTTTTGGTAAGGCTCGATGTGATGTAGTTAGTGGGTAGGATACTGAAGTTTCAACACCCGCTAATGTAGGAACTATTTTCACCCAAGATAGAGATTTAAAAAACTTTTCGATATTACAAAGTCCTGTAATATCAATAGAGACAATCGCACCATTTCCCTTTGTTGATACCGATGTTGGATAATAAACTTTATCTACCCCTGTATTTTTCCGTAGCGCATCAGCTAGAGCTTGTGCATTTCTTACGTGACGTTCCATTCGTACACTTAAGGTTTTGATACCACGACAAGCTAGCCACGCATCAAATGGACTTAAGTTTGTTCCAATATTAACTACTTTTCCTTTAGCTTTATTAATCAATTCCTCTTTCCCTACCAATACACCAGCCGTTACATCGCTATGACCGCCAAGATACTTAGTTGCACTATGTACGACTAAATCTATGCCCGAAGAATAAGGCTGACAAAGGTACGGAGTAGCAAAAGTATTATCAATCATAGAATATAGATTGTGTTCTTTTGCAATCCTTACTACCTCATCTAAACTTTCTACTCGTAATAAAGGATTAGTTATTGATTCAGAGTATATTAACTTAGTATTTTCTTTTATGTGATTCTCTACCTCTGATACTTTTTCAAAATCAACAAACGAAACCTCAATGCCAAAATCAACCAGTTCATTAGCTAGTAATTGGTAAGTGCCTCCATAAATATCATTGGATGCAATAATATGGTCTCCTGCTTTCGCCACAGCTAGGACACCAACTAATATTGCAGATAGGCCAGAGGATGTAGCCACTCCTTTTGGTGCTCCCTCTAACTGAGCTACAGCACCGCCAAGTTCGTCTGTATTGGGATTACCTACCCTTGAATATAAATAGTCTTTCTTGCCGTTATAAAAATTTTCTAAGTCCTCCAGATCAGAAAACTTAAATGCTGATGTTTGATAAATAGGTGTTACTTTACTATCTATTGAATTTGTATCTTTTAATGCAAGGTGAACTGATTTAGTATCAAACTTTTGTCCCATTTTCTCTCTCCTTATTATGTCCCTATATATTTTAGGAATTTGTTTAAATAGTAATATTTTTGTATTAAATAGTTTTTAATAAGCCATCTAATAGTTTCATCTTATCTTACACTAAATTTTAATATTATGTTAATGCATTTCAATCTTTTTGAATCTATATCTAATTCAAAAAGATTAAAATCAGCTATTAATGATATAGTGAACAATATATTTTCTGAATGGTTATCAATCAAAACTATCTTTATGTATTTTTCAATTATAACAAAATATTCAGATCTTTTATAATATTTAAAGCTTTAGTTTAATTGTCATGCTATCCTTCTTAAATGTATCTACACAAAAAACCTTAATGAGTATAGACTCATTAAGGTTTTTTAAAGCGCCTAGCAACGTCCTACTCTTGCAGGGGCAAAGCCCCAACTACCATGGGCGCTGGAGAGCTTAACTACTGTGTTCGGCATGGGAACAGGTGTGACCTCTCCGCTATTGTCACTAGACCTAAAGAAATGAAGATATATATACCTTCAAAACTAGATAAGCAATGGGGACATCAAGTTATTCAACTAACGACTTTTTTCTTTGATTCATAAAACTCATATCATTTTAGTTAAGTCCTCGATCGATTAGTATTCGTCAGCTACACGTGTCACCACGCTTCCACCTCGAACCTATCAACCTCATCGTCTCTGAGGGATCTTACTCATTTAAAATGATGGGAAGTCTCATCTAGAGGGGGNAGGGGCAAAGCCCCAACTACCATGGGCGCTGGAGAGCTTAACTACTGTGTTCGGCATGGGAACAGGTGTGACCTCTCCGCTATTGTCACTAGACCTAAAGAAATGAAGATATATATACCTTCAAAACTAGATAAGCAATGGGGACATCAAGTTATTCAACGAACGACTTTTTTTCTTTGATTCATAATACTCATATCATTTTAGTTAAGTCCTCGATCGATTAGTATTCGTCAGCTACACGTGTCACCACGCTTCCACCTCGAACCTATCAACCTCATCGTCTCTGAGGGATCTTACTCATTTAAAATGATGGGAAGTCTCATCTAGA
>NZ_WJNG01000013.1 GCF_009649745.1 Aquibacillus halophilus | reverse complement strand
CCCCGCAAGAAGCGTTCTTGGCTTCTGAGGAGGCTAAGGCCGTGCCCATGGAAAGCGAAGTATTCTGCCGGAACGGCATAGGAGCATTCAACTTTAATTAGTATCACAAATAGAAGATACTACGACGCAGTTTATAGATACTCTGTCAAAAACAAGCAATCTTTTTTCCCTAGAATATTAAGTGAAAATTGTTGATTTACAGCTTGGAATACAAAAGTAAACGCCTCCAATTAATAAACTATTCAGATTAATGACAACGACATGTATACAATTAGCCAATATTTCCTTGAAATGACAAATATGACAGACTTTCCTCAATTAGTAATCTTTGTAATGGACACTTAACTAGTCTGTAACCACAAAGGACAATTCTCTATGTTAAGATTGGGCTTGTGAGTCATAGAAGGAGGAAATACAGATGAAAAAAACAGTTGTATCTATTGCTATGAGTATCTTCATAGTAAGCATGGCAGCTATACCAGCATCTGCGCAAGAGTATCAAGTCGTTAAAGGAGATAGTCTTTGGGAAATTGCTCAAGGACATCAAATTAGCGTCGATCGAATAATGAAAGTAAACCAATTAGACACAGACATCATATACCCTAAACAAATGTTGCAATTAGATATAGATGAAATACATGTAGTAGCAAAAGGTGAGACGTTAAGTGAGATTGCTAGCAAGTATGAAGTAAGTATAGAAGATTTAAAGATTTGGAACGGACTTTCATCTGACATAATTGTTAATGGAGAAAAAATAACAATTAAAAGTAATCTGGGTTCTATCAATGAGAGAAATGCTAATCAGATAGAATCAGACATCAAGAAAAATAAGAAAGTCGAAAAGCCTGAAGTAGTTAAGGAAAATAAGCCAGAAACTACTAATCAACCAGACCAGCAACCTGAAAAACAATCGAATCAGCCAGAACCAAAAGCCGAGAAACAAGCAGCTCAACCAAAACAAAAATCAAATGAGCAAAGTAACAAGCAGCTAACAATGACTGCGACAGCATATACTGCTGAGTGTGCTGGATGCTCTGGGATTACTGCTACTGGGCTCGATTTAAACAACAACAGAAATATGAAAGTAATTGCTGTTGACCCAAATGTCATTCCATTGGGTACAAGAGTACATGTTGAAGGGTATGGTGAAGCTATAGCTGGTGACACTGGCGGAGCGATCAAAGGAAATAAAATTGATATTCACTTGCCGACAAAAACAGAAGCATTCGCCTGGGGCGTAAAGACAGTTAAAGTTACCATATTATAATAGAAGCGGAAGCAATCTTAGATTGCTTCCGCTTTATTTTTCATCTATGTTATTGCTTTACTTCCATATGGTCAGCGGAAGGTTGCTGCTGCTCAATAATATTATTATCAGCTTGTGAAGCTGTTACAAATCCCACAACACTAAAACTAGTAATCAATAGAAGAAATAAAACCATTAATAACTTCCTCACTCTTTCGTTCCCCCTGTTTTGCAAATCTTTATCTATTGTATATGATAGGGCCTATCATTTACTATAGAAATTATTAACAAAAACAAATAATAACAAATTAATTTTTCGACAAAATTTGCACTTTAAATTTGGAGGTACACATATGACGAATATATTGGAGTCAGCAGAAGTAAAATCAATTGAGTCAATTGGTGAAGGAACCAGGGTTTGTATCGATTTTATTGATCAGTTGGATCCTGATGAAGGTGTATTAGTTGGTAATACTGGAAATGGGTATATTCTTGTTTTGTCTGAAAACAGAATAACAGCAACATACCCTGCCAGGGCTTTTCGGGTTAATTGTGGTGCATTTCATCAGTATTTATTTTTAGGTGATGAGAAAACAACGTACCTATCCGAAGTAAAGCCTGGTTTAGAAGTTGCAGTAATAAAAATGGGACAAATGAGAAAAGTGGCTATCGGCAGGGTCAAGGTTGAAAAAAGAAACTTTGTTCGAGTCATCTGCACTGTTGAAGGGAGAGAGATTTCCGCAACATTACAGGATTCCGACAGTGTTCATGTTCTAACTACAAAAGAACAGGAAAAACCAGTCATTGAACTTCAACCTGGTGATCATATCCTTTGCTATCCTGATCAACCAGGGCGTCATTTAGGGGAACTAATAGATGAAGATATAAGCGAGTTCTAGTATAGTTAATAATGAAGATAAATCGACTAAAACCGATATACTAGGAAACACTTAAACGTAAGCGCATCATTTATAGAAAGAGGTGGGGATATTGTCAAATTTTACATCATTAGGAATAACATCAGAGTTAACTGAATTATTAAAGTCTGATGGAATCATTGATCCAACGCCTATTCAAGAAAAATCAATCCCGGTAATACTTACACAGAGTGACGTAATTGCTCAAGCACAAACTGGTACAGGGAAGACATTAGCTTTTCTGCTGCCAATTATTGAAATGATAGATCCGAATAAAAGTGATGTACAAGCGTTAGTGATCACTCCAACGCGGGAACTCGCCCTACAAATCACTGCCGAATTAAATAAACTTATAAAAAATATTGAGAATATACATAGTCTAGCGGTTTATGGTGGACAAGATATTGAGGGGCAGCTAAAAAAACTAAAAAGAAATGTTCAGATAGTTATTGCCACGCCAGGAAGGTTGCTGGACCACATACGCAGAGGTACCATTCAATTAGGAAATGTATCCACATTTGTATTAGATGAAGCAGATCAGATGCTGCATATGGGATTTTTACCTGAAGTGGAAATAATTATGGAGGAGTTACCAACAGAAAGACAAACATTACTTTTCTCAGCAACAATGCCAAATGAAGTGAAAAGCCTTGCCAATAACTATATGAACAAACCTAAGGATATTCGTGTAAAAGGAAAGAACATAACAGTTGACGAAGTAAAACAATTTGTAATTGAAACAACAGATCGTGAAAAACAAACAAAGCTAATGGAAACACTAGATCATTATCGTCCTTTTTTGGCGATTATCTTTTGTCGCACGAAAAGGAGAGCGATGAAGCTAAATCAGGCTCTACAGCAAAATGGTTATTTATCTGGTGAGCTTCACGGTGATCTATCTCAGGCTAAGCGTGAAAAAGTAATGAAGCAATTTCGTGATATGAAGCTTCAGTATTTAGTCGCAACAGATGTTGCTGCGCGAGGGATTGATGTAGAAGGTGTGACACACGTGTTCAACTATGACATACCCGAGGAAGCAGAAAGTTATATTCACCGGATAGGTAGGACAGGCCGTGCTGGTGGTGACGGGATTGCTATTACTTTTGTAGCTTCTAAGGATAGTCAATATTTGAAAATAATCGAAAAAGGTATTAATAAAAAGCTAAATCGAAAAGAAATCTAAAAAAAATAGGTGAGAATTATGAGCCATTCAACTACGAACAGTATAAAAACATATCCCCAGACAAATGAATTAATTACTCCTGGGGATATTCTTTATTCTTCTAAGGGATGGTCAACCTTTTTAGTTGGACATGTTGGAATAGTTGGCCCTGATTTATCAATTCACCATTCTCACCCAAGTGGTGGCTATTCAGATTCTCTTCCGGGATACTTGTCCAGACATAAATTTGGTGGGGATATAATTGTATTTCGTCCGAAAATAGGAGCGAGCCAGGCAGCTGAATGGGCGGTGAAAAACATTGGTGCTGTTAATAAATATATCTTTCACCTCCATTTAGACAATATTGCTTTAAATTACTGCTCAAAGTTCATTTGGCAAGCATTCTGGTTTTCGCAATCAGTCGATATAACGAGCCGGAACTTGTCTCACAGAAGTAAAAATTGGGTTTATCCAATGAATATCAAGTCCTCCTGGAATTTGGAAGTTGTTACGACAATTAACTTATAGATTTGTTTTCAAGCTTATTGCTTTGTGAGAACGAGATTTTTAAAGATAATTAGCGAGCCTCCATTTAATTGTTGTAATTTTAAGATTATTCATATTATACTTACTTATAAAAGGGGGTTGCGCTATGGTTATTGAATTTCAATTAAAAGATAAAGATGATGTACTTAAATTAAACAAAATAGCTACAAGCTATACTTTTGACATTTGGGTTCACAGTGAAAATCAAATGTTCGATGCGAAGACACTAATTGCTCTATATACTCTCCCGTTCAATCAGGATCTTAAGCTAGTAATAGAAGAGGGTGTCACTCCAAAAGCCTTGTTGAAGGATATGGAATCCTTCCAGAACTAGTACCTTGATTAAATAGTTTGATAGAAGGTAACAAAAATGGATGCCACTGAAAATCTTAACGATTTTTTCTGGCATCTACTTTTTCCTTCCCGGCTAATTATAAAGAGTCAGGAAGGGTTATGTGCATTGTTTGGGAGGTATTCTAAAGTGAGATTTGCTGTAATCACAGATATTCATGGGAACGGTGCGGCTCTAAAGGCTGTACTCTCTGACATAAATCAACGGAATGATGTTGATCATATCTATTGTTTGGGGGATATGATTGCGATAGGTCCAGATACAAATGAGGTACTAGACATGCTATTCTCTAGGACAGATGTCTCGATGATTACCGGTAACCATGATGAGGCAGTACTTTCCTTATTAAAAGATGAGGTATACCCAAGAAGTCATTTGCATGTTTATCCTCATCATGACTGGATTGCCACGCGGATGGATCCTATCTATGTACCAAAATTAGAGTCACTACCAAGAGTTATTCAGAAAACAATTAATAATAAATCACTATTGTTTACCCACTATCATATGGAGAAAACAAAGATAACAAAACATATAAGCGAAGATCCCTTTAGCGAAATAAAAGAACCATCACTTGAAAATCTAGAAAAGCTGTTTAAAAACAATAAAGAGCATCTCATCTGCTTCGGTCACCATCACCCGGTCCACTTTTTTTCAAACGATAAAACAATCTTCTTGAACCCCGGATCATTAGGTTGCTATGATAAACCTATTGCTCGCTACGGGATAGTCACCATCTCAAACGATAAAATAGATGTTAAGTTGCGTGAATTAGTCTATGACAACAATGAATTCCTAAGATCTTACGATGAATTAAAGGTCACTGACCGACAGCTTATTTTAGAGATTTTCCATGGGAATCAGCCAATCGGTTAACTGAGTAAAATGTAAGAAAATTAAAAATAATCGGCTAATGTCATTGACAAATGGATTGGTGCATATTATGATTGTAACCAATATCAAATACGTTTAGGCATAGACGAAGAGTAGTAGCTTATTTAACACTAAAGAGAACTGGTGGTTGCTGTGAACCAGTGTGAGTAAATGAGTGAATGGACTTCTGAGCCTCCAAACCGAACTTCTAACGAATAGTAGGCTTTGGCGATTCGATCTCATCGTTATACGAGACATGTATTGAGCCTAAAGCTTGATATACAAAGTGAGCTGAATTTTCAGCTAATTAAGGTGGTACCACGGGTTTCCTCGTCCTTTACGGATGCGGGAATTTTTTTGTATCCAAAAATAATTTAATAGTAAAATCCGTGATTAAGACTAGTACGCTTATTGATTCATTTAAGAGAGCCGGTGGAGCTGGGAAGCTGGCATGCTAAATAAGCAGAATGGACTTATGAGAGATCTCCTGAACCTTAAGTAAGGAGAAACGTAATCCCAACGTTACTGGGCTTAAAGAGGAAGGAAATATCCTTCAATTAGAGGTGGTACCGCGGTTAAACATCCGTCCCCTATAGACACATTTTGATGTGTTTATAGGGGATTTTTTAATAGGCGAATATTAAGTATAAGGGAGATGAAAAGCATTGGAACAAATTCATTCATCAGTCAATTATAAAAGCATTCAACTTAACGGAGACACTTTAACTCCAATATCAGTATTCAATCGAATTAATGGAAAGAAGAAGTTTTTATTAGAAAGTTCAGCAAACAGTGGAGAAAAGGGTCGTTATTCATTTATTGGTCTGAATCCATTTAAAGAGGTAATTGGAGAAGGAAATCAGACAACAGTTATTAACCATAATGATCAAAGTCAACACACCGAAGAAGGAAAACCGTTAGAAGTTTTAAAGAAACATCTCCCACAGCATGAGCTTCCATTACCTTTTGCATTCTATGGGGGAGCAGTTGGATATATCGGATATGATGCGATCCGCCAATATGAAGATATTGGGATGATTAATGATGATGAAATAGAAATGCCAGAAATTCATTTAATGTTTTACCAAGATGTCATTGTTTTTGATCACTTACGTCAAGCGGTATCTATCCTAGCCATTAACTTGGATGGGAATCGGACAGATGATCAATTAGAAGAGAACCTAGCAGTACTGAAAGCTGATATAATTTCCGAAAAGGCTGAAGAATCACACACTTCAATCGACGTAAAATTTGAGCCATCAATTAATAAACAAACCTTTATGGAAATGGTTGATAAAGCAAAGCAACATATAACAGACGGAGACATTTTTCAAGTTGTCCTTTCACAAAGAATGAAAGCTAGCTTTGATGTTAATCCATTTACATTTTATCGAAGTCTGCGAAGAGCTAATCCATCACCGTATATGTTTTATCTAGATTTTGATGATTATATAGTCTTGGGTGCTTCACCAGAAAGCCTAATTAAAACCAATGGAAAACAAGTAATAACAAATCCGATTGCAGGAACTAGGCCAAGAGGAAAGACAGATGAAGAAGATATCCAATTTGCTGATGATCTTCTTGCAGATGAAAAGGAATTGGCGGAACATAAAATGTTAGTTGATTTAAGTAGAAATGACCTAGGTCGTGTGTGCGAAATTGGAAGTATTACAATTCCAAAGTATATGACGATAGAAAGATATCAACATGTTATGCACATTGTGTCTGAAGTACAGGGAGTGTTAACGAAAGACTATAGTGGGATAGATGCACTTATTTCTACTCTACCCGCTGGTACGGTGTCAGGTGCTCCCAAAATACGGGCCATGCAAATTATTAATCAGTTAGAAAACAAAAAACGTGGGGTGTATGCAGGTGCTGTCGGCTACATCAATATGAACGGCGATGTCGATTTAGCCTTGGCGATTCGGACATTAGTTATTAAAGATAAACATGCCTATGTGCAGGCAGGAGCAGGAATTGTTTATGATTCAGATCCAGCATCGGAATATCAGGAAACATTAAACAAGGCGAAATCCCTATTGGAGGTAAATACAAATGATTTTGTTAATCGATAATTATGATTCATTTACGTATAACCTGTTTCAATATGTTTCTGAATTAGGAAAAACTGTGGAGGTCATTAGAAACGACCGTATTACCATAAACGAAATACGTGAACTTAATCCAGAAGCAATTATTCTGTCTCCCGGTCCAGGTACACCGAAAGAAGCAGGCATTTGTATTGAAGTTGTTAAACAATTGTCAGGTGAGTTCCCGATTTTAGGAATATGTTTGGGTCACCAAGCAATCGGAGCAGCTTTTGGAGCTGAAATCATTCATGCCAAGCAAATAAAGCATGGAAAAACATCCTTGCTTGACCACCATGACGAAATCATTTTTCATGAGTTACCTCAATCACTAGAAGTAATGAGGTACCATTCGTTGTCAATTAAAAAAGATACCGTACCAGCGCAGTTGGAAGTAACAGCAACAGCCATCGATGACAATGAAATTATGGCTGTAAAACATAAAGATTTTCCGGTCTATGGATTACAATTTCACCCGGAATCAATTGGAACAAAAGAAGGAAAAACGATTTTAAACAACTTTTTCTTAAGTTTGGGAAAGGAGAAGTCCTATGAGACAATATCTTAACAAGGTTACAACTCGTGAATCATTGAGTGTGGAAGAGATGGAAAATGCAGCAAGGGTGATGTTTGCCGAAGAAACGACCGACACAGAAAGAGGTGCTTTTCTAACAGCGCTAAAAGTAAAAGGAGAAAGTGCTGACGAAATCACCGGTCTAGTCAATGTGATTAGAGAAAAGTCATTAACATTACCTCAAAAAATTAACAATGTAATGGATAATTGTGGAACTGGCGGCGACGGTTCCCAAAGCTTTAATATCAGCACGACTTCCGCGTTTGTTATTGCAGGAGCAGGGATTACTGTTGCAAAACATGGAAATCGCAGTATTTCTAGTAAAACGGGAAGTGCCGATGTGTTAGAGCATTTAGGTGTATCGCTATCGTTGACGAGTGAACAGACTCATGAAATTCTGAAAGAAAATGGGATTGCCTTTTTGTTCGCGCCAAATGTCCATCCGGCAATGAAGCGAATGATGAGGGTTAGGCAAGACTTAAAAATACCAACGATTTTTAACTTAATAGGTCCCCTGACCAATCCGGTTGAGCTTTCCACCCAGCTTCTAGGAATCTATCGTCGTGATATGCTTGAAAGAATGGCCAAAGTACTCGATCAGCTTGGAAGAAAACGAGCGTTAATCATTAATGGTGCAGGTCATATGGACGAAGCCTCTTTAGCAGGGGAAAATCACCTTGTATTACTAGAAGATGGTGAGCTACGTAAATTCACGCTTACTCCAGAAGAGGTGGGCCTACCAACTTATGATAATGAAAAAATAAAGGGCGGCGATTCCAAGCAAAATGCTGAAATTCTTCATGGTGTTTTGAGGGGAGAAAAAGGTCCCTATCGAGATACAGTGTTAATGAATGCTGGTTTAGGAATTTTTGCAAATGGTAAAGCAGAAACAGTCCAAGATGGGATAGCACTTGCTAAAGAGAGTATAGACTCAGGAGCAGCCCTATTAAAATTAGAAAATTTAATTGATTACAGTAATCAAGTAAAACAAGGGGTGTAAGGATGACAATCTTAGATGAGATTTTAGCAGAAAAAGAATTAGAGGTAGCTAGACTAAAAAGAACATATCATCCTGGACAATATCAAGCAATCTATCAGAAACGCTCACTATATGACACTTTTATGGCATCTAATAAAATGAACATCATTGCTGAAATCAAACGAGCCTCACCATCAAAAGGAATCATAAATGAACATGTTAATCCATCTGCACAGGCACAGGAATATGAAAAGTATGGTGCAGGTACGATATCGGTTCTTACTGACCAACCTTTTTTCAAAGGTACGATGGATGACTTACAATCAGTGCGGGAAGCAGTTAAAATTCCAATTTTAAATAAAGATTTTATAATTGATGAAATACAAATAGAACGAGCGAGTGATTACGGAGCAAGTGTGATTTTACTAATCGCAGCAGCCTTGCCTAAAGCTAGATTAGAACAACTATTCAACTATGCAAAGGCTAAGGATTTAGAGATATTAGTAGAAGTGCATAATACAGAAGAAATGAAAGTTGCAAATGACATCGGCGCAAAAATTATCGGTGTCAACAATCGGAATTTGAAGACGTTTGAAGTCGATCTTGGCATTACTGAACGGCTAGCACAACAAGTTAAACATCAAGATACGTTGTTAATTAGTGAAAGTGGTATCCAAACAGCAGAGGATGTTGAGCGAATTAAGCGGTCAGGAGTAAAAGGAATTTTGGTTGGTGAAACAATGATGCGATCCGGCAATTTGCAACAAACCTTCCAACAGTTAAGAATTCCGTTATAGGGAGAGGGAAAAATGAAAGTCAAGATATGTGGGATAACAACAGAAGCTGCGGCAGAACAGGCTGTTCAATCTGGAGCTGACTTTATTGGTTTTGTTTTTGCTGACAGCAAACGTAGGATAGATAAAGAGGGAGCTAAAAGAATTGCCAAGGGTATCCCTAATCAGGTCAAGAAGGTTGGCGTGTTTGTAAACGAACAGGCATCAACGATTAATGCTATTGCCGCTGAGGTCGGGCTTGATTATGTTCAATTGCACGGCGATGAATCACCTGAATTTTGCAAACAGATTAATTATCCATTAATAAAAGCATTTCAGATTACATCAAAGGAAGACCTTCTAAATCTTGCCGATTATCGATGTGACTACTATCTGCTTGATAGTCCAGCTGGTAAATACCGAGGTGGTAATGGCGAAACGTTTAACTGGGATTTAGTTAAAAATATTCCAGGTGTTGATGGAAAAGTAATTCTTGCCGGAGGACTACATGCTGGAAATATTCAACTAGCTGTAACGGAAGTGAACCCAGCAGGTGTCGATGTATCCAGTGGCGTAGAAACGGATGGAGCAAAGGATCACAAAAAAATAACAGCCTTCATAAACGAAGCAAAGAAAGGTGATAGACATGGAAACATATCAGCAACCGAATAGTCAGGGTCATTTTGGATCATTTGGAGGGAGATTTGTACCTGAGACCCTAATGCCAGCGGTCCTTGAATTAGAAAATGCCTATAAAAAAGCGATGAATGATCCAGAATTTATCAAAGAATTAGATTACTATTTTAAACAATACGTGGGTAGGGAGACACCTCTTTACTATGCAGAACGGTTTTCAGAAAAATTAGGTGGACCAAAGATTTATTTGAAACGGGAAGATTTAAACCACACGGGTGCCCACAAAATAAATAATGCGGTTGGGCAAGCGTTATTAACCGTTCGAATGGGAAAGAAAAAGGTTGTTGCTGAAACCGGTGCTGGTCAACATGGTGTTGCTACTGCGACGGTTTGTGCGTTGTTAGGACTTGATTGTGTCATTTTCATGGGGAAAGAAGATATTAGAAGGCAAAAGCTAAATGTATTCAGAATGGAGCTACTCGGTGCTCGAGTGGAAAGTGTTGATCAAGGAAGCGGGACGCTTAAGGATGCTGTTAATGAAGCGCTTCGCTATTGGGTTAGCAATGTGGAGGATACCCATTACATTATCGGCTCAGTCGTTGGACCTCATCCCTTCCCGCAAATTGTTAGGGACTTTCAAAGTGTAATTGGTAGTGAGACGAAGAAACAAATACTTGCTCAAGAAGGTAAACTACCTGAAGCGATTGTTGCTTGTATTGGTGGAGGAAGTAATTCAATGGGAATGTTTTATCCATTTGTTGAAGATAAACAAGTAAAGCTATACGGTGTCGAAGCTGGTGGTTCTGGTATTGAAACAGGCAAACATGCCGCAACATTAACCGATGGTAAAGCGGGCATTCTACATGGAACGATGACCTATTTGCTACAGGATATCAATGGCCAAATTCAGGAAGCACACTCGATATCTGCTGGCCTTGACTATCCAGGTGTTGGTCCAGAACATAGTCATTTAAAAGAAATTGACCGGGTAATCTACGATTCAATTACTGACGAGGAAGCGCTAGAAGGTTTACAAGTGCTGTCAAAAACAGAAGGGATTATCCCTGCACTTGAGAGCGCGCATGCGATTGCCTTCACGATGAAGCTAGCTAAAAAAATGAAGCAGGATGAAGTGCTGGTTGTTTGTTTGTCTGGTCGTGGTGATAAAGATGTTGAAACGGTAAGAGATGCACTTGGAGGTGAAGCAAATGGGTAAACAAAAAATGGCAGATGCCTTCCAAAAGGTATTGGCTAATGGTGATAAAGCATTTGTTCCATACATCATGGCTGGTGATGGTGGTCTGGAAAACCTAGAAGATCAGCTGAAGTTTTTAGAAGATAGCGGGTCAACTGTCGTGGAGTTAGGTATTCCATTTTCTGATCCTGTAGCAGATGGCCCGACAATACAAGCTGCAGGTCTCAGAGCTCTTGAGCACGGGATTAGCTTACGTCAGGTTCTAGAAAAACTAAAAGAATCCAGCCAAACACGAACAATCCCAATCGTATTAATGACGTATATTAATCCAATCTATGCTCTTGGTATAAAAGATTTTGCTAGGTCTTGTCATGAATCAGGTGTTGATGGATTAATAATTCCAGATTTACCTTTAGAAGAAGAATCAATAATTGCAGATGATTTAAAAGAGTATGATATTGCACTAATCCGGTTAGCTGCTTTAACTAGTCCAAAAGAAAGGTTAGTTGAAATTGCCAAACGAACAGAAGGCTTTTTGTATGCAGTGACTGTTACTGGTACAACAGGTGCGAGAAGTTCGTTTAAGGAGAACTTAGCCGAGCACTTACAAGAACTACAGAAGATATGTGAAGTCCCTGTGTTAGCGGGATTTGGTGTTTCAACCCCTGAACATGTGGAAGAGTTAACAAAAAGCTGTGATGGAGTTGTTGTTGGTAGTAGAATTGTGGAGCTGCTCCACCAAGGTGATCGACAAACAATTCGCGAATTGATTCAGTCCGCAAAGCTTTCGGAAAAAGCAAACTCATAACAAATAAACAAGAGAGTGCAGAAGTAATCTTACCTGCACTCTCTTGTTTATGCCTTCAATACTTCCTCAATTTGTTTCAGGTGATGACGATCATGTTCGACAAACATCTGAATCAAGCTTTCTGGTGTATAGACCTTATCAGTTTCTTCACCAATTATGAACTTGTTTTCAAGGTCTACCTCTGCTATTTTTTCTAAAAGCTCTCTGCGCGTGGAAATAAAACTGTCTAATACTTCCATTGTCTTATAATCTTCTAATAGACAAATTGCATATAAGTTAAACGAGTTAAAACTTGGAAATTCAGGAACTTTTCCACCATCTATTGAAGGAATCACTTGTAAAATAATAAGCTGATCCCAGAGATGAATATGTCCAATAATCTCTCTAGTTGACCATTTTCCCTCAGCAATTGGTTCGATCAATTTTGATTCAGGGAAGTTTTTTAGTTTGTTAACCTCATCAATCATCTGTTCAAACTGTTTATAAGAACTTATCATCAATATTCACTCATTTCATAGAAATTGTAATTAACCTTTTATTTAAGTGTTTTCGCAACCTTTATTACTTTTTACTCTTCGAAGTTGATGAAAATTGCGTCGTAGCCTAGCTACTAGTTGATTTGCGCTTCGGGCAGTCGCTTTCCGCGGGCAACGCTTCAACTTCCTCTGAAGAAACCCGCTTCCTGTGGGATTTTCAGCTGTTGGGACTGCGATTACTCGTCCCATCGAAAACATTTGCTTTCCCCGCAGGATAAGGAAGGCTCCGGCAGCATTGCATCGCACGGAGAAAATTGGTTTGTATTTTCGATGAGTCGACTGCCCTGCGCTCCAATCACCATCATATAGTGTAGTGATCTAATACAACACTATACTAGCGTTGGAAATACACGAAGACTCACAAAAATTAAATAAAAACCTTCGTGCGATAAAAATTTTAATTAATGAGGTGAGTAGTGATATTTCATAAAATAAACGTTTCTTAGAGTTCTTGTAACTTGAACAGAAAGCTATTCTAAGCTGCGGAAAAATACGACACTCCTATGGGAAAGGAACAGTCTGAAGACCCCGCAGTGAGTGTTCTTTACGAGCGAGGAGGCTGAGGCGTTCCCCATGGAAAGGGAGTGTTTTTCCGCAGCGGCGAGATAGCACTATTCCCATAAAGACCGTAAGGAAGTCAGATAGTTACGTCGTAGTTTATCGAAATTCTGTCCAAAACAATAATCCTCTAGAAAACAGACTTATTTAAAAAGCTGTCTCATTATGAGACAGCTTTTAGTCAATTAAACATACATTTCTGCAATTTCTTTTTGAAGCTTCTTATCAGCTACATAATCATCGTAGCTCATTTCTTTATCCACAATTCCGCTTGGTGTAATTTCAATTAAACGATTAGCAATACTGTTTACAAACTGTTGGTCATGTGATGTAAACAATAGCGAACCTTTAAACTTAATTAGACCGTTATTCACAGATGTGATTGACTCTAGATCTAAGTGGTTGGTTGGCTCATCCAGTAATAACACGTTAGAATTACTAAGCATCATTTTAGATAACATACAACGAACCTTTTCTCCACCGGAAAGTACATCTGCCTTCTTCAAAGCCTCTTCTCCAGAGAATAGCATTCTACCTAGGAAACCACGTAAGAATGTTTCAGTCTGATCTTCAGGTGAATACTGGCGTAACCAGTCAACAAGTGTTAAATCACCGTTCTCAAAATACTTTGAGTTATCTTTTGGCAAGTAAGACTGAGAAGTTGTCACGCCCCAAGTGTACCTACCTTCATCCGGCTCAAGCTCCCCAATTAGAATACGGAGTAGAGTTGTTTTAGCAACCTCATCCCTACCAACAAGTGCAACTTTATCATCAGCGTTCATAGTAAAGCTAACATTGTTTAACACTTTTACTCCATCAATTGTTTTGGAAATTCCATCGACACGTAATAGGTCATTTCCGATTTCACGACCAGGTGTGAATGCAACATATGGGTATTTACGAGATGATGGTTTAATATCATCTAGAGTAATATTATCAAGCATTTTCTTACGAGATGTTGCTTGTTTTGACTTTGATGCATTGGCACTAAAGCGAGCAACGAAGCTTTGTAGCTCTTTGATTTTTTCTTCTTTCTTCTTGTTCTGGTCCTGAGCCATTCTTAAAGCTAATTGGCTAGACTCATACCAGAAGTCATAGTTACCAATATAAAGCTGGATTTTGCCAAAATCGACATCAGCTATATGGGTACACACTTTATTTAAAAAGTGTCTGTCGTGTGATACAACAATTACAGTGTTTTCAAAGTTAATTAAAAACTCTTCTAACCATTGAATCGCATAAATTTCTAGGTGGTTAGTCGGCTCATCCAAAAGTAGTATGTCCGGTGACCCAAACAATGCCTGGGCAAGTAACACTTTAACTTTCTCTCCACCAGTTAGCTCAGCCATTTTCTTTGTATGAAGACTCTCGCTAATTCCAAGACCTTTTAATAGTACTGCTGCATCAGATTCAGCTTCCCAACCGTTTAGCTCAGCAAACTCACCTTCAAGTTCCGCAGCCTTCATACCATCTTCTTCAGAGAAATCTTCCTTCATGTAAATAGCGTCTTTTTCATGCATGATTTCAAACAAACGCTCATGCCCCATGATTACAGTCGCTAGTACTTCATTTTCCTCATAGGCATAATGGTCCTGTTTTAGTACAGCAAGGCGTTCGTCCTTACCTAGTGAAACATTCCCAGACTGTGGATCAACCTCACCTGATAAAACTTTTAGGAAAGTTGATTTACCTGCACCATTTGCCCCTATTAACCCATAACAGTTTCCGGGAGTAAATTTAATATTTACATCCTCGAATAACTTTTTATCACCGTATTGTAAACTAACATTAGTAGCTTGTAACATATATAATTAATTCCTCCAGAAAAAACATAATCAAAGCTAAGCTTAAGCGATTTATGCCTTTAAGTCAATCATACTTGACATTTTGCAGTCATGAAGAGTGAATTTATGTTTCACTACATTTAATTTAAAGAAAAATCTTCGCCCTTTTTTTATTTTATAAGCTGCCTAAGGATATCGGTTATTTGGGTAAGGAGATAGTGCTACTTCATTGTTTGATAATCATAACGTCCTTCATGTTCGTTGTGGTATTTTGTCGGTTGATAAAAATCATTTTTATCCGTTTCGTATCGTCAATCGGATGTTGGTGAGGAATAAAAAAATTTCCTTTCCCTCTTTATCTGCCAGGTTCCTTCTAAAACATGCAAGGTTTGTTCTTTGTACGAGATGTCGTTCACCCAAAGAACATTGTCGTATGTATAACTATCGATTTCTAAAATAACTTGAAACTCCTTTGCAATACTCTTAATCCGTGCTTCTTTTTACCGCATACTGAATGCTCATGTTATAGGAATTGCAATGCTTAAATACACTATCACAGGCATAAAGACTGCTCCTTAGAATGGAGATTAATAATCTTTTATAGGCCTTTTAAGTTTTTTGCTAAGCGATAGAATGCGTTCAATTCGCGTTCTGTTTGGGTACATCCGCGGGTTCATTTTCTAAATTCCGAACACTCAACACCATGTCTCCTGCGACGAGTTTCGTTCGAGCGCATAAAGCATTTCACCTGTTTCTTTTTCCTTTCCACAATACCAATGTTCATTTCACTAAAAATGCCATTCATAGTATTTATTAATTAACGCTAAATTCTAACACTTTGGGGTTTGTGTTTAATCAAATTATTTTGAAAAAAATTTGCTCTACAGAGCTGAAAAGACTAGGCTTAATCCAACAATTTCCTGTTCCACTGAGAAATAGTATAAATGTTATTTAATACTGCTTTAAGATTGAATAATCTCTAGTCCTTATGTGTATGATTATCCAATCCTTGATTATGTTGGCACGTTAATTCATCTTCATGTGGATGATGTGTTATAACTGCCCAGAATCTATAGAGCAACAACCTTAATGAAATAGCATTTCTAAAAAGGTCATCAATAAAAGTTAAACCTTTGGAACAGCCTCAATATGAAGGTCTTGTTAATATTTTCTTCAATAAGATTTTATTGAATAGCTCAATTTTAGCAAAACGTTAATAGATATACACAAGATCTTAGGGTAAAAACTAACTAGTAAGAAGAGGAGCTTCTATTTCTAAAACATTCATCCATATTCTTAACCAATGAAGGAGACATAAATTTTACGGCTGTATAACAAGATAAATCAACGAGTACACACTCTTTTGTCGGAATTAAAAAATCGACATCGCAAATATTTTCCGTTTCCACACATTTTGTATCTGAATCAACAATAGAAACATCAGGCTTTAATAATTGTAAAACTGCGCAGTTCTTATCACAGTCTATTTTTACAACTTTAAAAAATACCGTTACGAAACAGTCTTCTGTGCCAACCTTTCCCCATGTAAAGTAAGGATGACCATAGGGTGTTTGTAAAATAAAGGGTATTACTTTACTATGATTTACATTGTTTAATCCTTGCAGATCATAAGCAAACCTATTTCTTCCTTTACTATCCTTCTGTTTTTTCAGAATATCTGAGAGGATTTCACAAATACAGCTTACTGGCTCGCACTTCTTCTTATCATCATGGTTATTTTCAAGCTCATCTTCAAATTTCTTTTCTTTACCATCCAACAACATTTTCACCTCTCTCCTCACATGAAATGCCTCTTTTCCATAACATATTAATTTCCAATGCTATAAGTGTTGGAAAACCCTCTAAATAGGCTTTATTAGTCAAAATAAGGCCTTTGCGGATTTTTAAAATAAGACTTTCAGTTAGTGAATGAATTACATAGTATATAAAAAAGCAAAGCATGGGGTGAAAAAAATGTGTCAGTTATGTGGTGGAAATAAATGTAATTGTATAGGTCCTCCTGGAAAAAGGGGTATTCGTGGTCCTAAAGGTGATACTGGAGAGCAAGGTCCTGCTGGTCCTCAGGGACCTCGAGGCCCTAAAGGCAAAACCGGAGAGCAAGGGCCTGCTGGTCCTCAGGGACCTCGAGGCCCTAAAGGCAAAACTGGGGAGCAAGGGTCTGTTGGTCCTCAGGGACCTCGAGGTCCTAAAGGGAATACCGGTGAACAAGGGCCTGTTGGTCCTCAGGGACCTCGAGGTCCTAAAGGTGATACCGGTGAACAAGGGCCTACTGGTCCTCAGGGACCTCGAGGTCCTAAAGGTGAACAAGGACCACCAGGGCCTCCGGGACCACCAGCTCCCCCAAAACCTTTATGTTGTCATTTTATATTAGAACATTCTACACAACTCGTTCCATCAGCTATAGCAGGCAGTACACAGGTCAACAAGTCGCTATCTACAAATATTGTTAAAGTATGTGATGAAGTAGTTGTCGTCTGTGGGGTATTAAAGAAAGAGATTCATTACCTAACATTAGATGCTACAAACCAAGTACAGAATCGCACAATTCATGATGAAAAACCTTTTACCTGCCTTATCCAAAGAGAAGATATTAAAGCAATTGACAGCTTTGAAATTAGTTGCTCGGAAATCATTTGTGAAGCTTCAGCGCAAGAGGCAAACTTTGCAACAAAAAATTCGACGGAACAAAGTGTCGCTTTTCGATATGTGGAAAAAGATGTCATTAAAGTTTGTGTGAAAAAGGTAGATTAGCATACACTCCTAGCTTTCTTTCTATTAAAAATGTGATTCTTCTTTTATAATATCCTGAATAATAGATTTACGTGAAAGCTCCCTATTGATAGAACAATAAGGAGCTTTATAATAGATTATAATAAAGGTTTAAGTTGATTCATCCATATCCATTGTGGGCTATATCTTTGTCTTGCCGTCGTTATCGCATGAATCGTAGAATTCTGATTCATTATATTCATCATAATTTCTGCATGTTCCTTATAATAAGCCTCCTCGGAAGGCTGGTATTCTTCATGTGTATCATATCCAAAATTACGTGCATCCCACAACATGAAGTAGGCATTTAAGTTTTTACCAACTTCCTCTAATGCAGGGACTCTTTCATTCAATACAAGAAAGTTTCCTTTGCTTGCTGCTTCTAATACGGTTAAACCAAATGATTCGGAGAAAGAAGGGCAAATAAAGAGATTAGATAAAGTAAATAAATCTAATACCCCTTGTCTCGGCAAACCGTGTTCAAATTTTTCTACATCGGAAGTGAAAAACATGTCATCTTGATCTAAACCAAAAGCTATGCCTTTGTTTCTAATAAAACGTTTATACTTTTCAGGTGTGATATCACTACTCGGAAAGTCACAGAAGATTACTTTTACCGTTTTTCCACAGTTCTTTTTAATTGCACCACACATGGAAGCTACTTTTTCGAATTTTTTTCCTACTGTTAACCTCCCAGGATAAACGACAAGAATATCAGATGATAATAAGTCGACTTCCTCTGCTAAAACTTTTAAACTATCATGTGTATAACTTAATAAGTCCAGGCTATTATTGACTGTTCGGCATTTTTCCTCAGGAACATTATACTGTTCAGCAAGTGCGGAGAGTCCTGACTGCGTTGGATATACATAGACCGTGTTTGGCATAGCAGAGAAACGAGCGGATAATGGCCAATTGGTTTTAGCGGGGCGATTTGCAGGGGCCGAGTGGGTAAAAGCAATAAATTGTAAGTCGGGAAGCTTTTCTTGTGCTTTTCTAACTGCGACATTGTGGACCAGATGCCAGCCTTGATAGTGAATATCATGCATTATACAACTGTCTGCATCTGATAGCTTCTTCACCAAATCCTCTGCAATAACATTCGCTTCTTTATAGAAGGTATCGTGGACTTCCCCAGTAGCTTGTGTGTAATCACGCCAGTGTATTTGTTCGCCATCTACGTGATTAGCAACTTTTCTCCATTCAATGCGATCGTCCAGGAAAATTCCATGACGCGCAGTATCTGGACATGATTCACTGACAAGCATAATCGGCTTTATATTATTATTTAACATCATTCGTATTTGTTCTGCTACCACATTCACTAATGAATACGTACTACTTAGATCATTAAACATCGTTAAGATTGCAACTTTCATAAATAAACCTCTCTTTCACATTTTAAGACTTTTTATAGGGAATTTAGTTCTTTTACCCTTCTTCTAGAGGTATTTTTGGTTCCCACCAGGTAACTTTCTCCCCTTGATTCCATCGAATCATTACTTCCCTAGTACGATATGAACGCTCCCACCATTTCATAGGGAGGATTTTTCCTATCGCTTTTTCTAGTGTCTTAACTATTTTCTTTTAATCGTAAAGGTGACCAAGAGCTTACAGCATAATCCTCCCACTGATTGACTTTACCGTTCAACAGCATTTTTCCACAACTACAAAAGCATGAACTATATCATTTATATGAACAATATCGTTCAGTTGTTAACTGGTTCAACGGCCAATTCTAAAAAAAGGCACACTTGATAAGAAAACTGTCCAAACACTTTTTACCACGCTTAATACTATGTTTAAGAACAATATAAAAAGGAGTGATAAGAAGATGGTATGTCTAAACTCAGTATTTCTCCAAACCGGAGACTCTGGCGAAGGTTGGCTAGTAACCTATAATCCAGATGCATCAGATCCTACTGATAATAGATTTTGTTATGACGTGGATCCAGTTAATAATCCACAAGATTTAAGCCACTTAACTATCGGACTTGATGACACACCCGGTTGTCCCAACTTGTTAGATGAACTAGCAGAACTCGAAGAAGAAGGTATGAATCCTCTACTCTGTACACGTTCCGGTGAAGGCACTGTTGATTGTACCGTAGTCAATAACCTTGGCCCTAATCAACCTGTATTAGGATTTAAATTCGAAGAGTTTAATCCTGAACTTTCGAGTGCTGAAACTTTATGTCTCACGATAGTTACAGAGCAACCACTATTTCTTGGATGTGTCTCCGTTGAGGGGCAAGCAGGTGCAATGGGAGAAAATGTTGTAGGACCTAACCAAATACCAGGGCCATCATGCACACCACCAGCTACAACAACAACTACAACTCAATTACCTACAACAACGACAACCACCCAATTGCCTACAACAACAACTACAACTCAATTACCTACAACAACGACAACCACTCAATTACCTACAACAACGACAACCACCCAATTGCCTACAACAACAACTACAACCCAATTACCTACAACAACAACCACAACGACAACCACAACAACAACTACACAGCTGCCTACAACGACTACGACAACTGTATGCCCTGTTCCAAATCCACAAACATGCTGTCAACATCTTGTAGAGTTCAAAACACAAATTGTACCACCTGCATCTGCCATTGAAGACGTTATGACTAGTGTATTTTTCTCTGTAGCACCTGTAGTAGAAGATGTTTGCCCAGAAAAAGTAATCATTTGCGGTAAACTAACAAAAGAAATTGATTATACAGCAGTGCTTGATAATGGAGAACGCGTACCAAATACGATCACAGACGAGAGACCATTCCAGTGCGTAATTGATCGTGATGATGCAAACGAGGGTGACGTGTTTACCATCGTTGGTTATGATGTATTATGTCAAGGCACACCAAGGTTACAAAACCGAGGTACTCGTCCTGGTGAATCCGGTACTGGATCTACCGATGTATTCTGGAAACTGGTTGAGAAAGACATTATAAAAGTATGTATAAGAAAAGCTAACGGGAATGACTAACAATTAAATTCTTTTTAGAGGAAATACCTTTCTAAATAATTAGAAAGGTATTTATCTTGTAACATATATATTAATTCCTTCATAATCAAAGCTAAGCTTAAACGGTTTGGTCCTTTACCTTTAGGCGATGGTATTGAAAAGATTAGGCTTAATACAGCAACTTCATGTTCCATGCAGAAATAGTATAACTGTGGTCTAATACTGCTTTAACGTGTGGAATAATCTTTAGTGCTTATGTGTATGGTTATCCAATCCCTGATCATGCTGACACATTAACTTATCCTCATGTGGGTGATCACTATTTTCGATTTGGATCGTGACATGACCAATGCCCTTGTGTTCTAGCTCATGCTCAACCTTACGCAGTAGCACTTGGCATTCTTTAATTGATAAATTTTCATTGACAACAGCATGGCATGATAAGGCATTTTGGCCACTTGTTATACTCCACACATGTAAATCATGGATACTCTCAATGTCTGGAATGTTTTCAAAGGTAGTAATTATATCATTCATCACTACGTTTTTTGGTGTTCCTTCCATTAATACGTGTACGGAATCCTTAGCTACCCGCCAACCACTTATCAATACAAGTACAGCTACAATGACACTGGCGAGTGGATCTGCCCATCCGAATCCATAAAAAATAATTAGTAATGCAGCAATAATAGCTCCAACAGACCCGAGCATATCACCAATTACATGAAGAAAAGCAGCTCGTAAATTTAAATTATCCTTCGTATCTCCACGCATCAAGATCCAAGCAACTAAAATGTTAACTAACAGGCCGACGATTGCGATAATAAGCATTCCAGTTGAAGCAACCTCAGGTGGATTGATAAATCGGTGATATGCCTCGTAAAAAATGTATAAGGCAATTAGAACAAGTGTGACGCCATTAAATAAAGCAGCGAGAATTTCAAAACGTTTGTATCCGTAAGTCTTGCTATAATTGGCAAGTCTTTCACCTAATATAAAGGCTACTAAGCCAACACCCAATGACACAGAATCACTTAGCATATGGCCAGCATCAGACAAGAGGGCAAGGCTATTAGTTAAGAAACCGCCAATAGCTTCAATAATCATGTAACCAGTCGTAATAATAAAACTAATCATCAACGCTTTTTTGTTTGCGCCGTGAGTATGGTCATGTCCGTGATTGTGCCCCATTGTATTACCTCCTCAATAATCCATATAGCACTATATGAATATATTATCATATATGTGATAATGTGTTAATAATTAACTATTTATAGCATCCACTAGAAGAAAGTTTCTTATTAAAAATAAAATGTCTCCTAGATTTGACAGTATCTTCTGAAATGAATTAAGTTTTATACATGAGCACGTGGTCATATAAGTGGAGACCTTATGTAAGGCGGAGGGAGTGTGGTTCAAAATGAGTTCGGAAAAGCATGAAAATGATCCTGACAATAGTAACTATAAAGAGTTAGATGAAGAGACTCTTTTTGTTGTAACGCAATCGTTTAAAGCACTAAGTGATCCCACAAGAATAAGAATCCTACATTTACTTTTCGTCAATGAATACTCTGTGAATGAAATTGCTAGAGTATTAAATTTAAAGCAATCAACTGTTTCCCACCAATTACGTTTTTTGAAAAATTTGCGTCTAGTGAAGTTTCGAAGAGAGGGAACAACCCTTTTTTATTCACATGATGATGAGCACGTGATGGATGTACTAAGACAAACAATTAACCACGCACTTCATACTTAACTTTTAAGGACCCCATTTTTAGAATGTGGGTCCTTTATTTGTTGTAACTAAGGCTGTTTCAATAAAATGTTATTTTTAACATAGTATCTATAGACTCCGACGTAACTTATATCAATTTATTCATCATTTATATATGCTTTCTACAATCGCTTCGGCAAAAAACTTCGCTTTCCGTGGGCACGGCCTTAGCCTCCTCGTAGAAAACCACTACTGCGGGGTCTTCGGACTCGTGGGACTGCGATTACTCGCCCCATCGAAAACCTTTTGCTGTTCCCACAGGAGTCTACGTTTTTTGCCTACGCTATTAATAGTGTTCTGATTATTGAAAGATAAAGCCGATAGTTTTACGTGAAAAGAATTTTCATCTTCTTGAACATAGGCTATCCAAGCTATGAAACTTACTGTTACATATAAGATGATGATTGAAGCGCAGGGCAGTCGACTCCAGCGGGAAAAGCGACGGCTGAAAATCCCGCAGGAAGTGGTTTTCTTCCGAGGAAGTTGAAGCGTTGCCCGTGGAAAGCGACTGGCCGGAGCGCCAATCAACTAGTAGCTACGCTACGTCGGCTTTTACATCAACTACGTAGATAAAAAAGCCACAAAATTTATGAAAAAGCATAATATAATTAATACAATCAGAGGTGATTAACAGTTCAACTAAAATGGTTTATTTATATATACTGGTGGTATATAGAATAAAACAGTATTTTTAGTAGGTTTATAGGTGACGAGGAGGAACCTAGGTGAAATTTCAGAAACATGCTATACCACTATATATAATAGCAAGTGTTTTATTTGGATTAAAAACATATATAATATATCGTTTCCATTTAAATATACTGATGGAAAACTTTTTGCAGGAAGTAATTTTATTCATCAATCCGTTTGCATCTGCATTTATAATATTTGCTATAAGTGTTTGGTTCAAAGAAAAAAAACAAATGAAATTTATAAGGTATGCTGCCTTGATAGGAACTATAATTCTATATTTTAATCTTATTTTTTATCGGAATTTTACAGATTTTCTAACTATTCCTGTGTTATTTCAGGGAAGTAATGCAGCAGATTTAGGATCAAGTGCCTTAGCACTAATCAACATTCCAGATATCTTACTGTTCTTGGATGTAGTAATTATCTGGTATTTAAGTAAAGGATATAGTAGCAGAGTAACGCCGATAACCAAAAAAGATAAACCAAAACGTAAGAAGTTAGCTTTAGGAGTATCAATTTCCCTTCTGCTTATAAACTTTATATTAGCTGAGATTGAACGACCGCAATTACTGCAACGTGCGTTTGATAGAGAATATTTGGTAAAGAATATCGGGCTATTTAACTATCATATTTATGATACCGTTTTACAGTCAAAAACTAAAATGCAACGTGTCCTTGCGGATGGAACAGAGATACCAGAAATCAGAAAATATGTAAAAGAAAGTGTAATGAGTAATGAGGAATCCAACCTGTTTGGTATTGCCGAGAACAAGAATGTAATTGTCGTTTCCCTAGAGTCTGTTCAAAACTTTGTAATTAATAACACAGTTAATGGTCAGGAAGTTACACCGTTTCTAAATGATTTAATAGAAGAAAGCTATTATTTCGAGAATTTTTATCATCAAACAGAACAAGGTAAGACCTCTGATCACGAATTTTTGATAGACAATTCATTATACCCCTTACCCAGAGGTGCTGTGTATTTCACTCATGGACAAAATGAATATAATGCATTGCCAGATCTTTTAAAAGAACACAACTATTACTCTAGCGTATTTCACGCAAATAATAAGAGTTTCTGGAACCGAGATATAATGTATGAAAATACGGGCTATGACCATTTCTATGGTCAGGACTCCTACCAAATCAATGAACAGAACTCGGTTGGTTGGGGGTTAAAAGACAAACCTTTTTTTGAACAATCTATTAAGTATTTGCAATCGATGCCACAACCATTTTACTCGAGATTTATAACGCTAACCAATCACTATCCATTCGAGTTGGATGAGGAGGATGCTTCCATTGATAAATATAATTCAAATTCAAAAACGTTAAATCAATATTTTCCAACAGTAAGATATACCGATGAGGCATTAAAACTATTGTTTAACCAATTAAAGGAATCCGGTATTTACGAAGATTCGGTTATTATTGTAATGGGTGATCATTATGGTATAAGTGAATTTCACAATAAAGCAATGAGTCAGTATTTAGACAAAGATACTATAACTCCTTATGATCACGTCCAATTACAGAAAGTGCCTTTCTTGGTTCATATTCCAGGGCATGAGGGTAAGACTTTTTCAAAAATAGCAGGCCAAATTGATGTTAAGCCGACAATTCTCAATTTGCTAGGCATTAAAAATGAAAAAGATATCGTTTTTGGCACGGATTTATTTGCTGAAGATAGAAAAGAATTCATCGCACTAAGAAATGGAAGTTTTATAAGCAAGGATTATATATATACCAAGGATCAATGCTTTGATCGAGAAACTGGTAATCTATTGGCAACTGGCGCTAACGAGTTACAGACTTCCTCCGAACAAAATGAAAATAATTGTCAACCAATTAAAGAAAAAGTAGAAACTGAATTGTCTTATTCAGATAAAATAGTGTACGGTGATCTGTTTCGCTTTTATGATTTAGGCAACTAAAGCGATACTAAATGAATGAAATGTAAAAATAAAGCTTGGGAAATCCCCAAGCTTTTTTGCATGGTTAGATGATTTATTTGAGACAAGGCTGATGCAGGGTTAACTTCGTTTATTAGCGTGAATTATGATAAAGTAATAGAAGTATGATGTATGGAAAGGAATTGAATCTATGAGTAAAACAGTAGTATTAGCTGAAAAACCTTCAGTCGGACGTGACATTGCGAGAGTATTAAATTGCAATAAAAAAGGCAATGGCTATTTTGAAGGTTCTAAATATATTGTTACATGGGCACTTGGACACTTAGTTACATTGGCTGATCCAGAGGTGTATGATGATAAATTAAAGACGTGGAAGCTTGAGGATTTACCGATGCTCCCAGACCAATTGAAGCTTGTGGTTATAAAGAAAACTGGAAAACAATTTAACGCGGTTAAGACACAATTAACCAGGAAAGATGTTAGTGAAATTGTTGTTGCAACAGATGCTGGTCGCGAGGGTGAGCTAGTTGCTCGTTGGATTATCGAAAAATCCAGGGTAAATAAACCTGTCAAGCGTTTGTGGATTTCGTCTGTAACAGACAAAGCAATCAACGATGGGTTCAAAAACCTGAAGCCAGGTAAACAGTTTGAAAATCTTTACTTATCAGCTGTTGCACGTTCAGAAGCCGACTGGTATGTAGGCCTGAATGCCACTCGTGCTTTAACAACCAAATTTAATGCACAGCTTTCAAGTGGGCGTGTTCAAACTCCGACATTAGAAATGATTGCACTAAGAGAAGAAGAAATTAAAAAGTTTAAACCCAAAGATTACTACCGAATTCAAGCAAAAACGAATAAAGGATTTACGTTAACTTGGAACGATCCGCAAACGAAAGATACAAGAACTTTTTCAAAGGAAAAAGCTGAAAAACTAGTGAAAGAATTGAACAACAAACAAGCAGAAGTAGTTGATATAGATAAAAAGCATAAGAAAAACTTTGCGCCACAGCTCTATGATTTAACAGAGCTACAACGAGACGCCAATAGAATCTTTAATTACTCAGGTAAAGAAACATTGTCAATTATGCAGAAACTATATGAGCAACATAAAGTGTTGACCTACCCTAGAACAGATTCTAAATATATCTCAACAGATATCGTCCCAACACTTAAAGACCGCTTAAAAGCATGTGGTGTTGACCAATACGCAACAGTTGCCTCTCGTCTTGCAAGAGGTGAAATTAAAACAAATAAGTCCTTTGTTGATGATAATAAAGTTTCTGATCACCATGCGATTATCCCGACAGAGCAACCTGTTTATTTGTCAGAACTAAATGATAGGGAACGTAAAATCTATGACCTTGTTGTCAAACGGTTCTTGGCAGTTCTGTCACCAGCATTTGAATATGAACAAACAACCCTTACGGTAAAAGTAGGGAATGAGCGATTTACTGCCAAAGGAAAAAATATTAAGAAACAGGGTTGGAAAGAAATATACAATAACCAATACGATGACGAGCAAACAGATGATAAAGACCAAACATTGCCGCAGATTCAAAAAGGCGATGTCTTCTCAGGTGTAAATGTGATAATGACTAAGGGACAAACAAAGCCTCCGGAACGTTTTACTGAAGGAAGTCTTCTGCAGGCTATGGAGAATCCAGTAAAATATATGGTTCACCAGGATAAAGACTTAGTTAAAGCGATTAACCAAACGGGTGGACTCGGAACAGTTGCAACTCGGGCTGATATTATCGAAAAGTTATTTAATAACTTTTATATGGAAAAAAAGGGAAAGAGTATCTTCATGACATCAAAAGGAAGACAACTCCTTGATCTTGTACCACAGGATTTAAAATCCCCAACATTAACAGCGGAATGGGAAAAGAAACTAGAAGCAATCGCTTCAGGTTCATTAAAGAAGGACGTATTTATTAAAGAAATGAAGGGTTATGCCAAAACAGTTGTACACGAGATCAAATCGAGTGACGCTAAATTCAAGCATGACAACATGACAGGAACGAAATGTCCTGAGTGTGGGAAGTTAATGCTTGAAGTGAAGGGTAAAATGGGCAGAATGCTTGTTTGTCAGGATAGGTCATGTGGGGAAAAGAAAAACATTGCTAAAAAGACGAATGCTAGATGTCCGAATTGCCATAAGCGATTAGAGTTACGTGGCGAAGGGGATGGCCAAATGTTCACCTGTGTTTGTGGTCATCGGGAAAAATTATCTACATTCAACGACCGTAAGAAAAAAGAAAAACGTACAAAGGTCTCTAAAAGTGATGTGAATAAATATATGAAAAATCAACAACAAGAGGAATTCACTAATCCCGCGCTTGCAGAAGCACTAGCTAAATTCAAGAAAAAATAATTAAATAACAACTAAAGTTATTAAAATCTACTCTCCTTTTTTCTATCCTAAAATATTGTTTACCTATTCTTAAACGGTGGTAATTAATAATATCGGGATAACAGTTAAGAGGAGAGTATTTTTATGTTTGAACAAATAGGAAGCTCAGCTATGACTAGTTTAGGTTTTTTTTGGAAAGCTGGATGGGCTTTTGTTGTTGGATATTTTATTAGTTCAATGATTCAGGCTTTTGTTCCACAAGATAAAATGGTGAAATATATGGGTGATGCCAAATTGAAATCTGTAGGGCTATCAACGTTTTTTGGTGCAATTAGTTCATCCTGTTCCTTTGCTGCCTTAGCAGCAGGAAAAAGTTTGTTTAAAAAAGGAGCACACTTTGTTCCGACATTAGCATTTCTGTTTGCATCTACTAATTTGGTGGTTGAGTTAGGTATTTTAATTTATATTTTTCTAGGATGGCAGTTTGTAGTAGCCGAAATCATCGGTGGTATTATCTTAATTTTTGTAACATGGCTACTAGTAAAACTAACCTACCCAAAAAAGTTAGTAGAAGATGCTAGAGAAAATGTGCAAGATGATCAAATGGAAGAGAAGTTTAACTGGAAAGATAAAATAAAAACGAAAGCAGGCTGGCTTCAAGTTGGTCATGAATTTGTGATGAACTGGAAAATGGTTTGGAAGGAAATCACGATTGGTTTCACTCTAGCAGGAATAATGGCAACGTTTATTAGTGATAACACATGGAAATCTTTCTTTTTAGTTGATCAGCCAGATGGATTTTTAAAGGTGTTAGAGAACGCGGTAGTAGGGCCACTTGTCGCAATGTTAACTTTTATCGGTTCCATGGGGAACATACCAATTGCAACAATATTAGCATCTAGTGGAGTCGCTTTTGCCGGTATCATGGCTTTTATATATTCAGATTTAGTTGTGCCGCCAATTGTTGCTGTTCATAAAAAATATTATGGCATGAAGACGGCTCTATACATTGCGGGTATCTTTTACGTCTCAATCTTAATTACTTCAGTAGGTATTCACTATGGATTCACCGCAATTGGTTTACTACCGCAATCTGCAAATCAAATAATGTCTGAAAGTCCGTTTCAAATTGATTATACATTCTGGTTAAATATAGCCTTTGTTTTTCTTGCTGGATTTGCTTTATATCTAAACAAAAAATTCAAAGAGTCAACCGATCATCATATGATGATGAAGATGGAAGGAGATTCGAAATTTAAAACAGTCATAACCTATCTATGTATTGCTTATCTAGCGATAGGTGCTCTAATAAGCCTTATATAAAAAATGGATCAGAGACTTCCTTTTTAAAGGAGGTCTCTTTTAGTTTGAAAAAGTTTAAATACAATCTAATAAACTAATCAAATCCTCATGAATTAAAGTAAATTGGACACTGTATTAAGTGAGTAACTAAATTTTAAAAGGAGAGGTTCAATTGATAAAAACCGTAGACGTTGGCCTTATGGCTAATCACTTATCTGCTCATAAAGCAGTTATAAGCAGATTAGAATTGTATGTAAACAATGTTCAAAGCACACAGATTTCGACTATTTTACAAAAACAAATAGCAATCATGAAAAACCATGTTCAGGTGATGAATCAGTTGTTAGACCCGAAACAAGTGACAGTAACTTTACCTCCAATTCCAAATGGAGGAGGACAAATGCAAAAAGCATTGGCAAACACAACTATCGAGATGAGTGATAAAGACATAGCAGTAGATGCACATTTTACAGCAAGCTCGATGGCGAAAGAAAATTTCAATTCGTCAGAGAATATGAAAAATCCCCAAGTGAAAAAAATGCATTCGGGTATGGCACTACAACAATCGACTATAGCTGAAATGTATGAACAGTTGATGAGCCAAATGGGCTGGATGAATCAACCAAATGCATCGATACAGGATCAAACAGCAACGATTACTCCTTTAAATATGATTCCAAATCAAGCGATGCAAAATGGGAATCAAACAATAAATCAGCAAAATCCAATGAACTAATCCAAGTTTAAAGTCTAGGGAGGTTACCATTCTTGAAAAACCTCAAAACGTTGGAACGCCCAATGTTGATCTTGCTTGTAGGCGTATTACTTTCTCATTTAGGAACCTATATGGTTATTCCTATTTTGCCAATTATGTTGAATGAAACTATCGGATTAACCTTTAGCACTGTTGGAATGGTCCTAGCCGCCTATGCCATTGCTTTTCAGTTTGGTAGTTTATCTGGAGGTTTTTTGGCTGACCGAATAGGCAGACGAACAGTTATTGCTCTTGGAGCATTGATAGGCGCTGTGGGTTTCATTGGTTTAGGAATATTCTCCATCTACATTCCCATTTTAGTTACTACTGTGATTGCTGGTTTTGGTAATGGCTTAAATGCACCCTCTACCAAAGCAGCAATAGCAGCCCTGGCATCAAAAGGGAAAGAGACAACAGCATTTTCCTTTAGAGGCATTGCAGCAAATATTGGTACTGCTATTGCAGGATTAATTGTATTCTTTCTTGTTTCCGGTTCACCAACAACAATATTTTGGATTGCCGGTATTATTTACATTGGAATAGCACTGAAGAGTTGGTTTTTATTGCCAAAAAATTGTGGAGATGCTCCATGTCCTGCTATTCCTCCAGGAGCTTACAAAGAAGTATTTAGAAATAAACCGTTCGTTGTATTTGGTCTGATTAGCATCTTGATTTGGGCTTTATATGCACAACTAGCTATAGCACTACCGTTACGAGCAACCGTAGTTCTGTCAGAACCAAGTAACGTCGCTTTAATATGGACAATCAAAAGTGTTACGGTCATATTATTTCAAACATGGGTGACAACTAAAATAATCAGTCGACTCCATCCGCTTGTTGCCTTATCAGCAGGTCTAATCTTAATTGGAGCAGGACTCGGAACACTGTTATGGGCCAATTCATTTTTGTTTCTTATCATAAGTGGAACAATCTTTGTATGTGGTGAAATGTTAATTTTACCGACAATTGACAGCACGATATCACAGCTATCGAAGGCCGGTTTAATTGGTCTATTCTTTGGACTCGCCAACGTATTATCAGGCTTAGGTGAAGCTATCGGTAACTTTGTTGGAGGTAGGCTTCTTGAGATTGGAAAAGAAGTAGAGTATCTCCCTTGGTTAGTATACGGAATATCCGGTGTAGTCATAAGTCTAATTATTCTAGCCCTAATCAAATGGAAACCATTGCAAGAGTCATTGAGTCAGGCTGCACAACAACAAGATAGGCCAGAAAAAGCACCACATGTAAATCCAGGACCATCTAATCACCTATCCCATCCGTTCAACAGCTGGGAACAGGAGACATTATTTCGAAAGAGAAGAAGGAGTACATGAAGTTAAGCTGTTATTAATTAGAAATAAAAAAGTGCCTTAAAGGCACTTTTTTTAGATTCAAGCTTTAGTGTTAGTCTCATTTAAACTGCAAATTGTTTACACTCTTTGGCACAGCCTAAGCAAATGTGGCCACATTTTTGTGATTCTTGATCTGGATATTGAAGACATGTATTTCCGCAGATTTCACAAACATAAGCACAATAGCTGGCAAGTGATTTAGAAAGATTACTAGAACGAGCTAGGTATTTCACCATAAGTGCACAAATGTCTGCGCAATCTCGTAATCGACTTAACTGAACCCCTCTATTTAAAATATCCTTTGAATGATGTAGCATCCCTGTCATATGTTCACAAGTAGTTGCACAATCCTGAACAGTGTTCAATAATCCTAAGTGATGGTGATGTGCATGTTCATGATGATTTTGATAATTTGCGGTATGCAATGTTATTCCTCTCCCCATAGTTAAATATTTATTCTACGATACAACATATGCACAGATACCTATTGATGGAATTAGGCTATTTAATCATTTAAAACGCTGACTTCTTGCCTCAATGGTTGATATACTTCGATTTCTCACTTGGTTTCGTTTTAAAATAAATTAATTTACAAAAACTTAACTGTACTAATACAAGGCAATATTGCTATAATTAGGAGTATGTATTATATTAAAGTAAATCTTTACCATCAATCTTTATTGTTAAAGTAGATAAATCATCTAGGAAACAGGGGTTTGTTTGGCACTTGGGAGGGACTAAAGTGGGAACAAGGAAAATTTATCTTCTTTTTTCGGATACGGGGACTTTTTTAGCCAAAGCGATAAATGTCTATACAAAAACACCTTTAAATCATGCTTCGATCGCTTTTGATCTAAGTTTAGAAGAAGTATATAGCTTTGGAAGAAAAAATCAACGTAATCCATTTAGTGGCGGTTTCGTAAAGGAAGATACGCGAACGTCTTTTTTTGAGAAAGCAAAGTGTGCAGTTTATAGCTTTTCTATAACAGAATTGGAATATGAGCGTATTAGAAGAAGGATTCAACAGATGGAAGAACAGAAGGATCATTACAAATATAACGCGCTTGGATTACTCGGAGTTGCTTTCAACAGGGAGTTGTCGAGAGAAAATGCCTATTTTTGTTCTCAGTTTGTTGCGACGATCCTAAGTGAGTGTGGTATTTATCAAAATGATAAACCAGCCTGCCTCATAAGACCTCAAGACTTAATAGCATGGCATCAACTGCAGTTGGTCTATCAAGGAAGCCTTCAAGCATATCCTTATTATCAACGAGATATCAGTCATACTGGCCTTATAAATAAATTAAATATTGTTTAACAAAAACTTGGTATATCTCACCAAGTTTATTTTTTTTGGTTAGCTTTTTTCGTAAATCTGGCCGCTACTTAGTTTCACATTTGATATAAAATGCGTCGTAACTGCTATGATGACAATAATAAATGAATATGGATAAGAACCAAAACCAAAACCTAGTGCAGTTACTTAGCTTAGATAGCTTTGTGTCAAGAAGGTAAAAATCCTTTTCGCATATACCCTTAGTTTTTTTCTTCGATAATCAGAACGCTATTACGGAGTGTAGGCAGAATACGTAGACTCCTATGGGAACAGCGCGTGTCCGAAGACCCCGGAAGAATCGCCTTTTTGATTCTGAGGAGGCTGAGGCCGTGCCCATGGAAAGCGAAGTATTCTGCCGGAACGGCATATAAGCATTCAACTTTAATTAGTGTCAGAGATAGAAGATACTAATTCGTAGTTTATAGATTTTGTGTCGTACTACAATAATCTTTTAGAAAACAGCCCTTTATTTAAAAGGCTTATCAAAACATAAGCCTTAAGTCTTAGTTAAAAATATAGCTAGAGCCCGTTAAACAGTTTCAGCGAACACGATATGATAGAAACATGAAAGGAGGGAGTAAAACATGAAAACATTCCTATTACTATTACTAGGAGCAACGGCTGCAATAATCATATTGGCGAATCTTGGGCCAATGATTATTCTAGCTGTCAGTCTATTCATTACCTATTATGCAGTAAAGAAATTCATCTTAGCAGATTCAGTTGTTGAAAAAGCTTTATGGGGATTCGCCATCCTAATTGTGGCATCGATGTCGTTATCAAATATTCCAGCGTTCATCGGCATTGCCTCCTTGGTGGTACTCTATTATACCTATAAGAAATGGAAAAAAGATAAACAGGAAAGATATTTAGACAACGAGTTAACTAACTCAGATATAGAACCTTGGGCAAACTAAACAATATAAGGGAGATAGAAAAATGTCAAATTTACTTACCAGAATTAAAGATTCAATAGCTGCAGATTTTCATGAAGTGTTAGATCAAAAGGAACAAAAAAATCCTATTGGGCATTTAAATCAATATGTCCGAGAGTGCGAACAAGAAGTACGTAAAATGAAACTACTGGTTGAAAAGCAATACGTTATAAAACAAGAGTTCACGCGTGAGTTAAATCAAGCGAAGTCAATGGCATCAAAACGGAAGCGTCAGGCAGAATTAGCATTGGAAGCGGGTGAACAGGAATTACATCAACATGCTCATGAAGAGCAACTTCAATATGAAAATCGTGTAAGTGAGTTGACTGGTATCACAGATAAAACAATTAAGGAACTTGAAACACTAGAAGCAAAATATGTTCAAATGAAACATAAATTGAAAGATTTATATGTCAAAAAGATGGATCTAACAGGTAGAGAGAATGTTGCGAGAGCCCATAGCGGGATGAACAAAGTCCTTCATTCTGATCTTGTTGCCAAAAGCACCTCTAAATTCTCGGAAATGGAAAGCTACATCGAGAGATTAGAAAATAAAGTGAAATCAGATTACCGTTTGCATACGTTAGATGCTAAGTTAGCGGAATTAGAAAAAAATTATACTACATCTAAATAGTTTCATGGTAATCTTAGAGAAGGGCGCATCGAAAGGTCTAGGGCGCCCTAACTTTTATACGATCTCATATGTAAAGAGGAGAGACTTATGATTAATAGAACGAAAATAGACATCGTGGATATCCTGTTAATGGCGACTATTATTCTATTTCTAGTTGAGTTAATTTTCATAGACACAGGTCTCCTTATTTTTATAGCAATTTGTTCAGCACTTATTTATTTTGGAAAGAATTCTTACTATCGAACTCGTGGGAAGGTTATGTTTTGGTTAGGAATCTCCTTTATCGTTTTGACTGTTACTAATACCACTGCATTCAAATTTTTACTGATTACTGTCGTTATTTTTTTAGCGCTTAAATGGTATAAGTCCAAACAACAACCCAATTATATAAAGGCGAAACTTGATGAGGATCCTCAACCAGAGCAAATACAACAAAGGCAGATTTTTACAAACAAATGGTTTGGAAGACAACGTACTAGCAAGCATGCCTATGAATGGCAAGATGTTAACATTCAAGCTGGAATCGGTGATACAATTATTGATCTTAACTATACTGTTATCCCTAAAAATGAACCAGTAATTTTTATTAGAAATATAATCGGAAATGTCCAAATTATTGTTCCTTATGACGTGGAAATTAGTTTGAACCATTCCGTCATGTTTGGTTCTATTGATGTAATTGGTCACGTAGAAACAAATGTATGGAATAAAATTCTTCATCTGCAGACACCTAATTATCAAACATCTAATCAAACCGTGAAAATATTCACCTCGATGGTAGTAGGTAAAATTGAGGTGAAAAGAGCATGAATTCAGTAGTTAACCGGTCGATTTTTTTTGGCATTACCCTTTCATTGTTATTTACAATTGTAGTCTCTAGTATCTTTTTAACCGCTTTCCCTGTTGATAGCTGGTTGATGCTTTGGGAAAAGAAGATTTTTGAACTTCCCTTTATTATTGTCACTCCAGTATCCTCCCTTCTATTAGGGGCAACGACTGGATTGATTATTGGCTTTTATTGGAGAAAGCAGTTAATGGAAATGGAATCAGCGGTAGAAACACTTACTCAAGGTGGTAGTAATAAGATAGATGAGAAAACACTACATGTAGCAGAAATTAATGATGTTTTTCAACAACTAAAAGAATTGGAAAAATATATTCACGAGCAAACGAAACGAAATCAAAAGCTAATTAGTGAGCGGGTAGAAGATCAAGAAGAACAGATTGAGAAAGTGATATCTGAAGAACGTAATCGACTTGCTAGGGAGCTTCATGACTCAGTAAGTCAAGAGTTGTTTGCTGCATCAATGATGGTATCAGCGATTAATGAATCTAATCCTAACGGTAACGAAGTAATGATCAAACAATTAAAGCAAGTAGAAGTAGTTATTCAACAAGCCCAACTAGAAATGAGGGCACTCTTACTTCACTTACGACCAATTGCATTAAAGGATAAAACCTTGAAAGAAGGAATTAAGCAGTTACTTGATGAATTAAAACAAAAAGTTCCAATTGAAATCACTTGGAAGATGGAGCAGGTAGCCTTGTCAAGAGGCGTTGAAGATCATCTTTTTCGGATTTTACAAGAATCAGTTTCCAATACACTACGACACTCAAAAGCACATTCGTTGGACATCTTGTTAATCGAGAGAGATAACAATGTCATCTTGCGTGTGATTGATGATGGGGTTGGTTTTCAACTTGAGAAGAGTCAATCAAGTTCCTATGGATTAACAAATATGCGGGAAAGGGCTGCAGAAATCGGAGCAAATTTACGTATTATAAGTGTACCAAATGAAGGAACTCGTCTCGAAGTTCGTGTTCCTATTATTGAGGCAGAAGGTGAAGAAAATGATTAGAGTCTTATTTGTCGATGATCATGAAATGGTAAGAATTGGAGTTACTTCTTTTTTATCTACTCAACCTGACATTGATGTAATCGCAGAGGCAGAAAACGGAAAAAAAGCAGTTGAATTGGCACTGAATTTGCGTCCGGATATTATTTTAATGGATTTAGTCATGGAAGAAATGGATGGAATTGAAGCTACTAGACAGATCATTGAATCTTGGCCTGAAGCGAAAATCCTTATCGTAACAAGTTTCATTGATGATGATAAAGTTTACCCAGCACTTGAAGCAGGGGCAACAAGCTACTTGTTAAAAACCTCTAAAGCAAGTGTCATTGCAAAAGCGATTCGGGATACATATAATGGAGAGTCAGTTTTTGAACAAGAGGTAACTAACAAGGTAATGTCAAAAATGAGAAAGAAGAAAGAGATCATTTTACATCAATCGCTAACAGCTCGTGAAATGGAAATCCTGTTGTTAATAGCTGCGGGGAAGACAAATCAAGAAATTGCTGATGAACTGTTTATTGCATTAAAAACTGCCAAAGTACATGTTAGTAATATTTTAAGTAAGCTAGAAATTCAAGATCGTACTCAAGCAGCAATATATGCCTATAAACATGAGTTAATATAATATCCAAATTTAGTTTCGTTATAAACAGTTTAAATGTTAATCAGTTTCTTGGGGAGGTTAACCTAAGTGAATAAAAAGTACTTTATTAATGAATTGAATTATCACCTCAGAAAAATACCTCATCTTGACCGGAAGAGTATCATTCAGGATTTTAATGAGCGTTTCGACGTAGGTCTAATAGATTTTAAAACCGAAGAAGAGATTGCTGCTGAGCTAGGTGCCCCAAAATTTATTGCTAGTGAAATTCTGGAGGGTTATCAAAATACTTCTGAAGGTAATCGTCCGGATGATAACAATCGAAATAATCAGAAAGAAAAAGATCAACCAATTAATGTTTCCCGAGCTATTATCGCAACAATTGGTTTAGTTTTGTTTAACTTGATTTTTCTTTTAGGACCAGTTGTGGCGATCTTTGCAGTCTATCTATCACTTTCAGCAGTTGGTATTGCCTTTACCATTACTCCAATAGCATGGATTGTTTCTATCATTATCGGTCAAGCATCTGATTTATTAGGCGAGTTTTTCATCGTATTGACCCTTTGTAGTTTAGGAATCTTGTTGAGTGTCGGTATGATTCAAATTGGAAAAATACTATATCGGCTAACTGCTAAATATCTCAAAGTAAATATCCGAATTATTAAGGGGTGAACATATGAAAAAGGTTGCGTTACTTGCATTTGTATTCCTAATCATTGGTATTATTGGTACGGTAATGTATGGTGGCAGTGTCTTTTCTATTGGTACCAACGAAGTGATAGATGAAAAAAAACAAATTGATGGAGCGGATATAGATAGCTTAGATATTAACATGGATGTAGGTCAAGTTAATCTATATGAAAGCAAAGATAACTCATTTAACATTCACCTTAATGGTAATATGCCCCGTTCTACGGTCGATAATATCGTGTTTGATGTGAAAGAAGAAAATAATTATATTATTATAGAAGTCGGTACACGAGAAGACTTTGTTTTCTCTATTCCAGGCTTATTTAACTTTAGTAATGGATCTATTGAGCTTGATATTGAATTACCAAAGAAAGCATATGACACAATTGAAGTCTCAACCGATGTCGGTGGAGTGATGGTTGATCAATTACAGGTAGAGCAACTGGATGCATCTACTGATGTAGGGACAATACTAATCAATCAATTAATAAGCAAAAAAGCATTACTTAGCTCTAATGTTGGTGAAGTGGTAGTAAATGGTGGAATAGGTGCCTTCACCATTGATACCGACACAGGTGAAATCGGATTAAACATGAAAGAAGTTATAGAACCTATTAGTATAAGGTCAGATGTAGGAGAAATAGACGTTACTGTTCAAAAACAACCAGTTAATTTAGTGTTGGATCTTAAAAGTGACATTGGAGATGTAAGTGTTAAAAATTTAGAAGGATTTAATAATTCGGAGGGGCAAGAAATGTATATAGAAATAGGGCAAGGTGGACCAACTTTAAAAGCCTCAACGGATGTGGGGAGCATTTCTGTCGAACATCAGCCATAAAAAAAGAAAACTTGGTAGTTACCAAGTTTTCTCCGCATCGACCCAACAATTATAATCCAAGTGTTTTATTTGGTACTTTAATGCGGAATGAAATTCGATCGTTTTCCAAATCAAACTGCTGGACCCTTACTTTAAAATTACTCTTTATTTCCATTTGTGTAATTGCTATATAAATATTCTCTTCTTTTGGATTAATAATAACCCATTCAGGTGTGGGAATACTCTTTTTCACATACTCTAAAATTTTTCTGTTAGGCAAATGAAGTAATCCAAGTGAAATTTCTTTTTGATTTAAAATTATGTCTCCGTTTTCTTGAACAATCGGCTCCAAACGAATCGAAAATGGCACATCAGTGTCGAATACTTTAATTGAACCAATTAACTGAACGTCTTCTTCTAATTGTACAGAATATTGATCACTATCATCCTTTAAAAGTTTGTCTACATATCCATTTACCAGTTCACTTAAATTTTGCTTGCTTGAATGTACCGTAAACTCAGCCCCAGCTTCCTCTTCAATAAATTCTTTCTCAGGAATGTCTTCTGTTAAAGAAGGTATATAGATAAGAACAAGCAAAGTAACGAAAATAGCTGCATTTATTCCAAGTAAGCTAAAGAAGAATAGCTTCCAATTATACTTTTTTACGTATTTGTCTTCCACTTCTTTCATTATTGTCACCTTTCTAACACTCTTATTCTTCAGTTTCATCCTCTGTTGTATTATCTTCTTCAATTCTCTCAATCGATGGTCTGATATGATTCAAAACCCGTCCGGCTATAAGCTTATAGCCGTTCACATTTGGATGAAAATTATCATCTGAAAACAGATTTTCCTCTGTATTTCGGAAAAGATCTTTAGTTGGAACAAATTGGACCTGTTCGTATTCTGAGCTGATAGTTCTCCCAGCTGTATTCCAATCATCTAATATCAAAGCTAATTGTTCGATATCACTAAAATATTTTTCAAATGGATTATAAAACCCAACTAAAAAGATAGAGGAATTAGGATTAATACCCAAAATTGTGTCGAATATTTCTCTTAAGCGCTCAGAATATTGAGTTTGCTCAACCACAAAAGATTCATATTCCAAATTGATGAAGTTTTCTTTAACAACCTTCATTATATCGTTCGCACCTACCGTAACAAGCACTATATCAGATTCCTGAATCGATTTAACAATTTCAGGCTCAACTAAACGTTTTAGTAGCTGGTCTGAACGGTTGCCACGCTTTCCAAGATTTTCGACATGAACACTTTGATTGTTATCCTTTAACGTGTTTTCGAGAATACCAACATATCCTCCGTTATCAGTAGTATCACCGACACCTTGGGTTAATGAATCACCGATTGCCACAATTCGCACATCGGGTTTCAGAAAAATACCAATGGCATCATCAACTACATGTTTGACAGTATCTTTTATTTCCTCAGTAAGTAACGATTCTTCTTCGTCTTCAGCTTGAGCTTCCTCAATTACTTCCTCTATATCATCACTAGTAGGCTCGCTCTCTGAAGTTGATTGTATTTGACTTTCTTCTGGCTTACTTATATTTGGAAAATTTATTATTTGCACTGCTATTAAACCCGCCACTATAGCTATAAGAATGGTCGGTATCACTATTAGAATCGTTTTTTTATGCATTGTCACCACACCTATAAAAAATTCTACAAACACACTATATAGTTCCCGCTATAAAGGTAAGGCAAACCTGCTCAACTAGTACCATCATTAGTACTTCCCATAAATCATATCCTTTGGCCTAAGATAACTTTTTACTATTGATCGTGCTATTTTTTCTATTGAATCGTTTCGCTACTAATAATAAATCGTAATACTTTATTCTATGTGATATAGGGTGGGATTAGCAACAGAAATTTTTAGTTGATTTTTATAAATAATTTAAATATAGCTAGTTTGGTTTCTAGACACAAGTTAAAGGGTTTCAATCCTAACCCAAAAACCACAACCACGCACTATAAAATGTTACACAATTTACTGGTCTAATTATCCCTCTTTAATCATTTTCATTTCTTAAATCAAAAAACCATATTTTAAAACAATTCATATTTTTCTTAATCAACTAGTTAAAAGGTTTTAAATAATTTAAATCGGATAATAAAAATAATGGAGGTGATTTTATGAACTGGAACGCAGGTATAAAAGCAGGAGCAATAAGTGTACTTTTCGCAGTTTTATTTACTTATTTAGCCAGTCTTCTTTTTGAAACTGAAGACTTATATTGGGCTATTATAGCAGTTACATTTGCATCTTTTTTCTCTGGTTTCTTTTCAGCTCAAAAACAACCCTAACATGTAACGAAGCCTTACCATAAACCAAAAATCGAATAATAAAGGCTGGTTTTAAAAGATTGTTGTTTTGTCATAAAATCTATAAACTGCGAAATAACTATCTGACTTCCTTACGGTCTTTATGGGATTAGTGCTAGCTCGCCGCTACGGAAAAATACTCGCTTTCCGTGGGGAACGCTTCAGCCTCCTCGCTCGTAAAGAACACTCACTGTGGGGTCTTCAGACTGTTCCTTTCCCACAGGAGTCTCACATTTTTCCGTAGCTTAAAGTAGCTTTCTGTTCGTGAATAGGAATGTCCGTGAAACTTAGTAACCGGGGTTATTATCGGTGATCAAAACACCACTACTAGTGAAAGCAGAATACGTAGCCTCCTCGAAAATACAAGCCGTTTTTCTTTGTTTGGTGTTGATTTAGGAAGATAATTCTAGTCCTGCAGTTACTCGCGCATGAAGACTTTTGTTACTTTTCCTTCTGGGGTCAATTGCCTACACCCCAATCAACCAATATAAGTATTTAGTTCTGGTTGGTCTAATTTAGTTGTCAAACACAACACTATACTAACGCAGGAAATACACGGAGACTCCTGCGGGAGGGAAAGGCATAGGTGAGACCCCGCAGTGCGTAGCGCGAGGAGGCTCAACAGCCACCCGCGGAAAGCGTAGTGTATTTCCGAAGTGGTGAAGAGTGTGGTATGTTACGACGCAATTTATATCAAGTTCGAAGATGAAAAACCACCAAAAACAACAAAAAGAGCCTTATAATAAAAAAGGACTACAAATTGATAAACAATTTGTAGTCCTTTCAAATTACATATTTATTTTCTCGATATCAGAGACCTTACCATGGGGCATGCCTATTCTTCTATACACTTACAGGTTCTTCTATATTATTGCTTCGTAGCCTATCTGCTTCTTGATATGGACTGCGGTTTTCAACTACCTGAGTATTATTAGCCTTAGCTATCTTTTTCAGCGATGTATAGTCTTTCGTTGTATTGAACCAAATTATCTTAGAGTTTAAATCCTCAAGAAGCGCTGGATCTTCAGGGTTTAATACGTATAATACATCGATTTCCTCAGGGATTGAAACAATCGTTGGATAAGTCGCTTCACCTAAAAGGTCTTTTTCAACGTTATCAATTGGGATAACTTTATACCCAAGGCGCTGTAGCTTTTGCAAATCATGATAATTTGAATCACTTGGGTCGTTCGGTAAACCAACGACAGCAATTGTTTTCTGTCTTAGCCCTTCTTCACGAGCAAATGGGGAAGACAGTGCCCACCTTACTGCTGTTTCTTCCGTTGAAACAATCGTTGGCTCTGTTGCCGTCGCTTTCGCAATTGCTTGGTCTAAATCTTTTATAATGTCATCTGCAGTTTCTAATCCGACAGACAAACGAACCATTTCCTCTGTTACCCCACTCTTTCTTAAATTCTCTTGACTTAATTGTTGGTGAGTTGTTGATGCAGGATGAATAATTAATGACTTTGCATCCCCTACATTAGCAACATGGGACCATAAGTTAATGTTGTCAATTAACTTTCTTCCAGCTTCCCGTCCGCCTTTAATACCAAATACAACAATAGATCCAAATGTGCCATTTAGATACTTCTTAGCCAATTGGTGTGATGGATGTTGTTCAAGACCTGGATACGTTACCCATTCTACTGCAGGGTGATTGACTAAGTAATTAGCCACCTTTTTTGTATTTTCATGATGCTTTTCGATTCGTAGATTTAATGTTTCAAGCCCTTGTAAAAAGTAAAAAGCATTTTGTGGACTTAAGCAGGCACCAATATCACGTAAAAGTTGAACACGTAACTTAATTGCGTACGCGATAGGACCTAAATCTTGAGCATAGCGTAATCCATTGTAGCTTGGATCAGGCTCGGTGAATCCAGGAAACCTTTCACTGTTCCAATTGAAACGGCCGCCATCTACTACTACTCCACCAATTGAAGTACCGTGTCCACCAATCCATTTTGTTGCGGAGTGGACAACGATGTCTGCCCCCCATGTGATAGGCTTTGCCCCATAAGGACTAGCAAAAGTGTTATCGATGATTACCGGAATACCGTTATCGTGTGCAATTGTTGAGACTGCTTCTACATCAAATATATTTAAACTAGGGTTGGTAATTATTTCACCGAAAATAGCCTTTGTTTTAGGAGTAATTGCCTTTCGGAAATTCTCCGGGTCTGTTCCGTCAACAAACTTCACTGTAATTCCGTACTTAGGAAGAGTTGTCGAGAATAAGTTGTATGTACCACCATACAGATTACTGTCAGTAATAATTTCATCTCCGGCTTCGGCGACATTTAGAATTGCAAGTGTAATTGCAGATGCTCCAGATGCCGTGGCTACAGCAGCAACACCATCCTCTAGTAAAGCAATTCGTTGTTCAAATGCGTCAACCGTTGGATTCATAATCCGCGAATAAATATTACCAGGCTCAGCTAAAGCAAATAGGTTTTGGGCATGCTCTGTGTCTCGAAATACATACGATGTTGTTTGGTGAATGGGTACCGCTCTTGAACCAGTCGATGGGTCAGGCTGTTGGCCCCCGTGAAGCAATTTTGTTTCTGTACCTTGGAAATTAAAAGAATTAGTCATGTTACATTCCTCCTAAAAATTAGTAGTTAATTTTCTTTGTTGGACGTAATCATTCACTTACCGAACTACAGGACAGAAAAATTGATTGATAGGATGTGAGAAGGTTTCCAGAAGAGATGAATTCAATAAGAAACGTCCCCTTCAAAAGAAGAGGACGAAAAAGTAAATTCCTCCTCTTATCGATCAGATCCAAAGACCTGTAGGACTTGGCACCTTTTCAAGTTACCTTGCTGGTTGCCGGGCTTCATAGGGCCTATTCCCTCTGCCACTCTTGATAAGAGATATACGTTTAATTGATTATGCTTAGTGTGGATTATAGAACAGTATGTATCATCCGTCAACCATTAATCAGAAAATAAAGATAATTAAATTATGAAGAGTTTATGTAATCACTTTAACCAAATTAAACGTCGTACATATCCTATAGGGAGAAGTTTTAAAAAGGGAGGGGAATAGAGAAATGAAAGATGATTATAAATCAGATTCTAAGTCACAAAAGAAAGCAGACCTAGGTGAAATGGGCAATGACTTAATCAAAAAGATGGATGAGATTTTTTATAGTAAACCATCTCGAAACATCATGGATTCAATAGATTCCTTTTTTCAGCAAAGCTCCACACCTTTTTCAAGGATACCGGTAGACATGTATGAGAGTGATAGTGAGTGGGTAGTAAAAGTGGATTTGCCGGGAGTTGAAAAGGAAAGAATTAATATAGATATCGTTGGTGATCGTATTAAAATAAGCGTATCCGATGATAAGGAAGTAAAAGAAGTTGACGATAAATACAACTATCATCGTAGAGAGCGACGATATCATCGTGCAGAACGAACAGTACAAATGCCCTATCCGATAGATAAGCGTACAGCAAAAGCAAAATTCAAAAATGGTATATTAGAAATTCGTGGGCCCAAGAAGTCCATTTCGAACTATCATTTAGATATAGAATAAGCTAATAGGCCAAAGTCCTATTAGCTTATTTATGTTTAATGGAGTATTAGTTCTCAAATGATTTATTTTTTAAAAAAACCTTTGTCTCTACCCTATGGAACCATTTTGTTCTCGATACAGTGTAGATTGCTAATGCTGTCCATATACAAATGAATGCGATTAAATGGGCATTGGTGAAGACCTCATTATATAAGAAAACGCCGAGAATGAGCATTAATGTAGGGGCGAAATATTGTAAAAATCCGATCATAGATAATGGAATACGTTTGGCACCACTAGCGAACAACAGTAAGGGTATAGCCGTAACAACACCTCCAGCAATTAACAATCCTGATGTTGGTGTAATCATGTTTGGCAGTTCACCTAACTGGACTTGTTGGATTACAAGGTACACTAACGCAACTGGAAATACAATCATCGTTTCAATAGTTAGTCCAAACAAAGGGCTAATAGCTACGGTTTTTTTAAGTAACCCATACATACCAAAGGATAAAGCAAGTACGATGGACACCCATGGGAAGACACCGAAGTTTAAAGTTAGATAGCTGACACCAATTGCAGCTAATAGAAAAGAATAGAGCTGCCACCGAGTCAGTTTTTCTTTAAGAATAAACATGCCTAACAAAATACTAATTAACGGATTAATGTAGTACCCTAAGCTAGCCTGGATTACATGGTCACTGTTGACGGCCCATATAAAGATAAGCCAGTTCATACTAATCACAAGTGACGCCATGGATATGCCAATAAGTCTTTTTCTGTCACGGATAATGGCTTTACATTCCAGAACAAATGAATTCCACTTTCTTAAGGCGAGAAGGAGAATAACCATAAAAACAAAAGACCAAACTATTCGATGAGCAAGTATTGTACCAGCTGGAACCTGTTGTAATGTTTTCCAAAAAATAGGAAGAAATCCCCAAAGTAAATAAGCACTTCCAGCATAGATAACACCAAGCTTCAATTCTTTATTCTCCATAACAGATACCCCATCTTCTCTAAGTGTAAGACTAAGTTTAGAAGTCCAACATTAAAAAAGCAACATATTTGTTCTAACCAGTACGAACTATGTAACGGGATTGGATAGATGTTACATTTTTCAAATAGTAAGGAGTATCTTTTTTTGATACTCCTTACTGTTATTGTGAGGTGGGAAGTTATTTAGTTGAATTGGATAGTTTTTCCCTTATTTGATCAATATCAGTGTTACTAAATTTACTTGTATTATGACCGCCTGTTGTTTTTGCAATATACTCTTTCACTTCATTATATGACATGCCAGACTCCTCATTGGCCTGTTTTACTGAATCGATATTTGTTTCCCTATATCTGTTATCAATCATTTGCTAGACCTCCTTTTCTATATCATTTTCCTACGGCCGTTATTTATGTTGGTTTTATAAAACAATTTAACTTTATCTGAATGCTTGAAGTGATTGATAGCATACTATTTGTGCTATAGTAGATGTAGAGTGTTTCCAATTTAGGGGGGCAATCATAATGGAACTTATACCCTACATTTCTGGATTTATTATCGCCTTTAATATTCTGTTAGCGAGTACAATTGTCTTTCTTGAACGGAAAAATGCGTCATCTACTTGGGCGTGGTTAATGGTGTTATTGTTCATTCCTGTCATGGGGTTTATCTTTTATTTAATATTTGGTAGAAAGCTGAGCAATAAGAAAATTTTCACATGGGACACGAAGAGTAGACTTGGGGTTAAGAAAGCAGTTCAGCATCAGTTACGCGCTTTGGAGCAAGGAACTTTTAAATATAAACAGAAAAGCATTATTCCATATAAAGATTTGATTTATTTACATCTAAGAAATGATGATGCGATCCTAACACAAGACAATGAAGTTGAGATATTTACCGATGGACAAGAAAAATTTGACTCACTAATTCGTGATATCGAAGCGGCAAAAGATCATATTCACCTTTTGTACTATATCATTCGCCATGACAAGCTAGGACAGGAAGTTGCAGATGCTTTAATAAAAAAAGCAAAAGAGGGCGTGCAAGTACGAATTCTCTTTGATGATATGGGATCGAGACGATTAAGTAGAAGAAAATATGTCAGAAGTATTCAGAAAGCAGGGGGAGAAGTAGAAGCGTTTTTCCCACCGCTTATACCTAAAGTCAACTTGAAAATTAACTACAGAAATCATCGTAAATTAGCAATTATCGATGGGAAAACTGGCTATATCGGTGGATTTAACATAGGTGATGAATATCTTGGGGCCAGTAAAAAATTCGGTTACTGGCGAGACACCCATCTAAAAATTCAAGGGGATGCAGTTAGGAGTATGCAAACCAGATTTATATTGGATTGGAATCAGGCTTCTAGAAACGATATTATCTATGAGGATCGTTACTACGCGTCAGAACCTAAGGGTGATGTAGGAATACAAATTGTATCTAGTGGACCTGATTCTGAATGGCAACAGATTAAAAACGGTTATATAAAAATGATCATGGAAGCCAAAGAGTATATATATATTCAAACACCATACTTTATCCCTGATGATACCTTATTAGACGCACTTAAAATTGCTGTGTTATCAGGAGTCGACGTACGAATAATGATACCTAATAAACCGGATCACCCATTCGTTTACTGGGCGACGTTATCTAACATAGGGGAATTACTTAGAGCTGGAGCGGCTGTTTACATATACCAAAATGGCTTTTTACACGCAAAGACAATTGTTGTTGATGGAAAAATTGCTTCTGTTGGTACTGCCAACATAGATGTACGAAGCTTCCGATTAAATTTTGAGGTTAATGCCTTCTTGTATAATAGTGATATTGCGGAACAACTAGTAGCAGAGTTTAAAAAAGACATCGTTTTGTCATCTCAGCTTACATTAAAGCTCTATAACCAACGCTCTAAGTGGATTCGTTTTAAGGAGTCTATATCTAGATTAATCTCACCGATATTATAAATTTGATATCAAATTCCCGTTGTTTGGGTAAAGACCCGATTTTCAATAGAAAGTAGGCCAAAGATGGAATCTAAACCATGTGTAGCATCGTTAACGGTAAAAAACTCAAATGTATTGCCACCAGATACAAACAGTTACGGAACTATGTTTGGTGGACTATTAATGGCACAAATGGATGATGTTGCTGCCATCGCAGCTACGAGACATGCAAGGAAGCATGTGGTAACTGCATCAACAGACTCTGTCGATTTTTTATATCCGGTTAAAGAAGGGGATACAATTTGTCTCGAAGCATTTGTGACATGGACACATAATACCTCAATGGAAGTTTTCGTGAAGGCAGTTACGGAGAATTTGATTTTGGGGGATCGAAAAGTATGCGCAACAGCGTTTCTTACAATGGTGGCGATTGATGAAAACAGAAAACCAACCATTGTACCACCTGTGCATCCAGAATCAAAAGAAGAAATTTTTCTCCATCAGGGGGGAGCAAAACGGGCAGAGTTACGTAGGGAAAGGCGGAAAAACTCAAAGGAAATGGCTCAAACATTTGGAACATCTTTTCCGTGGAACGAACAAAGCCGATTATAAACAGACCCCCTGCACCTAAATTAGATGCAGGGGTCTGTTATGATGATAAGATTTTAAGGAAAAGAGCATTTAATTTTTTTAAGTCTGCTTCAGCATCACCGTTATTCATTCGTTGCTTTCCCCTAATATTTGAGTACAGATCCAGAATACTTTTTTTGTCATCGGCATTAATGGCACCCACGTCAACAACTAATGATTTGTTTAAATCACCTGGCTCAAACTTTTTAAGTCCCTTACCGTATTCTCTACTATTATAGTTAAGTATTTCTTTACCTATCTCAGTCATGAAATATGCCATAAAAAGATTGGTATCTTTACTATATTCAGAATTTATATAAATGCAATGGAAAGCAGTTAAATTACGAACTTTAGCTTCATTGCGAATAAATTTCAGTTTATTTCTACTGAACACATTTACTAATATAGGTGCTGGTTCTCTCGTTTCACTTTTATACCAAGGGTTCCTATGTTTAGTTAAGTACCTATTTTGTATCTCGGATATTTCTCCATATTCAATGTAATTTTGTAAAAAAGGGTCTTCCATCAAATCACTTTCATCTATTTGTAATAGTTGAACAGGTGAGTTCTTTTCTAATAAATGCTTGTAGTCATCACTATTGAAAAAATTATTTGTTACCTGATGGGATTTTGTTAAGCATGGTACAAAATACTTTTTGCTCAGTTGATGCTTTTTTCTTTCTAGCTCATTAACACAAAAATAGTTATTCGCTCCTGTTGCAATACCTCTAGATACCTTACCGAAATGGGAAAACGATTTGAGGTGGGTGTACATTTTTCGGGTGTCCGTCTGATAGTATTCTTTCCATTTCTTATCCGGTACAAGTTCCTCGTATGGGACTACATTCCCAAGTGGTTGTTGATGATGATGAAAATTTCTGATGTATTCACTAATCTGGTCAAATTGTTTAGCATCGCTTAAGCGTATGAATTCTAGTCTATTTGCTTCTACTTGATTGTCAAAGAAAAATAGAGAAGAGGTAGTAGCTGCTTGGTCAAACCAGTTTAGATGAAAATCAGCAACGACAATTAGGTGCAAATTAGTATGCTGTAGCAAGTACTTTTTAATCTTTATTCCATAGTCGGAGTTTAAAAAATCAGAAGGAACAATAAACGAAGCTTTGCCGTTGCTACTAAGTTGATTTAGGGCTTTTATAATAAATAACGTGTAAATGTTCGTGAATCCAGAAAATTTAATTCCAAGCTTTTGTTCAAACAACTCTAAATAATGCTGTTTTTTTTCATTTTGTCGGAAACGGAGGTAGGGTGGATTACAAACCACTCCATCATAACTTTGCTCCCAGGTGCTCTCCAAAAAATCTTGATGGTGCAGCTGGAGATTAGAAAAATCGCTACATGTTTTCCGAGTATGGTCGAGTATATTTTTATCCCGGTCAAAGCCTACAATAGGAGTTTCTATAGGGAATGGCTTAATCAAGTTTCCTAAACCAATCGCAGGGTCGAGGATTGTTCCATGAAAAGATTTATTTGTAGTTATCCATTCTGCCAATACATTGGAAATAAAATCTGGGGTGAAGTATTGACCTAATTGTTTTCGATGGCTAAGTGTTGTGCTTTTTATGTAGGATTCTTCTTGGCTAACTGTTTTCTCCAATAGTAAAACCACCTTCAACCGCTTACTGGTTAGTATCTTTTCGCAAGTCTTTCCGTAGTTTTTGTTGTTTTTCATCTTCGAACTTGATGTAAATTGCGACTTAACTTTGTCGTGACTGTACCCATCCTTTATAGGATGAGTGATCATCCATCGCTTCGGAAAAACACTCCCTTTCCATGGGGAACGCCTCAGCCTCCTCACGAGCAAAAGGCGCTCGTTGCGGGGTCTTCAGACTGTTCCTTTCCCATAGGAGTGTCGCATTTTTCCGTCGCTTAAAGTAGCTTTATGTTCAAGTGAGATGAACTCCAACAACGTTTATTCCAAGAATATTACTACTCATTATTTAGAAAGTTTTAACCACCGTAATCAGAATATGTATCCTCCTGGAAGACAAGTAATGCTTCGACAAAGAATTATAAGCACAAAGAAAATCGGCTTATATTTTGAAAAGTCTACGTGTTTTTTATGCAATTATAGTGTTGTGTAAGATAAACCAAACAACTGCTATTTACTTATATGATGCTGATTGGAGCGGAGGGAAGTCGACTCCTGCGGGAAAAGCAAATGTTTTCGATGGGACGAGTAATCGCAGTCCCAACAGCTGAAAATCCCGCAGGAAGTGGATTTCTTCCGAGGAAGTTGAAGCGTTGCCCGCGGAAAGCGACTGCCCAGAGCGAAAATCAACTAGCGTTACGTCGGAGGTTTATGGATCTTTTTCAAAACAACAATCTTTTGAGAGAACAGCCTTTTCGCAAAAAGATAGCCGCTTAGCAGCGGCATGTTCATAGAAATATAGTTGTGACTCTTACTTAATTCTCATTTTGAATGGATTCTACCTCTTGATGTGTAACCCAGTTTTCGGACCAGGATTGAATTTCTTTAATTACGGGCTCTAATGCTTTCCCTTTACTGGTTAGCCCATATTCAATTCTTACAGGAAATTCAGAGTACACTTTACGTTCTATTATTTCTTCCTGTTCAAGCATTTTTAACCGTTCAGATAACAACCTTCCACTAATTGGTAGCTCTGTTTCCATTTGAGAGAACCGTTTTGATCCTTCTAATAGTTCAAACAAGATCAATCCTACCCATCTCTTGCTAAACAGTTGCATCGCTTTTTCAAAACGTGGACATAACTGCTTCATAGTCGCTATCACCTCTATTTTTCTAGCTTAAGTTTATTGTTAATAACAAAGAATCTGTCGAGTGTTTATTGCTAACATTCACTTACTAAAAGTAACTAATCTAAGCATAGCACACTGGCGAAGGATAGTAAATATTTCGGAGAATTATAATCGTTCCGCTTAATCGATACGACGCATTTAGGCGTTGATTTTAAGATAAGGGATAGATAAAATTTACTTATTAGTCAAACGAACATATAGCAATCAACTTCATTAGATATAATCATTTTCATCTTTCAATTGCTTCCTGTATACTAGGACAGGAAGCAAATTTCAGTTATTGATAAAAAAGTAGCATTTTAGTGAATTGTAAAGATGTTTAGAGGGTGGAAAATAATGAGTATGTTATCGGTTGAAAAATTATATAAATCTTATGGAGAAAAAGTATTATTCGATGAAATTTCCTTTTCGATCACTTCAAGAGAAAGAATTGGTTTAATTGGTGTAAATGGAACAGGGAAGTCAACACTGCTAAAGGTTATTGCGGGTCTTGATTCAAAGGAATCTGGAACAATCAAACACGCCAATGATTTTCGTGTAGAATACTTAAACCAGGATCCAGAACTAAACTTAGAATTGACTGTATTAGAGCAAATCTATTATGGGGATTCAACGATTATGAAAGTAATGCGGAATTATGAACAAACATTAATTGAGTTAGAAAATGATCCGCAAAATTCAAGTTTACAACGCAAATTACTTCAGGTACAGCAAGAGATGGATGAACACGGAGCTTGGGATGCGAATACTACAGCTAAAACAATTCTAACTAGGCTTGGTGTTACTGATTTCGGTAAGAAAACAAAGTTTTTATCAGGTGGTCAGAAAAAACGTGTCGCGATTGCCAAGTCATTGATCCAACCAGCGGATTTACTCATTCTTGATGAACCTACCAACCATCTTGACAATGAAACGATTGAGTGGTTAGAAGGCTATTTACCTCAGTATCAAGGAGCGCTGATTTTAGTTACGCACGATCGTTATTTTTTAAATCGAATTACCAACCGTATTTATGAATTAGATAAAGGGAAGCTTTATATATATGAAGGAAATTACCAAATTTTCCTAGAAAAAAAAGCTGAACGCGAAGAACTAGAGCTTCAGGATGAGCAAAAACATAAAAACACATTAAAAAAAGAAATCGAGTGGTTACGTCGAGGTGCTAAAGCAAGGACTACAAAACAAAAAGCAAGAATACAACGGGCCGAACAATTAAAAGAAGTTACCTACGATACGACTAAGCAAAATCTTGATTTTCAAGTCGGATCAACTCGGCTTGGTAAGAAAGTTCTTGAATTAGAGCATGTTAGTAAATCCTTCGGAGATATTAATCTATTAGAGGATTTCAGTCTTTTGGTCAATCCCGGCGATAGAATCGGTATTATTGGAGCCAATGGAACAGGCAAAACAACATTACTAAATATTATGGCTCAAAGAGAAACCCCGGATTCTGGAACAGTTGATATCGGAACAACAGTTAAGATTGGCTACTATACGCAGGATCACTCCGAGCTAGATGAATCTATCCGCATTATCGAATATATTCGCGATGTAGCAGAGGTTGTCCATACAGCTGATGGGGGAGTAATTACAGCCGAACAAATGCTAGAACGATTTCTGTTCTCAAGATCACAGCAATGGACCTATATCAGAAAATTATCCGGTGGTGAAAGACGTCGCTTATATTTGCTTCGAGTATTGATGGAGGAGCCAAATGTACTGTTTCTCGATGAACCAACCAATGACTTGGACACCCAAACATTAAGTGTTCTCGAGGATTACTTAGATCAGTTCCCGGGAGTTGTTATTACGGTCTCACACGACCGCTATTTTCTAGATCGTGTAGTGGACCGATTAGTGGCATTTGAACAACCGGGAAAAACAAGCCAGTTTTATGGTAATTACTCGGAATATCTTGAGCAACACAAATCGGAGCAAGCAGTTAACGATAATAAGGCAAAAAAGGAACAGACCAAACCACGTAATAATAAAAAACAAAAACTCTCTTACAGGGAGCAACAGGAATGGGACGGAATCGAGGATCGAATTACAGAACTAGAAGAGAAACTTGAGACTATTGAGGCCGAGATTGGTAAAGCGGGAAGTGACTTAGGGAAGGTACAACAACTCTATCAATCACAGGAAGAAATTGAGACTGAGCTAGAGCAGGCAATGGATCGCTGGACAGAATTATCTGCCATTGTAGAGGAAATTGAAAACGAGAAGAACTAATTAGATGTTAATAATTTTGTGAAGCTTCCAATTTATGAAATAATAGGAAATGGTGAAAAATAGAAAGAAGCTGGAGGGAATGTCAATGGCAGATCAAAAAATGCAAGAGAAATACGCAGAATTAGCGTTACGAACAGGTGTAAATTTGCAAAAAGGTCAGGCTTTAGTAGTCAATTCATCGATTGAGGGTGCTGACTTTACAAGAATTGTTGTAAAAAAAGCTTATGAGCTCGGTGCAAAAAATGTACATGTAAACTGGGCTGATGATGAACTTACTTTATTAAAGTATGAAAATGCTCCTGATGAAGTTTTAACAACTATTCCACAGTGGCATGTAGATCAGTATCTTTCATTTGCAGAAGATGGTGCAGCGTTGCTTTCGATTCGTTCAACTAATCCAGATTTGTTGAAGGATATCGATGCTGGCCGGGTTGCCAAAGCGTCAAAAGCTGGGGCAGAGGCCATGAAAGAGTTCAGAAATTATACGATGAATGATCGTATTCCATGGTCAATCATTTCAATTCCTACAGGAGACTGGGCTAAAAAGATATTCCCTGACAAGTCAACTGAGGATGCAAAGGAAAGCTTATGGGAGCAAATCTTTAGAATTGTACGTGTCGATAAAGATGATCCAGTTGCTGCGTGGGATGAACATAACGCAACACTGAGAAAAGCTCGAGAATTTTTAAACAAAAGAGAATTCAAAAAACTGATTTTTAAAGCACCAGGGACAGATATCGAGTTTGAATTACCGGCTGGTCACGTTTGGAAGGGCGGTTCTGCTAAGACAGTATCAGGATTCGATTTTAACCCAAATATGCCGACGGAAGAAGTATTCACTATGCCACATAAATACGGAGTTAATGGTACAGTGACTAGCACTAAGCCGCTTAACTATGGTGGAAATGTAATTGATAATTTCAGCTTAACCTTTAAAGACGGAAAAGTAGTTGATTATAATGCTGAACAAGGCCATGATACACTGAAGCATTTGTTAGATACTGATGAGGGTGCTAAGCGTTTAGGTGAATTAGCTCTTGTTCCACACGAATCACCAATCTCACAATCTGGGCTAATCTTCTACAATACTCTATTTGATGAGAACGCTTCTTGTCACATAGCTTTAGGGAAAGCTTATCCAACCAACATCGAGGGTGGTTCGGATATGAGTGAAGAGGAACTGGATAAGCATGGTGTTAATGATAGTCTGACACATGTGGACTTCATGATCGGTTCGGCTGAACTTGATATTGATGGAGTTACTCCTGATGGAAAAACAGAAGCAGTATTTCGTAAGGGCAGCTGGGCATTAGACTTTAATTCATAAGCTTATATGTTTATGATTGTTCTGAGCGGGAATCTTCTTTATTAAGTAGACAATAAGTCTAAAAGGAGAGATACTCATGACTAATCCAGAGGAAGAACTGTTGAGTTTTCAAACGAATCCAAATGACTTTGGTAAGTGTAGTAATTGTGGGAAATTGTTGACTACTCCACAAGAACAAAAAATGACTCTTTGCAAAGAGTGCCAAAGACGACATAAAGATAAGGAAATACTTGGAGAAGAATAATGAAGCTCATTGTGCATTAACCGCACAATGAGCTTTTGTTTTGCTATGATATTTGAGTTGTGGCTTTAGAAATAAATTCTCTCTGCAACTCTTCTATATACTGTTTCTAAAAGATTGTGTTTTTGACATAATATCTATAAACTGCGTCGTAGTATCTTCTATTTGTGATACTAATTAAAGTTGAATGCTCCTATGCCGTTCCGGCAGAATACTTCGCTTTCCATGGGCACGGCCTTAGCCTCCTCAGAAGCCAAGAACGCTTCTTGCGGGGTCTTCGGACACGCGCTGTTCCCATAGGACAAGGAGTGCTTCATAGCAATACATCGCACGAAGAAAATCGAACTGTATTTTCGAGGAGTCTACGTATTCTGCCTTTCACTGGTAGTGGCGTTCTGAATATTGAGGGAAAAATAATTAGTTGTATGTTAAGAGAGTTTCCCGATCTTCAAAACATAGTTATTTAAAAGCTTGGGTACTAAACTACACTAGTTTTGAGCTTATCTATCTCCATTTCTTTATTATTTCAAATAAGATGATGATTGAAGCGCAGAGCAGTCGACTCCAGCGGGAAAAGCGACGGCTGAAAATCCCACAGGACTTGAATTAACTTCCTGAATCAACACCGCACGCAGAAAAAGTGTTTTCCTTTTTCAAGGAAGTGGTTTTCTTCCGAGGAAGTTGAAGCGTTGCCCGCGGAAAGCGACTACCCGGAGCGCAAATCAACTAGTAGTTAGGCTACGTCGCATTTTATATCAACTGCGAAAATTTAAAAGTAACAAAAATTACGAGAATTCACCTGAAACTCCCGTAATTCAGCACCGAAGAAGCTTACTTCAGTCCGTGCACTTAAATCACATGAATCCATTTTTAACTAAAACCGCGCGTATTGTTACATAATCGATGTCATCGGACAAAGCATCCTTAAGCGGCTTTAATTTTGGTTCTTCTAGCTGTTCTCTTGCCTCTAAAATTTCACTTTCCTGTATCTCATTAAAGAATAAACTCCAGTCAAGCTCTTCGCCTTCTTTAAATGCTTTGAACAAGTGATTAGTGACTGTCTGTGCGGTCACATTTCTAGAGATAGCAATATTATCAATGCTTTCTCCATCAATAAACAGTTGGTAGCTAATTAAATGACTTGGTCGTCCGTCACCCGCGTCTTTCTTACTCATAGTCGGCGGTTGTTCAACCGAAGCCTTTTGGGTAGCTATCTCAGTACTGTTCTGGCTCGTCCATTCACTGATCGCGTCAATAAATACTTCTCCGTACTGATCATATTTTTTCAGTCCTACGCCTTTGATTTGGAGCATATCCTCTTTCGTTTTCGGAAAGTATCGGCTCATTTCCTTCAATGTCGCATCCGAGAATAATACATAAGGAGGAACCTTTTCTTGGTCTGCAATTTGTTTGCGAAGCTGACGTAGTTCTTCAAATAACTCTTCTTTATAATCAGTTTCCACTGATCGTTTAACAGAGCCAGTAAACATCCAGATTTGTTTCTGCCCTTTTAATACAGCCTCTGCCTCTTTTGTCAGCTTTAAGATAGGAAACCGTTCTTCGCCAGACGATAATATAGCTTCTGCAACTAGGAAGTGAATAAAATTAGTAATCTCTTTTTCTGTATAATGCGACATCAATCCATACGTGGTAAGTTTATTAAACCCAAATTCGATTACCTTCTTATCCTTAGAACCCTTTAACACTTTTGCAGTAAGACCGGCACCAAACCGCTGATTCATTCGCTTAACGCAGGATAAAACCATTTGCGCTTCTCTTGTCATTTCCTCGCGCTCATCATCGTGAAGACAGTTTCCGCAATTATTACAATCATTTTTCATCGAGTAATCATTAAAATAATGCAGAACATAATTCTGAAGACAATTGTGTGTATGGCAATAGTTAACCATTGCCTGTAGTTTCTTATATTCCTTTGTCTTTTTATCTTCTTCCATTAGTGATTGCTCAATTAGAAATTTTTGAAGCTGGATATCTTGTCCGGAAAAAAGTAAAATACAATCACTTTGCTCCCCGTCACGACCAGCACGACCAGCCTCTTGATAATAGGATTCGATGTTCATCGGTAGTGCATAGTGAATAACATAGCGAACGTTAGATTTATCAATCCCCATTCCAAAAGCATTGGTCGCAATCATTATGTTATTTTCCTCTTGGGTGAAGGCGTTCTGGCTATCTTTCCGAACTTGTTCAGATAATCCAGCATGATACTTAGCAACTGATAGATCTTTGCTAGAAAGATAGCTATATAGCATATCGACCTGTTTTCGTGTTGAGGCATAAATGATCCCTGATTCTTTTTTTCTATCATTTATGTAATCAAGGACAAATTCCTTCTTATCGCGTCCCTTAATGACGTGGAAAGCTAAGTTCTCTCTAGCAAAACCAGTGTTAATGACGTGATTATCCTCGACTTGAATTAACCTTTGAATATCCTGAATAACCTCATCAGTTGCAGTTGCTGTTAGCGCTACAACTACGGGTAGGTTAGGGATTTTTTGTAACGCAGGCACTACTGAACGATAACTTGGTCGAAAATCATGTCCCCATTGAGAAATACAATGAGCTTCATCAAATGCAATCAACGATAGTGGGATCGTTTTGATTGTTTCTATAAAAGAAGGAGCTTCAAATCGTTCCGGAGCAACATAAACAAAATCATAAACTCCATTACGAAGTTCATTCATTCGTGATTGCTGTTCATCTGCTTGCAACGAGCTATTAATATAAGTTGCCGAGATACCTAATGCTTGAAGGGCATCAACTTGATCCTTCATCAGGGAGATTAATGGGGAGACAACCACAGCTGTCCCTGCAAGGGTTAGACCGGGGATTTGGTAACAGAGTGACTTTCCTCCACCGGTTGGCATAATGGCCAAAGTATTATTATTATCTAAAAGTTGTTCAATTACGGCTTGTTGACCTGGTCTAAAAGTATCAAAGCCGTAGTATTCTTTAAGAAATTTTTCTGCTTTTTTTATCATCAATGTTCATCCTTTAACCTAATCTAATGAAAGGGCCTACTGTTTAAAACAGTAGGCCTATATGAATCGTAACACGGAATAGATAAAATCGGTGAATGGATTCTCTGTTTCCTTAAATATTTTAATCCTTGTCTAGGACCCATCCTAGCGCTCCGCCTAAAATGGACGGAATAAGCCAGGCAAGACCAATGCTATAAAGTGGAAGGCTCTCCATTACTTGCTGGATACCAGGGATACTAAGTCCAAAGGAGTTAAGTCCGTCACTAATACTAATGACCGCAGTGAATAGAACGGCGAAGCGATATATACGTTTATAATTTTCAATCCATTTACTCATAAGCGTTAAGACAACCAAAACAATAGCAATGGGATAAATAGCTATTAATACCGGAACAGAGATGGCAATTATTTGGTTTAGACCAAGGTTAGCTATTAGTAAACTAACAACTGTGACGATGGTAACAACCATTTTGTAACTGATAGAGGTAGTTTTTGTGAAAAATTGTCCACATGCTACGGTTAGTCCAATCGAAGTGGTCAAACAAGCTAAGGCAACAATTACTCCTAATAGAATATTGCCGTAGTATCCAAAAGTAAGTTCTGCAGCACTGGAAAGAATTTGCCCGCCATTTTCAAATGTTCCATAAGCTGCCATTTTCACTCCAATTAATCCAATCGATCCATAAACAAGTGCTAATGCCAAACCTGCAATCAATCCAGCTTTAATAGTAAAGGAAACCATGTCTTTTTTATTTGTAATACCAACTTCCTTGAAGGCAGTAATCACAATAATACCAAACGCTAGAGCAGCAATTGCATCCATAGTTAAGTAACCTTCTAGGAAGCCGGTAAAGAATGGACTGTCTTGGTATTTTTCGGCTGGTGCTTGTTCAGGAGAATCTAAAACAATCAGACTCCCAATGCTAAGGGCAGCGATAGCAATAACTAATGCCGGAGTCAGCCACTGTCCAATCCGATCGATAAGCTTAGATGGGTTTAAACTTAACCAATACACAATAACAAAAAAGATAAAAGTAAATAAAAATAGCATCAAAGAGTGATTTAATGTCCCGGTAACCAAAGGAGTTATACTCATTTCATAGGCAACATTGGCAGCGCGTGGGATGCCGAAAAAGGGCCCAATTGCTAAGTAGATAATAGAAGAAAAGATAATTGCGAATATTGGATGTACTTGGGTGCCTAATTCAGTTGTATGGTTACTAACAAGAGCAATGGCAGCCACTGCTATAATCGGAAGGCCGACACCAGTTAGAATAAATCCAGATAAGGCTATCCAATAAGATGTGCCAGCCTCTATTCCAAGTGTTGGAGGATAAATCAAATTGCCAGCTCCGAAAAATAATGCAAATAGTGTAAAACCAATTAATAACGTATGTTTATTCATGATGACTCCTTTAATGGGGTTCTATTTTTGTGTTAAGTAATTTCAAAAGCAAAGATATACTAACAACCCCGTCCTAATTTGTCAATTAACGGAGAAAACCAAACAAACTGTTTTACTTCTGGTGAGAGTCCCTATACTATATTCTTTATATATTTCGTGTTTTTTCTTATTAATTCACAACCATTTAAATAATAGAAGCAAGTTGTTTTATTAATAGTAAAAAAGGAGGGAAGTCATGGTTGATTCGGTATTATTAGAATTTATGATAATCGGAATACTTGGAATAGGGTCGCAGTGGCTATCCTGGCGTTTTCGTTTACCAGCTATCGTAGTTATGTCTATAGCAGGACTACTTGCGGGCCCAATTTTTGGATTAATTAATCCTGAGCAAGATTTTGGTGATTTATATCGACCAATTATTTCCGTGGCTGTTGCGATCATTTTATTTGAAGGAAGCTTGAGCTTGGATTTCAAAGAGGTCCGAGGACTAGGACGTCCAGTTTTCAGAATTGTAACATTCGGGGCACTTATTAGCTGGCTACTAGGATCATTCGCTGCACACTATGTGGCAGGACTGTCCTGGGCTGTTGCCTATGTGATCGGAGCAATTTTCATAGTTACTGGTCCAACAGTTATACTCCCTTTATTAAGACAATCAAAGTTAAAACCCAGACCAGCAAAAATATTGAAGTGGGAAGGGGTCATTGTAGATCCTTTTGGTGCTCTACTTGCGGTTTTTGCTTTTGAAACTATTTTATTTTTCACAAGTGAACAACCAGATGGTACTGCGTTTCTATTATTCTTTTTAGCGTCAATTTTTGCTATATTATTAGGTTTGATATTCGGAAAAGGAACGGGCTGGATGTTTGAAGCTGGATATATTCCAGAGTTTTTAAAGTCACCGGCAGTATTTGCTGCGGTTATCGCTTGTTTCACTATTTCAGATGAAATAAGGCATGAAACAGGGTTGCTTGCAGTAACAGCGATGGGGATTACATTAGCTAATATGGGTATTTCTTCAATTAAGGACATGCGTCATTTTAAAGAGAATATATCGATTTTGCTAATATCGACTATTTTTATTATGCTAACAGCTTCACTTACAAGAGATACATTGCTGGATATTTTGAATTTTCAAATAATCGGGTACGTATTGTTAATGTTATTTATCGTACGACCATTATCTATTTTTGTTTCAACGATAGGAACGGATTTAACTTTGAAAGAGAAAGTGCTCGTTGGTTGGATTGCGCCGCGAGGAATCGTGGCCTTAACCGTGGCAGGTTATTTTGCTTCAGTTCTCTGGGAAGAGGGTTTCGAAGATGCTAGAATTGTTACTTCCCTAACATTTGCTTTAGTGTTCTTCACTGTTTGTGCCCACGGCTTTTCGATTGGCTGGTTAGCAAGAAAGTTAGATCTTTCTTCAGAAGGACAACCGGGGGTACTAATTGTTGGTAGTAATAAGTTTTCTGTGAACCTAGCAAAACTTTTTGAAGAGCTGAGGGTACCAACTATTATTACTGACTCTTCCTGGGAAAGGCTAGCAACTGCGAGGCGTGCGGATGTTAATTTTCACCATGGCGAAATTTTGTCTGAGCAAACAGAGTACCATTTAGATATGACACCCTATGATTATTTAATTTCCGCAACAGAATATGATTCTTATAACGCATTAGTGTGTACGACTTTCATCCCGGCATTCGGTCGGAAAGATGTGTTTCGGTTAGGGATACAGAGTGAAACAGGTGACAATGTGAAAGAGATGGTCTATACGATTGGTGGAAGGGTGCTTTTTGCTAAAAATGTTGCATTAGAGGATCTCATTCAAAAAATTGAAGGTGGTTATGTATTCCGAAAAACAACAATTACTGAACAGTATAACTATGATGATTATATTAAGGATAGGGACGACCAAGCTATCTTACTGTTTATTGTCAAGGCGAGTAAGAAGATTGAATTCTTTATTGAAGATATAACGGCTAGGGCTGAACAAGGTGATACAGTAGTAAGTCTCACCCCGCCGAGCAAGGAATTTGGTAAGATCCAATCTAAATTGAAACAACAACGAAATGAAACAAACAGATAGCAACAAAAAACTCGAAGATCAGAAAATAATCTTCGAGTTTTTTGTTCTTCACATCTCATCTAATTGTTTGTTTAGTTCAGCTAGCTCATTTTCTATGTGTTCTAATTGTTTCTCAGCATTAGTTGTATTACCACCAACCGAGTCCAATTTTTCTAAATCGGACTGGATTCTTACATAGTCGGATTTTAGTTCGTTAATTGTTTGTAGTATTTCCATTTTTGTCATTGAATCATTCACTCCTTTGGTGCAGTATTTACTAAAGTATAAACAATTTTTCAATAATATTGCCAAAAAAAGGTGTTGGCATTAAGATATTAATAATGTTTTTTGCGAGGGAGAATGGATATGTATATATCAAATACGAAGAACATAGAAACATACACAAGAATTGTCGAACCACTACTATTAAAAAAAGAAGCCTGTAACAACCTTTCATTAGGGATCCTTTATCGTTTTCTCGAAAAAAAAGAGAAAGCCGACGAGGCAACACCATTTTTAGGTTTGATTAAGGACAATGAAGGGACGCTAATCTATTCCTTTTTGCAGACCCCACCTCATAACCTGATACTCGCAGATATAGATTCAATAGATTCTACTATAATAGAAGAGATAGCCCAGTATTTATTTAAACAAGGTCTAGTTTTACCTGGTGTTTTAGGACCAACCGAATATGTGGAGGCCTTTACTTCCAAGTGGCAAAGCCTTTCTCAGAGTAAAGCAGCTGTTCATATGAGGCAACTGATTTATCAATTAGATCATGTGAATTCTATTAATTATCCATCAGGTCAACTAGTCAAAGCATCACCTGATGATAAGGAATTAATCAAAAACTGGCTAGTATTGTTCGGTGAAGAAGCTAATGAGGTAATTCCCCCTGAACATGCATATAAGTTAGCGGAACGATTTGTTAATAACGGTTCTGTTTATTTATGGAGGGTTAACGGTGTTTCGGTATCTATGGTTAATCAATCAAGAACAACAAGAAACGGGACAACGATAAATGGAGTATATACGCCAGATACATTCAAAAGAAAAGGGTATGCTACAGCAGCAGTGGCTAAACTGTCAGAAAAGTTGTTAGACAGCGGGCACCAATTTTGTGCACTCTACACGGACCTGGACAATCCCACATCAAATAACATTTATAAAAAAATCGGCTACCAAGTAGTAGGAGATTCGACTGTTTTCCATTTTGAACTGATTAAATAACCTAACATTTGTCTGCTATTAAGAATGAAACCGCTTTAATAAAGTGTATATTCTGTGAAATACAAGCATAACATAAGCATTAATTGAGCATATGGTAATTAAAAAGAGCATTTGCGCCCATATATAACTTAGTGCCGCTCATTATCAGTTAATTCAAAAATTTGGAGACTAAATCCATTTAATGGGTATATACTCCGTTTGAGTTAACTGAAATATATCTGTAATATAATACATATCCGAACAATTTAGACCAGTTTTTATCCTAAAAAAGGAGGAAACTATTCATTGAATATATTAAACTTTATTGACAAAACAATCATGAAATTGGAAGAATTCATCCTAAGTTTTGCAATTATCCTCATCTCAATCATGACTGTTGGTAATGTAATAGCAAGAGAAGTTTTTAATTCTGGCATATTGTCTTTTAATTTAGAGGTAAGCAAATTTGCGGTAGTTATTGCTACGTTCATGGGAATTGCTTATGCTGCAAGAAAAGGAAGACATATTAGTATGTCAGCATTCTATGATTTCGGGTCGTTTAAAATTAGAAAGATTATGATGATCGTTATTAATGGCTTAACAGCAATCGTACTTTTTGTACTAACTTATTTCTCAGGTGTATTTGTTATTTCAGAATACCAAAATGGAGCTGTTACGACGGCGTTACAGGTCCCGCAATATTTAATGGTTATCTTTATTCCAATTGGCTTTTTCATGGGGGGAATTCAGTTCATTCGAAATATGTGGATCAACATTACGGATAAAGAAAAAGTATATATTGGGATTGATGCTGAAGATTATAACGACAAAGATAAGCGTGAAATTGCCGATGAAATTCACTTGTAATTGAAATATTAAATACCTTCAGTCATTTTTTTAAATTGAACAATGAGGGGCTAGTAGAATGTAAGGGGTGTTAATTTCTAAGATATCTTAGTTATTCTTGGATTATTAGATGAAACCCTCAATATCATACATAGAAAGGAAACAATTATGCTAACAACATTGATGGCAATAATGATTGTTTTACTGTTACTTAATTTTCCGATGATGATTCCACTCATAGTAGCTCCGGTTGCAATATTACTTATATATTTCCCGAATTTAGGACCGGATTTACTGATGAGTCAGTTATTAACCGGTATAGAATCACCAGTATTACTTTGCGTACCATTGTTTATTTTTGCTGCAGATATTATGACGGCCGGGAAAACATCCGAGAGATTGTTAGATTTCATTGGAGCATTTGTTGGTCACATGCGTGGTGGATATGCAGTAACAACTTCAGCAGCTTGTACCTTGTTTGGTGCAATCTCAGGGTCAACACAAGCGACAGTAGTAGCTATTGGTAAACCAATGCGTCAGCGGCTTCTAAAAGCAGGCTATAATGATTCGAGTGCAATTGCATTAATTATTAATTCAAGTGACGTAGCTTTACTCGTTCCACCAAGTATTGGAATGATTATCTACGCGTTGGCAGCAGGTTCCGGAGTATCGGTTGGAGATTTATTTATTGCTGGTATTATCCCCGGAATTATTGTGTTTTTAAGCTTTGCTACATATAGTTATTTTTATGCTAAAGTCAAAAACATTCCACTAGCTGAAAAAGTAGATTGGAACGCAAGACTAAAGTTCTTTCTTAAAGCACTACTTCCTTTAGGTTTCCCCATTCTTATTATTGGGGGGATATACACAGGTACATTTACACCAGTGGAAGCAGCAGGGATTTCAGTACTTTATGCTTTTATATTAGAATTTATTATTTATCGATCTATTCCTATAAAAAATTTACCAAAAATTGCTTTATCAACTGGGCTTGTAACCTCCGCAGTATTTGTATTAGTAGCTGGGGGCCAGGTATTTACATGGGTTCTAGGTTACGCTAGAATTCCACAACAGATTACAGAAGCAGTGCTTGGAACTGATCCAAGTGCGATTTATGTACTGATTATGGTAAGTATTTTCTTCTTTATCGGATGTATGTTTGTTGATCCTATTGTAGTAATTTTAATTTTAACTCCAATTTTTGTACCTGCAGCAAGTGCAGCAGGAGTGGATTTAATTCATTTAGGAATAATTGTTACATTCCAAGCGGCATTAGGATCAGCGACACCGCCATTTGGAGTTGACATATTTACCGCCAGTGCGGTCTTTAACAAGTCCTATCTGGACGTAATACGAGGTACACCACCATTTATAATCATGTTACTTATTATTGGTGTATTGTTAATAGCATTTCCTCAATTATCTTTAGTGTTAGTTAATTAATTAGTTAGTTAAGTAGATCCTTAGTTAAATCAAGGATCCTTAATATATAAGTACAGTAAAAAAATAGGGGGTAATTATTATTTTTAACAAAAAATTTCTATTCGCTTTATTCTCCATAGTAATGCTTAGTTTTCTATTAGTAGCATGTGGTGGAGATGATGGTGCAACAGACGATGGCGCAGCAGATGACGGCGCAACGGACACAGAAGAAGGTACTGATGGTGCAACAGCTGATTTTGAAGAAGCAACATGGAGAATGGTTACAGAGGAAACAACAGGTCAAGTTCAGTTCGTTTATGCAGAAGAATTTGCAAATCGTATAAGTGAAAAAACTGGTGGAGCAATTACTGTAGAACCATATGAGTTTGGTGGACTAGGTAGTGAAGTTGACCAAACGAAGCAATTACAAGATGGTGCAGTAGAACTTGCTGTTATGTCTCCAGGTTTCACTGGTAACATGGTTAAAGAAGGTCAAATTTTCGCTCTACATTTCTTGTTCCCGGATAGCGTGGAAACAACACAAGAAATCCTAAATACAAGTGAAGCACTAAATACAGATTTAAGAGCAAGATATGAAGAATATGATATTTCACCACTTGCATTCTGGACTGAAGGTGCGATGCAGTGGACAAGTAACGTAGGACTTGAAGAGCCTGCAGACTTTGAAGGGCTTAAAATGAGAGTCCAAGAATCACCACTAATGATCAAATCTTATGAAGCATATGGTGCAAGCCCACAATCACTAAGTTGGGGTGAGCTTTACACAGGTCTAGATCGTGGTACAGTAGAAGGTCAAGAAAATCCAATTTTCTTCATCTATGATGCTGCATTCCACGAGGTACAAGAAACAATGACGATTTCTAATCATAACAACTATGTTGCTATGACAACTGCTAACACAACATGGTATAACGGTCTTTCAGATGAACTGAAAACAATTGTTGATGAAACAGTAGAAGAAATGCAAAGCTGGGTATATGAAGAGCAGGATAGACAAAACTCTGAATACCTAGAAGAAATGAGAAATGATACTGAACACCCAACTGAAATCATCGAACTAACCGAAGATCAACGTGCTGCATTCAGAGAGCTTGCAATGCCAATACGTGACTTCTATCGTACAGATGTTTCAGAAGTAGATGGCGCTATTCTTGATAAACTTCAAGAAGAAATCGACGCTGCAACAGAATAATAATTACTAACAAAAGGACTCCGAGCGTAATTGCTCGGGGTCCTTTTTATTTTTTTATTGAATATGGTGGTATGTTTTTCAATCAATTAGCAAGTCAAATTAGATGAAAAATGCGACGTAACTGTTAGTTGATTTTCTCTCTTTCACTCTAGTCAAATCGGTGCTATACTAACGTTTCGGCAGAATACTTCGCTTTCCATGGGCACGACCTCAGCCTCCTCAAAAGGAAGAGCGCTTTTTCCGGGGTCTTCGGAACGCGCTGTTCCCATAGGAGTCTACGTATTCTTCCTCCACTAGTAGGGGTGTTCTAATTATCGATACATAAAATCCATAGTCACCAAGTTTCACGGACACTTCTCCAATCGAAAGGGAGTGTTTATCCACAGCTTAGAGTAGCTTTCTGTTCAAGTAATCTGAACTCCAAGAAATGTTTATATAATGAAATAAAACTACTTTTCGATTAAAATAATTGATTGGATGAAGGTTTGTATTCTTTTGTGAGTCTTTGTCTTTATGTATTTTTACGCTAGTATATTGGTTGATAACTTAAATAACCCGTACAATAGCTATTTACTCTTGTGGTGATTGAAGCGAAGGGCAGTCGACTCCTGCGGGAACAGCACGCGTCTGAAGACCCCGCAGTGGCGGTTTTCCACGAGGAGGCTGAAGCCGTGCCCGCGGAAAGCGACTGTCCGGAGCGCAAATCCATAGCAGTCGATTATGGAAAAAGTGTAGAAACAATATTAATGAAAAGTTACGCCGCAGTCTATAGATTTTGTGTCAAAAAAGGCTAACCCAACAAAGTGGGCTAGCCTTTTAAAATAGTGGTATTTAACTCGTCTTGCAAGAGTTGTCTATATCTGAAGTATAGTCTAAATAATTTCCTGTTCATCATCTGGCTGTTTCTTTTGCCACTCGTGATAAAAATGAGAAACTATTGTCTTGATTACTGCATAGGCCGGTATAATAAATAGTAATCCAAGAAAGCCTGCAATACCCCCAGCAGCGAGAATTAGTGTAATAATCGTCAACGGATGAAGCTTTAAAACACGACCCATTACATTAGGAGATACTAGATTACCTTCAATTAACTGAGCCACTACCATTATAATCAAGACCCAAACAGCCATGATCGGATCCTGGAAAAAAGCTACTAGAATTGCAGGAACCGCGGCTAAAATTGGACCGACAAACGGGATAAAGTTCATGACAAGAGCAAATAACGCTAATGTTAATGAATAATCTAACCCAATTATTACATAGCCAATGTATAATACAATACCGATACAGAGACTGACGATGAACTGCCCTTGAATGAATGATGCCAATGTACTATTGATATCATTCATTAGGCGTTTAAAACTAGCTGCCTTTGGTTTACTTAAGAACTTAGAGATGAACGGGATTAATTTATCGCTATCCTTTAACATAAAGAATAAAAAGAACGGGATTAGGAAAAAGGAAAATACAACCCCAAAAATTTGCCCGAAAAAGTTAAATAAGAACGATGTGATGTCTTCCACATAAGTATCTAAATTATCTGTGATATTATTAATCGAGTTCTCTAACTGTGGTGGGATAATATTTTGATTTTCTTGCCAATAATCAATTATATCTTGAACGGCAGTAACCATAGCAGGAATATTATCAGTTAATCTTGTAAATTGTTTCTGAACAATCGGTGCTATAAAGTTCACAACGAAAAATCCAACTGCGATAATTAGTAAGAATACAATAATGATTCCTAAAATTCTATGTACCTTGTATTTTTCTAAGAAATTAACAATTGGATTTGTAACATAAAAAATGAACCCTGCACCGATAATTGGTACAGCAATGGCAGCTAAATATGCACCAAGCGGAGCGAAAATAAAATCTGTTAAAGAAATTAGATAAATTAGTAGAAATACGAGTATAAAACCAACAAGTATTCTAAACCACTTTTCTTTCGTCATCTAAACACAACCTTTTATAAGAATATTCTCTATTATTTATTATAATAAAAGATATAAAACTAGCATAGCATAATTAATATAAGGATGCCCTTTACTAGAATAATATAAACCTACTAGTTAAAAATCAGCCTATAGGTTGTTTAATTGTATTAATCATCGTTCTCAATAGAAAAGGGTTAGCGGTTATGTTAAAATTTTACTATAATCAACATTAACGAGGAGGAATGTAAATGACTTGGCAGGCTACATATAAAAAATGGAATGACTATCAAAGCTTAGATAAAGATTTGAAACAACAGTTAGTTGGTATGGCTAATTCAGATAAAGAACTAGAAGATGCTTTTTACAAAGAACTGACATTTGGTACTGGTGGGATGAGAGGTATACTCGGTCCGGGAACCAATAGGCTAAATATCTATACGATTCGAAAGGCAGTAGAGGGCTTAGCTAATTACCTAGAAGCAAATGTGAATGATTGCTATTCTAGGGGAGTAGCTGTTGCTTATGATTGTAGATATATGTCTAAAGAATTCGCTGTAGAAACTGCAAAGGTACTTGGTGCGCACGGAATAAAAACTTATGTATTTGAATCATTAAGACCAACTCCGGTTTTATCCTTTGCAGTGAGGTATTTGCATGCAGCTGCAGGAATTATGATCACAGCAAGTCATAACCCCCCAGAATATAATGGGTTTAAAGTCTATAACGAGGATGGTGGCCAGCTACCATTACAAGAAGCGGCAGAAGTAATAGCTAAAGTTCAAAAAGTAGGAAATGAACTTACAGTCCCGGTTAAAGAACAACAGGAAGTGGAACAAGATGATTTATTGACATGGGTCGGAGAAAAAGTTGATCAAGCCTATTTGCGTCAGTTAAAAACAATCTCCAAGTTAGATCTGGCGGAAATAAAACAAAAAGATCCACTTAAAATTGTTTTCACCCCTTTACATGGTACATCTCATGATATGGTTTTAAATGGATTACAGCAGTTAGGTTTTAACGATATTCATGTAGTTGCTGAGCAAGCGGAACCGGACCCGGAATTTTCTACGGTCGCTTCTCCTAATCCAGAAGAGCATCAAGCCTTTACAATGGCTATAGAGCAAGGGAAAGAACGCAATGCTGACATTTTAATAGGTGCTGACCCTGATGCAGATAGACTCGGTGTAGCTGTTCAAGATGGGGATGGATCTTACCAAGTATTAACTGGAAACCAACTAGGCACATTAATGCTCGATTTTGTTTTATCACATTCCACCCCTGAACAAATAACAAATGGCCGCTTAATAAAAACAATTGTTACTACGGAGATGGGGAGAGCAATTGCTGCTCACTATGGCGTTGAGACAATTGATACACTAACTGGATTCAAATTTATAGGAGAAAAAATCAAACAATTTGAATCAACCAAAGAACACTTCCTATTCGGATATGAAGAAAGCTACGGTTACTTGATTGGAGATTTTGTAAGAGATAAAGATGCTGTTCAAGCAGCGATGATAGCCTGTGAAATGGCTAGCTATTGGAAAGCCAAAGGAAAAACCTTACTAGAAGCCATCAATCAATTGTACGAGCAGCATGGCTACTTTTTTGAAGATATGACATCAATTACATTAAAAGGAAAAGATGGTGCAGAAAAAATTGGTGAGATTATGACCAACGTTAGAGAAAATCCATTCACTGAAATTGGTGGACTCAAAGTAGAACAGATAGAAGACTATCAGATCCAAGAACGAACCTTGTTAGAGTCAGGAAATAAGGAGGAGATAAACCTCCCAGTAGAAAACGTAGTTAAATATTTGCTCGAAAATAACAGTTGGGTATGTTTACGTCCATCAGGAACGGAGCCTAAGATTAAATGCTACTACGGGGTTTCAAGCAATTACCGTAAACAAAGTAAGACAATGTTAGAAAATTTAAAACAAGAAATGGAACACCGAATCAGTGTCATTGTGGAGTAAATGAGGAAACTCTGAAACAAGATTATCCATTTTTAGAGTGTAACCCAGACAATAGAAATGCTTGTATATCGAAATTTAAAACGGGGTAGCCTACCTAATATAAACTGATTGGATTAGGCAAAGGTGCTCCCTATATTATAAGGTTTGACTTTTAAAAGTTATACGAGTATGATGAACGATAGATTAAAGGGGAGTAGCTGCACAATTAACGTCGTCATTACGAGAGTTTGCCTCTCCGGCTTAATTGGCAACTTTACCGTTGTTAGCGAGACCTTTACCATTACGCGGTAAAGGTCTCTTTTCATGGTCTTTACCGCTATGGTGGAGACCATTTTGGTTATGCGAAAAGGAGTTGAGGAAATTGGATGCACAACTTTTGATAGAATATGGTTGGGTATTACTAGTGTTAATAGGACTGGAAGGTATCTTAGCAGCTGATAATGCACTTGTATTAGCTATAATGGTTAAACACTTGCCAGATGAACAACGTAAAAAGGCATTATTTTACGGTTTGGCAGGGGCATTTGTACTACGATTTGCTTCCCTATTTGTCATTTCGTTTCTCGTTGATGTTTGGCAGGTACAAGCAATTGGTGCGGCATACTTACTATTCATTTCAGGAAAACATTTATATGATACATTCGCTGCCAGAAGGAAAAAAGAGGAAGAGGAGGAAGAAAAGAAGGAAGGCAGTGGTTTTTGGATGACTGTCCTTAAGGTAGAGTTAGCAGACCTAGCTTTTGCGGTTGATTCTATTCTTGCTGCAGTAGCGCTAGCAGTAGCACTACCTGCCACAGGCATAGGCACAGTTGGTAGCTTAGATACGGGTCAATTTGCTGTTGTCCTGGCTGGTGGTATGATTGGACTTATTATTATGAGATTTGCAGCCAATGTGTTTGTTCGCTTACTTCATGAACGTCCAGGTCTTGAAGTTGCGGCATTTGTGATTGTTGGTTGGGTAGGGGTCAAGCTTGTAGTCAGCGTACTAGCGCATGAAGACCTTCATATTCTTCCACATGATTTTGCGCATTCCTTAGCATGGAAGCTTATCTTTTACGGCATCCTAGTAGGAATAGCAGTCGCAGGTTGGTTTCTTTCAGGTAGAAATAAAAACGAAGCAGTATAGTAATCAAACTAAACTCTAAAGGATCGAGAAGATGTTCTCGGTCCTTTTTCGTGTCCAAAATGAAAACGGAGCAAATAACTTTTAATATGTCGTTCCTTCAACTTAAAATATAGAAGATAGTATGAAAATAGCATTGGAAAGGATGACTGGAATGGCTGTACACCATTTTCATCTTAAAGCAGATTGGCCAGGAGGGCGTAACAGTATTGGTTCAATTGATGCAGGCAACTTAAAAACAAAAATATCAATACCACCTGAAATGGATGGTCCAGGAGTGGGCACAAACCCTGATGAAATGTTACTAGGTGCAGCATCCACCTGCTACATTATCACTTTAGCTGCCATGATTGAACGGGCAGCCTTACCATTAAAGTCCTTGGCATTAGAATCAATAGGAATGGTTGATGTAACTAAAGGTGTTTTTACATATCAAAAAATAGTCCATAGGCCGACAGTAGAATTAAAGCATACAGCTTCAGATGAAGAATTAACAAAAATAAAGAGATTAGTTGAAAAGGCAGAGCAGTCATGCATGATTTCAAGGGCTATTAAAGGCAATGTTGAATTGGAATTACAGGCAGAAGTCTATCGAGGAAAATAATTTAACATAGGTAAGTTTTCCGGTTAAGCGTTTGTAAAGAGGCATATGCTTTACTATAATTAAGTGAGCAATTAAATGGAGGTCACAGGATGAAAAATTTTCAAGAGTCGATCAACAAGTATGCAAAACTAGCACTTGAAACGGGTGTGAACTTACAAAAAGGTCAGGGGCTAATATTAAGTGCCCCAATTGAAGCAGTTGAATTTGTACGCTTAGTCGCTAAAGAAGCCTATGCTATGGGAGCTAAAAATGTCCATGTTGAATGGAATGATGAGGATTTAAAGTATCTAAAAATGAAACATGAACCTATCGAAGTGTTAGAGAACTTTCCAAAATGGAGAGCACAAGGATTGGAGGAAATGGCAAAGGATGGTTATGCGCTATTAACGATCTATGGCGAGAATCCTGATCTACTTAAAGATATTGATTCTGCCAAAATATCAGCATTTAATAAGGCTGCGGGACAAGCATTAACCAAGTATCGAGATTTTATTATGAACGATAAAATCAGCTGGTCAATTGTCGGTTATCCAACCCAATCCTGGGCTGAAAAAGTATTCCCGGATGTTTCTGCAGATGAAGCCCAAGAAAAGCTGTGGGATAACATATTTCGAATTTCACGAGTGGATCAAGCTGATCCAGTTGAAGCTTGGAATCAACACAATCAAACGTTGCAACAAGCAAGAGAGTATTTAAACAAGAAACAATACAAAAAGCTAATCTATCGAGCAGAGGGTACTGATCTAACAATAGAACTTCCTGAAAACCATATCTGGCATGGTGGCTCAACAAAATCTCAAGAAGGCACAGTGTTCAACCCGAATATGCCGACTGAAGAAGTATTTACAATGCCACACAAATATGGTGTGAATGGCACTGTAGTCAGCACAAAACCACTTAGCTATGGTGGTAATTTAATTGAGAATTTCAAACTAACCTTCAAAGACGGGAAGGTAGTAGATGCCACTGCTGAACAAGGCGAAGATACATTAATCCATCTACTCGATACGGATGAAGACGGCGCACGTCGTTTAGGTGAAGTTGCATTAGTACCTCATGAATCACCAATTTCACAATCAGGGATTATTTTCTATAATACCTTATTCGATGAGAATGCATCGTGTCATTTAGCCTTAGGAAAGGCCTATCCAACTAACATTGAGAATGGTCCGAATATGAGTGAAGAAGAGATGGATAAGCATGGTGTAAACGATAGCCTAGTTCATGAGGACTTTATGATAGGTTCAGCAACTCTTAACATTGATGGAGAAACAAAGGATGGTAAAACAGAAGCTATTTTCCGTGAAGGCAGCTGGGCAATCTCTTTTAACTAAAGACTGCTTTTCTAAAGGATTACTGTTTCTGACACAGTATATATAGACTGCGTCGTAACTCTTCAATAATTTTATTATTTTCGCTCTTTTTTAATCGACTGCAATACAATCGCTTAAGCAGAATACTTCGCTTTCCATGGGCACGGTCTCAGCCTCCTCAGAATCAAAAAGCGATTCTTCCGGGGTCTTCGGACACGTGCTGTTCCCATAGGAGTCTCCGTATTCTGCTTAAGCTAATAAAAGCGTTCTGATTATCGAAGGATAAAGTCAATGTTTATACGTGGAGAGGATATTCTTCTACTGAACATAAAGCTGTTCTAAGATCTGAAACTACACTACGCTAGGTTTTGTGCTTTATCTTCTTTTCATTATTGCTGTAATAAGATAGTGATTGGAGCATAGGGCAGTCGACTCCTGCGGGAAAAGCAACAGCTGAAAATCCCACAGGAAGCGGTTTTCTTCCGAGGAAGTTGAAGCGTTGCCCGCGGAAAGCGACTGCCCGGAGCGCAAATCAACATAGCAGTTAAGACACATTTTAAATCAATAGCAACAACCTCTGTGAAAGAAACCTAAAAGCTATAGACGAAGAATGCTTGGGTAAACCCTCAAGCATTCTTTTTTAAGTATTATGGATGAAATCTTTCAGCAAACCTAAATCTTGAGTAGCTCGTGCTTCCTGATAACCAGCGAACGGACATCCAAACTGTTTGACTCGGTCCACAACATTAGTAATAGTAAAATGGGACGGAGCTAAGGATTCATTTACCTCGCCCCAAAACAATGGTGCAGAAACAGTTGCCCCTTTGTTAATTCTTGGCGAGTATGGTGCGATCAACGTTTTATCTTTACCATGCTGTATATAATCAATATACAGTCGATTATGACGGTTCTTTTTGAGACGTTCAGTTGTAAATAGATCCGGATGCTGCTTTTCTATTAGGAATGCTAAAGCTTGTGTAAATTTAGCGGTATCCTCATAAGTCATACTATTTTTAGGAATTGGAATATAGATTTGCAAGCCTTTATTACCAGATGTTTTAACGAATGTCTTTAGCTTGAATTGGTCGAGAAGCTGCTTTAACAGCTGTGCTGCATAAATAGAAACAGGAAACTCTTCAATACTAGGTGGATCTAAATCAAATACTATTTCGTTTGGTTTAGCTTTTCCCATCAATTGAAAAGGAACATGATATTCTAATGCCCCGTGATTTCCAAGCCAGACTAAGGCATCAACACTTCCGCAATGAAGAAGTGTTTCCTCATCCACTTTTAGCCCTGCTACAAAGTCTGGAGCATAGCTAGGTAAGTGCTTTTGAAAAAATGACTCCCCGTCTATTCCATCTGGACAACGAATTACAGTTAGTGCCTTTTCTTTTAAAAAGGGTAACATAAAAGGTGCAATCTCTCTTAAGTAAAGGAGCAAATCCCCTTTTGTTAATCCACTATTTTGCCAAAATACTTTGTCTTGTTTGGATAAATCAACTGTACTAGGAAACATAGCAAGATCGTAATTAATTTTTTGAAGAGTACATTGTTCAGGTGTTAAGTCCAGGCGAAATTGTTTAAAGATGGGCTCTCTTAATTCTCCATCCTTAATGTTCAGACAATTTATATCAACGCAGATGGCCGGTGGTAAATGAAAAACGTCGCCTGATTTAGTTGCCTTTGCAACAACAAGTTTTTTTAATGTGGATAATTCTTCACCCTCCAACCCATGCTTAAATTTACCAACAGGCAGTAAAGAATAGCCATCATAGACAGCGCCATTAAAATACCCATTGTCTTGATTATAAGAGACTATTACAACACTAAGACTTCGCCAGTTTTTAATTTTAAACCAGTCACTATGGCCTTTCCCCTCGATGTATTTACTGTCTAATCGCTTGGCAACAATCCCTTCTCCATGATGTTCGAATAACTGATTCCATAATTCAGTTATATTAGAGTGATTTGGAAGATAGGCTAATCGTTGACTCCACCTGAACTTTGGAAACAGCCCTAGGCAGTCAAATAGTGTGCTTAGAGCATCTTTTCTTGTTAGGTAGGTATCCTTTTTGAGAGTTTTTCCCTTCCACTCAATTAAGTCAAATCCAATAAAGTGAGCAGGCCGTTCAATCGCAGCCTGTTGAATTTTCTCTGTTGATTTATAGCGACCACGTTGTTGTAACAACGGAAAATTTGCTTGAAGTTGGGTATTTAAAATAACAATTTCCCCATCTATTTTTGCCGGCAAAAGAGAGACAACTTTTTCTTGATGTTCAGTACAGTAGTCAATAATTTCTGGGAAATTATTTGTAAGATCCTTACCGTTGCGGCTTATTAGCGAGACAACATTTTTATCCCAGACTAAAATTGCACGGAAACCATCATACTTTACTTCATACATCCATTGTTTGCCTTTAGGAACTTCTTCACTTGGTTTTGGTTGCATTAACCTCAATTTTCCCACCTCTGATAGTTAGTTTATGTAAGCTGATTTTTCTTAAACATGCCAAAGAATACTAGAAATTTATACCGGGATAAAAGTAAGTTAATCAGATAAACTAAGGAAAAAGGAGGACGTTTTATGCACACGATGTGGAAAGGTACGATAAGTTTCGGTCTTGTTAATATCCCGGTTAAATTACATTCTGCAACGGAAAACAAAGATGTGAGACTGCGCCAACTCCATAAAGAGTGTCAATCTCCAATTAAATATGAAAAAACTTGCCCCGTTTGCGACAGAGAAATAGAAAGTGATGAAATTGTCAAAGCCTATGAGTATGCAAAAAATAAATTCGTTGTCTTGACAGAGGAAGAAATTGAGGAATTACAAGAAGAAAACACCGATAAATCAGTGGAGATAATGGATTTTGTCCAGTTGGAGGAAATTGATCCAATTTATTTTGAAAAAAGTTATTATTTGTCACCGAATGAAGGTGGGAGCAAGGCTTATGCACTACTTAGGAGTGCGTTAGAAGATACAGGTAAAATTGGAGTTGCCAAAATGGTCATTCGATCAAAAGAGCAATTAGCAGCCATCCGTGTCTATAAGAACACATTGGTGGTCGAAACAATTCATTATCCAGATGAAGTCCGAAATGTGCAAGATGTGCCTAACGTACCAGAAGAAGCAGCGCCAGTTCAAAAAGAATTGGATACTGCTAAAATGCTAATCGATCAGTTAACGGCTGAGTTTGACCCGGAAAAGTATCAAGACGAATACCGCTTGGCCTTGCTGAATCTTATTGAGGATAAGAAAAATCAGGATCAAACAACAACAGCCAAAGAGAGGGCTGTTCCGAATAATGTCACCAATTTAATGGATGCCCTGGAAGCATCACTCGATCGTGCTAAAAAAGCAAAACCGGCACCAGCAGAAAAGAAGAAAACAACAACGACAGTGAAAAAAACAACAGTGACGGCAAAGAAAACAACAGCACCGAAAAAGGCAGTCCCAAAGAAAAAACAAACGAAGAAAAATGCCTAAAAGTAGCCCTATCCCAAAATTGGATAGGGCAAATTATTATGCATATTTAGTTAATATTCGATCAACTGATGGACCGTAACTTTCGCCGAAGATATTTAGGTGAACAAGCAAATAGTACAATTGGTATAAAGGTTTAATTTCTTGATAGTTATCTGGAAGTGGATAGACCTCCTGATATGCATCATAGAACTCTGACGTGAAACCACCAAATAACTCAGTAAATGCCAATTCAAAGGCATGATCCCCATAGAAAACGGATGGATCGATTAAATAAGGATTTCCATTTGGACCTGCTAAATAATTCCCACCCCATAAATCACCGTGCAATAGTGAGGCTTTAGGGCTAGAACCAATCCATTTATCTAAAGTTTTTATTACCTGATCTAATCGTGCTCTTCGTTGTGTGGACATACGTCCATTTTCGATGGCAAGCTGGAATTGAGGTAACAATCGCTGATTTTGATAATAGTCAAGCCAGTTATTAAAATAGCCATTTTTTTGCGTTAAAGTCCCAACAAAAGTATCCTCATCAAAACCAAATTTCTCATTAGTATTAAGGTGCATGTGAGCTAACTGACTACCAAGTAATCCATGAGTAGTATTTGTGGAATTTCCTTCAATCCAGTCCATAATCATGATGCCTTCTTCCCCTTTTTTCGGCTCATCATAATAAAAGACATGGGGGACACCAATCGTTTTTGTTGCTTCGATAAGGGTTAAGCCCTTTGCTTCCACTCGAAAAAAGTTAACAGGCACCTGTTTGTTCCCTTTTACAAAATATTGTTTATTCTCTGTTGCCACGTAAAAGGCTTGATTAATGTCTCCGCCTGAGACTGTTTTAATGGTTTGAATGGGTGTATAATCTCCTATTTTAGCTAAGTTTTGTTCAATTAAATGCTTCACTAGTACTACCTTCCTTATCAACAATTTTATTACGCTAATCCCGAGTTATTCTTTATCCTAACAAAAGAACAGATTAAGATAAATGTTTATCTCTAAATTGACGAGGAGTTAATCCTTCAAATTGTTTAAACTGAGCTGTGAAGTAGCTCTGGTTGCAAAATTTGAACAACATTGCTATTTCTGAAATGGAGCTGGTTGTGTGTAACAACAAGTATTTTGCCTCCTCGACCCTTTTCTTATTAATGTAGTGGACGATGGAGTAGCCCACTTCTTTTTTAAATAAATGAGATAGGTAGCTATGATTAACAAAACAGTGTTTGCCGATAACGTGAAGGTTTAAGTCTTCGAGGATATGATCGTGGATGTAGGTAATTGCTCGATTAATCGTCTTGCCATATGGTAGTTTTTCTTCATTATTTAATACATCAATAAAGTGGCAAAGCATTTGGTATTCTAGTTTATCCAACAAAACAATATCATCTTGTCTCTCAATTTCTAAAATATACGTGTCGCTAAGGGTAAAAGCAGTTTCTGGGTGGACGCCTCCACGAATTATGGCTCGTGTGAATAAAGTACAGGAACATATTAACGAGTTTTTTAATGATCTAATTTCAATACTGGCAAGATGTGGCCGCTGATCTTTATTAATGCTTTGAATAATCGTAAGTGCTTCCTTTTGGTCACCATGAGTCGTTGCCTCAAGTAACCTGCTTTCTAGTAAAAATGAAGGGTGCAAATATTCATTCTGTCTATTTTTAATCCGCATCGCAATAAATTGATCTTCCATTGAATGGTTGGCTGAAGTTTCCAAACAATCCCTCCTAACTCATAAAAATTTTGATAGGCATATAAAGATTTTAGTATTATTGTAAGCGTTTTCTGAATAAAATCAAGGTGAATAATATAAAAAATAGAATCGAGGAGGTCAATAGTTATGAAAAAGTGGCTATCAGTTTTATTAGCACTTACGTTTCTTACTTTCATTCTTGTTGCTTGTGGGGGAGATGAAGAAGTAGACCAGGAGACGACAGAAGAGCCTGCCGACACTACAGAGGAACAAGAAACAGAAACAGAAGAGGAGCCTGCAGCCGAGGAGGAAGCCGAGGCGACAGTGATAAAGTTCGCTGCTCAAAACGACAATACACCTGCAACTGAGATGGCAATTGAAGCGTTTAATAACAGTCAAGATCAATATGTTGTGGAATGGATCCAAATGACAAATGACTCCGCTCAAATGCATGATCAATTACTTACATCATTATCTGGTCAAGCAGGTGAATATGACGTATTATCACTTGACGTTGTCTGGGCTGGTGAATTTGCCGGTGGGGGATACTTAGAACCAATTGATGTACAGATGAGTGATGCAGGCCTTGCATATGAAAATTATAATGCTGGCTCGATGACATCAGGTAATTATAAAGGTAAGCAATACACATTGCCGTTCTTTCCGGACTTAGGTGTTCTTTATTTTAGATCTGATATCGTGTCAGAAGAAGATGCTGCAACATTAATCTCTGGGGATTACACTTATGAGCAATTAGGAGAAATGGCAGAGAAATACACGGGAGAAGAAGGAACAGAAACAGGTTTTGTTTATCAATCAAAACAATATGAAGGTTTAACTGTAAATGCCAATGAATTTACAAACGAGTTCACTGACTTAGAGTCGGGGCTACAAACGATGTATGACTTTACAACAGCCGGTTGGACTCCAGATGATATCTTAAACTACGATGAGGGCGCAACCCATACGGCATTTGAAACTGGAAAAGCAGTGTTTTCAAGAAACTGGCCATATGCATATGGAAGACTGAATGATCCAGAAAGTGGAGCAACTGTACCAGTTGAAAATGTAAACGTTGCACCATTACCAAATGGAGGTTCTGTTGGTGGATGGCTTCTAGCAATTAATGCAGGATCTGAAAATAAAGAAGGAGCTTGGGAGTTTATTAATTTCCTAGCAGGACCAGAAGGACAAAAGATAATGTCTACCGAGGGTGGATATTTGCCAGGATTTAACGCCCTACTTGAAGATGAGGAAGTATTAAATGCTAATGAGATGTTAACAATGGAAGGCTTCCAAAATGCATTACAAAGTACGATTGCCCGCCCTGTTACATCTGAGTATTCAAAGGTTTCGAACGAAATTCAAGTAGCTGTTCATAAATACTTGAGTTCAGGTGAAGGCTTGGATGCAGCTGTAGAGACAGTTGAAGGCTCCATAGCAGAGTAAATTGTTAATACTAGGCTCTGAACTTCAGTTTAAAAGTTTCTAAGGTTACTGGCTTTTTAGAATGATAAGTAAGGAGGGCTCCTCAAGAACAGAGCCCTCCTTTCATCTAAAATATAGATGTTTGACTAATTTTCTAATAAAGGAGGTAAAGTCATATGAAAAAAATGGGATTACGTGAGTTTTTATTTTTAGTACCAATTCTTATTTTAATTTGTATTTTCTCATTATGGCCAGTTCTCCAATCCTTTACGTATAGCTTTTTTGATTATCAACTTAATGACCGTACTAAATCCGGTTTATACCTAAGTGAACGATTCAATGTCGATTTATATAACGAGACTTCCTTCTATGTTGATCGTTTTATTTCCATGGATATGGAAACAATTAGTGACGATCAAGATAAGGCCGATGCCAATCAAGTTTTAGCCGGTTTAACGGAGCTTAATAAAGAATTTGAAAATGAAGAAGGAGTCATTAAATTAACTGGTGATCAAACGGATCAAGTACTTAATGTTTACCAAAATACCAAAACAACTGTAGACCAACTAGTAAGTAAATATGAATTGCAACAGGGAGAAAATTTACCGCTGTTAGTCGACGATATCAATAACAGTTTAATACAATCGAATTTTGTTGGACTGGATGGATATAAACAAGCCTTTAGCGATGGATTTGTTGGCATAGCTTTAAAAAATACATTAATTTTCACCGTTGTCTCGGTATTTCTAGAGTTAATCTTAGGTATGGGAATGGCACTTATTATGAATAAAGCAATGCAAGGTCAAGGTTTTATCCGTACTTCCTCACTAATACCTTGGGCGATACCAACCGCTGTAGCTGCATTGATGTGGAGCTACTTATATGATGGTGGAGCGGGTATCGTGGCAGAATTCTTTTCCATCGTTGGATTTATTGATCAGCCAACAGATTTACTTCAAACTAGTACAGGTGCCATGACTGCAGTAGTCTTGGCTGACGTTTGGAAAACGACGCCATATATGGCCATTCTACTATTAGCTGGTTTACAAACAATACCTAAATCACTATATGAAGCTGCTTCAATTGATGGAGCGAGTATCGTCCAGAAGTTTTTTAGGGTAACCGTACCATTACTTATGCCAGCCATATTGGTTGCCTTGTTATTTAGAACAATGGATGCATTTCGAGTATTTGACCTAATCTACGTATTAACAGGTGGCGGACCGGGTGGTTCAACCGAAACTCTGTCAGTATATTCCTATAAAGTAATGTTTGGTCAAACGAATTTCGGTTATGGTTCGGTTATTGTCATGATCATGTTTGTATGCGTAGCAATAATAACGACGATTTATGTAAAGGTTCTCGGTGCAAGTGTAATGGAAAAAAATTAAAGGAGGGAATAAGATGGCGAAAGAAAACGGTTTTTCTCTTAAAAAAAGTTGGTCATTTTTGGTTTTGCTGTTCATTTATTTAGCTGTTGTTATATTCCCGTTTATTTGGATTTTAATTACCTCCTTTAAAAGCACAGGAGAAATTTTTGGAGACAATCCATTTCGGGTTATTCCCGAAAATCCTACCTTACAGCATTATGCTAATGTAATTTTTGAAAAGGGCATCATGAATGCAGTTTGGAACAGTTTAATAGTTTCTTTTTCCACAACGATATATATCGTTCTAGTAGCAACATTTGCGGCTTATGCAATTTCTAGATTTGAATTTAGGGGAAAGAACTTATTATTAGGAATTGTTCTTGCTGTTGCAATGTTTCCGCAGATGATTGTGATTGGTCCTGTTTACAACCTGTTTATCGAGCTGGGTTGGACAAATAGTTACTGGATTGCCTTACCGTTCTCGTCCATTACTTTACCGATGTCGGTATGGATTTTGGTGACACACTTTAATCAAATTCCGCTAGCACTAGAGGAATCCGCAAAAATGGATGGTGCTTCCCCTTTTCAAACATTGTTCAAGATTGTATTTCCTCTAGCCGCTCCAGGTGTGTTTACAACAGCCATCATTGTATTTATAACGGCGTGGAATGAATTTGTTTTAACAATTACAATCAATTCAAATGCAGAATACCACACCGTCCCAGTGGCAATTTCCTTTTTAAGGACCCAATTCGAAATACTATGGGGTGAGGTTGCAGCGGCTACTGTTGTTGTTACGATACCTACACTTATTATCGTTCTGTTGTTCCAGCGCCAAATTGTTTCTGGTTTAACAAGCGGAGGAGTGAAGGAATAGGAATCGAGTGTTTAAAAAGGTAATGAAGGAGAATTAGGCATATGACTTGGAAGATAACTAGCCACTCAATAAGCGAAGCAGACCTTATAAATGAAGAAAGCCTATTCTTTTTAGGGAACGGGTATATCGGAGTAAGGGGTAATTTTGAAGAAGGTTATTACCCTTCATTCACTTCAATTAGAGGAACATATATCAATGCCTTTCATGACATAACAGCCATCAACTATGGAGAAAAGCTACACGGATTTCCATCTACGCAACAAAAAATGGTAAATGTTATTGACTCTCAAACAATAGCTATTTACTTAGATGGAGAAAGGTTTTCAATCTTTGAAGGGGAATTAATAAGCTATCAACGTACGCTTCACTTAGATAAAGGATTCGCAGAGAGAAGGATTCATTGGCGATCTCCAACAGGAAAAGAAGTAGTAGTTATTTTCAAACGATTAGTATCATTTATTTATCGTGAGCTTTTTGTAAACGAAGTAACTGTCGAACCAGTAAACTTCAGTGGAGATATCTCTTTTGTGTCGACTATAAATGGCGATGTATCCAATTTTAGTGATGAAGGAGATCCTCGAGTTGCGGCGGGGGATGCGAAGAGGTTACATGTCAAAGAGGTTACTACTAAGGAGGATGCTGGCTTTGTCCTGTCTGAAACAGAGACCTCAAACCTGAAAACGGCTTGTTTGTCTAATCACAACACAATGAACAGGACTTCAAGCAAGCATTATAGCCAAACCGAACAACAAGCTGCATTTACCTATTCATACAAAGCTAAACCAAATGAAGTCATTTTATTTATGAAGAAAAACATCTACGTAGACACATTACGACACGGTCAAAATTTAGCTGAACAGGCTGAACAAATTTCTACATCTATCCGTGAGTTGGACTTTAATCAGTTACTAAAGATACAGGAGCAATATTTACAGGAGTTCTGGCAAAAGAGTGATGTAGAAATTGATGGAGATTACCATTTGCAAGAGGGGATTCGCTTTAATCTGTTTCATTTGCTTCAATCAGCCGGTAGGGATAAGTATAGTAATATCTCAGCAAAAGGTTTATCTGGTGAAGGTTATGAAGGTCACTACTTCTGGGATACGGAGATCTATATGTTCCCAGTGTTCTTAATGTCAGATCCGAACCTAGCAAAACAATTACTAATCTATCGATATTCGATATTAGAAAATGCAAAAAAGTGGGCAAGAACCTTAGGTCATCAACAAGGAGCATTATTTCCTTGGCGGACGATCACAGGGGAGGAATGTTCGTCTTACTTTCCATCAGGATCAGCTCAATATCACATAAGTGCAGACATTGCTTATAGTTACATCCAATATTACCAGGCGACAAATGATTGGCAGTTTATGATTGAGTGTGGGGTAGAACTCCTTTGCGAGACGGCCAGATTATGGATGGATACTGGCCACTTTCGTCGAGATGGCGGCTTTGTGATTAATGATGTTACTGGACCTGATGAATATACATGTATTGTTAATAATAACTACTATACAAATGTAATGGCTAAACATAACTTAAGATGGGCAGCAAAGCTTGTTAAACAGCTCCAATCATTGGATTCAAATGGTGTAGAAGAGTTAATGAAGAAAGTAGAATTAAATAAAGATGAGGTTAATAGGTGGGAAAAGGCTGCAAAACAAATGGTGCTTCCATATGACCGCAACTTTGATATAAATCCACAAGATGATAGTTTCTTGGACAAAGCGATTTGGAATTTAGAAGAGACTCCAAAAGAACATCGCCCATTATTATTACATTACCATCCACTAACATTATATAGGTATCAGGTATGTAAACAAGCTGATACAGTTTTAGCACACTTTTTGCTTGAAGATGACCAGAATATTGATACAATAAGGAATTCTTACAATTACTATGAAGAGATTACTACACATGATTCATCCTTATCCACTTGTGTATTTAGTATTATGGCGTCCAAATTAGGTGATTTAGAAAAAGCGTACCAATACTTTAAAGAAACTGCCAGACTAGACCTTGATAATACCCATGGAAATACAAAAGATGGCTTGCACATGGCAAATATGGGTGGAACTTGGATGGCAATTGTTTTTGGGTTTGCTGGGTTACGAATTAAAGAAAATGGAATTCATCTAAGTCCACAAATACCAAAAGAGTGGAATCGTTATTCCTTCCATTTTCAATATAAAAATCAACCAATCAAAGCGGAGATAGTCAGTAAGGGTATATTTTTACATTTAATGAAAGGACCGGATCTAACTATTTGGGTTAATAATCAACCAATAAAACTAACTTCAGACAAGCTAGTGAAAGTTTCTTAAATAAAGCTATATCAGCATAGTAGTTTGTGATATGGCTTTAGACAATTGTCTTTGTAGGAATGAGCTCATTCGGTTGCTTTCTTTTAAAAAAGTATTGAATTTTATCCCAATTAATGTAAAAATATATACATAAGGTAAAAACTAAAGATTGCAGAAGAACGTGCTCGAATTTAGGAGGAAAAGCATAATGGAAAATTTCTCATGGTTTGCTAGGAGTATGGAATCTAAATTAAACCGAAATCTTCATGACAAAGAATGGGAATTTTTATTATGGTTGTATAAAAAACATTTGGCAAAATAACTAAATTAAAATAATGGTGCCTCGGATATTAATGCCGAGGCATTTTTAATGCACTTTTTTAAGTTGGTGCTTCTCGTATAATGAGTAACAGACAAACAATAGAAAAAAGACTGAAAGAGTTACTAAGCCTAGATTACTATAGTACCAGAATCCTGTGCCGAAAAAGTTTAACGGAGTCGAGGCCGTCGGTGTATTTGATAAATATAAATAATTAGAACCTAATAGAGGATTAATAAGTATTCCAATAAAAATGCCATAACCAACTAATATACAGAAAGAACCAATAAAAGATTTGAACGTAATCCTAGCGGTGCTTGTAAGTATAAGAAAGACACATGCCCAGGAAATAACAATATGATGAACAAAAAATTTCCAAAACCGAAAATGCTGATAGTCATATGGTAATTCCGGTGTTACTAAAGCCAAAAATGCGGGTATAATTCCTATGAAAAAAGCAAATTGAATGAGCTTTTCTTTATTAAAAAGTAAGGCAATCATTGCTATAATTGATGCAACCCCACAAAGATGTAAAGGCATATGATCTCTAAGGTTCCAAACACCGTTGACTGCTGCCCACAACTGGTATGAGATTTCAGAAAAAAGTAGCAGAAAGAAAAATAACCATCTAATTGCTTGATAGAAAGTGGTATTGTTAATAATTTGCTTGTAAATGCAAAGCATAGAGATAATACCAATTAAATATATAGCTAGCATAATATTGTGGCTTATACCAAACGGGTAAAATGCTTGATCAATGGAAAGGCCGAACCAATTAGACAACAAACCACCCCTTGCTACATAATTTTCATGTTGATTTCCGTTCCGGGTAGTCGCTTTCCGCGGGCAACGCTTCAACTTCCTCGGAAGAAAACCACTTCCTGTGGGATTTTCAGCTGTTGCTTTTCCCGCAGGAGTCGACTGCCCTCTACTTCAATCAACTACCATATAAGTGTAATTGCAAACACAACATTGCACAGCCATAGGAAGTACACGCATTACTATAGAATTACAGGTATTCTGTCTGCGATGGTAAATATCCCCTGATTATTGAGTGATATTTTATGAAATAAACGTTTTTTAATTCTTCTCACTTGAAGACTTCTCACTTGAAAAGAAAGCTATTTTAAGCTTCGGAAAAATGCGAGACTCCTATGGGAAAGGAACAGTCTGAAGACCCCACAGTGAGTGTTCTTTACGAGCGAGGAGGCTGAGGCGTTCCCCATGGAAAGCGAGTGTTTTTCCGAAGCGTTGGTTGCACTCAACTTATAATAGTGAAGTATCGGTAGCAACAAACTATCCAAAGGACTCTATAAATAAACTAGCACAAATCAATAATACAATCTATCAAAAATTTTTCCGATTTATTCGTTTACATGGTAAAATAGGAATTCTGAAATGTAGGTATGGAAGGAGCTAGAACAAACATGCAAAGAGAAAGCTGGGCATCAAAGCTTGGATTCATGCTAGCTGCAATGGGCTCTGCTGTTGGATTAGGGAACATATGGAGGTTTTCCTATGTAGCAGGAGAAAACGGAGGCGGAGCATTTTTAATCATTTACTTGGCGAGCATATTACTAATTGGAATCCCCCTGTTATTAACAGAAGTAAGCATAGGTCGAAGAGCACAAAGTGATGTGGTTGGTTCTTACCAAAAGTTAGCTCCAGGAACACCTTGGTTCCTTGCAGGCTTTATGGGGATTGGAGCAGCTTTTTTAATATTAGGCTTTTACAGTGTTGTCGCAGGCTGGTCGATGTTTTACCTTTGGAACTATTTAACAGGTCGGTTATTTTCTGTACCAGCTGAAGGATATGGATTTGTATTTGACTCCTTTATTACATCAGTCTATCAACCATTGTTTTGGCATGGACTGTTTATGATTATTACTATCTTTATTGTTCTTACTGGAGTGAAAAAAGGCATCGAGTTTGCTAATAAATTATTTATGCCCACACTAGCTATTCTTCTACTTCTTTTGGCAGCCTATAGCTTGTCTTTAGAAGGAGCGATGGAGGGTGTGAAATTTCTATTTCAACCCGATTGGTCTGTTTTGGATGATCCATCCGTATATATAGCGGCACTTGGACAAGCATTTTTCTCGCTAAGTCTAGGGGTAGGGACGATGATGACATATGGCAGTTATCTATCAAAACAACACAGTTTACCAGGAGCAACTGTCGGCATCGGAATTATGGATACACTATTTGCGGTTATCTCTGGTATTGTTATTTTTCCAGCCGTCTTTGCTTTTCAAGTTGCACCTGATTCAGGTCCAAAGCTAGTATTCATCATTTTACCTGATATTTTTGCACAAATGCCTTTTGGTGGATTTGTAGGTATTCTATTTTTCTTATCTCTAACTCTTGCAGCGATATCTTCGTCTATTTCATTATTAGAAGTTCCAGTAGCTTACCTTATTCGTGTAAACAATTGGAGTAGAAGATTTGCATCAATTGTTACGGGTTCTATCATGTTTGGGTTAGGTGTTGCTGCATCGTTAGGTATGGGTGTCTTATCTGATGTTTCTCCAATTGGTAATTTAAATATTATGGATTCAATGGACTTTGTTGCATCTAATATTTTCTTACCATTAGGTGGACTTGCGATGGCGATATTTATAGGCTGGTATTTCACAAAACGCGAAGCTTTCGATTCAACAGATTTAACAAACTCTCCACTCAGGGGTTTATGGTATATAATGATCCGTTATATTGTACCAGTGTTAATCATTATTATTTTTCTAAATGCATTAGAGCTTATCTAACTTATTTTAAATGATAGCTCTGATATCCTATAGCTGAATATGTTAAGCTATTATCAAAGTTGGGAGGGAGATCCTTGGCGATATCAAATAACACGATATTAACAAAAATGATGTCAGAGTTAAAGAAGGCATCAGCAGTCAACGAACAGAAGGCTGTGAGAGAACATATTCATGCGATACGTCTACTTTGTGATCTATTACTAGAAGATAAAGAAACTGACCAAGATCTAGAATTGAAAAAAATGATAGGTGATGTCGGTCAGTTACCTAATAAGAAATTCAACAACGCTAATGATACGAAAACGACTACAAAAGTAGATCATGAGGAAGCAAACGGTAAATCAATATTCGATTTTTAAAGGTGGAGGAACAAAATGAAAATATTTCTTCTTTTAGGCGTGATTAATGGATTTTTAGCTGTTGCCTTAGGAGCTTTCGGCACTCATGGTCTCGAAGGAAAGCTGACTGAAAAAGCAATAAAAACATGGGAAAAAGCTGTAACGTATCAGATGTTCCATACAATCGCCTTACTTGTTACAGCATTATTAATAGGTAAATTTCAAGCAACAGGCTTTGTGACAGCTGGATGGTTCTTCCTTGCTGGTATTATACTTTTCTCTGGTAGCTTGTATATCTATGCACCAACAGGGATTAAGACCTTTGCAATGATTACACCGTTAGGCGGATTAGCTTTTCTAATTGGTTGGGTAATATTAGGCTATGCTATAATTAAATTCATTTAAAATATAAGAAACTAACGAAAATAATAATAATAACTGCTCTTAGTAGTTGTTGAGCAAACGGGAAGGTATTCTGCTTTTTAAATTCTACCATGCCTTCAAATGCAAAGCTAAGGGCTAAAGTAAAACAAGTCAGTAGAGCTAATAACATACTGCCTTTTACTAAAGATATAATTCCAAAAATCACTGTTAGAATCATCATTAGTACTTGAAGTTGAAAAAATCTTTGGTATGGATGTTTCATACAATTAACCCCCTGTCCGAAGATAGTTTAGAATATAGGAAAACAAGAAACCCTTGCTGATAACCAGTAGCAAGGGTTTTAAAGTGGAGGAAAATCAGAGTATTAATGAATCGTTGTGCTGTATATAGAAACTTATCTTGGAGGATAAGTAGCTAATTGACCTGCACCGGCAGCGCCGTATGGATATTCATAGTTCAATTCTTCGTCAAACGTCATGTAATCCAAATAAACCATTAATAATACATAGCGCTTACCTGTTTCAGGATCACTTATAATTATGTGGTCTCTTCCTGCAGCTTCCACAACACCTTTAAAAATCTTTGCATTCCAGCGTTCGTTATTTTCAAAAGTCATGTAGATGGTTGCGATTTTTCCTTTGTTCAACCGCAAAATGTTCTCAATATATGATTCCTCTATTGGAAGCATACCTGGGACTTGTGAAACATTAGGTTGTGCTTGATAAGGATTGACCTGCATACCTGGTTGATAATAACCTGGCTGGGCAGCCTGTGGTGTTGGCATTGCTTGTGGTTGTTGATAATATGGCTGACTTCCTCCATAACCCTGACTAGGATAGTTTGGAGTTCCTAATGTGTACCCGCTAGCTCCTGAAGGGTAGCCTGCAGCCCCCGTAGGATACCCGCTTGGTGCTGGTGTTTGTCGTTTTTCATCACTCATGTTGAATTACCTCTCCCCTCGAATAATTAATATTAAGTCTTTAATCCACGCTACTTGTTAGCATTTAAAAGACTTCTGGACATTCTGATTCTAACGGACTAAAGAAACAATGTGACTTGTATCGTCCTGAATTCCATTGATTAAACCATTGCTCAGGACAGTTACCTTCTGGTCTGAAAAACCAAAGGGAATTGCTTGCTGGATGATGTTTTTCGCCTTTAATAATCTTCCTTGCAAGGTCAATGTCCTGCTGTCTTGCCCGTTGGTAAAAGTAGCCCTTTTGTGTAGCTTCAAATCCTCCGGGGCTCTGAAAAACCATATCCCTGATATTTCTTATATTCTCAAAATCCAAACAACTAGTGCGTACGCGATTTACTCCGGTGTTTCCAGCCATTAGCATACCTAACTGACCATCACCTTCTGCTTCAGCTCTCATTAAACGCGCGAGCATTTTAACATCTTCCTCCGTGTGTTGAATGACTGCCAAGATGTCACCTCTCTTTGTTGCAAGACATAATCATAGGAAATATATACGTTCGGTTTACGAACATACTCTAATACCCATATGTATGCAAATAAGACTGAGGGAATGATTAAAACAACAAAAAATAAAAAAAAACTAGACGCTTAACAATCGTTAAACGTCTAGTAACATATAATATTCAATTAAACGTGGAAAAAGGATGGAACTTCTTCTTTAGTTAAGATGTTCCCAACATAAAAGGAACCGAAATCACCGTAACGAGTGGTTACTTCATCAAAACGCATTTCAGAAACCAGCTTCTTGATCTGTAATGCATCATGTGCGAATAGGGTAACACTCCATTCCCAATCATCAAGTCCCATGGAACCTGTAATAATTTGACGAATTTTTCCTGCATACTTTCTGCCAGTCATTCCATGCTCATACATAAGCTTTTTTCGATCCTCCATCGGAAGTGCATACCAGTTATCATTGCCCTGGCGACGCTTGTCCATTGGGTAAAAACAAATGTGATCCCATTTAGGAAGTTTTGGCTTCAACCTTGCCTGTACTTCAGGAGATTGTTCAGGATCCTCTTGTCCTTCTTTCACCATATACTTAGAAAGCTCAACGATTGATACATAGGAATAAGTTTGAGTAGTGAAATCGGCTAACTTTGATTTGTTGAACGCTAACTCAACTTCACTCAATTCCTTCATCGTCGGGCGAAGAATCATAAAGATAAAATCTGCCTTATGTCCCAGTATGCTATAAAGTGCATGGCTACCATTTTTGTTTTGCTCAACGGTATCCCATGTTGTTAATAATTCTTGGAACTCAGTAATAGCAGCTTGACGTTCTTCACTTGGTGCAAGCTTCCACGAAATCCAATCAATTGCTCTTAAGTCATGTAAACAATACCACCCATCCATGGTTTCTACTGCTTCAGCCATATAATCTCTCCTTCAATGTTCCGTGATGTTTTTAATATAACATAATTAGGGAAAGGTAATCAGTATAAGGGTACTAACAAGGAAAATCGAGTAAATGCTTTAACTACAGTACTTAGTAAGCAATAAACTAAAAAATTAATCTAGTAATAAAGGAAAAATTGTCATTGTTTTGACAAAGTTTTGAACAATTAGTGGCAAAGGTAAAAAACTTTATAGGTAGTATTTCCGTATGACTTTCATTCATACACAAAAAGGCGTATCATATATAACAGATGAAATGTTGGAGGGTAAACAGATGAGTGATTTATTTGCAAAGATGAAAGAGAGTTTGAAAGAAAATGCTAGACGTGTCGTGTTCCCTGAAGCTTTAGATGAAAGAATCCTAACTGCCTCTAGTCAACTTGGAGCTGAAGGTATTTTGATTCCTGTACTAATTGGAAAAGAAGAAGAAGTACAACAGAAGGCAAGAGAATTTGGTGTGGATATTGCCAACACAGAGATTTTTGATCCAAGTAATTATTCCAAATTCGATGAAATGGTAACAAGCTTTGTAGAACGACGCAAAGGAAAAGTAACAGAAGAAGCTGCGCGTGAACTACTTCTCGATGGGAACTATTTTGGAACGATGCTAGTCTACATGAATGAAGCTGACGGCCTTGTTAGTGGTGCTACACATTCAACTGCTGATACTGTTCGTCCTGCATTACAAATAATTAAAACAAAGCCTGGAATTAAGAAAACCTCAGGGGTCTTTATAATGGTCCGTGATGAAGAAAAATACGTGTTTGCTGATTGCGCCATAAATATAGCTCCCAATAGTCAAGATTTAGCAGAAATTGCTTTAGCAAGCGCTGAGACTGCAGGACTATTTAATATTGATCCACGCGTAGCAATGCTTAGCTTTTCAACAGCTGGATCGGCACAATCCGAAGAAACAGAAAAAGTGACTAACGCGGTTAAGATTGCAAAAGAGCAGAATCCCGATTTAGTACTAGATGGAGAATTTCAATTTGATGCAGCATTCGTACCATCTGTTGCAGAGAAAAAAGCGCCAAACTCTGTAATCAAAGGCGATGCAAATGTGTTTATTTTCCCGAGTCTAGAAGCTGGAAACATAGGCTATAAAATTGCACAACGTCTAGGTAACTTTGATGCGGTTGGTCCGATTCTCCAGGGTCTAAACAAACCTGTGAATGACTTATCTAGAGGCTGTGATTCAGAGGATGTTTATAAACTAGCTGTTATTACAGCGGCACAATCACTATAATAGTTTAAATCGAAGCCCGAGCTACTAAGCTCGGGCTTTATTATGGTTAATTTCTTTCAATTGTTGTACGAGTTGAGTAAGATAAATAAAAGAGAGTCTGTTAGGAGGGAAGTTCATGCCAGCAACCGAACCAATTTTTATTAAACAAGTAATTCTCCATCGACTAGTCATGCGTTTGAAAAATCCGTTCTCAACAAGCTTCGGAACGTTTCAGGATAAAGACTTTTTTGTGGTCGAAGTGGTAGATCAACATGGCATCCAAGGTTTTGGAGAATCAGTCGCTTTTCCAACCCCTTGGTATACAGAAGAGACAGTTGAAACAAGTGCGCATGTAATGGAATCCTTTTTAATCCCACTTATATTTCAAACACCATTAACCCATCCTGATCAAGTTAGCGAGTGCTTTCAACCAGTTCGCCGTAACAATATGGCAAAAGCAGCAATAGAAGGTGCGGTTTGGGATCTTTTTGCTAAGAAAGATGGGGTCTCTTTGGCCAAGGCTATCGGTGGAACTAAGCAAAAAATTGATGTAGGAGTTAGTATTGGAATCCAGTCTTCAATAACCGAACTGTTACATACCATCGATCACCATGTACAGGAAGGATATAAAAGGGTTAAATTGAAAATTAAACCGAGTTGGGACACGCAGATGCTAACAGAAGTTCGAAAGCATTTTCCAAAGCTTCCACTGATGGTTGATGCAAATTCAGCATACACTTTAAAGGAGATTGATCATTTAAAACAATTAGATATGTTTGATTTACAGATGATCGAACAGCCACTTGCTCATGACGACTTCATTGATCATGCCAGGTTGCAAAGTCAGTTAGTAACACCGATCTGCTTGGATGAAAGTATCCATACATTTTCAAATGCAAAAACTGCTATTGCTTTAGGAAGTTGTCAAATTATTAATATTAAGTTAGGTCGAGTTGGTGGTATTACAGAGGCGAAGAAAATTCATGATTATTGCGCCTCACATAGTATTCCAGTTTGGTGTGGTGGGATGCTTGAAGCTGGTGTCGGTAGAGCGCATAGTCTAGCACTTGCGAGTCTCCCTCAGTTCATATTTCCTGGCGATACATCTGCCTCTAATAGATATTGGGAAAAAGATATCATTCAACCAGAAGTGACGATGAAAAATGGAATGGTACAATTACCAGAAGAAGCAGGTATTGGCTATCCAATTGATTGGCAAGCGTTAGAAAAGTATCGAATTGATAAAAAGGTTTGGAACAATACCAAAAACTAATACCTAAGAAGTACAGAAAGCACAAAGAAATCTACGATAGATCTCCGAGTGCTTTTTCGTTTCGATCAACCATTTGTTCGAGTCGCTTTTGATAGGTCATTTCTTCCTGTTCACTCCATCCATCGATTTGAATGGATGAATTTAATTGCTTTAACGCATGTTTTATTCTATCTTTTACATCATCTATAGTTAATTGGTTATCTAACAACTGTGTTAAAGAGGCCATCGTTTTAGGTTGAATAGTAGGATAATCAAACCTTCCTTTTTCCCCCAATGTCCCAATTTTATAGAACTCTTCAATTAATTCAGCCCGTTTTATCCCGTCACCTTCGACACATAAGTATATTTGTACCGCAACTCCATGTTTAACTCGACGCTGGGAAATCCCGGCGAATTTTTTGCCCCCAATACTTAAATCATACTCCCCAGGGCAGTAGGAGCCTTTCACTTCAAAGGCTTTTATCTCGCTAGTAAGATCACTAAAAATCTCTTGGATAAAATCAACCATCATCTCGTATCCTTCATGAATTCCCAGTCGCTGATTATCTGGCAAAATCAGGGATATGTTAAGTACCCCAGAGTCTAGAACAACAGCTAAGCCACCAGAATTCCTTACAACTGTTCGATACCCCTGTTGTTGGAGCCAGGCGACAGCCTCCCTCATGTTAGGTAGCTTTGCATCAGCTATACCAAGTACAACAGTTTTCTCATGTACCCATAGCCGAACTGTTGGGGGAGACTCTGTGTTTCCGACAGATATCGATAAGGCATCATCAATAGCGAACGAGGCCATCGCAAAGTCAAAAGACTTCGAATCTGTTTGATCGATATAACGTAGAGTGGAACCTTTAATTAATCTTTTAAAATTTGACATCATTTTTTCTCCTTCAAATCTATAACCATTAAATTATAACAGATAAGTTCTTGGTCATTAAAAAATAGTACTAGCTCTCATAACAATTTTTAGATTCAGTTGTCCTGAAAGTATTACAACTTGGTGTTTATTGTGGGTGTGACCATTATACTATTTCTTGAAGAAAAATAAATCGTGCATTTTTTCTCCCAATTTAACAGATTCTAGGTAATGGTGGATATGTGAATTACATGAAAACAGTAGATAGAGCAATATTTGCACTTATTTAACTAGCATTTTACTGATGTTTGCTCTAACACATCTTTTGTTATTAATTCACTTGTATGGTAATGTTTGAAACGTGTCATTTTTTAGAGAGATTAATCAAAAAGAGTCTTCGCCTCTTTTAAAAGGGGTTTATAAAGTAGGTTAAAAGGAAAGACATTAAAGATAACTAATTAACCTGAATTAAAATAAGGAGGATACATAATATGCCAAAGGCAAGGAAACAAAGAAAACAAAAGAAACAGAGAGGATTATCCTCTTTTAGCGAATCATTAAAAACACCTGTATTTTTAATTTCCCTTATTTTTGCTATTACATTTGTACTGGTTGGTAGTTTATTGCCAGACTTTGATGTTTATATGGATCAGGCGTTTGCCTGGATAGTCACCAACCTAGGTTGGACATTTATCCTTGGAGGAAGTGCATTTTTAATCATCACACTTTTTCTAATCATTAGTCCACTAGGAGAAATTAGACTAGGTGGAGATCATGAAGAACCAGAATACTCCACGGGAAGCTGGTTCGCCATGCTATTTAGTGCAGGAATGGGTATTGGTCTATTATTCTGGGGTGTATCAGAGCCGATAAACCATTATGCTTGGCCTCCATATGGTGAAGGCGGAACAGATCAAGCTGTACATATGGCCTTACAATATTCATTTTTCCATTGGGGTCTTCACCCATGGGCCATCTATGCAGTCGTAGCGGGCTCTTTAGCTTATTTCACATATAGAAAAGAATTACCCATGCTACTGAGTTCAACACTAGAGCCATTATTAGGAAGAAACAACCTTAATGGGGCTTGGGGAAATGCCGTAAACATTATCGGTGTTGTTGCGACATTGTTTGGTATTTCTACCTCGCTTGGACTTGGGGTTATGCAAATTGGTGGGGGTATGGAAACACTGTTTGGCATACCTAACAATACAACCCTTTGGCTAATCATTATTGTTATTGTCACTACATTAGCTATTATCTCAACGACAACGGGTATTGATAGAGGAATCAAATGGTTAAGCCAGATCAACATGGGTGTCGCCGGACTGCTATTATTATTTGTCTTAATATTAGGTCCGACACTATTTATTCTTAATGCCTTCACACATTCAACTGGTGCCTACTTACAAAATTTAATGTCGATGTCATTTGGGATTGATGCTGCCGGAGCAGGTGCAGAGGGCTGGTACAGTGCATGGACGATTTTCTACTGGGCTTGGTGGATTTCGTGGGCGCCTTTCGTCGGTTCCTTTATAGCCCGTGTTTCTAGAGGAAGAACCATTCGGAGCTTTTCAATTGGTGTGTTACTCGTACCAACAGCAGTCAGTATGGTTTGGTTCAGTGTATTCGGAGGTACAGCATTATATCGTGAGCATTTCACTGATGCCAGTATTCTTGATATCGTATTGAAGGATGAAGCATTAGGATTCTTCGCGATGCTATCGCAGTTTCCATTTTCAGATCTCCTAGTCGTTGTTGCGATGCTATCCTTAACAGTGTTCTTCATTACATCTTCTGATTCTGGAACATATGTAATCGGAATGCTAACATCAAAAGGGAACATGAATCCGCCGATTCAATTGCGTATAACATGGGGAGTATTAGAAGGTGCTTTCGCAGCTGTACTTCTTCTATCCGGTGGATTAGCGGCCCTACAAACAGCAGCGGTGGTCGGTGGTTTTCCATTTATGATCATTATGTTCTTTATGATTTTTTGTTTAATAAAAGCGATGTTTGCTGAATTAAGTGGAGGTTCCTTACCAATGGAGCGTCAACGCATTTACACAGCGCTCGAAGATTTGCGGACTGAGCGTAAAATTCTTGACGATGTCATAAATGAAAATGAAGACGAATGGATAAGCGAAGGTGACGAGGGTTTTGGCGATAGTGAAGACGATGTCGAAGAAACCGAAGAAAATGTCGAAGAAACTGAAGAAAATGACAAAGAAGATAAAGAAAAATAAATTTCTATCCCTTACCGGTAAACGGTAAGGGATTTCTCATTATTTCTAAGGCTATTTTCGAAAGTTTTGTTGCTATCTACCTTCGCACTTGATGAAAAATGCGACGTAACGTAGCTACTAGTTGATTTACGCTCCGGGCAGTCGCTTTCCGCAGGCAACGCTTCAACTTCCTCGGAAGAAACCCACTTCCTGCGGGATTTTCAGCCGTCGCTTTTCCCGCTGGAGTCGACTGCCCTACGCTCCAATCATCATCTTATTTGAAACAATAAAGAAATGGAGATAGATAAGCTCAAAACTAGTGTAGTTTAGTTCAAAAATTTAAATAGCAGTGATTTCAAGAGTGGGAAATTCTCTCAAGATACAGTCACGACTTTCCCCTCGATAATCAGAACACCCCTACCAGTGCAGGCAGAATACGTAGACTCCTATGGGAACAGCGCGTGTCCGAAGACCCCGGAAGAATCGCTTTTTGATTCTGAGGAGGCTGAGGCCGTGCCCATGGAAAGCGAAGTATTCTGCCGGAACGGCATGTAAGCATTCAACTTTAATTACTGTCAGAGATAAAAGATACTACGTCGTAGTCTATAGATATCCTGTCATAATGTCGTGGTCTCCGTTGGCTATCGCGCAAAGTATTCGACAATTTTTTAACTCATAGAGATTTAAATAAAAAGATGCCTTCTAATTCTCCAATTAAACGGGTCAACATGATAGAATAAGTATAGAATTGTTGAACAATAAAAGTATTTTATTAGTTAATTACATATATAAACACTATTCTTTCATAGAAAGGATTACCAAAATGTCGTATAAAGACGAGCAATTAAGTGAAGAAAAAGTATTTAAAGATCCTGTACATAGGTATGTTCATGTGAAAGATCAAGTGATTTGGGATTTGATAGGGACACCTGAATTTCAACGACTACGTAGAATTAAACAACTCGGTACTTCGTATTTAACATTCCATGGGGCAGAGCATAGTAGATTCAATCACTCTCTAGGGGTTTACGAAATTGTCCGTCGAATTATTTATAATTTTGACGGAAGACCACATTGGAATAATGAAGAGCGTTTGCTAAGTTTATGTGCAGCGCTTCTCCATGATTTAGGTCATGGTCCATTTTCCCACTCATTTGAAAAGGTATTTAAATTGGATCATGAAGACTTCACTAAAAAGATTGTGCTCGGTGATACTCACGTTAATCAAATTTTAAGTAGGATAAGCAGCGATTTTCCTAGGAAGGTTGCTGACGTCATCAACAAAACCTATGAGGACAAGCTTGTTGTTAGTTTGATTTCAAGTCAAATTGATGCTGACCGAATGGATTATTTACAACGGGACGCTTACTTTACAGGTGTTAGCTACGGTCATTTTGATATGGAACGGATTTTACGGGTCATGCGCCCAATCGAAGATCAAGTAGTAATTAAAGCGACAGGGATGCATGCCGTAGAAGACTATATCATGAGCAGATATCAAATGTATTGGCAGGTTTATTTTCATCCGGTTACGAGAAGTGCAGAAGTGATTTTATCTAAAATATTACATCGTGCCAAGCATTTGTACGACCAAAACTATAAGTTTGCATTCAAGCCGACCCATTTCATTTCATTCTTTGCAGGTGAGGCGAGCCTTGCCGACTACTTAAAATTAGATGAGCCTGTCGTTCTATTCTATTTCCAAATGTGGATGGATGAAACAGATGAAATTTTAAGTGATCTATGCGAACGATTTACGAATAGGCACCTGTTCCAATATATTGAATTTAATCCAAATAAACAGATGAAAGCATGGATGGAATTATATAGTTTGTTTAAACAAGTTGGTATTAATCCTGAGTATTATCTAGTAGATGATTCTTCATCTGATTTACCATATGATTTTTATCGTCCTGGTGAGGAAGAAGAACGTTTACCCATTCATTTACTAATGCCAAAAACTAACGAACTGCAAGAGCTTTCCAGGCAATCGGATATTGTCGAGTCTATTTCAGGAAAAAAGCGGACAGACCATAAACTGTATTTTCCACTCGATTTTATTGAGGCTTTACCGGAGGATAGTGAGGAAAAGAAAAGGATTTTTGAAATCTTATTTCATTGATGAATTTCTAGGATAGGGGTTGTTTTCTTTGTTGCCAAATCATGCAAAATTAATGAAATTCTTTTTGGCTTCCGATGAAGTGGTAGGAAGAAAAAAGTTACAGAAGATGATCTACATCTTAAAGCAATGTGATATTCCATTTGAAGAGAAGTATGAGTTCCATTTTTATGGTCCATATTCAGAAGAATTAACACTAAGAGTCCAAGAATTGTGTAATCTAGGATTCTTATCTGAAACAAAAGAAAAGAAGAGTAATTATTATCAATATCGCTATCAAATGACAGAGCAAGGCGAGGAATTTTTAAATCACTCGACTGTACAGATACCAGCAATTGAGAACATGGTAGGACTAATGAAAAAGAAGAGCTCTAGATTTCTTGAATTAGTTTCAACAATGCTTTATTTTGATGACCTCTCAAAACAAGAGGTAGAGGAAAAAGTGCAGAATGTAAAAAAGACACAGAACTACACCGATAATGACCTGCAAGAAGCATGGGGCTTTATCGCTGAGTTAAAACAAAGTTAAATAAACTAGATGCTTGGATTTAATCGATAACGCCTTCTGTTTTTTAAGTGTAAAACTTGAATTGAAGGCTAAAATCACAGTAAATTAACTAGCTAATAAGCATAAAAAATGCTCAGGGCATAAACTCTGAGCATTTTTATATAGCTTATTATATTAAGTCATCCTTTAGTAATATAATTTTTCTTTTGCAATTTTTGCATACTGTTCAATCTCATTTAATACCCTTACCCTACCTTTTTCACTATTAATCCACTTGGAAGGTGTGATATCTCTACTGTCTTGAAGAGGTAAAACATCTAAGACCTTATCTCTATTTGCATAAAAAGTAGCCAAGAAATAAAATCGTTTACAAAAGAATGATTTGCCAGCTAGTAATATATTTTGATGACTGGTTTTATTGATAAAACTAAATGCAGATTGAATAACACCGTCAACACCTTTTATTTCATCATTATTCTGAATTGGAATTAACTTTTCCTTTTCAATCCCTTCTTTTATTAATAGAGGAACATAAAATTCATATTCACTACAATTTAGGAAACTATTAAAAACTTCTGGAATTATAATAATATTTGCTCCAAAGTTCTTATAGTATTCCGATAATTGTTCATTAAGTTCAGGGAAGTGACCTGGATGATATAAAATAACATCTGGCTTTTCAAAAAGATTATTCCTATTCATAAAGACCATTTCATTTATACTCTCAATCGTTGCTTTATTCAAGCTTGTTTACCTCCCATTGTGAATCGACTGAATTTCCTCTTTTTATTTCCCCATTAATTATAATAAGTCCTTCTTTTACATTACTGAATGGTTAGTTGATAAAACACCTTATATAATTCTAACAAAATATCCACCAAGCTATTTTTATGGTTAATTTAAAATCTCCAACCTAAGAATGCAAAACCAACGAATCCAATTAGAGCAGCAAGTATTCCTACTACTAGAAACAAACGATTATTGCTTCTTCGTCCCTTTTTAGTGTTATTTCCTCTAAAAAAGATACTAACAATTGCTATTCCTGCGACGAGTACTCCAATCCAAAAGCCGTCCATTTTTAGCCTCCTTTATAGTGTATACCTGTTATCCTATACGGCCTAAACCTAGAGGAAGTTTCAACGAGCGTCTCACCATCTAAATAATTTAAGTTGCAGAAAAAGTAATTATATTGTCAATTTTTTAACAATTAGCTACAATAAAAAAGGTTAGTTAAACAATGGGGGGATTTATCTGAGAATAGTGAAGTTTTTCAGCTATTATCTATTAGGGATTCTTGGAGTTATTGCTATTAGTAATATACCGATGTTATTTGCACAGCAAAATTTGTTATTTATCATCCCTTCTTACATAGAAAGTACATATCAGTTAATCAAGGAATTAATGCAAGTTGAAAATTGGACATACTTGGGTCTTTTTGACAGAGAAGTAGATATCTTTCCCCTTATATGGGATCCTTATTTATACTCGATGAAGCTTTTAGTCGGGGCACTTTTTTTAGGGTTTGGTTTTGCGTTTATCCTAGCAATCATCACGTTATTTCTGCCTCGTCCGATAATTAATAGTGTGAAGAAGACTTTGGGATTATTGGAGGCAGTTCCTGATTTAATGGTTGCCTTTATTGTCCAAATTACAGTAGTTTATATCTTTAAACAAACAGATATTTTAATTATGCGATTCGTTACACTCGGTGACGAAAAAATATATTTGGCCCCAATCGTTATTCTATCGATATTGCCGATGATATCTCTTTATCGAGTTGTTGTCCTTTTGATCGAAGAAGAATTAACTAAGCACTATGTAGAGTTTGCCTTGAGTAAGGGTATTAAATACAATGCTATCATTCTTGTTCATGTTCTTCGAAATATCGCCAAAAGTACATTCTATCATTCAAAGATTTTTGTTTGGGCATCATTATCAAGCCTGTTTATGATTGAATACATCTTTAACATTAATGGTGTCTCAAACTTTTTATTAATGGATTTCCGTCCCATGCTTATAGCTATTATACTTTTAATGATTTATACTCCACTATTTATTATTTACCAAGGGGTAGAAATATTCGTTTTTAACGAGGAATATTATTCTGAGGTTATTTCTAAAAATAAAAAGAGTTTGTCTTGGAAAAAATGGGTGATCTGGGGATGGCTAGCACGGTGTTGGAAAGAGTTTAAAGTGCATATGAAAAATCCCAAATTCGCATTTGGATTTAGCGTTCTTTTCGCTATTGTCCTCTATAGTTTTATTCATTCAATAATTAGGGAAATCCCTGTTGAACAATTTGTCCTTGTTTACGATGAGGAGGGCAACCTATTAAGTGCAAAGCCGCATCCTCCATCTGAGTATGTGCCATTAGGTTCTGATTACCTTGGATACAGTATTCGAGACCAGCTCATCGCTGGTGCCAAGTACACCATTTTGTTTGCTGGTATCGTTGCATTGCTAAGAATGGTGATTGGGTTTCTGTTGGCAATTCCATTTGCGATGCTTATCAAAGACAGAACACGTAACGCGATTGTGAGAATGGTAGATAGCATGCATTTTCTACCAATGAGCTTAATAGCAATCGTCATACTTGGGCCAATTCTACGGGGATCGACTTCCGGCTTTGACTATTCGTTTTTTGAGCGGATGCTTATGGAAACAGTAGTGCTGACACTACTAGTAGTACCTTTGTTAACAGTTTTAATAGGAAACGAGATTAAACTCACTCTAGATCAAGAATTTATTGCTGGTGCTAGGGTATTAGGGGGCAACACTAAACATATTATTTGGAGGCACTTACTACCCCATCTAGGGTCAAAACTCGGAATTATTTTTGGTCAGCAATTTATTCAAGTGTTACTCGTATTAATTCACCTGGGCTTATTTAGCTTGTTTCTGGGTGGCACAAGCATGATGTATGATCAATCGTATAAAGCACCACCGCATTCCGTTACCTTTGAGTGGTCCGGTTTGATTAGTAGTACAAGAGAAGCGTTAATGACAGGGCACTACTGGATTATCGTTCCGGTCTTTATTGCCTTTATAGTTGTGATTATCATGATGCAACTAATCATTGAAGGAATTAAAGAAGTGCAACAGGAACGTGTTGGAGTTGCAGTAAAACGGAGTAAATGGCTAACAAAACTTTTAAATCGTAAAAAAGGGAAGATAGAAGAGATACCAACCTCGTTAAATACTGACAGTTTTACCTTTGTTAAGTCAGACAACCAATCAAGACATTTGTAGAAATTAAAAATGCCCTTGCTCTGTTTGGAGCAAGGGTTTTAATTTAACCTTCGTCGCTTAAACGTTTTCCTGCGACACCATAATGGCTCTTGTTCATTTCCTCAATGAAAACAACAACCTTTTCCTGTGAAGCCCCAGTCGTTTCAACAACAGCATCTGTTACCTATTCGAATCGCCTATCAATTCTAAGTTGCAGTACAACAAATTTTATTGTCAATGTTTTAACAATTGGCTACAATTAAGGGGCGAGAGGGGGATAGTAATTGAAAATAGTCAAATTTTTAATTTACTATTTACTAGGGGTACTAGGAATTATTGCGGTAAGTAATGCACCAATATTATTATCAGGTCAAAGTTTTTTAGATTTCCCTTCTTACATAACGAATACAGGTAGTTTAATTAAAGACCTTTTTCAATTGGATAAATGGACATACAACATGTTGCAAGGCCGTGAGATTAACATAATTACGTTTTTGATGGATCCCTATCTATATTCTATGAAACTGTTAACTGGTGCTTTTTTGCTAGGCTTGGTGGTAGCGCTAGTCTTGGCGATAGTAACTATGTTTTTACCAAAAAAGATGATCAATACGGTAAAAAGAGGGCTAGGCCTAATTGAGGCGGTTCCGGATTTAATGGTTGCTTTTTTATTTCAGTTACTTGTTGTATATATTTTCAGGCAAACAGATGTCTTATTGATGAAGTTTGTGACACTTGGCGACCAAAAATTATATTTGGCACCTATTGTTGTGTTGTCATTCCTACCAATGATTTCTTTTTACCGCCTTATCGTTTTATTAATTGAAGAAGAGCTTACAAAGGATTATGTGGAATTCGCTCTTAGCAAAGGCGCCTGGTACAATGCGATTATTTTTGGTCACGTCCTTAGAAATATCGTAAAAAGCGTTTTCTTCCATTCTAAAATAATTATGTGGGCATTACTCTCTAGTCTTTTTGTAATTGAATACTTATTTAATATTAATGGAATATCTAGTTTTATCATTCAGGATTTTAGACCATTGGTAATAGCCATTGTTTTATTAATGTTATTCACTCCACTCTTTATCATTTATCAGGGTGTAGAAATGTTTGTTTTTAAACAAACTTACTATTCCGAGTTAGTTCGTCCTAAAAAGAAAAAAGGAAAAATTAATTGGCCGAACTGGCCTGGATTGCCTAAAATGCCAAAGATAGAAGTGTTGAGTTGGTTGGAAAGAGGGATGAAAGAATTCGCAGTCCATCTTAAAAATCCTAAATTTCTATTTGGCTTTGTTGTCATTACAAGTATGGTGACATACAGCTTCATCCATTCGTTGATAAGAGAAGTGCCGGTAGAACAATTTGTGTTGATTTATGATGATGAAGGTAACCTACTCAGTAGTAAACCACACCCGCCATCAGAGTACGTTGTGTTAGGGACAGACAGACTAGGATATAGTATTCTTGATCAACTGTTGACAGGGGCGAAGTACACGATTCTTTTTGCCGGTGTTATTGCCTTTCTGAGAATGGCAATAGGATTTTTATTAGCGGTTCCTTATGCACTATTTATTAAGGAAAGATGGCGCAAGGGTATTGAAAAAATCATCGACAGCATGCACTTTTTACCACTAACTATCATCGCTATTGTTATACTTAGGCCAGTCCTTATGGGTTCAACTTCTGGCTTTAACTATTCGTTTACTGAAAGGATGTTAATTCAAGCGATTATTTTAACCCTTTTAGTAGTACCTTTGGTAACAGTTTTAATAGGCGGAGAAATAAAGCTACTTATGGAGAGAGAGTTTATTGCTAGTGCAAAGGTATTGGGGGGAAATACAAAGCATGTCGTCTGGAGGCATCTAATGCCACACCTAGGCTCAAAACTTGGCATCATCTTTGGACAACAGTTTATTCAAGTGCTGCTTGTACTGATCCATCTAGGCTTATTTAACTTATTTTTAGGTGGAACAAGTGTTATGTACAATGCAGTATACCGTGCGCCAGAGCATTCAGTTACATTTGAGTGGTCTGGACTAATAAGTAGCACAAGAGAAGCTATGATGACGGGACATCACTGGATCATTGTACCAGTGTTTATTGCATTTATTATCGTGATTATCTCGATGCAATTAATTGTAGAAGGGATACAAGACGTCCAACAGGAACGTGTTGGGGTTCATGTCAGGAAAAGCAAATGGTTAACTAAGCTGCTTAAGCGTGGAACGACTAAGCAGGAGGAAACTACACCATCCTCGACTATACAGACCACTAGCTTTACCTTTGTAAAGACTAAAGATCAATTAAAAAAATGATGAAATTACTATGCCCTTGCTCTATCCGGAGCAAGGGCATTAATTATTAACCTTCGTCGCTTAAACGTTTTCCTGCGACACCATAATGACTCTTGTTCATTTCCTCAATGAATACAACAACCTTATCCTGTGAAGCTCCTGTCGTTTCAACAACAGCATCTGTTACCTTTTCAACTAAAGCCTTTTTCTGTTCATCTGTACGGCCTTCTAACATTTTTACAGTTATGTACGGCATTCCACTACACTCCCTATTCGTATTTTGTTTGTTTTTAATCTTTGTAGCTGATAAAAAAATGGATCGCTCGAAAAAAAATTAACTTCATTTTTGAGGAGTCGACTCACCACTGCTCTAGTCACCAGCAAATATGTGTAGTTGAAAAACTGCACTACACTAGCATGGACAGAATACGAAGATTCATCGAGATTCCAAAACGATTTTCATCATGCGGTATTGATTAAGGAAGGTAAATCAATTCCACTGGCACTCTTCTTGATGTTGATTGTACTAATGTAGTAGCAAACAACGAACTATGCCAACGAAGGAAAGACACGGAGACTCCAGCGGGATGAAAAGGCATAGGTGAGACCCCACAGTGCGTAAGCGCGAGGAGGCTCAACAGCCGCCCGCGGATCCGTAGTGGTGTAAGTTACGTCATAGTCTACAGATTTTTAATCAACAACAATCTTTCAAAAAACAACTTGTTTAATTTCAGTCTTCCAATCATAGAAGATGAAATTGAACTTTTGGTTATGCTAAACTAAATGTATCCAATTAATTATATATTAAATCAAAAATCATATCGGTACAAACTTAAAATAGCTTTACATTACAAAGGAGGTAAAAAAATGAGTGCAGAAGAACCCTCTAAGAAAAAGAAAAGTAATCAATTTACCATTATGAAAGATGATTCTACAGATGGACATGGTGGTTACGGGGTTGGAACAGTTACCTTAGAAAATATATCACCAGTAATCATTGATCCAAATGAAAATAGAGCGTTTGTAGATATGGGTGCCATGCATGCCAGAAGTGAAATAGAGAGAAGAGTAAAATTCCTGCCAAATAAGGATGAAGTGCCAAACGGTCTATTGTATTGGATTGTTTGGGTTACCGTTGAACGCAGTGAAAAGGGACCTTTCTATTCTGGAGTAGCAGGTAGTGAAGTTATCGTAGATCGCTCAATTAAGCGTGCTTACAAATCAATGCCACAGCACGTTAATCATATGGATAAGTCAATGAAAGGCAAAATAATCATTGAACATATGGATGATAAGTCTAAGGAATTGCTAGGAGACTTCTTGAGAGAATTCAATCCAGTAATGTGGGAAAATTCTACACAAGAATTAAAGGATAGCTTACCTCAAAAGTGAACATTTTGTGAACAAAAGACAAAATAGGGTTAAATATCTTGTAGTTTGAATAAGGAATTTGTAAAATATGATACACATGGTTTTTCCATGTTGCTAGGACAAGAAAAAGGCCGGACGCTTTATGCGTATCCGGCCTTTTTCTTTGACAGTAATAAAGTTAATCTCCAATAAACGGTAACCAGTCAAAGAAACGTCCTATTCCAGCTTTTTTCTGTTTTTCTGGCTCCTCTTTCTCAACTTCGTCAGTCGATTCATCGTGAAGGTGGATAGTACAGTGCGTCGTAGGCTCTGTACCTTTAACAAAGTACATAAGACGCTGATCATCACAATATGGATTAGCAAGGTCCCCTGTTGCTGGATCAATGTAAGCCCCGACAACACCATCAGGTACATCAAATGTTTTTAGAGGCTTATCCTTGTGAACGCCTTCCATGAATCTTCCCCAAACATTAATAGCATAGCGTTGTTCCTCAGTTTTCTCAATTCGGCGATTATCATCGTAACCAATCCAAACCCCAGTAACGATGTCGGGGCTAAAGCCAACCATCCAGCTATCAGAGTTCGTTGATCCAGATTTCCCAGCATAGGGCCTGCTAAGCTGGTCAGCTATTGTTGCCCCAGTAACTCGAGTATAACCATTAAGTGATTCATCAAACATTCCAGTCATTAGATGTGTCAAAATAAAGGTATGTTTTGGGTCTAATACTAATTCTACTTCTTTTTTAGGGCGCACATATAATACGTTCCCTTTAATGTCCGATATTTTTTCAATTGTATATGGCTCAATTTTTTCGCCTCCATTTGCAAGAAGGCTGTATCCTGAAACCATCTCCTTTACATTCACCACTTCTGTACCAAGTGCTAAGGAAGGGATGGCTGATAGTTTACTTTTGATACCAAATTGACGTGCAGTCTCAACTACACTCTCGGGCTTAATAAACAAGTTCGTCTTCACAGCATAAACATTGTCCGATACTGCAATTGCTTCAGCTAAGGTAATTGGTTCATCAGCATAATACCCGTTATAGTTACTAGGTTGATATACCGTTCCATCAGCAAGCTCAAAGTTGGTTCGCTTACTCATTAATGTTGTTGTAGCCGTATAGCCGTTTTCTAAAGCGGCATAATATAAAAATGGTTTGAAGGAAGAACCAGGCATTCGCTTGGCTTGAACAGCACGGTTGTATTGGCTTTGATTATAATCGATTCCACCGATAACCGATGTAATTGCACCGTTATCAGGATTCATAGCCATTGCACCAACCTGAATTTCTGATTCGGATGAAATAGTATTATTTACTGTTTCCTCTAGATTTCTTTGATTCTTAATATTTAATGTAGTAACTACTTGGTATCCTCCAGACCTTATCTCTTCAGTTGGTTCATTAAGGATTCCAGCCAGTTCCTGTAAAACAATATCTTGAAAATGCGGGGCAACGGAAATTTTCTGGCGCTCCTTCGGTTTTGTTAGCTGTAAATATTCATTAGTAGCCAGAAAATGTTCCTCGTCTGATATAAGATCTTCTTGAACTAAGGATGCTAGAATCTGCTCCTGTCTATTTTTGGCATTCTCATAATGATAGAAAGGTGAATAATAGGATGGTCCTTTTGGAATTGCTGCAAGAAGAGCAGCCTCTGAAATAGTTAAGTCGTTTGCAGATTTGTTAAAATAATAACGACTAGCTGCCTCAATACCATATGCACCGTGTCCATAATAGATTGTATTTAAGTAGCCTTCTAACAGTTCATCTTTATCATAGAATGCTTCAAGGCGTAATGTATAAAATGCTTCCTTGATTTTTCTTGTCCAAGTTTTTTCGTGAGATAAATAAAGGTTGCGGGCATATTGCTGGGTAATTGTACTTGCACCCTGTACCTTTGACATCGTCTTAAAATCCTCTAAAGCAGCACCAAAGATTCGTTTGAAGTCCAGACCAATGTGATCATAGAAACGACGATCCTCAGTTATTAATGTAGCTTGAATCAAATCCGAGTCAATGTCTTCGAGTGAAACCCAATACCTCGATTCAGGTCCATGCTCCTCACCAATTACTTCACCAGATTGGCTAAAGTAAATCGTATTTTGATTATTCGAAAGCGACGGTGGACCCAAACTGTATAGGTATGTAAAAGAGGCAACCGTAAATACGACCATCAAAAAGGTCATACTAACCGCTGCTATTAGTAGCCATCGAAGGCGCTTATCTTTAATGCTCATTAATTGTTCTTTAATCCATTTAATCGATTTAGTCATAGGAAGTCCCCTATTGTTCTTGCCTCGTATTTGAAAGAATTAGGATATGTTAGTACCATTATGGGAACATCAATAAAGAAATAAACCTACAAAGTAATTTATATTTTTAAAAAAGCATTTTTCCAAAGGATGGTTCTTTTTACACGACTTTTTTGAGGTAATCAAAAAACTCCCATCGTAGCACTTTGACCTAGCCGGAAAATACATGTAATTACAATGGCAAAAATGGGTCTGTAAAAATAATGCTTGATTTTTCTAGCCAAATCTCTATACTTTTTCTTGTTTGAGTTAATGGAAATTGGTAAATATAACTACTAATGTGAAATAATTTATTTTGATAAAGGGGTTTTAGAAATGGGCTTGTGGTTTACAGAGAAACAAACAAAGGATTTTGGAATTACTGCAAAAATAAACAAATCACTACACTCTGAACAAACTGATTTTCAACAGTTGGACATGCTTGAAACGGAAGAGTGGGGGAACATGCTTGTTTTAGATGGAATGGTGATGACCACTAAGAAGGATGAATTTGTCTACCATGAAATGGTTGCTCATGTTCCATTATTTACGCATCCAAATCCAAAGCATGTGCTAGTTGTTGGTGGAGGAGACGGAGGAGTAATCCGCGAGGTTCTCAAACACAAATCAGTAGAAAAAGCGACACTTGTTGAAATCGACGGCAAAGTGATTGAATACTCGAAAAAATATTTGCCTGAAATAGCTGGCGAGCTAGACAATCCTAGAGTAGAAGTTAAAGTCGATGATGGATTTATGCATATTGCCAAAAGTGAAAAGGAATACGATGTCATTATGGTTGACTCTACAGAGCCAGTCGGTCCTGCCGTTAATTTATTTTCTAAGGGATTTTATTCAGGGATATCAAAAGCGCTGAAGGACGATGGAATTTTCGTTGCCCAAACTGATAATCCTTGGTTTAAAGCAGATTTGATTCATCAGGTTTACCATGATGTAAAAGAAATCTTCCCAGTAACGAAACTATACACAGCAAACATCCCGACTTATCCAAGTGGCTTATGGACATTCACAATGGGTAGTAAAATACATGATCCATTAAAAGTGAAGCCGGAACGTTTTTTTGATATAAACACAAAGTATTATACACCGGAGCTTCACCAAGCTTCTTTTGCCCTACCAAAGTTTGTTAAAGATTTAACTGAGTGAGGAGTGGAAAATATGCGCTTTGATGAAGCCTATTCAGGAAAAGTTTTTATCATGTCCAGTCCAACTGCAGATAATGCTAAAGCAATAATTTACGGCATGCCAATGGATTGGACAGTTAGTTTCAGGCCCGGATCAAGATTCGGTCCAAATAGAATAAGAGAAGCATCACTAGGACTAGAAGAATATAGCCCATATATGGACAAGCATATGGAAGAGGTGGATTATTTCGATGCCGGAGATATTCCTTTACCTTTTGGAAATCCACAGCGAAGCCTAGATATGATTCAGGATTATGTGACAAAGATACTAGCTCAAGATAAATTTCCTCTAGGACTTGGCGGGGAACACCTAGTAAGCTGGCCTGTCATTCAGGCTGTTTATCAAAAGCATCCTGATATGGCTCTAATACATATTGATGCCCATGCTGATCTGCGGGAGGAATATGAAGGGGAGCCGCTATCACACTCTACCCCTGTACGTAAAACGTGTGAGTTAATTGGTCCTGAAAATGTTTACTCATTTGGTATCCGTTCTGGTTCGCGAGAAGAATTTCAATATGCTAAGCAAAGTGGCATGCACATGTCGATGTATGATGTAGCTGAACCGTTAAGTCAGGTACTACCAAAGCTTAAAGGCAGAAACGTGTATGTAACAATTGACATCGACGTTCTTGATCCAGCCTTTGCTCCTGGAACAGGTACAGCTGAAGCTGGTGGAATTACATCAAAAGAATTGTTAAAAGCAATTGAACTGATTGCTAAGTCAGATGTTAATGTAGTTGGAGCGGATCTGGTTGAAGTAGCACCAATCTATGACCCAACAGAACAAACAGTTATCGCAGCTAGCAAATTTACAAGAGAAATTTTGTTGGGATGGGTTAAGTAAACAGTTTTGATAGGTATCCTATTCTAGATAATTAACTGCACACCGATTGTTGGACACATTCTGACAATTGGAGGTGCAGTTTTTAAAAAGGTTTTTTTCATAAGTTCTGTTGTTTTTTAACTCACAGTTGATGTAAATTGCGACGTAGTGTAGCTTAGTTGATTTGCGCTCCAGGCAGTCGCTTTCCGCCGGCACGGCTTCAGCCTCCTCGTGGGAAAACCGCCACTGCGGGGTCTTCAGACGCGTGCTGTTCCGGCAGGAGTCGACTGCCCTCCGCTCCAATCATCCTATAAGTAAATAGCTGATGTTTAGTTTATTGTAGTTTCAAATTCAATACTAGCTAAAGAATTCAAGGAAACCCCTAAAGAAGTAAAAATTTTCTCGCAATGAAAATTTCTAATTAATCAGTAGTAATGTTTAATGTAATAACCGTTTCTTGGAGTTCATCTCACCTGAATAGAAAGCTAGTTTAAGCTGCGGAAAAATACGACACTCCTATGGGAAAGGAACAGTCTGAAGACCCCACAGTGAGCGTTTTTTGCTCACGAGGAGGCTGAGGCGTTCCCCATGGAAAGGGAGTGTTTTTCCGTAGCGATGAATTACCACTCATCTTATAAAGGATGGTGGGAAACCAACAAACGATACTTCGTAGTCTATAGATTTTGTGTCATAAACAACAATCTTTTAGAAAACAGCCTTTAATAAATAAATAACCCTACCGACTTGAGTTTTTTCGAATTCATTCTTATACTTATCATCAGTATCGCTAACGCAAAGGGTGGAAAAATGGAAGCATATAAGATTCCAGTTAAGATAAAACTGACTACAGAAATAATAGATACAGGTAAAAAGGAAGTAACCGTAGTTGAAGAAGAGGGAAGTTTCTATCAAAAAGGAAACACCTCTGTGCTAACATTCACAGAACATAGTGAAGAGCAGGATGACATCAACGCTTTAATTACCATTCGACAAGAACAAGTCAGTGTCAAGCGTACAGGCGCTGTTGACATGCACCAATTTTTTAGAAAGAAGCGAGTAACAGAAAATGTGTACAAGCACGCGTATGGGTCAATGCATATGGAAACACAGACGGACCAAATTACATATCAGCTATCAGATGACCGGGAAAAAGGAAAGCTGTTTATAAGCTATACCACAAAAATTGATGGTGAAATTGAAAGAAGACATCGATTGACGCTATTGTTTACTAAGGAGGAAAATCAATGAATATCTTGCAACAAACCGAAGAAAAAATAAAGGAAGAAATAGTTCAAGCTGTGATAAATGCAAATTTAGCAAGCCCTGACCAGCTTCCGGTAATTGTTTTACAACAACCAAAGGATAAGGCGCACGGAGATTTTGCGACTAACATTGCCATGCAATTAGCCAAAATAGCAAAGAAGGCTCCAGTGAAAATTGCCGAAGAGATTATTGAACAATTTGACCAAACAAAAGCATCAATCACCAAGATGGAAATAGCAGGACCGGGATTTATTAACTTTTTCATGGATAATCAATACTTAACAAATTTAGTTCCCACAATCCTAAAACAAGGGGAAAACTATGGCGCTTCGAATGCCGGTTCTGGGCAGAAAATCCAAGTAGAGTTTGTTTCTGCAAATCCAACCGGTGATTTACACCTTGGCCATGCACGTGGGGCTGCTGTTGGTGACTCCCTTTGTAATGTTTTAGCAAAGGCCGGCTATGATGTTTCTAGGGAATATTACATTAATGATGCTGGGAATCAGATTGTTAAATTAGCAACATCAATGGAAGCGCGTTACATGCAAGCGTTAGGTAAGGACTGGGACATGCCAGAGGACGGCTATCACGGTAAGGACATTATTGCCCTCGGTCAAGAACTTGTTGAAAAATACAAGGATGAATGGGTAAATAAATCAGAACAAGAGCGTCTTGAATTCTTTCGGGAATATGGTTTGAAATATGAAACTAAGAAATTAGAGACTGATTTAAACCAATTCCGTGTTCCGTTTGATAACTGGTTCTCTGAAACTTCACTATATGACGATGGAAAAATCCAACCTACTTTAGACACACTTAAAGAAAAAGGCTTTATTTACGAAGAGGACGGAGCAACATGGTTCCGTTCGACAGACTTTGGTGATGATAAGGATCGTGTTCTAATCAAGCAGGACGGAAGCTATACGTACCTAACACCAGATATTGCTTATCATAAAAATAAACTAGATCGTGGCTTTGAGACACTGATTAATATTTGGGGTGCTGACCACCATGGTTACATTCCTAGAATGCAAGCAGCTATTCAGGCTCTCGGTTACCAACCAGATACACTCGAGGTTGAAATTATTCAAATGGTTAACCTGTTCCAAGATGGTGAAAAGGTAAAAATGAGTAAACGGACAGGCAAGGCTGTAACACTTAGAGAATTAATGGAAGAGGTAGGGATTGACGCTATGCGTTACTTCTTCAATATGAGATCAAGTGATTCTCATCTCGACTTTGATATGGACCTTGCTCGGTCTAAGTCCAATGAAAATCCAGTCTTTTATGTTCAGTACGCACATGCTCGGATTAGTACGATGATTAGTCAAGCTGAGCAAAAAGGTCTTGCAGGAGATGACTATGATCCATCCTTGTTGACGGCTGAAAAAGAAGAAGAGTTACTGAAAAAGCTTGGAGAGTTTGCCAAGGTAATTGAAGATTCAGCATCTAAACGATTGCCACACCGGATTACTCAATATATTTTCGATCTTGCATCTAGCCTGCATAGCTTTTATAATGCAGAGAAAGTTTTAGACGAAAATGACTTAGAAAGAACAAAAGCACGGATTGCACTAATGAAAGCTGTTAAGATAACAATTGCTAATGGCTTAGCACTAATCGGCGTCAGCGCACCAGAAAGTATGTAACAATAGCATCACCCAAAAAAGACTTCTAGCTACATTCTAGAAGTCTTTTTTGATGGTTTCTTTTGATCTATTCTGGAATGAGGAACCACAATGCGTTAGGTTTTTGGCATTATCAATCTTATTATAGTTGTAATATATGATGATTGAAGTGGGGTGCAGTCGACCTTTTAATTATACAGGTCTATTTACTTGGTTGATTCAGCAAGATAATTTTTGTACTGCAGGATTTTCAACTACTCATGCGGTTTCTCGGCGCCTGAAGGCCGTTGTTATTTATCCTGTTGGAGTAAATTGTACAAGCTTCAATAACCATTATAAGAAATTAGTTGTTGGTTGGTTTAATGTAGTTATCAAACATAACACTATAATAGCTGAGGGAATACACGGAGACTCCTGCGGGAGGGAATGGCCTAGGTGAGACCCCACAGTGCGTAGCACGAGGAGGCTCAACAGCCACCCGCGGAAAGCGAAGTGTATTTCCGAAGCGGTATATTAGTTTCACAGTTTCTTCCGCCCGTATCAAACAGTCCTAAAAAATCCGCTCCATCATTGGTGCAACCCACTGATATAACTTAAAGCCAAAGTAAATACCAACAATCCCAACCACTCCTGCTAATGCTGGTGGCGCTGGGATTGGTAGCTTAAACCAGGCAAATAAAAATCCTACCACTAAACCTGTTACAAGTGCTAATATGACCTCTTTCATACTCCATGAAACCTCCTAAACGTATTTAATTAAAGTAATGGCCTTACAAGTCTGGCTAACATGCCCTCTATTTTAATGGTTATTGGTTGCTGATTTAACCACTGTACTGTAATTTGTTGGCTGCTTTTGACATCCTTAAAATAAGCGGACCGGATTTCCTTAATATCTGTTTCTGAGTCCATGATGACATTTATTTCTTTATTCAAAAAGACACTGCGCATGTCAAAATTGGCTGTCCCAATATCACAAAAGGATTCATCAATGATAATAACCTTGGCGTGATAAAACCCGTTGGTAAACATGTACACTTTGCCACCTGCCTGCATTAATTGCCGATAAAAGGGAAAGCCAGCCGGCTTTACAAGTGGATGGTCCTTTTTGGCTGGAACTAATACATTGACCTCAACACCGCGATGTAGTGCAGCCATTAATGCGTCAAACATCTCTTTACTCGGAATAAAATAAGGTGTGCCAATTAATATTTCCGATTTTGCATCATTAATCCATGAGACGAACTTATCTTCTAGCTGTCCAGCTTCTGACACAACAAGTTTCAAGGTTTTTGTTTGGCGATCCTCTTGTTTACCTGAAGCTTCACCTTTCACATAGTCGACAGAAACCGGATTTCCTTTAATTGCTGCTTCCCAATCATAGTTGAAAACTACTTGAAAATTAGCAACAACTTCTCCGGTAGCCCGAAGGTGATAATCTCTCCATGGTCCAAGCTTTGGATCCTTACCGAGGTACTCTTTCCCAACATTGAATCCACCTGTATAGGCAATTTCATTATCAATTACTGAAATTTTACGATGATTTCTTCGATTCAGCCTATAAAAAAAATAAGGAAAACTTGGTTTGTCACTAAATACCACCTGAACCCCACTTGCTTTGAGTTCACTGATGATTTCTTTTTTTAGTGAATTACTCCCCATTTTATCTAACATTAGACGGACGGTTATTCCCTCTTTGGCTCTCATTATTAACAGCTCGTAAAATTGCTTGCTGATATCATCATTTCTCACAATAAAAAAAGAAATATCCACTTGCTTAGTTGCGTTTTTAATATCCTTAAACAATGAAGTGTAGAATGACTCCCCGGTTGTAATCAAGTCAAAGTTAGCTTCTTGTTTATCAAAATGAAAGATAGGAGGGTGCTTTTGATAGAAACGTTGTCCAAAATAAAAATCAATGAAAAGTAAACCAATGACAACAAGTAAAATAATTAAAGTCAATACCAAAGGAATTCTCCCTTCTTTTCTAGCCTCAATTACAGTTACTTTTCCCAGCTATATTAAATTAATGACTTTAAATTTATAAATAAATATTGACTGAATGTTCATTCATATTTTAAAGTATAAGTAAGACATTTTAAAAATAGGATGAAGTATGAGGAAATTTAAGTGATTTCACAGTAGATTAACTTAGGGGGAGAACAATGGATGGATTATTGTTATTAAACTGGATTTTGTTCATAGGAGTAACAGGTTATGGATTATATTTGTTTGCACGTGTTGTTCAAACTCGAATAGCTTTTATTAAATTAGGCAAGAAATCAGAGTATGATCGGCAAATCAAAAGCCGGATAAAAAAGATAATGGTCAATGTCTTTGGGCAAAAAAAATTATTAAAGGATAAGAAATCAGGCATTATTCACATCATGATGTTTTATGGTTTTATCTTAGTTCAATTTGGTGCAATTGATTTTATTTATAAAGGACTAGCGCCAGGCTCGCATTTACCACTTGGTCCATTTTATGCAGGTTTCACTTTCTTTCAGGAACTTGTTACTTTAATGATTCTAGTTGCAGTTGTCTGGGCTTTCTATCGTCGGTATATTGAAAAGCTCGCTCGTTTAAAGCGCGGATTTAAGGCAGGACTTGTTTTAATATTCATTGGTACCTTAATGTTATCTGTTTTATTAGGGAATGGAATGGAATTACTATGGCACGGGGAACAAGGTGGTTGGTCTGAGCCAATTGCGACCCTTATTGCAAGCGTTTTCTTTTTTGTGCCACCAACAGTGGCAAGTGTTTTGTTTTTCATTTCCTGGTGGATTCATTTATTAGCCCTATTAAGCTTCTTAGTTTATGTACCACAATCAAAGCATGCCCACCTGATTGCAGCACCAATCAATGTCTTTTTTAGTCGCGAAGGACCTCCAGGGAAACTCGAAAAAATAGACTTTGATGTCGATGAAGAGTCAGCAGAAGATATATCTTTTGGTGTAGGGAAAATTGAAGATTTTAAACAACTTCAAATGATCGACTTTTATGCATGTGTCGAATGTGGTCGATGCACGAATGTATGTCCAGCGACTTCATCAGGGAAACTACTATCTCCAATGCATTTAATTGTAAAATTACGGGACCATTTAACAAATACAGGTGCTGTTGTAACAGGTAATTCCCCTTGGGTTCCTGCCTATGCGTTTAACCATACAGAGGGCAATCAATTAGCAAAAATGTCACAAGCTTCACGGGAAGGCAACCAGGAAGTTGCTGCTAGTATCGATACCCATCAAAATACCAGTCTAATTGGTGATGTGATTACCGAGGAAGAAATCTGGGCTTGCACGACTTGTCGAAATTGTGAAGATGCTTGTCCGGTAATGAATGAGCATGTCGACAAAATAATTGATTTACGTAGATATCTTGTTCTTACAGAAGGGAAAATTGACCCGGATGCACAGCGTGCGATGATGAATATCGAACGTCAAGGAAACCCGTGGGGATTATCGAAAAGAGAGAAAGAAAATTGGCGCGAGCAAGATCCTTCTGTTACTATTCCAACAGTTAAAGAGTTGAAAAAAGAAGGGGAAACATTTGAGTACTTATTCTGGGTAAGCTCAATGGGTGCCTATGACAATCGAAGTCAAAAGATAGCAATGGCATTTGCAAAACTAATGAACCAAGCGGGAGTCAAGTTTGCGATATTAGGAAACAAAGAATCGAACTCCGGCGATACCGCCCGCAGAATTGGAAATGAGTTTTTATTTCAAGAGCTTGCGGAAAAAAACATCAAAGAATTTCAAAAGAATGACATTAAAAAGATCGTCACCATCGATCCTCATGCATACAACATTTTTAAGAATGAATATCCAGACTTTGGATTGGAAGGTGTTGAGGTATTACACCATACCCAACTATTATACGACCTAGTCAAATCCGGAAAGATTAAACCAGTAAATGAAATCAATGAAAAGCTTACCTATCATGACTCTTGTTATTTAGGACGGTACAATGGAGTCTATGATCCGCCAAGAGAAATTTTAAAAAGCATTCCTGGCATTGAGTTAGTAGAAATGGATCGAAACAAAGAGAACGGTATGTGCTGTGGTGCTGGTGGTGGATTAATGTGGATGGAAGAGGATACAGGGACACGGATGAATGTAGAAAGAACCGAACAGGCATTACGGGTACAGCCAACCATGATTTCTAGTGCATGCCCATTCTGTTTAACAATGCTTAGTGACGGTACCAAGGCAAAAGACGTCGACCAAGATATCGGTACGATGGATGTAGCTGAAATACTAGCATTATCTGCTTGTGGTGATATCAAAGAAAAAACTGCATAGCATATTCTAGAGAAGGAGTTACAGTAATATGTGGCTCCTTCTCTACTTATTTGGTAGTATATGGTTTAAGATATTAACTGAGTCAATTTCATAATTACCTTAACTAGCCAGTTTCATCCACATGTAGTTTGGGACGTTTTAACCCAACTATATGTGGGGAAACTGGCAAAATATCAGTATTATGAAATTGATTAAACTATATTAATTAATCAAACTAATAACAGAGGTGGATTCAATGCAAAAACTAGTGTTTTTTGTAGGTGTAGCAGGTACTGGGAAGACAACTGTAGCGAGAGAAATTGCGGTAAAGAAACCGTGTGTATTTATTGATCGTGATACAGTCGGTGGTCGGTTCGTCGAAAAATTCCTTGAAATGAATGGAATGGACAAAAACGATCGTGACTCTAGTTTTTATAAAGAGCACATGAGAGATCTGGAATATGATACGGCAAAAGATATTTGTATTGAAAATTTAGCTGTTGGACAAGATGTATTTATGATTTCTCCATTTACATCCGAGTTAAAAAACAAAGAATGGATTAAAGAAGTTATTCGCGCAAGTGGTAAAACTGAAAAAGATATTGATGTTAAAGTTGTTGTTGTAACACTGAGCGACATTGACACACAAAGAGAACGGATTGAAGATAGAGGAACAGTAAGGGATACATGGAAGCTGGAAAATTGGAATGACTATGAAACAAGAGTTGATTTTGTTCCAACAGTGAATTGGGAGATTCCCGAATCCAATATCCTCATCTTTGATAATTCAGGTGAACTAACTTCTGACAAGGTTGAAAAGGTACTTAATTTTATTAGTAACCCTCACTGATTTTCTAGGTATCAGCCTAACATTGCTTTTTGATTTTTATAACAATATAATGTATGGTAGGTTTTGCAAATATGCAACATGTACATACATTACTATAATTAAGAGATAAAATAACTTTTACATAAAAGGGGTGCTTGACCGTGGGCTTAAAAGATTATACTAAAGATGAACTTGAATTCTTGTCGATGATTGAATTAGCTAACACTATGCTTATTGAGGAAAATAAGGCAATTGATTTCAGAGAAATGTACGATAAAATCTCTAAGATGAAAGGATTTAAGCAAAATCAGAGAGATGAGCTGCTTGCTCAATTTTATACAGATTTAAATATTGATGGACGTTTTATGACGACTGGTTCAGGTTTATGGGGATTGAAGCGCTGGTATCCTGTTGAACAAATGGACGAAGACGTAACAGCACCTCCGAAGAAGAAAAAGAAAAAAGCAGCTACCAAGCGTAAAAAGAAAAAAGCAGTTATTGAAGATGTAATTGATGAAGACTTAGATTTAGACGAAGAAGAGTTGGATTTTGATGACACAGACTTAGATGATGATTTCGATGACACAGACGATGACGATGATGATGATTTTGATGACTCTACTGCTGATGACGACGATGATTTTGATGACTCTGATGACACAGACGATGACGACACTGATGATGAAGATTTTTCTGATGACGACGATGACGATGACGATGATGACGACGATGACAGTGACAAAAAAAATAAATAACGCGCTTGACTTTCAGTTGCCAAATAAGTAGAATTCTATTTGGGCTCTACAAAACTTTTTTAAATAAGCGTTCCCCTGTTAAATGGGGAGCGCTTTTATTTTTTTGTCTAGGTAATAATCATCTAGCTGGCCCTATTATACTTAGGTTTAATTAGACAGAACAAGGACCGTTCACAGCTAAAGTTTCTAATTAAATATCGAAGCTGTGATTAAAGTGTTTCATCAATCAGATACTATAATATATTAACCATAAGAAAGAGGGATAAAGGGTGACAAAATACATTTTTGTAACTGGCGGAGTTGTTTCGTCAATCGGGAAAGGGATTACAGCAGCATCATTGGGACGTTTACTTAAAAATAGGGGATTAAAAGTATCGATTCAGAAATTTGATCCATATATCAATGTGGACCCTGGTACGATGAGTCCATACCAACATGGTGAGGTATTTGTTACCGAGGATGGAGCAGAAACTGACCTTGATCTAGGCCACTATGAGCGTTTTATCGATATTAACCTGAACAAGTACAGTAATATCACTACAGGCAAGATTTACTCCACTGTAATCAAAAAAGAACGTCGTGGAGATTACTTAGGTGGAACGGTTCAAGTTATTCCACATATTACGAATGAAATTAAAGATAAAGTTTTTCAAGCTGGGAAACAAACAAATGCCGACGTAGTCATAACAGAGATAGGTGGAACGGTTGGAGATATTGAATCTCTTCCATTTTTAGAAGCAATCCGTCAAATAAAGAGCGACATCGGCAGAGATAATGTCATGTATATTCACTGTACCTTAGTTCCGTATATAAAAGCTGCTGGTGAAATGAAAACTAAACCAACTCAGCACAGTGTTAAAGAGCTAAGATCATTAGGTATTCAGCCTGATGTTATTGTCTTGCGTACAGAAATGGAAATTAGCCAAGAAATGAAGGAAAAGATTGCACTGTTTTGTGACATTGATGAAAAATCAGTTATTGAAGCAGGAGATGCGGATACCCTTTATCAGATTCCGCTATCACTTCAAGAACAAAACTTGGATCAGATCACATGTGATCACTTTGGTTTAGACTGTCAACCGGCTGATATGACGGAGTGGAACAAATTAGCAGAACGTGTAAGAAACCTTTCTAAGAAAGTTACAATCGGTCTAGTTGGAAAGTATGTTGAGCTTCCTGATGCATACCTTTCAGTTGTAGAAGCATTAAAACACGCTGGTTATTCATATGATGCCGATATCAATATCCGTTGGATCAATGCAGAGGAAGTAACAGAAGAAAATGTTGTTTCATCCCTGCAAGACGTTGATGGTATTCTTATTCCTGGTGGCTTTGGCGATCGAGGTATTGAGGGTAAAATTAAAGCAATTCGTTATGCGAGAGAAGAAAAAGTACCGTTACTTGGAATATGTTTAGGAATGCAGTTAGCAACAGTTGAATTTGCTCGCAATGTTTTAGGATTAAAGGGTGCGCACTCAGCAGAAATTGACCCAGCTACTCCATATCCTATTATTGATCTTCTCCCCGAGCAAAAGGATGTTTCGGATTTAGGTGGTACGTTAAGACTTGGAGTGTATCCTTGTCGATTGAAAAATGGAACAAAAACAAAAGCAGTGTACAATAATGAAGACGTAATTTATGAGCGTCACCGTCACAGATTTGAATTTAATAACCAATTCCGTGAGCAAATGGAAGAAAAAGGTTTTGTTTTTTCTGGGACTAGCCCTGATGGAAGACTAATTGAGACAATCGAATTAGAGGATCATCCTTGGTTTGTAGCATCTCAGTTTCATCCGGAGTTTAAGTCTCGCCCAACAAGGCCTCAACCATTATTCTATGGTTTCATTGGTGCTGCCGTTGCAAACTATGCTAAGATAGAAGTAGAAGATTAAGAAAGAACACACAAAAACTCATGTCACAATCCGTGTCATGAGTTTCTTTGTATAATTTAAGCTTGTAATTTTTATGTAAAGACAAGTAGTAATACAGTTGTAATATAGCTGGGTTTAGTTTTTAATAAAAAAGAAAGGAATTTATCAATTTTTCTAGAATTTAAACTATAACTTTATTAAATTATGGTGTTTATAGGTTTTCAAGTAAATTTTATCGCAACTTATATTGGAGGGTTGTCAACAGGTGGTTTCTGATATACATACATAGACATAGATAAGTTCGAATTGAGTTAGGAGGACAAGCTAAATGGGGAAAACAGTAATGATTGTCGACGACCAGTTAGGAATTCGGTTACTGCTAGAAGAGATAGTTAAAGGTGAAGGCTATCAGGTTGTTACTGCGGAAAATGGTAAAGAAGCTTTGGATAAGATAGAGAAATCTAAACCTGATTTACTTATTATAGATTTTAAATTGCCCATTATGGATGGATTTGCAGTTTTAAATCATTTAGATCAGCTAGGTGAAAAAATACCAGCCATCATCATGAGCGGATTGGCGGAAGAAGCTGCTGCAAAAGTGAAAGACCTGCCAATGGTCAAAGAGGTCTTTGCAAAACCTTTTGATGTAGAAGACGCTCGAAAGCATATTAATCGTCTTTTGAATTAATATTTCATAATTTATACATAATTTCTTCAAAAAAATATATTTAAAATACTAGATTAAGTAAGATGGTTGCAAAACCTTGATAAATACATAGCTTGTTTAGAATTTGATTTGTATGAAACTTTTAATAAAACATATAACTATAAAAGAGAATATTAGTTTTTTTCAGAAGAAAACGCTTACTGTTTCTTGTTGTGTTGCACCTTTGGTTTAGACTTGGTATTCTAATACTATACCCAATCAAAACAAGAAGCATTGACTGGCTATAATAATCTATTTTTGTTACATATAATTTAAGGAGGAAATATAATGCCACTAGTATCAATGAAAGAAATGCTAGAAACTGCAAAAGCAAACAGTTATGCTGTAGGCCAATTTAACCTTAACAACTTAGAATATGTTCAAGCTATATTACAGGCTGCTGAAGAAGAAAAATCACCAGTTATTCTTGGGGTTTCAGAAGGCGCTGGAAAATATATGGGTGGATACAACGTAGTCGTTGCTATGGTTAAATCTCTTATGGAGTCTTATGGTACAACAGTTCCAGTTGCAATCCACTTAGATCATGGTTCAAGCTTTGAAGCATGTGCGAAAGCAATTCACGCTGGTTTCACATCAGTTATGATTGATGCTTCCCACGGCCCATTCGAAGATAATGTTGCAACCACTTCTAAAGTTGTGGAACTAGCTCATATTCATGGTGTCTCGGTTGAAGCTGAATTAGGTGTTGTTGGCGGACAAGAAGATGACGTTATCGCTGATGGTGTAATCTATGCTGATCCAAAGGAATGTCAAGAGCTTGTAGAACGTACTGGTATTGACTGTCTTGCTCCAGCACTTGGATCTGTTCACGGACCGTATAAAGGTGAACCGAACCTTGGCTTTAAGGAAATGGAAGAAATTGGTTCTGCTGCTAGCGTTCCACTTGTATTACACGGTGGTACTGGTATTCCAACAAAAGACATTAAACGTGCGATTTCTTATGGCACATCAAAAATTAATGTAAACACTGAAAACCAAATTCAACAAGCAAAAGTAGTGCGTGAAGTATTGGCTGCACAACCAGACCAAATTGACCCACGTAAATACTTGGGACCAAGTCGTGACGCGATTAAAGCAACAGTAATTGGAAAAATGCGCGAGTTTGGTTCATCAAATCAAGCACAATAATAAATGTAGATAAAACAGACTACCTTGGATGGTAGTCTTTTTTATGTTAAAATGGGATAAATTTAAGGGAAATGAAGTAACCCCTTAAAGAATGATATAATAAAATAGTATTATCAGCTCATTTAGCGCAATCTCTAATAGCTAATTCCCTAAATTTGGTTTATGGTGGACATAAACCGTGTGATTTAATCGAAGTATATGTATTAGCAAGTTATAAAAAAGTTGTATTGAATTGGTAAATTTGTGCAAACTAAGGTTGTTAATTTAAAATTTATTTTTTTTGGTAAGTTTAAAAGTCGGATTAGATTAGATTATCACTGATAATTCTATCCATTCCGTATTTTACTACAACCTCTAAAAGTGAGGAGTTTCCTATGCAAAAAATACTCGTTGAAGGAGGCTATCCTTTAAATGGTAAAGTAAGAGTTAGTGGAGCTAAAAATAGTGCAGTAGCACTTTTACCAGCCGCTATACTAGCTGACTCTAAGGTTATGATTGAGGGATTGCCACAAATATCAGATGTTGACACATTAAGTGATTTGCTTGAAGAAATTGGAGGTACTGTTTCATGGAAAGGCCAAACACTCCATATTGATCCAAGTCAAATGACTTCAATGCCATTACCAAATGGCAAAGTAAAGAAACTTCGTGCTTCCTATTATTTTATGGGTGCAATGTTAGGTAGATTTAAACAAGCAGTTATCGGATTGCCTGGAGGATGTCATCTAGGGCCAAGACCAATTGATCAACACATTAAGGGTTTTGAAGCACTGGGTGCCAAAGTAACAAATGAACAGGGAGCCATCTATTTACGTGCTGACGAATTAAGAGGTGCACGAATATACTTAGATGTCGTTAGTGTCGGCGCAACAATAAATATTATGCTGGCAGCTGTAAAAGCAAAAGGCAAAACAATTATAGAAAACGCAGCAAGAGAACCAGAGATTATCGATGTAGCCACATTACTAACAAGTATGGGTGCTAAAATTAAAGGTGCTGGAACTGATGTAATTCGGATTGAAGGTGTTGACACACTGACAGGCTGCATGCATACGATTATTCCTGATCGAATTGAAGCGGGTACTTATACAATCTTAGCTGCTGCGCAAGGTGAAAAGGTCCTAATTGACAATGTTATCCCTCAACACCTTGAGCCTTTATTGGCGAAACTTCGAGAAATGGGGGTTTCAATTGAGGAAGGCGATGAACAACTGCTAATCCAACCAGCCAAACGACTGAAGAGCGTAGACATAAAAACGCTTGTACACCCAGGATTTCCAACCGATTTACAGCAACCATTTACATCCTTATTAACACGTGCACATGGAACGGGTATTGTTACAGATACGATTTATCAGGCAAGATTTAAACATATTGATGAATTGAGAAGAATGAATGCCCAGATTAAGGTTGAGGGTGGTTCAGCTATCGTCTCGGGTCCTGTTCAGTTAGAAGGGGCAAAAGTCAAAGCAAGTGATCTTCGAGCAGGTGCAGCCCTAATTGTAGCAGGATTAATGGCAGATGGTGTGACGGAAATAACTGGTCTAGAACACATTGATCGTGGTTATGAACAAATCACTGAGAAGCTATCCAATTTGGGTGCAAAGATTTGGCGTGAAGAAATGTCAGAAGAAGAAATAGAACAGTTCCAAAATTCATAAAAATCAGGTTTGCATAAAATGGACATGCAGGAAACAAAGGAACTAAAAAATAGGAAGCTAGATATTCTAGCTTCCTTTACTACTTTCCTAAATCTCACTTTTTCCTCATTTTTTATAAGAAAAAACTGTCTTTTTAACTAAAAACACTATTTAAATTTAAAAAATCAAGTCACAAACGTGAATATAAGTGTAAAATAGAGTTGAATATTATGACTTTAAAAGGTACTATATAAAAAGGTTTAATAAAAGTAGATTTTGGCTATCCTATCTATGTAAAGTTACAAACTTCTATTCTAGCTTAATGGCTTTTCACTTTTTCTTCTTGGAAAAGCGCAGTTTTAAAAGTAAAATACTCCACTGAAATTCTTCATGAAAGTATTAGCAGCGAAACCATTTTCCGAAAAGACTTCATTTTTCAATTCAACTTATCCAACCCAATTAGTAATGTGGTAGACAGAAGAAGGTAAGTATAAGCTATTTATCAATGATATAGAGGTATCAGATAAAAATGTGTCCTTACATAATATAATAGAATACTCTACTTTTTTGTTTTAACTAAAAAGATTAATTTGTCTTGTCATTTGAAAAAGGTACTAAAATATAAAAATTAATAGGTGTGGTGATTTTGTGGCTGAAGCAACAGTAACGATAGCTCAATTAGAGGCGATGACATTAAAGGATCTCTATGCAAAAGCTAAAGAATTTAAAGTTTCTTATTATTCTAAATTAACAAAAAGAGAATTAATTTTTGCCATTTTGAAGGCTCAGGCTGAAAAAAGTGGTTTCTTATTCATGGATGGTATTTTGGAAATTATTCCATCAGAAGGTTTTGGTTTCTTAAGACCGATTAATTACTCGCCAAGTGCAGAGGATATTTATATTTCCGCTTCACAGATACGTCGATTTGATCTGCGGAATGGTGACTCAGTATCTGGAAAGGTACGACCACCGAAGGAAAATGAGAGGTATTACGGCTTACTGCATGTAGATGCTGTTAATGGTGAGAACCCCGAAATAGCTAAAGAAAGAGTTCATTTTCCAGCTTTAACTCCTCTTTATCCGGATCGATTAATGCGACTGGAATTAGAATCGAAAAAAATCTCCACACGAATTATTGATATGGTTACACCAGTAGGATACGGCCAACGTGGATTAATCGTAGCTCCACCGAAAGCCGGTAAAACAATGCTATTAAAGCAAATTGCTAACAGCATTTCAGAAAACCATCCAGATGCAAAATTAATCATTTTATTAGTGGACGAGCGACCGGAAGAGGTTACAGACATCGAGCGGTCTGTTCACCCAGATGTAGACGTTGTTAGCTCAACCTTTGATGAAGTACCAGAAAACCATATTAAGGTTTCTGAATTAGTACTAGAACGTGCGATGCGTTTAGTTGAACACAAGAAAGACGTTATTATTTTGATGGATAGTATCACAAGACTGGCAAGAGCGTACAACCTGGTTATTCCACCAAGTGGAAGAACGCTATCTGGTGGTATTGATCCCGCAGCGTTCCACCGTCCTAAACGTTTCTTCGGTGCTGCAAGAAATATCGAAGAAGGTGGAAGCTTCACAATCCTGGCTACCGCTCTAGTAGATACAGGTTCACGTATGGATGAAGTTATTTATGAAGAATTTAAAGGGACAGGAAACATGGAGTTGCACTTAGATAGAAATCTTGCCAACCGTCGGATTTTCCCTGCCATTGATATTGTAAAATCAAGTACAAGGAAAGAAGAACTACTTCTTTCTAAAGACAAGCTTGATAAGATGTGGATGATCAGGAAAACAATGCAGGATTCACCAGACTTTCTTGAACGTTTCTTAAAACGTCTAAGGGCTTCGGAAAATAATGAAGAGTTCTACCAAAATATGGATGACGAAATGAAGCGAAAAGGTATGAATCGTAGAACGTAGCGAAATGTGGGCGGCTTATCTAAGTGGAATAGCGCCAAAATAATAAACAAGTTGTTGCAATGCAATATTTACACTGTTATAATCTTTCTGTGTGAGTTTTATACTGTTCGAAGGTGTACCCTTCAAATGGTAATGCTACTAAGCTTTAGCTTTGTAGCTCTACAATAACTCTGTTTCCAAGGGATTCAGGGCAAAAGGAGTGGAAAGACATGAAAAAAGAAATTCATCCGAGTTACAGAAAAGTAGTATTCCTTGATACAAGTTCTGATTACAAGTTTCTTACTGGATCAACTAAGTCTTCTGATGAGACTATTGAGTGGGAAGATGGTAACACATACCCATTAATCCGTGTAGAGATTAGTTCAGAATCTCACCCTTTCTACACAGGTAAGCAAAAAGCTGACAAAGCTGGCGGCCGTGTGGATCGTTTCAAGAAAAAATACAACCTTGGCTAAGTTTAAAGCTAGTTCCACATTTTGCGTGGATCCGACTTGGTTCGGGAGTGCGACTAGATGGAATAAAATCAGATTGGCCTCGGTCAGTCTGAGGAGAAACAGGCAAATTGTCTAACTTTTGCCTGTTTTTTTACTTTCTTAAATAAAAATAAAATATAGCTTAACATTGGCTTCCCTTTAACCTTTAGTAAATTAGTTTCAGGGAATTTTCAAAATAAGCCTGATATTTATAGAGAAAAATGGTAGAATTTTATCAGATAATGACGAAGCTATTAGGTGTATAATAGTTAAAATAAAGCAATTAATGGACAAGCGAATCAGGTTGTTATCCGTCTTTTATTTTCTCTTGAATAAGAGACAAGCATTTATAACATGATGATATGACTTTGCAGTTTTGTCTAACTTACGAAGGGAGAGGCCCGCTCGTGTATGTAATGAAACAAAGTGGATGGGTAGAACTTATTTGTGGCAGCATGTTTTCAGGTAAATCCGAGGAGCTTATCAGGCGTGTCCGTCGTGCTACATATGGTAATTTATCAGTGAGAGTTTTTAAACCTGCAATTGACAGTAGGTATTCAGAGGAGTCTGTTGTTTCACACAATGGTACATCAATCCTGGCTAGACCAGTTGATTCTTCAGAGGACATTCTAAATTTTATGGATGATGATGTTGATGTAGTAGGTATTGACGAAGTTCAATTTTTCGATGAAAAAATAGTTGATATAGTTGATGAATTAGCAAACAATGGTTATCGTGTAATTGTTGCCGGATTAGACACTGACTTTCGTGGAGTACCATTTGGCCCTATGCCTAATTTGATGGCATTGAGTGAAAATGTAACGAAATTAAGTGCCATTTGTCCCGTTTGTGGTTCGCCAGCTAGTAGAACACAACGTTTAATTGACGGAGAGCCGGCTTCATATGATGACCCAATTATTTTGGTTGGTGCCTCAGAAGCTTATGAACCTAGATGTCGTCACCACCATCAGGTTCCAAATAAACCTAAGCTAACATTTAATCTAACTGCTTCAAATATAGCAAATTATAAATAGTACCCTAAACGAGCTCGGTGTTAATTAACATCAAGCTCGTTTTTTACTTTTGTGATTCGGCTGATTCACCCCGAGTTTTCGTTGATTCGCCCCATTGTTGCCCGCATTCGCCCGATAACTTGTGGTATTCACCCCAATACTCTATTAATTCACCTCAAAATCATAACTATTCGCCCAAAACAGGTTTTTGAGTTAATCAAGCTCGTGTTGATGAAAAATAAAAAAAGTTCGCTTAAACCTCTTTAATATTCGACTTGCTGGTAATACTAATTGTAAGTGTGACTATGCGAGGAGGATTTACCGGATGAGATATCCTACTATTATGTTTCTTACTTTTCTATTACTTTTTACTACATCGTGTCAACAGGATCATTCTGAAGTGATTCGTGATCCAGAAGCACCTTTTGGTCCTGAAGGTTTTGAAACAACCGATGAAGGATTTACACAAATTAATCAGCCCGGTCCTAGAACATTTAATCGAACTGGAGAAAATTTAGATATAATCAAGGATAAGCAAATGATTAAAGATGCTGCGGAAAGAATGCCTGATGTTAATGTCCGTAGAGTAACGATTAATCAAAGAGATGCTTATGTAACAGTTGAATTAAATCAGCCGATGACTGATATGGAAATGGAAGATTGGCGAACAAATATAACATCAGCTATCCAAGCTGTGGTTCAATATTATAACATTCATGTCACCATAGAATAACTTAATCTATGGAGCATTTCGTAAATGCCTTTTGACGGGGGTTTTCTCCTGTACTATAATTAGACTGTTAAGGAGAAAGAGGTGGAAGTCGTGTTAGACAGATTAGAATCATTAGAAGCTCGTTATGATAAATTAAATGAATTATTAAGCGACCCAGAAGTGATAAGTGATAACAATAAATTGAGAGAATACTCTAAGGAACAATCTGATTTAGTAGATATAGTGGATGCGTATCGGGAATATAGAGATGTTTCTTCTCAGTTAAACGATGCAAAAGTAATGCTTGAAGATGATTTGGACAAAGAAATGTATGACATGGTTAAATCAGAAATTAGCGAATTAAATGAGCATAAAGAAGAATTAGAAGAGAAATTAAGAATATTACTCTTACCTAAAGATCCAAATGATGATAAAAACGTTATTATGGAAATTAGAGGTGCTGCCGGCGGTGACGAGGCGGCATTGTTTGCGGGTGACTTATACCGTATGTATTCTAAATATGCGGAGACACAGGGCTGGAAACTTGATGTAATGGATACTAACTCTACTGGTGTTGGTGGTTACAAAGAAATTATTTTTATGATTAATGGTAAAGGTGCCTATTCTAGCTTTAAGTATGAGAATGGTGCGCACCGTGTTCAACGTGTTCCGGAAACGGAATCAGGCGGTAGAATCCATACGTCAACGGCAACTGTTGTTGTAATGCCTGAAGCCGAGGAAGTAGAAATTGACGTTCACGAAAACGATATCAGAGTGGATACGTTCACTTCTAGTGGACCAGGTGGTCAAAGTGTTAATACAACAATGTCAGCAGTCAGATTGACTCACATGCCTACTGGAATTGTCGTTTCTATGCAGGATGAAAAGTCTCAAATTAAAAATAAAGAAAAAGCGATGAAAATTTTGCGTGCTCGTATTTATGATAAGTTCCAGCAGGAAGCACAGGCAGAATATGATCAAACCAGAAAGTCTGCAGTTGGTACTGGCGATCGTTCAGAACGTATCCGCACCTATAATTTCCCGCAAAACCGTGTAACCGATCATCGAATTGGTCTTACCATTCAAAAACTAGATCAAATTTTAGAAGGTAAAATGGGCGAGATTATTGATGCTCTTATTGTTGAAGAGCAGGCTAATAAGATGGAACAATTAGGTGAATAATATGACAGAAAAACAGATGTATGTTCATGAAGCCCTCCGCTGGGCTTCTCTTTTTTTAGAAAAACAAAATCGAGAAACACGCATAGCTGAAATGATTTTGATGCATCACCTAGGTATTAATAAGTCTCAGCTGCTTGCTTCTTTAAGGGATCAGGTCCCAGTGGATAGATTGCAAGCATTTCAAAAAGACATTCACACCCATGCAGAAACAGGTGTACCTGTTCAGCACTTAATTGGCAGTGAAACTTTTTATGGGAGGGAGTTTCTTGTAAATCAAGATGTACTTATTCCAAGACCTGAGACAGAAGAATTGTTGGTAGGTGTGCTTGACTTCATTAAGAAAAACAATTTTTCAGAACCCACTCAACTTGTCGATATCGGTACAGGTAGCGGTATTATTGCTATTACTCTTAAACTAGAACAACCAAATGTGCAAATATGGGCAAGTGACTTATCCACAAAAGCATTAACTGTTGCTAAAAAGAATGCTGAAAGACTAAATGCAAAAGTAAATTTTGAACAGGGTGACTTTCTACAACCTTTTATTGAATCAGGTGCTAGTTTTGACGTAATTGTATCAAACCCACCATATATCCCCTTTCACGACAGGGACTCGTTAAGTGATACAGTCAAAAACTATGATCCAGAACTAGCGCTTTTTGCTGAGCAGGATGGATTAGCTGCCTATATGAAAATTATTGAACAAGCGAAATATGTTATGAAAAAACAGGCACTTATTGCATTCGAGATAGGTTATCAACAGGGAACACAAGTAGCTAACATAATTGAACACCACTTTCCGCAAAGCAAAACCGAAATACGAAAAGATATCAACGGAAGAGACCGCATGGTGTTTGCCGAAATAACAAATAAGTAAATCAGCTTGTGGATATGTTTACTTAACAACAGATAAACGCTATGTTAACAAAAATATGTGGATAACCGACTAATTTTCAGGCTACTTACGCTTCGGCAAAAAACTTCGCTTTCCGTGGGCACGGCCTTAGCCTCCTCGTAGAAAACCACTACTGCGGGGTCTTCGGACTCGTGCTGTTCCCACAGGAGTCTACGTTTTTTGCCTACGCAGTTAATAGTGTTCTGATTATCGAAGGGAAAAATTTAAAAATCTATGTCTCAAGGACTTAACCCCTTAACAGAAAGCGACTCTTAGCTGTGGAACTACACTACGATACTTTTGCTATATCCAGTATTCATTTACTATGTTCCAATATGATGGTGATTGAAGCGTAGGAAGAATGCATTACATTCCTCGAAAATAAAATACAAGTTTCTTCGTGAGATTCTGATTAAGGAAATTAATTCAAGTTCTGTAGGATCTTCAACGTTACTGGTTTTATATAGTAATCTAACAACGAGCTATACCAACGGAGGAAATACACGGAGACTCCTGCGGGATAAAAAGGCATAGTTGAGACCCCACAGTGCGTAGCACGAGGAGGCTCAACAGCCGCCCGCGGAAAGCGTAGTGTATTTCCGAAGTGATGTAAGTTACGTCACATTTTATAGATTTTTATTATTTTAAAAGAAATACTAGTTTATAAGTTTAAAAGATTTCCAGCCTGTCCATACTGTGGTTAACAAGATAAAAGGGGCGGAAATCATGAAAAATTATTTATTGGTATTCATAGTCATTTTATTTTCATTCAACACACTTCCCGTACAAGGCTCAAACCAAGGTCCGACCGAGCAAATATCAAACTATCAGGTAATCCCAGATGAAGCAATTCGCCTTAGAATTCTAGCGAATAGTGACCAAGAGGACGATCAAGAGTTAAAACGAATAATTCGTGATCAAGTAAATAAGGAAATTACCACATGGGTAGAGGACATAGATAATATAACCGAAGCAAGACAAGTGATTCAACAAAGAATAGGTGAGATAGATTCAATCGTGGCAAGGACGTTAGCTGAACAAGGAATCGATCAATCCTTTCAAGTAGAGTACGGCAAAGATGTTAAATTTCCTACAAAGATATATGGCTCTTATGTCTATCCATCCGGTTCCTATGAAGCAATTTTAATCAGTCTCGGTGAAGCAAAAGGTGCGAATTGGTGGTGTGTATTATTTCCGCCATTATGTTTCTTAGATTTCTCGAACGGAACTAGTGTTGCAGAGGAAGAAGACGGCGAGAATGACACAGAAGAAGTAAAGCAAGCGGAAAATGACGAAGAAGATAAAGAAATTAAGGTAAAATTCTTTTTTATGAAATGGTTTATATAAATCTAGCATATCCCTCTCTATCTTACATATGATAGATAATAGGTAAGACGGAAAAAAATGATAGGGAGTGAAGACCAGTGAAGCTAATAAGTACAGCTCAGTTGGATGAACACATTTTGGAACAATTTTTTGAAGATAAATGGAATCATTTCGAGCAAAAGCAAACCTTAAAGCAGGATGGATACCTTATCGAGTATCAGGATCTGTATAAAGCTTATTTTTCCTTGTCTCCAGTCGGGAAAAATGCCTATTGGTTAAAAAGCTTATACATAAAAGAAGGTGTGCCAGCATCTTTTCCGCTAGCTATCATTGAATCTTCGCTAGCACTAGCATCAGAAAAAGGTGCTTCATCCCTTTTCGTATATAGTCACCAACAATCTCTCGATTCATTGTTGTCACTATTAAACTTTCAATCACAGCTAACCCCGAGTTTTGCAGAAGAAATACAGGTTGGTCAAGGAACCTGGTGGGAAATCGATCCAAGGCATGCAACTCAGTTAAATAATTAAAGTTATCCACAAGTCATTAACAAATATTCGATGTTTAAGTGTATAACTTATGAACAACTGTGGATAATATCCCGGTGTTTTGTTAATAACTTTATCTATGTTGTGGATAGCTTGTTGGTAAGTCATTATTACAAAAATTTATAGGCTAGTCTTTGTCTCCTCACCATGATGGTAAGGAGACTTTTATTGTTTAGAAAGATTTTGTGGACAAATAGGACGACAAACTCTTCTTTAGAACTAATACGCTTGATAAAACAACCATTTACTTTCATAATGTGGATAAAGTGTTGATAATTAACTAATAAGGATCGCTGTAATAAAGGAGAAAACAATGAATTACGAAACGAAGCTATGGAAAATAGAAGATATAACTAAGAACTCAACTCAAATTGAAGCAGCAGCAAACCTTTTGAAAAAACAAGAGGTGATTGCCTTTCCGACAGAAACGGTTTATGGACTAGGGGCAGATGCAACTAATGAACAAGCGATTGCTAAAATATTTGAAGCGAAAGGCCGTCCTTCAGATAATCCGTTAATCGTTCATGTAGCAAATAAAAGGCAAATTGATCAGTATGTTTCTAACATACCGGATATCGCTGAAAAACTCATTGATGCTTTTATGCCGGGGCCACTTACTATCATTTTATCAAGCAACGGAGTAATTGCTAAAAATGTCACTGCCGGTTTATCCACAATCGCAATCAGAATTCCGGATCATCCAGTGGCAAGACATCTCTTGGAAGCGTGTCAACTTCCCCTAGCAGCACCAAGTGCAAATAAGTCTGGTAAACCGAGTCCAACTAGTGCAACACATGTGTACCAAGATTTAAATGGCAAAATAGCGGGCATTTTAGATGGTGGTAATACTGGAGTTGGACTAGAGTCAACGGTCCTAGATTGTACCAGTGAACTTCCTATCATATTGAGACCAGGTGGAGTGACCAAGGATCAAATCGAACAAGTTATTGGCACAGTAATGATAGATCCGGCACTTGCGAAAACTGATGACCAGCCCAAATCACCAGGTATGAAATACACTCACTATCAACCGGAGGCACCATTATGGTTAGTTGATGGGGATGCTGATTTTTTTCAAGCACAAATTGAACTGAATACAGATAAGGGCTACAAAGTAGGAGTGATGGCTAGTAAGGAATTAGCCGCTCTTCTCCATACTGACAATATTAAAACATGTGGAACACGTGCTAATTTAAATGAAGTGGCAGCACAGTTATACGAAACGCTTAGAGCTTTTAAAAAGAGTGATGTCGATCTAATCTTGTGTGAAAGCTTTGAACAAGCAGGTGTAGGAGACGCAATCATGAACCGACTTCATAAAGCGGCTTCAAAGAAAATAAAACAATCACTTTCACCTGACGAAACTTCCCTCTAAATTCACATAAAACCCTCCAGGACAGCATATAGTGAAATAGCATGTCCGGAGGGGGTTGGCAAGGGATGGCGATGGATCATCTAGGGGATATTTTTTCATTAGTTTTAATGTCTTTAGCCTTAGGTATGGATGCTTTTTCTGTTAGTTTAGGAATGGGGATGCAAGCGCTAAGGTTAAAAAGAGTTTTTATAGCAGGCATAACAGTAGGTTTTTTTCATATGCTAATGCCGTTTATCGGTATTATGTTAGGGCGATTTATCTCTACTCAAATGGAAGGCTTTGCTGTGTTGGGAGGCGGACTTTTACTATTTGGATTAGGTGTTCAAATGGTGCTAAATTCTTTCAATGTAGAAGAAAAGTCATTGATGCGCGCAACCGGATTTGGACTTATTTTATTTTCATTAAGTGTAAGCTTAGATAGCTTTTCTGTTGGTTTAAGTCTTGGAATGTCTGGAGTTAAAACATTCCTTGCCCTACTACTATTCGGCATCGCCAGTACGGTCTTAACTTGGACGGGCCTACTGGTTGGAAGAAAAGCGCGAGGCTTACTCGGTGTCTATAGTGAACTTCTTGGCGGCAGTATCCTTTGTGCATTTGGATTAAAAATAATATTTGGCTAAAAGAGGCGACCTATACTCTGACGAATACATCTAAAATTTTTATATAGTGCGTGTTCAAATAGGAGGACAAAAAGAGCCAAGAAGTTCAAGGAAATGAAGACGGTGAGCAACTGAGTTTACCTAGAACGTACATGAGTAGCCTAACGGCAAACTGACGCAGTAATTCGACAACTATATTTCTCGGACCTTTTGTCTATCCTCTTATAGGGGCTGTTTTGCTACGAATCAAAAGTGGCAAAGACAGTCCCTACTTCTTTGTCAGCAGAGCGTGCATTATGGTATAGTTTTTGTCATAGAGAACTGTTAGATAAGAAAATAGATCTGTGCTGTTTTGTTGATGATAGCAACTTAGAAGGACAATAAAATGGAGGTTAATCGTATGAAGGTTTTGTTTGTTTGTACAGGTAACACGTGCAGAAGTCCAATGGCAGAAGCGCTACTTAAAGAAAAAATGCCTTCTATTGAGGTGAAATCTGCAGGCATATACGCCAGTAACGGTCACCCTGCTTCACAAGGATCAATTGAAGTTTTTAACCAAAAAGGAATAAGCCTCAATCATCAATCTCAACCAGTAACCACTGAATTACTAACATGGGCCGATCTTGTATTAACGATGACTTCTAGCCATAAACAAGCACTTGCCCTACAATATCCAACCGTCGAGAAGAAATTATTCACATTTAAAGAATATACCCTCCAAGATGATGCTAATTGGGAAAAATTGAAAAAAGCCTATACGGAATTAGAAATTAAACGGGCAGAGTTTATAAACCTAAGAGGCAAAGAACTTGATCGAAATGAAATGGACCGAGCTTTGTATGATCATTTAAGGAAAGAGATTAGTGAAATTCAGGTCTTAGAACTAACTCAACCTAATAATGACATTTCAGATCCATTCGGTGGAGACGCGACAGTGTATCATAAAACATTTGATGAAATTGAAGAATATATTGAGTTATTAATAAAAAAAATAAATAATAACTAATTTCCCTTGAAACGTAGGCTGTCCCTTCTGATTTAAGTCCTAACAGAGGGGTTGCGCTGCTAATAAAGTTGGTTAACTAATGCCTGGAAAAATATGATAGTATATAGCTTGTACAAGTTATCGTAACAACAAGGAAGTTATACATACACTAGTAAAGGGAATACCACTATTGGAAACCCGATTAGAAAAATAGTTAAGAGTGAACTAGTTAAAGTACAAAAATAGTACTGATAAACCCAATTATTTCTCGTTTGGTGGAACAGTATAAACATAAAAAATATTTTAAAAGGAGCATTAAAAATGAAAGTTGTTTTAGCGTCCGATCATGGTGGTAGGAATATCCGCAGAGAGATTGCCTCGTTATTAGAAGAAATGAATATCGAATTTGAAGATATGGGCTGTAATTGTGATGACTCAGTAGATTATCCTGACTATGGCATCCCTGCTGCTGAACGAGTGGCGGGTGGTGAGTTCGATCGTGGCATCTTAATCTGTGGTACAGGAATTGGTATGTCGATTGCGGCTAACAAAGTAAAAGGAATTCGAGCTGCCCTTGTTCATGATGTGTTTAGTGCAAAGGCAACTAGAGAGCATAACGATACGAATATGATAACAATGGGTGAACGTGTGATAGGAGCAGGACTTGCAAGGGAAATTGCTAAAACATGGCTAGAAACAGATTTCCTTGCTGGACGGCATGCAACCCGGATTGGCAAAGTAACCGAGTACGAAAACAAGTAATTGTAAAGGCGGGAGGGGTGTTTGGGTGGATCAGCTTAAAAAAGATATCTCTGCCATTGTTGATGAGTGGTTATCGAATAGTTATTTGGAAAAAGGTAACTTATTTGTGATAGGCTGTTCGACTAGCGAGGTTGCCGGTGAACACATTGGCACCTCAGGAAGTGAAGAAATTGCTGCCATTATTTTTGAACAGGTACACAAGTTAAAACAACAAGCAGGAGTCGAGCTAGCTTTTCAATGCTGTGAGCACTTGAATCGAGCTTTAGTCATCGAAAAAGAAACATTAGCAAAACGCGGCTACGAGCAAGTAACGGCCATTCCAGTTCCAAAGGCCGGTGGATCAATGGCATCCTATGCATACAAGCATTTTGATAACCCTGTGGTTGTAGAGGCTATTAGCGCAGATGCTGGAATCGATATCGGTGAAACAATGATTGGCATGCATATAAAACGAGTGGCAGTCCCGCTTCGTCTAGCTCAAAGATATGTGGGAAATGCTAGAGTAAACGCGGCTAAAACCCGTCCGAGGCTGATTGGTGGAAAACGAGCCGTCTATCCAGATGATAAACCGAATAATCAGTGTCACTAAGTAAAATATATAATAGGAAATCACAAACAATCATGTGAAAAAATAAAATGAATTTAAATGTACAAGGGGGCAATACGATGGAACACGTAAAGAAAAATGATCTAGAATTATTTAAAGCGATTGAGGATGAAAGACATCGTCAAAATGACAAGATTGAACTAATAGCTTCAGAGAACTTCGTCTCGCAAGCAGTAATGGAAGCACAGGGATCAGTTTTGACAAACAAGTATGCTGAAGGCTATCCAGGTAAACGTTACTACGGTGGTTGTGAATATGTAGATGTTGCAGAGAATCTTGCGCGTGATCGTGCTAAGCAACTATTTGGTGCGGAGCATGCTAATGTTCAACCTCACTCTGGTGCACAAGCAAATATGGCAGTTTATTTTACTATCCTTGAGCCAGGCGACACAGTACTTGGGATGAACTTAAGTCACGGTGGTCACTTGACTCATGGTAGCCCAGTTAATTTCAGTGGAACTTTGTACAACTTTGAAGAATATGGCGTTGATAAAGAAACTGAGCAGATTGATTATGATGCATTGCTAGAAAAAGCAAAAGAAGTAAAACCAAAATTAATCGTTGCCGGAGCTAGTGCTTACCCTCGTACGATTAACTTTAAAACGTTCAGAGAAATAGCCGATGAAGTTGGCGCATATTTAATGGTAGATATGGCCCATATTGCAGGACTAGTTGCTACTGGCCTACACCCAGACCCGGTTCCATATGCAGATTTTGTTACAACAACAACACATAAAACGTTGCGTGGACCTCGTGGTGGAATGATTTTATGTAAAGAAGAATTTGCTAGAAAGATTGATAAAACAGTTTTCCCAGGAATGCAGGGTGGCCCGCTTATGCATGTAATCGCAGCAAAAGCAATGGCATTTAAAGAGGCGCTAGCAGATGATTTCAAGACATATTCTCAAAATATCATCGATAATGCCAAGCGGTTTGGTGAAGCTTTACAAAAAGAGGGTATCCGTATTGTTTCCGATGGTACAGACAACCATTTGCTATTGCTTGATGTACGTGGATTGGGCTTAAACGGGAAAGATGCTGAAAAGGCATTAGACGATATCGGTATCACTACCAATAAAAATACAATTCCATTTGACCCAGAAAGCCCATTTGTAACTAGTGGTATCCGTGTAGGTACTGCAGCAGTAACAACCCGTGGATTTGGCCTAGAGGAAATGGATGAGATCGCAGCAATCATTGCCTTTACTTTAAATAATCATACCGATGAAGAAAAATTAAAAGAAGCACAATCAAGAGTTAAGGCTCTTACAGATAAATTCCCTCTCTATCAATAAAAATACTAGTATCCCTTGTCGCTTTAATCTTGCGGCAAGGGATATTTCTAAGCTTAATTTGGGTAAGCTAATTCGAACGATAAATATAAATCGACAAAACGCGATAACATTGCTTGAAAGATAACCGATTTTTCAGTACAATTTTGAGGATGTAAATAAAATGAAGGAGTGATCGAACGTGGGAAATGTTTATGTATTAGATCATCCATTAATTCAACACAAATTAACCTACATAAGAAATAAAGATACTGGAACGAAGGAATTTCGTGAACTAGTTGATGAAGTAGCAGGTCTTATGGCTTTTGAAATAACAAGAGATTTACCAATTGAAGAAACAACAGTAGAAACACCAGTTACAACAGCAACAACTAAAGTGCTTAGTGGGAAAAAACTTGGTCTTGTTCCAATTTTACGTGCAGGCCTAGGTATGGTTGACGGGATTTTACGAATGATTCCAACTGCAAAAGTTGGTCATGTCGGCTTATATCGTGATCCGGAAACACTGAAGCCAGTTGAGTATTACATCAAATTACCAACAGATATTGAAGAACGTGAGCTAATCGTTATCGATCCAATGCTAGCAACGGGTGGTTCTGCTAATGATGCTATCCATTCACTGAAAAAGCGTGGCGCGACCAACATTAAACTAATGTGTCTAGTTGGAGCTCCTGAAGGCGTGGAAGTAATTAAAAAAGAACACCCAGATGTAGATATTTATCTAGCAGCTTTGGATGAAAAATTAAATGACCATGGCTATATCGTACCTGGTCTAGGTGACGCAGGCGACCGATTATTTGGAACAAAGTAACTTTTTGTTATGATGGAGTGAAATGAATGGGGAAACCAATTAAAGTAATGACAATATTCGGTACAAGGCCAGAAGCAATCAAGATGGCTCCACTAGTATTGGAATTGAAGAAACGCCCAGAGCAGTTTGAGGTTATTGTGACAGTTACTGCCCAACACCGCGAAATGCTTGACCAAGTACTAGAAATTTTTGAAATAACACCGGACTTTGACCTGAATATTATGAAGTCAAGGCAAACATTAGCTCAAATTACCACGCGTGCCCTAGAAGGCCTGGATCAGGTTATGTCAGAAACGAAGCCTGATATAGTCCTCGTTCATGGCGATACGACAACAACATTTGCGGCTTCACTAGCAGCTTATTACAATCAAATATCTGTTGGCCATGTTGAGGCAGGGCTAAGAACGTGGAATAAATATTCACCATATCCTGAAGAGATGAACCGTCAACTTACAGGTGTGATGGCAGACTTGCACTTTTCACCAACAATTCAGTCTAAACAAAACCTGCTAACTGAGAACAAGCGTGAGGAAAATATCTTTGTTACGGGAAATACAGCGATTGATGCTTTAAAAACAACTGTCAATCAACAGTATTCTAGTCCAGTGCTAGATGGATTGAATGGCAAACGATTGGTACTAATGACAGCACATCGCAGGGAAAACCTTGGTCAAAACATGCAGCAAATGTTCCGTGCAATCAAGCGTCTAGTTGAAACCCACGATGATATCCATGTTATTTATCCGGTTCACTTAAACCCCGTTGTTCAGGAAACTGCAAATGAGATTTTGGGTGAAGATGACAGGATTCAACTAATTGAACCATTAGGTGTAGTCGACTTCCACAATTTTGCTTCTCGTGCACACTTAATCTTAACGGATTCAGGTGGAGTTCAAGAGGAAGCGCCATCTCTTGGCGTTCCTGTTCTTGTTTTACGCGATACAACCGAAAGACCAGAAGGAATTGAAGCAGGAACTCTAAAGCTAGCTGGAACTGAGGAAGATGATATTTATAACCTAGCAAATGAACTACTTTCAGATCCAGTGGCATATGAAAAAATGTCCAAAGCATCGAATCCGTATGGAGATGGACGAGCTTCTGCAAGAATTGCCGATGCCATTCGTTATTTCTATAACCAAATAGATGAAAAGCCAGCATCTTTCACCGGTTCAAACTAAAGAGCTACCCTCGGGTGGCTCTTTTTGCATGGCTGTTTTCTAAAGGATTGTTTTTTTTGACACGAAAATCATAAATTGCTGTATGTTGATTTGCGCTCCGGGCAGTCGCTTTCCGCGGGCAACGCTTCAACTTCCTCGGAAGAAAACCGCTTCCTGTGGGATTTTCAGCTGTTGGGACTGCGATTACTCGCCCCATCGAAAACCATTTGCTTTTCCCGCAGGAGTCGACTGCCCTACGCTTCAATCAACAGCCATATAAGAGCAAATATCTATTGTTTGGTTTATTGAGATTATCAAACATACAAAAAGACTGATCAAAAATAGAACCAACTTTCTTCGTGAGAGTAGTTATATTCATGAATTAAACGTTTCTTGGAATTCATCTCACTTGAACAGAAAGCCATTCTAAGCGGCGGAAAAATGCGACACTCCTATGGGAAAGGAACAGTCTGAAGACCCCGCAACGAGCGTTTTTTGCTCGTGAGGAGGCTGAAGCGTTCCCCATGGAAAGGGAGTGTTTTTCCGAAGCGATGGATGATCACTCATCCTATAAAGGGTGGGTACAGTCACATAGTTACGTAGCATTTTATATCGGCAAAATCAGACACATAAAACAGAGCGAATTCACAGATACTAATAGGAAAAAACGTGGGGGGATAAATTCAATATATGAGCTTACACAAAACAATCATTCTATTCACCATCATATGTACTATTCTCTTCCCTTTATCAAGCACTGCACAAGATAAAGAATTACAGTCAATCATTATTGAAGTAGATGGAAATCCCCATCAGCATAAACAATATATTGAAAATTACCATCCTTTTATTGAAGTAGTCCAAGTCTACGACACATTGTTTAATGGCCTTGCACTAAGAGCAAAGCCAGGGCAATTGGCCAAAATGGAACGCCTCGATTTTGTTGTAAATGCATATCAGGTCCACATCTATCAAACACAGTCGATTAATAATAGTGTTCCATTTCTTAAGCAAGGGGATAATTCAAGCGAATCAACTAGCTATACTGGCAAGGGTGTGAAGATTGGTGTGATTGACACTGGGATTGACCATACCCATCCAGATTTGAAACCCAATTATAAAGGTGGCTATGACCTGGTTGACTTGGATGACGATCCGATGGAAACATTACCAGAACAAGGAATGCCAACCATTCACGGCTCTCACGTTGCCGGAATTATTGCGGCTAATGGTGAAATGAAGGGTGTTGCACCGGAAGCGGAATTGTATGGCTATCGGGCGCTTGGCCCTGGTGGGATGGGAACCTCAATCCAGGTGATTGCAGCAATCGAGAAGGCAGTCAAAGATGGAATGGATATCATCAACATGTCCCTTGGCAATGCCGTTAATGGACCAGATTGGCCAACGAGCATTGCGGTTAACAAAGCTGTCGCCCTCGGAGTATCCATCGTTATTGCCAATGGAAATTCTGGACCGAATAACTGGACAGTGGGATCACCAGCTACATCGACTGATGCCCTGTCAGTTGGAGCATCGACACCGCCGCTCAACATACCATATCTCAGTGACTCATTTTTGGATAAAAAAATTTACATGTCACCACTGATGGGGTCTACGCCTTGGGATTTAACAAAGGAATATCCTGTAATCGATGGAGGGCTTGGAAAAGAAGAGATTGCCAACGCTAGGGATAAAATAGTATTAATGAAACGTGGCGAAATCCCCTTTGCGGAAAAAGCTAGAATAGCAGAACAAGCGGGTGCAAAAGCTGTCATCATTTATAACAATGAAGCTGGTTCCTTTCAGGGATCAGTAGACGATGGCCAAAGTGAAATTAATATACCGGCAACAACTATTTCTAAGAAGGACGGGGAATGGTTAACCAACCAAATTGTCAAAAAGGATAAATGGATTGATACAAAATACCAAGCATCACAGGACAAGATGGCAGACTTTAGCTCCCGTGGCCCGGTAACAACGAACTGGAAAATAAAACCTGAAATAGTTGCCCCTGGTGCTGCAATAACCAGTACCGTTCCTGGTGGATACATGGAGCTACAAGGGACAAGTATGGCCGCACCCCATGTAGCAGGTGGACTGGCGCTAGTAAAACAGGCTCATCCTGATTGGACGCCTGAACAATTAAAAGGTGCATTGCTAACCACCGCACTTCCCCTGCAAAAAGGAGAAGAACTGTATGATCCCATTATCCAAGGGATGGGGCGAATGCAGCCTCAAAAAGCAATTGAAACAACAACAATTATTCATGAACCATTACTAACTCTTGGGAAAATTGAAGATTTGCTAGAAAATCACACAGTAAAGATAGAAATTGAGAATGTGTCGAATCACGATCTAGTATACCGTTTTGACCTTCCTAAACAGACACGGGGAATACGTTGGCATATGCCAAACAGTTTTAAAATTGGAGCCAAAAGTAAGAAAACAGTTGCTATTGAAGCGTCCATTAATAGTTCACTATTGAAAAATGGCTTGCATCAAGGCTGGCTAACATTAAAACAACAATCACAGACTTATAATCTGCCGTATCTTTTACTTAACAAAGAAGGTGATTATCCTAAAGCGATGGGAATGGAGTTTTCTTTAAGAACTTTCTCAGACGACCAATATCAGTATCGTTTATATTTACCTGAAAAAGCGGATAAAGTAACAGTTGATTTATATAATCCGCGTACACTAGCATTTGAGCGGACTTTACTAGAGCTTGAGGATTTAAAAGCTGGTTTAGTTGAAGGTTCGATGGAAAAAAGAAATCTTGGAAAGACTGGTAAATATTTAGCTAACGTTACGGTTGAGACAGCTGATAATAAGCAGCATAGTTATCAAACCGAGATAGTAATTGAGTTTCCAGAATAAATATATGACAAAAATAGAACATAGTTAGATATTGTTCACAAATTTGTCGATTTTCTCCTTAAGGGATTTCATCTATAATTACAGGAAGGGTGTTAAGAGGGACCTGTCATCGATGAGGCGTAAAACGTGCTATTTATCAACTTATTGATAATTTTTTCCAATGGTCAATTTGTGTTTTAAACTAATTGACATTGTAGCACCCCTATTGTATGCTAATTTAGTGTGGAATGATAAGGGTTTCACTGTGATAAATGTCACTGTGAAACACGCTCGAATGTGATAGGGGCGGTAGGATTGAGCCGAAGTAAAAACAGTCCGTTTCGAGGTATGGCTTTAACTAGTGGTATCTTGTCACAGCTTGTAGGAGGCCCACTCGTTGGTATTTTCCTAGGAACCTGGCTTGACGACCTATTTTCTACAAAACCACTTTTTTTAGTGCTCGCACTTTTTCTTGGTGTGGCATCTGGTACATATGGAACTATTCATTTAGTAAGAAAATACACGGGGGACGACTAAGATGCAGTATGATAACATGATAACCCGTCAGCGTAAATGGATGTTCTATCTTCTCGCCGTCATCGTACTTGGAGCCGGATTAACTCCGTACCCTCGTATTTTCCTTGGTCTCCTCTTAGGAGCATCATTAAGCTTCTATAATTTGTGGCTGATGCAAAGGAAAATCAAACAATTTGGACAGGCAATCGTAGAAAATCGCTCTGCAAAGGGCATAGGATCTTTTACTCGATTAGCTACTGCTGCACTTGCTGTATTAATCGCCCTTCGTTTTGAGGAACATTTCCACCTGATGGCAGTAATTATCGGATTAGTGGCATATTACTTTGTCATTATGATGGATTTTGCACTATTTAGATCAAGAGACTAGCACAGGGAAGAGAGGTGAAGGAATTGGATCACAAATCGCCGATGCTCTATGATTTATGGGGTATTTCATGGCTTGACTTCAACCTATCCACGTCTGCAATGACTATTATTGCATCAATCATTGTATTTGTTATTTGCGTGTTAGCAAGCCGTAAACTTCAAATGAAACCGACTGGATTTCAAAATTTTATGGAGTGGGTAGTAGATTTTGTAAAAGGAATCGTCGGAGACACGATGGATTGGAAAACTGGTAAAGTATTCTTGCCCTTAGGTCTTACCCTGCTGGTATATATCTTTATCAGCAACATCCTAGGTGTTATCACTATGGGTGTGTTTGGTAGTCAAGGTGCCGATTACTTATGGTGGAAATCACCAACCTCAGATGCCGGTCTTACATTAACTTTATCCACGATGGTTATTGTTTTAACGCACTTTTATGGAATCAAAATTAGAGGTGTAAAGGCATACGGTAAAACCTTTATCGAACCTGTACCATTTCTATTTCCATTAAAAGTAGTTGAGGAAATTGCAAATACCTTAACACTAGGTTTACGTCTATTTGGTAATATTTTTGCCGGTGAGATACTACTTTCATTAATCGCAAAATTAGCATTATCATTTGGCGCTATTAGTATCGTAGGAGCACTTCTTCCTATGCTCGCGTGGCAAGGATTTAGTCTCTTTATTGGAGCAATCCAAGCGTTTATTTTCGTCATGTTAACAATGGTTTACATGTCTCACAAGGTGAGTTCAGAGCACTAAAATGTTTAATAAAATTATAAGGTATATATTCTAAAGGAGGAAATTTATAATGGGAGCTTTAGCAGCTGCAATAGCAGTAGGATTAGCGGCACTTGGTGCTGGTTTAGGTAACGGAATGATCGTAAGTCGTACAGTTGAGGGGATCGCTCGTCAACCAGAACTTCGCGGACCACTTCAAACAACAATGTTTATCGGTGTAGCACTAGTAGAGGCGATTCCAATTTTCGCCGTTGTAATTGCATTTATGGTTATGGGTCAATAATAAAGTATTGATATAAAATGGCGAAGTTCGTCTAAGACAACCTTCGCCATTCCTTTATGTTTTATATGGTTTTGAACAAAGAAAGATGGATAGTTGAAAGGAGTGAATACTGTGCAATCATATGCAAGTTACCTTGTTATAGGTGCTGAGGTTGGTGGTTTACACGTAGGTAGTATGCTTGTCCAACTTGTTTCCTTTTTAATACTATTGGCCCTTTTAAAGAAGTATGCATGGGGACCATTGATGAACAAAATGGAAGAACGTGAAAATCATATTTCAAGTGAAATTGATATAGCTGAAAAGAATCGTACAGAAGCTGAAAAAGCGTCTCGTGAAGCTTCAGAAGAGTTAAAGAAAACTCGTCAGGAAGCACAATCAATTATCGAAGAAGCAAAACTTGCTGGTCAACAGCAAGAGCAAAAGATTATTGAAGCGGCACGCACGGCTGCAGAGAATATTAAAAAGTCTGCACAAGAAGATATCGAAAAAGAAACAGAAAAAGCAATTCAGGCTCTTCAGGACCAGGTTGCAACATTATCTGTTCAAATTGCAAGCAAAGTAATTGAGAAAGAAATTAATGCACAGGATCAAGAGAAATTGATCAGTGAGTACATTAAAGAGCTAGGAGAAGGACGATGAGTAAAGCAAATGTTTCAAAACGTTATGCAGAGGCTCTTTTTCAACTAGCACAAGAAAAAAATAAATTGGATTTCCTAGAACCAGAACTCCTAATTGTTAAAGAAGTTTTTTATAATAACAAGGAGTTAAATGCATTCTTAAAGCATCCAAAAGTCAATAGTGATAAAAAGAAACAGCTTATCGATGAAGCTTTTAAAGGTTTTTCTTCAGAAGTAATCAATACACTTAAGGTGCTTGTTGATCGTAACAATGAAGAAGCTATATCATCCGTTGTTGATCATTTTATTGCATTAGTACATGATGCGAAGAGAATTGCAGAAGCAAAGGTATATTCGATACGCGAGCTTTCGGATGATGAGAAAAAGCAGTTGTCGGATGTATTTTCGAAAAAGCTTAACTTAAAGACTTTGACTATTGATAATCACGTTGATCCAACCATTCTTGGGGGAATTAAACTTAAGATAGGTAATACGATTTTCGATGGCACAATTAAAGGCAAGTTAGAGCGACTCGAACGCAATATAGTATCTGCTAATTAACAATGATAGGGGTGAAATGGCATGAGCATTAAAGCTGAAGAAATCAGTGCGCTGATTAAACAGCAAATTGAAAATTACGAATCTGACATTGAAGTCAATAATGTTGGTACAGTTATCGAAATTGGTGACGGTATCGCACGTGCTCATGGACTAGACGATGTTATGTCTGGTGAGCTTGTTGAATTCTCAAACGGTGTCATGGGAATGGCACAGAACTTGGAAGAAAGTAATGTCGGTATTGTTATTTTAGGACCATATACAGAGATTCGTGAAGGTGACGAAGTTCGTCGTACTGGTCGTATTATGGAAGTGCCAGTTGGAGAAGAGCTTTTAGGACGTGTAGTTAACCCGCTTGGACAACCAATTGACGGAAGAGGTCCAATTGAAACAAGCAAAACACGCCCAATTGAATCCCCGGCACCTGGTGTTATGGATCGTAAATCCGTACATGAGCCAGTGCAAACTGGAATTAAAGCGATCGATGCGTTAGTACCAATTGGTCGTGGTCAGCGTGAGCTTATTATTGGTGACCGTCAAACAGGTAAAACAACTGTTGCGATCGATGCAATCTTAAACCAACAAGGCCAAAATATGATTTGTATCTATGTTGCCATTGGACAAAAAGATTCGACAGTTCGTGGAACAGTTGAAACTTTCCGTAAGCATGGTGCCCTAGATTACACAATCGTTGTAAACGCTGGTGCATCTGAACCAGCACCACTTCAATACCTAGCACCATATGCTGGCGTATCAATGGGTGAAGAATTCATGTACAACGGCAAGCACGTACTAGTAGTATATGATGACTTATCTAAACAAGCGAATGCTTACCGTGAGTTATCACTACTATTAAAGCGTCCTCCAGGCCGTGAAGCATTCCCAGGGGATGTATTCTACTTACACTCTCGTTTATTAGAACGAGCAGCTAAGTTAAGTGACGCATTAGGTGGTGGGTCTTTAACAGCCCTTCCATTCGTTGAAACACAAGCTGGTGACATTTCAGCTTATATTCCAACAAACGTTATTTCCATCACTGATGGACAAATTTTCTTGCAGTCTGACCTGTTCTTCTCTGGTGTACGTCCTGCTATCAACCCAGGTCTATCAGTATCACGTGTTGGTGGTTCAGCTCAAATCAAAGCAATGAAAAAGGTTGCTGGTACACTTCGTCTAGACCTAGCGTCTTACCGTGAACTAGAATCATTCGCTCAATTTGGTTCTGACCTTGATAAAGCAACACAAGCTAAACTTAACCGTGGTGCACGTACAGTAGAAGTATTAAAACAGGGCTTGCACAAGCCACTTGTAGTTGAAAAACAAGTAATGATTATCTATTCACTAGTTAATGGCTACTTGGATGATATTCCTTTAGAGGATATTACTCGTTTTGAATCAGAGTTTATTAGCTGGTTAGATAACAATAAATCTGATCTTCTAAATTCTATTCGTGACACAGGTAACCTTGGTGAAGCGGCAGACATGAACAGTGCTGTTGAAGAATTCAAGAAAATATTTGTTGTCTCAGTTTAATTTTATATAAACGTTTAAAAAGTACAGAGAAACTTTCAGGCTTTTTAACTATCATCTATCGTAATCCTTTTTAGAAAGGACGGTGAACCATAGTGGCGTCTTTAAGAGATATCCAAACCCGGATAAGCTCAACGAAAAAAACTAAACAAATAACTAAAGCAATGCAGATGGTTTCTGGCTCAAAGCTTAATAAAGCAGAAAACAATGCAAAAGCGTTTGTACCATACAGTGAAAAAATACAAGAAGTTGTAACAGGAATCGCTGGTAGTGGCGAGGATGCTGAACATCCAATGTTAAAGCAAAGAGATGTGAAAAAGACGGCATATTTCGTTATCACGTCAGATCGAGGCCTAGCAGGTCCTTACAACAGTAGTATCCTTCGAGCTGTTTATCGTAAGATCCAGGAAACTCACAAATCACAGGACGAATATACGGTGATTGTAGTTGGTCGAGTTGGACGTGACTTTTTTAAGAAGCGTGGAATTCCAATTACCAAAGAAGTTATCGGACTTGCTGATCAACCGGATTTCTCGGATATTAAAGATCTTACTTCTGAGACAGTACAATTATATATCGATGAAGAAATTGATGAGTTAGTCATTTTCTACAACCACTATATAAGTGCAATCTCACTAGAAGTAACTTCTAAAAAACTATTACCTCTTACAAATCTAGTTGAAGGTAGTAGCAAAGCAACAAGCGCATATGAGTACGAGCCGAATCAAGAAGAGATTCTGAATGTACTATTACCACAGTATGCTGAGAGCTTAATTTATGGTGCTTTATTAGACAGTAAAGCAAGTGAACATGCTTCACGTATGACGGCAATGCAAAGTGCTACAGACAATGCAAATGATCTAATTGATGATTTATCATTACAATACAACCGAGCACGACAAGCTGCAATCACTCAGGAGATTACTGAGATTGTTGGTGGAGCAGCTGCCCAAGAATAACTCTTCATAATAAGTTTTAGGAACTAAACATCCTGAACACCTATGAAGAATGGAAGAAAGTTAGGAGGGAAATCGATGAGCAAAGGACGCGTTACACAAGTCATGGGACCTGTTGTCGACGTTAAGTTTGATGGACAACTACCCGAAATTTATAACGCATTGCAAGTCCAATTACAGGATGGAAAATCAACCCTTACTTTAGAGGTTGCATTACATCTTGGTGGTGATAGTGTCCGTACAATCGCGATGTCATCTACAGAAGGTATACAGCGTGGTGCGGAAGTAATAGATGCAGGTTCACCAATCACGGTACCTGTTGGTGATGTCACATTGGGTCGTATCTTTAACGTATTAGGCGAGAAGATTGACCTGGATGAAGAATTGTCAGCTGACGTTCGTCGTGATCCAATTCACCGTCCGTCACCAAAGTTTGAGAACTTATCTACAGAAACTGAGATCCTAGAAACAGGTATTAAAGTTGTAGACTTACTAGCTCCTTATATTAAGGGTGGTAAGATTGGTCTATTCGGTGGTGCTGGTGTTGGTAAAACAGTTCTTATTCAAGAGCTTATCAATAACATCGCTCAGGAGCACGGTGGTATTTCCGTTTTCGCTGGTGTAGGTGAGCGTACTCGTGAAGGTAATGACCTTTACTATGAAATGAAAGATTCTGGAGTTATTGAAAAAACAGCGATGGTATTCGGTCAAATGAACGAACCACCTGGAGCACGTATGCGTGTTGCACTAACTGGTCTTACAATGGCGGAATATTTCCGTGATGATCAAGGTCAGGACGTTCTACTGTTTATAGATAACATTTTCCGTTTTACACAAGCAGGTTCAGAGGTTTCTGCCTTACTAGGCCGTATGCCATCTGCCGTTGGTTACCAGCCAACACTTGCTACAGAGATGGGACAATTACAGGAGCGTATTACATCTACGGATAAAGGTTCTGTTACATCGATTCAGGCTATTTACGTACCTGCAGATGACTATACGGATCCGGCGCCAGCAACTACGTTTGCGCACTTAGATGCTACAACAAACCTGGATCGTAAACTATCTGAGCAAGGTATCTATCCTGCCGTGGATCCATTAGCATCCACATCACGTGCTCTTGACCCTGAGGTTGTTGGTGATGAACACTACAACATTGCGCGTGAAGTTCAGCGTACACTACAACGTTATAAAGAATTGCAAGATATCATTGCAATCTTAGGTATGGATGAGTTATCTGATGAAGATAAGCTAACAGTATCACGAGCTCGTCGCGTTCAGTTCTTCTTATCACAGAATTTCCACGTAGCTGAACAGTTTACCGGACAAAAAGGTTCTTATGTTCCAGTACAAGAAACTGTAAAAGGTTTCCAAGAAATTCTTGCAGGAAAATATGATGATCTTCCAGAGGATGCATTCCGCCTAGTTGGTCGTATTGAAGAAGTAGTAGAAAAAGCAAAACAAATGGCATAAAGAAGAGATATTTTTGAAAATATCCTTCATTCCTAGCCCAAGGAGGGGTTGCATTGAAAACACTAACTGTGAGTGTTGTCACTCCTGATGGCCCTATTTTGGAAGATACATTTGAAATGGTAAGCTGTAAGGCGGAGAATGGTGAGCTTGGTATTTTACCAGGACACATTCCACTCGTTGCACCTTTAACAATTAGTGCAGTACGTCTGAAAGGTAACAATGAAACACAAAAAATAGCAGTGAGTGGTGGGTTTCTTGAGGTTAGACCTGATAAGGTAACTATCCTAGCTCAATCTGCTGAAAAACCTTCAGATATTAATGTTGAACGTGCACGTAAAGCAAAAGAACGTGCGGAGCGACGCCTGAAAGCTAAACAAGATGATATTGATTTCAGAAGGGCAGAGTATTCACTTAGACGTGCGATAAATCGTCTTAATGTAGCTAAAAAAGATTAGTTCGCAAAATAAGACTTTAAATCCTAAACCGGATTTAAAGTCTTTTTGTTTTGTTCAATAAGATTGTTGTTTTTGACACAATATCCATAAACTCCGGCGTAACTTACGCCACTTCGGAAATATACTACGCTTTCCGCGGGCGGCTGTTGAGCCTCCTCGTGCTACGCACTGTGGGGTCTCACCTATGCCTTTCCATCCCGCAGGACTTGAATTTTCTTCTTGAATCAACACCGCACGATGAAAATTGGTTTTTATTTTCGAGGAGTCTCCGTATATTTCCTTCGTTGGTATAGTTAGTTGTAGACTATGCATTAAAACAATCAACATCGCATGATGAAAATTGATCTGTAGAGTCGACTACTCGCCGCTTTATTCAACATTCTTATTGCAACTATAATGAAAGGAAGATGGATAAGTACAGCCAAAAGTAGCGTAGTGAAGATCCGCATCTTAGAATAACTTTCTTCTAAAGGCGGTAAAGTCCTTGAGACATAGAACTTGGGATTTTTCTCTTCGATATCAGAACACTGCTACTAGTGAAGGCAGAATACGTAGACTCCTGTGGGAACAGCGCGTTCCGAAGACCCCGGAAGAATCGTTCTTTGATTCTGAGGAGGCTGAGGTCGTGCCCACGGAAAGCGAAGTATTCTGCCGAAACGGTGTATGTCAACAATTAAAAAGAGAAAGTAGAAAGCAAATTACAAACAATAGTTATGACGCATTTCATATCATCTGAGCATCCTAATTAACAACAAAATTTACAAAAATAACCTTTTGTACTTACTCATCCTCATAAAACTAAATCACCAACAAATAATGTCGATATTACCCGGGAAATATCAGCTAATGTCACTATATGTATCATTAGTTTATAAAAAAAATTTAATCCTATAGTCACTAACTATATCAATTGACTTTTAGCGCCAGAAATGTCAATGTTTAATTGGCAAATCTAAAGAAGAATGAAAGAAGGCGTGAGTACATGATAATGCAAACACTAGGCCAAATCGCATTAATAAGTATGATTTCACACATCATTTTTATAATCATTACATGGCAAGTACTACAAGCTGTTAAAATAGATCCATTACTGAAAAAATCACGTGTTTTTGAGGCACGAGTCTTGATGATCTTTTTAACAATTACCATTGGTACAACAGTAAGCAGATTCTTCCTAGACTTCCTACAATGGTCACAGCAATTAAATCTGCTTTTTTAACTCGTCGTCTATTTGTCTAACATTGACGGAAAATAATATGTATATCCACTAACTCTCCAGCCGATACTTATCACAAGTTAAGTAGTTGAAAGGAGAGTTTTTTATGACTGCCAATATAATATCCAAGAAAAATTCGGTATTGCTCGGTTTATTTACTTTCACTTTATTAATCTCTACATATATCCCTTATTCTAGTGCTTCACCTACTCCCTTGCATGAAGTAGATGATATGGTAAGTCTATTAGAACAAGAAAACCTTGTTTTACAAGAATGGGAGTTTATAACGAAAGAAAAAGTGGGTAGACACATGGTATCGGAGATTAAGAGAAAGATTGAAATAGAATTTCAGGGTTCATCATTTAAACTAGAACAAACAGAATCAGCAAAAAAATTCACCATAGAGCCCCATAAAAATGATAGTGTTAACGAATCATTCTTATTGATCGTGCCGACTGACATAAACCATGATGCTGAGTTAATATATAAGCTTTCTGGTACTATTTGGGACGAGTCGATCAGATCCTATTATTCTAGTAAACTAGAAAACATAGTAAATGATATATTTAGTGGGAAATCAACAAAATTCTCTTGTATCTCAGGTCAAACTAATGATATCATTAGTAGTGTTTATTTATTTGATAAAATAATAGAAAAGTTGAATGTTCAACCACTAGATTATATAGAAGAAGATAATTTTGCAGTCCTATCTGGATATACACCTCATTGGAAAAATGTAATTCCCATTTCAGACAAACCGATGAATGTGCAGTTAGCCGCTCGTGAAGGATTGGGCGGAGAAACAACCCTTACAATAGGAACACCTATCATAGCTACTGAATATTAATAATAGTGAAATTGGACGCAGAGGAGAATGAACCTTGGAGAAAATCATCGTCGGTGGTGGAAGGCAGTTAAATGGCACTGTAAAGATCGAAGGAGCCAAAAATGCCGTACTGCCTGTCATCGCAGCAAGTATTATTGCAAGTGAAGGAAAAAGTGTGATTCATGAAGTTCCAGCCCTTGCCGATGTTTTTACAATTAAAGAAGTTTTAAGTAACATGAACGCAGATATAAGTTTTGCAAACAATACAGTAACTGTTGATGCAACACAACCACTTAAAACCGAAGCGCCATTTGAATTCGTGAGAAAAATGCGTGCATCCGTTCTTGTGTTAGGTCCATTACTAGCAAGATACGGTCATGCGAAGGTTGCACTACCTGGGGGCTGTGCAATTGGTTCCCGACCTATTGATCTTCATTTAAAAGGATTTGAAGCTATGGGTGCAAAGGTGCATGTCGGCAACGGATTTGTTGAAGTTTATACAAATGGCCGTTTAAAAGGGGCAAAGATTTATTTAGACGTTCCAAGTGTAGGTGCCACAGAAAACATTATGATGGCTGCTGCATTAGCAGATGGTAAAACCATCTTAGAGAACTGCGCTAAAGAACCAGAAATTGTTGACTTAGCAAATTTCCTTAACAAGATGGGTGCTAAAGTAGTTGGTGCAGGAACAGAGATAATTAAAATTGAAGGGGTAAAAACCCTTCATGGTGCAGAGCACACAATTATCCCAGACCGTATTGAAGCAGGGACATTTATGGTTGCAGCAGCTATTACAGGCGGAAATGTCTTGGTAAAAGGTGCTGAACTAGAGCATATGCGTTCTTTAGTTTCTAAAATGGAAGAAATGGGTGTAAAAATAATAGAAGAGCCAGACGGTCTTCGAGTAATTGGACCTAAAACTCTAATAGCAACTGATTTAAAAACATTACCTCACCCAGGCTTTCCAACGGATATGCAGTCGCAAATGATGGCATTGATGTTAAATGCTAAAGGCACAAGTGTGATTACAGAAACCGTATTCGAAAACCGCTTCATGCATGTGGAAGAATTCCGTCGCATGAATGCCAAGCTAAAGATTGAGGGCCGTAGTGTTATTGTCGAAGGTCCAGTAATATTGCAAGGAGCTGAAGTTGCTGCAACGGATTTAAGAGCAGGTGCAGCATTAATTCTAGCAGGATTGACTGCAGAAGGTTACACCCGTGTAACTGAATTAAAACACCTGGATCGTGGTTATGTAAATTTAACTGAAAAATTCGCACAACTTGGCGCAGATATTGAACGTGTCGATGATGAGGAAAATATTATCATTGATGCAACCACACATGAGCATAGCTCTGTATCTTAATAAAACAATGACAAAGGCTACCGACTAAGGTAGTCTTTGTTTTTGCTTTAAATAAATATGCGACGGGACTTTTTGCTTTCCACCTTCTTTTTTAATTGGCTGCTATGCACTGCTTCGACAGATTACTTCATAGCAATACATCGCACAAAGAAAATCAACATTACAGTTCCCTCACAATTCATAGATTTTGTAATGCATACAACAATCTTTCTATAATCAGACTAAACAAATAACCCCCTGTAACTCCATTACCTAATGTATTAACTTCCTCCTGCAATAGTTCGGGCACTTTTCAACATTTCACGAATAAACTAATCACAATCGTCATAGTTATGAAGTAGTGTGTTTAATTAACAAATTTAAGAAACGAAATACGAAACTAAAGAAGGTCAGAGGTGGACAATGATCTTACCGAAAAGAATTACACGCGGAGATACGGTTGGAGTAATTGCACCAGCAAGTCCCCCAAATTATGAAAATTTGCAAAAGGGGATAACATTCTTACAATCATTAGGATTACACGTTAAAGTTGGCGAGCGTCTTAAAAGCACATACGGCTATCTTGCCGGCACTGATCAGGAACGGATAGATGATTTACACTCAATGTTTGCTGATCAGTCTGTAAAGGCCGTTATATGCGCTTGCGGAGGTTATGGGACTGCTAGAATATCAGATAAACTAAATTACCGACTAATTGCTAACAATCCGAAAATTTTTTGGGGATACAGTGATATTACCTATTTACATACAGCAATCAACCAAGAAACAGGATTAGTAACTTTTCACGGTCCGATGATCAGCTCCGATTTAGCAAAAAAGGATTTTGACCAATTATCGAAGCAAATGTTTCTTCAATTATTTGAACCCACCCAAATTATCTATACAGAACAACTATCTAGCTTGCAGGTAGTAGCAAAGGGCGAAACAGTAGCTGAAATCATCGGTGGGAACTTAACGTTAATCACAAGCACCTTAGGGACTAGATACGAAGTCAACACAAAAGGAAAGATACTTTTAATTGAAGATGTCGATGAAGCCCCATATCGGATTGACTCAATGCTTAATCAGTTACAACTTGCAGGTAAATTAGACGATGCAGCAGGAATTGTTATTGGCAATTTTAAACATGCAGTGGCCAAAAACGAACTTCCCTCGCTAAGCTTGGATCAAGTGCTAGATACTTATTTTGCTAATTTATCCAAACCAGTAATGAAAGGATTTAACATTGGTCATTGCATTCCTAATATTGCAATACCTTTAGGTAAAGCAAAACTATCAACGAATGATAAGAAATTAATAATAGCCCCAGGAGTAATTTAGTAGTCTGTCAATAGCCGAATGCCACAGTACATGGTTCAGCTTGTCTATTATCTATGAAACGAAGTAACAACCTGTCTATGTTTATTCTCTTAAAATTCTAGTTCTATTGCTAACTCTAACTGTATAGATTTAATAATAGAACGTACTAGAGAAGGAGGCCACCTATGAAAAAAATGAAAAAGCATCGAAATACAAAGGAGTGGAAAAGACCAAGTATTATTATCATTGCAAGTTTATTTTTAATTATCCTAGTGATCCCATCAGTTATTGTTGTGCCATTCATACAATCGGGTGGAAATCAAACTAAATCAGTTGATACATTAGCAACTGTAGCGGAACCAGAGAAGCTAAAGGATAGTGATTCGGCTTTTTCGGTAAAAGTGTTTCGAACTAAAACCGAAGAAACGGAAACAGTTCCATTAGAGGAGTATGTTACTAGGGTGGTTGCTTCTGAAATGCCAGCTGAATTTGAAATGGAAGCTTTAAAAGCACAAGCTCTAGCAGCAAGGACATATATAGTTAACTACTTAATGTATAGTGATATTGATTTGCCACAAGACTCAGATGTAACAGATACTGTACAACACCAAGTATATAAAAGTGATGAAGAACTGCGTGAACAGGAAGGTACAGAATATAACTGGACAATAAATAGAATTAAAGAAGCTGTAGTTGCAACAAAGGGTCAAATCATCACCTACGAAGGTGTGCCGATAACACCTGCATTCTTCTCGACGAGTAATGGGTACACAGAAGACTCAGAAAAATATTGGCAAAATGAATTACCATATTTAAGAAGCGTTGAAAGCTCATGGGATTTGGATTCCCCAAAATTTTTGGATCAAAAAGTTTTAACAGTTGCCCAAGTAGAACAATTGTTAGGAGTTAAAATTGATCAATCAGCTGAAAATGTTTTTGAAATAAAGCGAACAGAAAGCAATCGAGTTGCAGAAATAAAGTTGGGTGGAAAATCATTTACAGGAAGAGAAATACGTGAAAGTTTAGATCTTCGTTCCAGTGATTTTAAAGTGGAACAGAAGAATGAACATATGATATTTACAACAAAAGGGTTTGGTCACGGTGTTGGAATGAGTCAGTATGGTGCCAATGGAATGGCCAAGGAAGGTAAGAACTATACAGAAATAGTAACCTATTACTATCAGGGTGCAGAAGTAGCTCAAGTTGACTCTACAGCCCCTAAACTATCTGCACGAAATTAATAATAGTCTAGTTAGAGAGAATCACTCCTATGTGGTTCTCTTTTTTTTTTTTTAGAATATTATTCGGATAAAAGCTAGCATTACCATAGCTACTCTACCAGAAAAGCAACCAAATGAAAGTAGATAAATTCCGCAATAAATTAAGTTTTTAAAAATAAAATGTATAATTTGAAACGTTTGTCGAAAAATAAGTATAAAAAATTTTTATGAATAATGTATATAACTTCCTTTTTCTGATCAGAATGATTGCTGAGGTGATGATTCAATGAATGAGGAAAACAAGAACGTTTCAAAAAATGGTTGGAAACGGATCTTCGGTAAAAAATGGTTTTTTCCAGCAGTATATCTTACAGTCGCGGCATTACTATTAACAGGAGTCTTATGGTATCAAAATCTAGATAATCAATTACCAGGGGCGAATGAAGATTCTGAACAGCAACTCGACAACGAGTATCTTGGCCAAAACCCAGCTGGCTTTGATGAAGAATCTGAAGCAGTAATGGAGCAACAGGAAGTATTGAAGATGCCTGTAGTGGAAGAAAGCCAAGCAGAAATTGTAACAAAGTTTTACGACTATGACGCAGATAGTGAGGATCAATTACAAGCACTTGTTCTATACAACAATAAATACTATCAAAGCAAAGGCGTTGATATTGCATCTGCTGATGGAGAAGTGTTTGATGTAACTGCTTCGTTAAGTGGTACAGTAACAGAAGTAAAAGAAGATCCACTTTTAGGTCATGTCGTTAAAATTGAGCATCAGAATGGCATTATGACGTATTATGCAAGCTTACAGGATGTACTTGTAGAAACAGGTGCAAAAGTAAAGCAAGGTGATACGATTGGTTCAGCTGGTCAAAACTTGTTTAGTCAAGCAAGTGGAACCCACGTTCATTTTGAAGTACGAAAAGACGATGCACCAGTTAATCCAGAACAGTATTTCAATCAGCCAGTAAGTCAGCTGGAGGTTCCAAGCAATCAGCAAGATAATACAGATCAAGGTACTGAAGAAACAGACCAAGATTCTGAAGATGAAACCGGTGGAGATGCTGATGAAGAAACTAGTAGTACAAACACAGAATCTTCTGCAGCTATGGCAAACGCATAATAATATAAAGACTTATTCAAAAATACCTTTAGGGCAACCCTAAGGGTATTTTTGTGTTTTTAGAAAATTTATCCTGATACCATAAAAAGGAAAAAAATTAGACCCTGAGTATCGGGAAAATAGAATGGTAAGAATTAAATGTGTCTAAAAGCGGTACTTTTCTACTATTGTTTTTAGTCCAATAGTCCGGTAATGTCGAATTAACACGAAAAATATGATTTTTTTGTTGAATTAAATTTAATATATGAAATAATAGAATAATAATTTGAATTTTTAATTTTTTAAGTTCAATATCCGGCTTCTTTATAAACGGGGAGGGTGAGCCATGAATGCATATATATCTAAACTAAATATGCAAAAAGACTCACATAGCGATATAAACAATTACATGAGTCTAGATCAGTTCGTAACAATGTTTAAATTAAGCAGTAATGAGAGAACAATGATAGAACAAACAAAAGAATTTTGTTTGCAGTCCAAAGTATCAACAGTCCGACGTACCGGAATGGAATTTTTATATATGAATGGATGTTACGGTGATTTAAAAGAATTAATTGTGAAAAATAAGCAAAGCTTAAATTCAATTGATCGAAAATGGGGACAGGTTTACGAGCTGCTCTTGGCTTCAAAAGAAAATTCACTACCATTACATGATATCGTGGAACAAATACATAACATAAATACAAATATCCCTGAACTGAAGTGTCTGTTATACCTAGTTAGAATAGATCTAGATTATTTATCTAATAAATTCAATAGTCTCGGTTATTACCTAGATGATATAAACGATTTAATTTCGGAAATAGAAAACCCCCTATTATCCTCACTCTATAAAACGAGATTAAATGGCTTATTATTTATGTACTACTGGAAACGTAATGAGTTGATTCTAGCAAGAAAGCATGCGTACCGAGCAATTAATGATACATTAAGCTTTGAAAGAAAGGCTAGAGTACATCTAAACCTAGGACTTACTTTTATCTTCGAAGACTTTTATGCATCGATTAACCATCTGCAGGAATCGTTAAAGATTGCTGAGAAGTTTAATATGAATCATATTGTAAATAGTATTAAGCAGAGGAATTATCCATTTGTGTGTGCTCACTTTGGACATGTAACTAATGTACTAACAGATGACCTTAGTGAAAAGGCTCACATAGAAATTGCAAAAGGGAACGTAAAAGGGGCACAAACAATTTTACAAACGTTGCCATCAACACCCTTTAGAAAGTATTACTTAGGTTTAGCTACTAATAGTGAAGAACTTCTAAGGGATGCTTACAATGAATTTATCAATACAAGAAGTGATTACTTCTTTGCCAAATTGCCACTTATTGCCTTAAACAAATAAGTTCTTATACGTAAATTAGCCTTGCCAAAAATATTGGTGAGGCTTTTTATTTTGGGCTACTATCTAGTGTTTATGCTACTTCATAGTTAAATAGGGCTAGTCCATCAATGCTTGTCAACATGATTAACTTGTCAGATATGAATATTTTTATTCATATTCATTGATTTCTGATAATAAAATGTTACAAACCAAGCAATCAAGAAAGATCTAAGGTGAGAGAGTGTAGGGTGAATCAACTAACAGCGCCACACTTTTTTGTACATATAATAGTATATTTGCACTATTCTCAGTAGCCAGCCTCATTTCACACCTTGGACATCCAACTCAGGGAGGCGAGTGGTGTGCATGATTACATCAAAGAGAGAACAATCAAAATTGGAAAACATCTCGTAGAAACAAAGAAAACTGTACGGGTTATTGCGAAAGAATTTGGTGTTTCTAAAAGTACAGTTCACAAAGATTTAACGGAAAGGTTGCCAGAAATAAACCCCGAGCTAGCTATTGAAGTGAAGAATATCCTCGACCATCATAAGGCAATCCGTCATTTGCGCGGTGGCGAAGCAACAAAAATGAAATATAAACTTAACTCGCAATCCGAGAAAGCTCCAATTGAGCCGGTAGGTTAACTTTAGGATTAATTCCTCCTTAAGGTAAATCAAGTTCCCCCTTCTTCTAGAGGAGACCCATCTAAACAGGTCGTGCAGGCAGTAAGTATTCATTTGTTGTCTGCAATCCTCTTCCAATCCAAAAGTCCATATGACAATAGCTTACTTTTTATCGTAAAATTTAACTAAAAAATCCAATTTATGATATTATATATAATTAGAGGCATTGTGTTCACGAACGGATACATAGCAACTAAATTAGGCAGGGAGGATCGAAACTCATGTTTTCTAGGGATATTGGAATAGATCTTGGAACAGCTAACGTATTAATACATGTAAAAGGCAAAGGAATTGTACTTAATGAGCCCTCGGTTGTTGCCATGGATCGTACAACTGGTAGGGTACTTGAAGTTGGAGAAGAAGCACGACGAATGGTTGGACGTACACCCGGAAATATTGAAGCAATTCGTCCATTAAAAGATGGGGTAATTGCAGACTTTGATGTGACAGAAGCGATGCTAAAATACTTTATTAATAAAATAAAAGTTCGCGGATTCTTTTCCAAACCTCGTATGCTAATTTGTTGCCCAACTAACATTACCAAAGTCGAACAAAAGGCAATCAAAGAAGCAGCAGAAAAATCTGGTGGAAAACGAGTTTATCTAGAAGAAGAGCCTAAGGTAGCTGCTATTGGTGCTGGGATGGATATATTCCAACCTAGTGGTAATATGGTAATTGATATTGGTGGTGGAACCACTGATGTTGCCGTTCTATCCATGGGGGATATTGTTACGGCACAGTCAATTAAAATGGCTGGGGATAAATTTGATGCTGAAATACTTAATTATGTGAAACGAAAATATAAATTGTTAATTGGTGAACGGACTTCTGAAGATATTAAGATTAATGTAGCAACTGTATTTCCTGGAGGACGCAATGAGAAAATTGATATTCGTGGCCGGGATATGGTAAGTGGACTGCCACGCACTATTACGATTGAATCATCTGAAGTAGAAGAGGCTCTAAAAGAATCAGTTGCACTAATCGTCCAAGCTGCTAAAACGGTTTTAGAACAAACACCTCCAGAGCTGTCTGCGGATATAATTGACCGCGGTGTAATTTTAACTGGTGGAGGAGCATTGTTACACGGATTGGATCAGTTACTGTCTGAGGAGCTTAAAGTTCCGGTTTTATTAGCGGACGAGCCCATGAATTGTGTTGCAAAAGGGACAGGTATCATGTTAGAAAACATTGATAAAATTGAACGTAAAAAGTTTGGCTAATAGTGAGTAAACAGTAGATACATTGAACGAAATTTGTTGGAACCTATTGCTGTATGGAAATTATTCAGTTTTGATTGATTCGTTAGGGGAGGGTAAAACAATGTTAAGAGGGTATTATACAGCCGCAGCAGGAATGATTGCACAGCAACGTCGTCAAGAGACGTTATCAAACAACATGGCCAATGCGTTGACACCTGGCTATAAACAGGATCAAGCAACATTACGCGCATTTCCAGAACTCTTAATTGAGCGTATGGAGTCTAAAAAACTTCCAACATCAACGAACATGAATATACCAATGCAGACCCGAATAGGTTCTATAAATACTGGAGTATATGTACAAGAAACCATTCCGGATTTTACTCAAGGTTCCTTGAAAGAAACAGGTGTTTCGACAGATATGGCCATTGTGAATGGCACGATTGCAGATCCTGAAGGTAATCTCTTTTTCACCATTCAAAATCAAGATGGTGAAGAAAGGTACACGAGAAATGGAAATTTCACTGTTGATGGACAGGGATTTCTAGTTTCAAATCATGGGCATTACGTGCTAGATCAAGCAGGTAACCCAATAGCAACTGGTGGATTGGAATTTAACCTAACTGCAGAAGGAATGATTCAACTAGGCAATCAGAACATCCCTTTAGGAGTAGCATACAGTCAGAACGCTAATAATTTAGTGAAAGAAGGCCAAGATTTGTTTCGACTAGCTGAAGGTGAACAAGCATTACTAGATGCTCGAGTAAATCCTGGGACAACTTTTACGATTCAACAAAAGTTTCTTGAAAACTCAAATGTCGATGCAAATCAGACAATGACAGATATGATGCAGGCATACCGTTCCTTTGAGATGAATCAAAATGTCTTAAAGGCTTACGATCAGAGTATGGATAAGGCCGTTAACGAAATTGCTAGATTAAGGTAGGGAGGTTTTCTAAAAATGAGTAGAATGGCAATACAAGCAGCCGTAACGATGGGACAGTTGCAAAACAAAATGGATATAATCGGCCACAACATGGCCAATGTTAATACCAATGGATATAAAAGCCGACAAGCTGACTTCTCATCCTTGCTATTTCAACAAATAGATAACCTTTCTAACCCTGAAGTCGAAAATGTACGGTTAACACCAGACGGTATTCGAGTTGGTAATGGAGCTAAATTAGGACACACTAATATAAATCTGTCACAGGGAACCATTGCAGATACTGGTCGATCACTTGATGTAGCTTTATTGGCAGATAATCACCTTTTTCAAGTGAACGTTACTGAAAATGGAATTACCGAAACACAATTCACTCGTTCCGGAACATTTTATTTAAATCCTCTCGATGATGGGACAGTAATGCTTACGAATAAACAGGGGCATCCGGTAGTTGGAGAGAATGGCCCAATTATTTTTGCGGATGATTTTGATTCTATATCGTTCTCGAATAATGGAACAATTCAAGTAACTAGAAATGGTAATACCGAGGTCGAAGGTCAATTAGCTATTGTTGAAGCAATACGCCCACGCTTATTAGAAGCTGCTGGCGATAATAACCTTAGATTTGGTAATGTCGAAGGTGTCCAATTTAATCAAGGGGAAATTATTCAAGACGTGGCAGCTAATCAAGTGCAATTAAAAAGCCAAGCGTTAGAATCGTCCAATGTAGATATTGCTAAACAAATGACTGAGCTTACGCTGACTCAACGAGCATATCAATTTAATGCTAGATCCATTTCGATGAATGACCAAATGATGGGGTTAGTTAATCAATTAAGATAACCCTTAAGTAATTTCTAAGTAAGGAGTCATCAAGCCATGTTAACAATATTAGCTGAAAAAACTGAAGAGAATAAGAGCTCTGTAAAACGTAAAGAGCAGAAGAATCTTCAGAAACAAGAAAAAAAATTAGCGAAGCAAAATGAAAAATCTAACGGTAATGATAAAGATAATAGGAAAAAGCGACGTGAGGAAAAAAGGAAAAACAAAGTTCCCATCCGTCGTTTAATACCGATATGGCTGAAAGTAATCATTGTGTTAGTGCTTTCTTTTGCAGCTCTTATTGCGGGACTCATGGTGGGTTATGGCATACTTGGGGATGGCAATCCTACAGAAGCACTTAATTTTGAAACCTGGAAACATATCGTTGAGATTGTAACAGGAGAATAACACTGAGGATTTGTAAGTAAAGTGGAACATTTAACGTGAACCTTTTTGATTTTAAAGGACTGCATATACTCCTGCTTAAAATCTCTAGGTTTTCTTTTATTAACGATACATAGGACCAGATTAACAAGGAGGCGTTATTTTGTTTGATATCCAAAAAATCAAGGAAACAATACCTCATCGCTATCCCTTTTTACTAGTCGATGAAATTACCGAATTGGAAGATAAGCGGGTGGTGGGAAAAAAGAACGTTACAATAAATGAGCCTTTCTTCCAAGGGCATTTTCCCGATTATCCAGTAATGCCTGGCGTTCTAATTGTCGAGGCGCTAGCTCAAGTAGGAGCGGTTGCCATTTTAAACAAGGAAGAAAACAAAGGGAAAATTGGCTTTTTAGCAGGTATTGATAAATGCCGCTTTAAGCGACAAGTAAAACCAGGTGACCAATTAAGGTTAGAGGTTGAGATTATTCGCTTAAAGGGACCGATTGGTAAAGGAAAAGCTATCGCGACAGTGGACGGAGAACTCGCTTGTGAAGCAGAAATTATGTTTGCTGTTAAATAATACTCATAATTATTTGAACTTTATATTATAGAAAAAAACAATCTTCTAGCGAGGATTGTTTTTTTATTTGATTCTTAAACAACCCATGTATATTATCGTTCAATTTGATGAATTCTAAACGTGACCGTTTTACACGTATCAGTTGTAAAATAGGTTGTGGAAATTGCTTAAAAGAAATGGAAAAAATCGTTGAGGAAACTTTCTGGCAAAAAGGGAAAGCTAAAATAGAAGTTGTTATTCTAAAGGAGGAAAGTACCCAATGGACAAAAAGAAATGGTTAACAAGACTTGGTACTCCAGTACTTGCTTTGTCACTGCTTACAGCATGTGCTCAGGATGAAGATCAAAACCCACCACCAGAAGCGGAAGAGCCTGCAGATGAAATCCAAGAGGAAATGGATGATGTAGTTGATCCAGAAAATGGTGGGGAAAATGGGGATACAGGTCTAACAGATGAAAACCTTGAAGACAATCAGGGTAACGGCAATAATGGTGATATCACTGGTGAAGAAGGTAACGGTATGAACGGTGATACCAATGGTGGCGAAAACGGTGCTGAAGGTACTACAGACGGAGACAATGGTCTGACGGAAGAGAATACCGATGATGCTACGAATGAAGATACAATGGTTGATGACGAAGAAGATAAATAATTATTTAGGACCCAGTTAACCACTGGGTCCTTTTCTTAAGGCTCTTTTCATAAGTCTTCGCTTCTTAACCTTCGCACTTGATATAAAATGCGACGTAACTATTGTATTAATTTGTATTTCTGTCACTCTCTTTGAATGTGTTCTACATAACCGTTTCGGCAGAATACTTCGCTTTCCATGGGCACGACCTCAGCCTCCTCAAAAGCGAAGAGCGCTTTTTCCGGGGTCTTCGGAACGCGCTGTTCCCATAGGAGTCTACGTATTCTGCCTTCACTGTAGGGAATTTCCAATTAATGAGTAGTTATTTATTAAACAACGTTTGATGAATTCCTCCACTTGATTAGAAAATTATTAAAAGCAACGGAATAATAAGAATCCTTGAAAATACAAACCGATACTTTTAGTTCGTTTTAAACTCATGGATGTCGTTTCAAAGAGCTATGAGACAGAACATTCTGAAGATGCTACAGAGTATTTATTGTTCATATATGATGTTTTATTGAAGCGTAGGGCAGTCGACTCCAGCGGGAAAAGCGACGGCTGAAAATCCCGCAGGAAGTGGTATTCTTCCGAGGAAGTTGAAGCGTTGCCCGCGGAAAGCGACTGCCCGGAGCGCATGTCAACATGCAGCTAATTAAGGAAAAGTGAAAAAATTATCAAAAAAGTTACCATCGCAGTCTATAGATTATCCGTAAATAACAACATCTTTTAGAAAGCAGTCTTTCTTAAAGATATTTTTTTCACCGCAGAACATTGTTTCTGTGGTATTTATTAACGGAAAATTTCATTCTTTTCAGACAATAAAAATTAATAATAGCAAAAAAACAAAACAAAGGGAATATTAATATGCAAAATTTGTAAAATGTACATAATCTTTGGCGAATTTTGTTACAAAACTACACCATATAATTCCATTTTATGCATTTTATTGTAAACTACTTTTATAATTCAAAATAGCATTGGAGGTAATGGATATTGAAAAAATATTATACAGCCAAGTACGATATTTGTAAGAGTACGATGGCAGTCATTTCAAACAACGTTGAAGAGTATCAATCACTAATCCTAGAACCAGGGAAACTCATACTTTGTAAACAAACCCCAAATCAAATTTTAAGAGACAGTTGTTTAAGGTCTGGATCCACAATAGAAGGACGAAGAGAAGCAACTAAAAAGATATTAGGAACGAACAAAAAGTTGCCACTAACAGTTAATCCAGGGGAAGGGATTTACCTGATTCCAACTGAAGCAGTAAAAAGTAAGGGCTGTGCTTGGATTTCATATAACCAGATCAAATTGACTTCTGCTAAAGGAAATCTAACGGAAATTACATTTAAGGACGGATCCACATTAATTGTTGATACGTCAAAGAAACCATTCGATCAATTAATGAATCGTACAGAAAGGATTATTGTCTATATAAATCGTGGAATACTATTTGATAACGATGATGAATAAGTTCTTCCTGTGGTTCTAAAGCCCGGGTTAGTCACAATACAACGTAATCTGGGATTAAATAATGTAAAGAATTGATGGAGATATGGTATCATTGAGTGAAGGCAATTTACCTCCAAGAAAAAACACTAATACAAGGGGGATTACTTATGGTACGAACGGGTTATAAAGATGCAGGTGCAGTTAAAAAGATTCTTATCGAAAATCAGAAGCAAATCGTTGAAGAGATGAATTCAGAAAGTTATCAAGTGTATACACTATTGCATGAGCAATTACATAAAGGAAGTATAGAAACTAACGGCCTATTTAAATTTGTGTATCGTTCTTTTTACAATTTAGATAATCCTAGTGTAACGGATGAATTTGAACAAAGATATTTTGAGCTTCTTGAAAAAGAAAGACTAAATACTGACAGACCGAACATTACCGAAATTACTCATCAACTATACCAAGTCAAAAATAGAAATGGCAATCCATCCATGCAATTTCCGTTTGTGATGAATATGCTCCATATAAAAAATCCGTATTTTCCAAACTTCGAGAGTAACGTAGTAGATTTATTTTCATTTTCAACTTCCTATCATCTACAAGGTTTTAATAAAAAAATGAAACGGTCGATTGAGCAATATCGTCATTTACACGAGACCTATCAGCAGTTACTTGTTGATCAAGAGATCATTGGTATCATCAATCAATTAGATCAAAAATTTAATGATCGATCATTTAAAAAGCTTCCAGCTATAAAGAAGATTGACATGATTGTGAACCAAGCAGCAACTATTCTTAGTTAATAAGTGCTTATGGATTGTATGTAGATTGGATATAATGATATAGTAGTTAACAATAATGACTGACTGGTCAGTGTGACATTCTCACTGGCTAGTCAATTATTTTTATTTGAATTCAGTTGACTGACTAGTCAGTCAAACAAGTTACATTATTAAATGGAATTAGGTGAGAACAATTGAACGATAAGAAAAAGAAAATTATTGAAGAAAGTATTAAATTATTTGCTCAAAAAGGACTGCACGCTACCTCAATCCAACAAATTGCGGATGAAAGTAATGTTTCGAAGGGTGCATTTTATCTATATTTTAAATCGAAAGAGGAATTAACTGTCGCTATTTTTGAGTATTATTCGGAAATTGTATTTGAAAAAGTGGAACGAATAGCTTCTTTGGACATCGAGCCAAAGGAAAAGCTCGCGAAACAAATAGATGTATTTTTAGAGATGTTAACGAATCACAAAGAATACATCATAATGCACTTCAGGGATAATCTACAATTAGGTGACCAGTTAGATCATTTCATTATGAAGATGAATAAACAAAGCTTTGAATGGACAAAAATGAACTTGCTTGCAATCTATGGTGAAGCTATTCAGCCTTATCTTGTGGATGCTTCAATTCAGTTAGATGGCATGCTTCAGGGCTATTGCAAAAATCTAGTGGTACATGATTTAAAAGTAGATACGAAGGAGCTGGCTGCCTTTATTGTTCGACGGTTAGATGATCTGGTGCGGGGGATGATTACTAGTAAAGACCATCCTCAGGTAACTGTTGAACAGTTAAGCTATCATAATTTACTTAGGCAAGAAAATGTTACAGACACAAATAAAGTAGAAACGATCATTTCATCCATGCTTGAAAAGGTTAACCAGACGCCTTTAGATAAAGAATCGAAACAACAATTAGAGGAAGCGGCTGAAGTAATTAAATCAGAGGTTGCAAAACAAAACCCTAAGAAAATAATCATTCAAGGGATGCTGACACATTTTCAGGCAATACCAGCGCTCAAGGCTGATTGTCAAAAAATTGCTCAAATTTTAACGATAAATTTGTTACTACAGGATTAGAGAGGGGATTATTATGAAGAAATTTTTATTTCCGCTGTTTGCACTAATGCTTATTTTAGTCGGATGCTCGGAGGATGATACAACAACTGAAGAACAAGAAGATAGAGTAACACCAGTAGAGGTTGATCAGGTAATCCAAGAAGACCTCATTGTTGAGAAGAAATTTTATGGAAGAACCATGCCAGAAAGTAGTACACCGGTAATTGCTCCTGTTGCTGGTGAAATTGAAACATTAGAAGTTGCCAAAGGTGATCAAATAGATGAAGAAGACATAATTGCAACCATAACACGAGCTGATGGTCGAGGCGAACTCGATATTGAAGCCCCTGCTTCTGGTCAACTAACAACACTAGATGCTAAAGAAGGTGGCATGATATCCAACACCGAACCTTTTGCCGTGATTGTAAATTTAGACACAATACAAATACAGCTTAATGTAACAGCTGAAAACTTAGACATTTTCGATGGTAATGATCAAGCAACCGTCCGCTTTGACACGATCGATTTAGAAGAAGCTGCAACCATTGATTATGTTTCTTCGGTCGCCAACGAAACAGGCTTATACACGATAGAACTATCAGTTGATAATCAAGCTAATAACATTAAACCAGGTATGGTTGCGGTTGTTCATCTACCAGAAAATGTAGTAGAAAGTGCTTTGCAGATTCCTACCACTGCTTTGGTGGAAGAAGCTGATGAAACATATGTTTATGTCATTGAAGATGACGAAGCGAAGAAAGTAGCAGTTACAGTTATCGAAGCACAAACCGATTGGACAGCTATAGAAGGGGAAATTAACAAAGGGGACACAGTAGTTACAAGTGGCCAATTAACCTTAGCTGACGGATATAAAGTAGACATCATGAAGGAGGAAGGTTAATCGTGAAGTTAGTAGAAACTTCCGTCCGGCGCCCTGTAGGGGTAATAATGGTAGTACTCGCAATTATCGCATTAGGGTTTATTTCTGTTCGTAGCTTAGCGATTGACCTTTTTCCAGAAATTGATCTTCCTATTGCTGTAGTTGCAACCAGCTATCCGGACGCAGCTCCTCAAGAAGTCGAAAAACAAATTAGTCAACCACTTGAATCAGCTTTAAGTTCAATTGAAGGAATTGAATCCATTCAATCACAATCACAGTCTGGTTCCTCTCTTGTCATCATGATGTTTAGCACAGGGACTAATCTTGATAATGCCTTGCTCGAGGTCAGGGAAAGTGTTGATCAAGTAAAAGGCATGCTACCTGATAGTACCGGTGATCCAAGAGTTTTACGGTTCAATCCGAACCAACTACCAATAATGTGGGTTGGTTTATCAGGTGATGATACCGTTCAGTTACAAGAAATAGCTGAAGATCAAATCGTGCCATACTTTGAACGTCAAGGTGGAGTTGCTTCTGTAACGGTTGAGGGTGGCCAAGAGCGTGTAATTGAGTTAGAACTTGACCGTGCTAAATTAACTCAATATGGATTAAGTCCACAAATTATTATGCAAGCCTTAAGCGGTGCTAATTCATCTGCTTCTGCTGGTGTCGTGGCAAAAGGAGATAAGGATTTACAGGTTCGTATCAATGGAGATTACACCTCGGTTGAAGATATTAGACAAACGATTGTACAAACACCACAAGGGGCAACACTGCACGTGGAAGACGTTGCTAATGTCAATGATACATTCCAAAGCTCAGGGACATCGTTAGTCAATGGTGAGCCTTCTGTCGTGTTATCTATATTGAAGCAATCAGATGGAAATACAGTGGAAGTATCCGATAATATTTCAGCAGCGATTGAGGAACTAAACGGAGATTTACCACCAGATGTAAATCTGCAAGTGGTTGTCGATACATCAACATTTGTTAAGCAGTCGATATCATCTGTTGTTCAGAATATGGTATATGGTGGAATTTTTGCCCTCTTCATTCTGCTATTGTTCCTGAAGAGTGTTCGAGCAACAATCGTCGTTGGAGTATCAATTCCAATTGCAATCATCTCTACCTTTACATTACTTTACTTTACTGGTGAAACATTAAACGTCTTAACCATGGGTGGACTAGCGCTCGGTCTAGGTATGATGGTCGATAGTTCGATTGTTATACTAGAAAACATCGTATCGTACCGGCAACGAGGTTATAGCCGAAAAGAAGCGGCTGTAAAAGGTGCTTCAGAACTGGCGCCGGCTGTAATAGCATCGACAACAACAACACTTGTTGTATTTTTACCAATCGTGTTTACAGAAGGGATTGCATCTGAATTATTCACACCATTGGCGCTTACTGTTGCATTTGCTTTAATAGCATCACTAGTCGTATCGATTACGTTAATTCCAATGCTTTCATCCAAATTGTTAACAAAAGCTATGGAGGACAATGGACGTCGTTACTGGTTTGATCAATTATTGAACAAATTCAACAATGGCTATGAAAGAGTCCTTCGTAAAGTTTTGAAGTTCAGAAAAACGACAGTAGTAGCTACTGTTCTAATAATCGGCGCAAGTCTTTCATTAATTCCCTTCATAGGAACTGAGTTCATTCCACAAGGGGATCAGGGACAGCTTAGTGTTAATGCAGAAACGCCGATTGGAACTTCGTTTGAAAAAACGGAAGAAGTCGCAGCCCAAGTAAGTGAGAGGCTGGAAAACTACCAAGATGTAATTGATGTCAATTACGTCACACTAACTAGTGGTGGTGGCGGTGGTATAGGAATGATGGGTGGTAGCAGTAATAGTGCATCCTACACTATCCAATTAGTACCGCAAGCAGAGCGTAACCAGTCAACTGAAGAAGTATTGCAGGAAATTGATCAAGATTTACAAGACATTGTCGGAGCAGAAATTACAGTCGCGGAAATGGGAGCAGGTGCTATGGGCTCTGGTGACCCTATTTCAATAAATATCAATGGACCCGAGCACGATGTACTAAGAGAACTTGCCAATCAAGTAATTCATACCATTTCCGATGTGGAAGGGGTTCATAATCCGACAACATCTGTTTCTGATACACGTCCAGAACTAAACGTAACAGTTGATCGTGAAATTGCTGCTCAGTATGGACTAACTCATCAGGAAATAATGAATCAAGTTCGGATGAATTTCACTGGTCAGACAGTTATGCAATACCGTGAGGACGGCGATGAGATGAATGTCACGTTGACCTATCCGGAAGATGAACGCAGTACAATTAGTGATCTTGAAAATATGATGATCCAAACGCAGCAAGGCACCATGGTGGCGCTAGCCTCTGTTGCTGACTTTGAACAAATACAAGGACCAGCGAGTCTTTCTAGAGCAAACCAGCAAAGACAAGTGAATGTAACAACAGGAATCATAGGTCTTGATTTAGGAAGTGTCAGCACAGCTATCGAGGAAGAACTTGCTACCATGAATTTCCCTGAGGATTATTCCTATTCAGTAGGTGGGGAAGCAGAAGATATGGCAGAAGCATTCTCTGACTTAGCTCTTGCACTTGTATTGTCCATATTCCTAGTATATGCAGTAATGGCAATTCAATTTGAGAACTTCCTATTCCCATTAATTATTATGTTCTCTATGCCAGCAACAGCCGTAGGGGTGTTTGGTGGACTATTCATTACTGGTACACCACTTAGTATAACTGCTTTCATTGGGGTCATTATGCTCGCCGGTATCGTAGTTAACAACGCAATTGTACTTGTTGACTACATCAATATTGTTAGGCGGCGAGGTATTGACAGGTATGAAGCAATACTCGAAGCGGGTGTCAGCAGAATGAGACCAATTCTAATGACCACCCTAACGACAATCCTAGCAATGCTTCCATTGGCATTAGGGTGGGGTGAAGGCGCCGAGACGCAGCAGCCATTGGCCATTACCGTTATCTTTGGTCTTGGAGTCTCCAGTGTATTCACACTACTACTAATTCCAGTGGTCTATACCTTGTTTGATGATCTATCGATAAAGGTTAAAGGTTTGTTTGGACAGAAAAAAGAAAAGACAACAGAAGTATAGAAGGAATGAGCACTTCCTGATGGTGGGAAGTGCTCTTTAATTTAGACTTGTAGTCAGTGCTGGTTGAGGAAAATCCAAAATTCACCCTACTTTTTAAACAGTTATGTTAAAATAGAAGAAAATATTGTCGGATTGGCTGGTATATTTTGATTAACATATATAATTTGTTTTGTTGAATAGTAATAAGACACACAACTTTTAAAAGTAAAGCAGGGATATTCTTATGTTAAATGTAACTGACCTTATTATTGGATTTTTTATTTCATTTGTATCAACATTATTTCTAGTTTATCCTATTAAAAAATTAGCTATTAAACTAAAAGTAATGGACATACCTGATTATAGGAAAATTCATATAACTCCAACCCCAAGGCTAGGTGGGTTGGCAATTTTCCTTGGAACATGTTTAGGTTTGGTATATTTGGCTCCATCACATGAACATTTTTTAGAAATTAGCATAGGTGCTTTGATTATTGTAATAACCGGTATTTTAGATGATAAATATCAGATCAGGCCAATAATCAAGCTTTCAGGTCAATTGTTAGCAGCAGGGATATTGGTTTATGGTGGTTTAATCATTGATAAGGTGAATTTGCCTCTTATCGGACTAGTCGAGCTGCAAAATTTCAGCATAATTATTACAATACTATGGGTAGTCGGTATTGCAAATGCAATAAATTTAATCGATGGATTAGATGGGTTAGCATCAGGTGTTTCAACTATTGCATTAACAAGTATTTTAATTATTGCAATAACAGACTTCAGCTTGATAGTGATTTTCTTTTGTGTTGTTCTAATTGGAAGTAATCTGGGGTTTTTATTTCACAACTTTCATCCTGCAAAAATATATATGGGGGATACAGGATCAATGTTTCTAGGTTATTCCATTGCAGTTATCTCCATGCTAGGTTTATTTAAAAATGTAACATTGTTCAGCTTTTTAATTCCAATTATTGTTTTAGCTGTACCGATATTTGATACTTTATTTTCTATGCTACGAAGATTCATAAATAAGCAAAAAATAATGATGCCTGATAAAAAACATATTCACTATCAACTTTTGGCTGCTGGATTTAGCCATCGGAATACGGTGATAATTTTATACGGATTCAGTGCCGTATTTGGGGCACTAGCAATTTTGTTCTCCAATGCTTCAATTGGTCTAACTTTACTAATAGCTATAGTTATTCTCATATTGCTTCATTTATTGGCAGAAATGGTTGGGGTTGTAGGTAAGGGTGGAAGACCAATACTAAAATACAGTAAAAAGATTTATAAAATGGTAAGAGGAATAAAATAAGAAGTCCTCATTGTAGAGGACTTCAAATAATGTCAATTTAATTCTAAATGGCTCCTCAATTCAGTACTAATAGTTTCTAGCGACTTCTCATCAACAACATAATAGGAAATGCCATCAATGCTTTCATTTGTACCATCGAGTTTTAATTGCTCGATATTATTAGTGTTAAAATTCCTATATTCTTTATAGAAGCTCATAAGTTCTGATAACTTCAAATTCGAAGTAACATTTTCCCCATATTCATTAGCAAGATTATCTATCTTGAAGACAGTACTAGGTGAAGTGAGTTTATCGATTACTGCTTCCACCACTTGTTTTTGTCTATCCCCTCTACCTATATCACCTTCTGGATCTTGTTTTCTCATTCTAGCGTATCCTAGAGCTTGTTTCCCATTAAGGTCCATGGCTCCTTCAGTGTAGTATAGCTTTCCGGTTCCATCGTGACTATCTTCTGAGAAATTGAATGGAACATCAACGGTTATTCCACCAACAATATCAATAACATTTAGGAATCCAGCAAAATCAATTGTTGCAAAATAGTCGATAGGGATGTTCAGAAATTCTTCTACTGTATTTATCGTCATCTCTGCTCCCCCATATGCATAGGAATGATTAATTTTATCTTGTATATTTTCTCCGATTATTGGTACAAAAGTATCTCTTGGAATACTTAACATTTTTAATGTTTCCTCATCCTGGTTAAAGGTAAGGACTATTATCGTGTCTGATCTTCCATTCGATCCGCCGGAGGAGTAGTTTTCTATCCCAAGTAAAAGAATAGAAATAGGATCATTTCCAATATCAACTGACTTTTCTCTTAAAAGAGACTTATCTCGGTTTAATTCACTATAGGAGTCGCTTGTGGCTTGATAAGCTTGAAAATAAATGTAGCCACCAATACTGAGCAATACTGCAAATAATATAATAAAAGAAATGAAAAATCTTCTTTTAAAGTTCTTTTTCTTTTGTACTTTCTTAACTTCTTTACGTTTCATCATTTGTTTCCCCTTATATATCCTGTATATTATTAAATTCCTCTAAAAAGACATTATACACCAGTGGTAGATAAAAGGTAAATAGAATTTGATATCTATTTCGACATTATGATATATAAAAAATTGAACAATAGATGTCTATTATGATAGAATAATATCGCTTAATAAAACCAACAAATTAGTTCACATATTTATTATATAAAATTAAATCTAATTTTAAGGAGAGTAGTATTAATGAAGGTTACTAAAGCAATTATTCCAGCAGCCGGGTTAGGTACTAGGTTCCTGCCTGCAACAAAAGCACAACCAAAGGAAATGTTACCTATAGTGGATAAGCCTACAATTCAATATATAGTAGAGGAAGCGGTGGCCTCAGGAATCGAAGATATAATTATTGTCTCCGGGAGAGGTAAGAGAGCCATAGAAGATCATTTCGACACTTCGTATGAACTCGAGGAAACACTAGCAAGAAAAAATAAACTGGATATGTTGGAAGCGGTACGGGAAATTTCTTCCCTTGCAAATATTCACTATATAAGACAAAAAGAACCCAAAGGTCTTGGTCATGCAATATTTTGCGCTAATCGATTTATAGGTCAAGAACCATTTGCAGTGTTATTGGGAGATGATATTGTACAAGCGGATGAGCCCTGCTTAGCCCAATTAATCGCTGTTCATGAAAGATATGGGAAATCAGTAGTTGGTGTGCAAGAAGTAGAAAGTGAAATGATTTCAAACTATGGTGTAATTGCACCCGACAACTCTGAAGATTTATTGGATAATGTGATGAAAGTGAAATATCTGGTGGAAAAACCTAAACAAAAAGATGCACCATCTAATTTTGCTGTCATGGGCCGCTATATACTCACTCCTGAAATATTTGATATTTTAGGGGACCTTCAACCCGACCAGGGTGGAGAAATTCAATTAACAGATGGTTTAAAGATTCTAAACGAAACACAACAGATTTTAGCTTATAATTTCAAAGGCAAACGGTATGATATTGGAAATAAATTAGGCTTTATTAAAGCAACCATCGATTTTTCACTTAACAGAGATGATTTAAGAGACGATGTTAAAAAATATTTACAACAAACTTTGTCAAATATGAACTAATTCATGTGTTCTAATAAAGAATACACTGATGTAATTGAGGTCTATGTTAAATATAGGTCTCTTTTACTTTGATACTTTGTTTTACATAAAAATGAGAATAACATGTTAAATCTATGTGTATTGACTAATTGTCAAAAGAAAGGAAATATATATTGAAAAACAAAACCCTTAAAAATTTATTTTCCCTTTCATTTGCTGAAATTATTACAAGACTAGTAACTTTTTTACTTATGATTTATGTTGCCAGGGTATTTGGATCAGGTGCCTTCGGACAAGTAGCATTTGCGCAAATTGTATCAGAGTATTTGGCCTTAATTATTATTTTTGGTATGAACACTATAGGTGTTAGAGAAATTTCAAGGAATAAGGAGAATACAGGCTGGATAGTAAAAAAAATATTAAGTATCCGTGTCTTGCTATTCTTATTATCTTTGGTCGTATTATTTTTAATTATCTATTTTATGGATTTCAGTGGTCAGCAAAAAGTGTTAGTTATTTTATATGGCATATCAGCTTGTTTATTAGCCTTGACGGATTTAGGTTGGGTTTTTAATGGACTGTCGATGATGGGATATACAGGTATGCTAAAGGTTTATCAAAGAGGTATATATTTCATTTTAACAGTATTGTTTTTGACATTTATTACAAATAGTGTGTATGTACTCCCTATAGCAATCATGATTAGTGCGATTGCTACAGCCTTGATCGGTATTTTTCTAATGGAGAGGAAAATAGAATCATTTAGTTTTAAACAACTTTTCCAAAATAATATTAATCAATATAACCTAAGGGCTAATCCCCTAATAAAAAGTAGTCTGATGGTTTTCTTTTCAGCCCTAATGGTTAAACTGTATTATAATTTTGATACAGTTGTTTTAAAGATGTATCAATTTGATGATGAAATTATAGGTTGGTACAATGCAAGTTATCGTTTAATTTTGCTACTTGCAACCTTTTCAGGAATTATTGTTGCTGTCATTTTCCCACTTTTATCCAAATTATCTAACCAAAACAAGAAAAAGTTACTTACACAGTCTCTCCAATATATGTTAATGCTTATTTTACCTATAATTATAGGTGGACAAATATTAGCAAGGGAAATTTTAGTATTCCTATACGGAGAAGAATTTGGTGCCGCCTCGCTAAGTTTAATAATTCTTTTAATTGCATTACTGTTTATCTACCTTAACTATGCTTTAGGTCATTTCCTGTTATCAATGAATAAAGAAAGAACCTTCATAATCTTTGTTACCATTGGTGCTGTCTTTAATGTTGTGAGTAATATAATTTTAATTCCACATTATGGGTTGGTTGCAGCAGCCTCAACCACTATTGGCGCAGAACTAATCGTATTTTCTGGATACATGTACCATATACTAAAAAACAACTTTTTAGTTATTCATGCTAATTGGATTCTTAAAATAGGGACAGTCATGATAATATTTGCAGTCTTAACTTATTATGTCAGTATGGTCACCCACTTACTAATTACAGTTTTGATAGGTGCGTTTATATATTTATTATTAATATTTTTGTTAAGAGTCATTACCGTGGAAGAATTGAAACGGTTAATTAAATGAATATTTTAATGGAAAGAAATTAAAATAAACAAGAAGGAGATTTACATGGAAAAAAATCAAGAACCGTTGGTCTCAATAATAACTCCTACATATAATTCTGACAGGTTTATAGAACGAACAATCAAGTCGGTTCGTGACCAAACATACCAAAACTGGGAAATGATAATTATTGATGATTATTCTAAAGATCAAACAGTAAATCAGGTTAAGAACTATCAAAATAAGGATAAAAGAATTAAGTTGATTGAACTTAATCAAAATAGTGGTGCGGCTGTTGCAAGAAACACGGGAATAAATGAAGCTAAGGGGAAATTTTTAGCCTTTTTAGATAGTGACGATCTATGGGATTCAACAAAGTTAACAGAACAGGTCCAATTTATGCTGGATAACGATTATAAGTTTTCGTTTTCTGATTATTCAATAATGGATAAGGAAGGAAATCTATTAAATAAAGTAATTCCTGCAAAAAAACAAATAGGGTATCACTCTTTGCTAAGACATCCAGGTGCAATTGGTTGTTTAACTGTAATGTTAGACCGAGAGAGGATAGATAATATTGTTATGCCAAATATTAAGACTAGACAGGATTTCGCTTTATGGCTAAAAATATTAAAAAGAGGAATAAATGCGTATGGGTTAAACAAAAACTTGGCCACTTACCGGAAAGTCCCGGGATCAATCTCTAGCAACAAGGTAAAAGCCGCAAAGAAAAATTGGTATGTTTATCGTAAGATAGAGAATCTTAACATTATAAAAAGTGGTTGGTACTTTAGTAACTATGCAATCCGTGCATTAATAAGAACAATTTTTAGTTAAAACTTTTTTTTGTGTACTATCTAAATAATTACTCATTCTTTTCATGATATTTTGACAAAAAACTCACTTTTACATTTACAAAGTAACATCTCAAACGGTAATATATTAATTATATGTTAATGTTATTTTTAACAAAACGTCATTAGACTAATAAAATACTCATAGACAGAGGAAGGTTACTTTGAAAAAACGAGTAAGCCTATTAACCCCATACTTATCTAGTTCTATGGGGGGGATACAAAATTTATCTTATTTCTTGTTTTCCACTTTAAAGGAACAGGGTGTTGATGTACGTGCCTATTCCGGAAAAGTCGATGATAATGAAAAGTTTAAAACCAATACTTTTTACAGTGATGCTGCCAATTCACAATTGAAAATTGGTTATGAGATTTTTAAAGCATCATCTATGGCAAATAAAAAGGAACAATATGACTATGCAATTGCTTTAACATGGAGATTGGGTTTAATCGCTATGTATTTTAACCAACGTTATAAAATCCCTTACATTGTGTACGTTCATGGTAATGATATATATCCCGATAAAAAGACAAGAGCAGAGAAATTCCTCATCAAAATGGTCTTATCCAATGCAACTACCATTGTTGCAAACAGTCAATATACCAAAGAATTAGCTGCATATTATGGAGATTTCTCAATTGAAATTATCCACCCGGGTATCAAATTTCAAGAAGAAAATATAGATGTAGATGATACAAGTGAACGAAGACTATTTACGATTTCAAGATTAGAGAAAAGAAAAGGAATTGATACCACATTGTTGGCTTTACAAAAACTAGTAAAGCAAAATAAAACGTATCATTACTATATTGCCGGTAAAGGACCATATGAGAATAAACTGAAAGACCTTGTTAGAGAATTAGAATTAGATAAACATGTCACATTTCTTGGATTTATATCTGAGGAAGAAAAGCGAGATCTTATAAAGAATAGTAATCTCTTTGTAATGCCAAGTTACGAAATTCCAAGTGAAGGCAGTGTAGAAGGATTTGGTATTGTATACCTTGAAGCAAATATGTACGGAAAATTTGTAATTGGTGGTAAATCTGGTGGTATCTCAGATGCAGTAATTGATGGTGAGACAGGTTTAACTGTAAATGGAAAAGAACCCGAAGAAATAAGAGGCGCAATTGAAAAATATTTTAATGAAATTCATCAACAAATATCTCATCAAAAAAAATGTATTGAATGGGCAAAAAAGCATGATTGGAATATTATTGTTAGGCAGGTTTTAGAATTAATGGACCGTTAAGGAGATTATATTGATTTAATAATCTTACATTGATGAATGTTTCACGCTGGAGGTAATAAAAGTATGGATGATGAATTAAAATTAATCGAAATTTTAAAGGTTCTTTGGAAAGGTAAGTGGATTATCCTTGGTGTGACAGGACTTGCATTAATTTTAAGTATAGTAATCAATCAAAATTTATCAACACCTGAAAGTCAATCGTCTTTAGCTATTACTTTCAACCAAGACGGAGAAAAGTATAGCAATTTTGATCTAATGAAAGAGGAAATTGTCTCAGTAAATAACTTTGCTGAATTAATGACATCAAAACGCACTCTAACATTTGCTATGGAGGGTGTTACTACTGAGCGCTCTATAGATTCCATTCAAGATGATTTAAGAATTGAAACAACAGATCAATCATTAAATGTTGTGCTAACTGGGGATAACTTAGATGAAAATGAAAAAATAATAGTTAATATTGTCAATCAGACATTGCAAGAACTAGAAAAACAGTTAATAGTCGCGTATGAATCTGAGCTCTCATATTACAATAATAAAATGGACTCTCAACTTAATCAGATTCGAAAAACCATAAAAAAATACAATGAAAATACAGACAATAAATTACCAGCGTTTTATCTCTTAAATCAGCAACTGTTAAATACAGGAGGAAGTATCGAAATAGATGCTGGTTTAATGGAGTCGCTAACTGAATTAACAAGTCAGGAGCAAGTTGATTTTATTAGAGTAAATACAGAAATTAATCTTCATCTCAAAAAGTACAACGAGTTTTTAAATCAATACTCTATAATAGATCAAACAACAGTTGACGCTTCAATTGCATACTCTCATTTAATTAATATACCGAGCGAAACTACACATAATGCTGCACCATCACCAAACCGTGAATTGAATATCTTCTTAGGTGTTATGGTAGGAATTATTCTAAGTATTTTCATCGTTTTTATAAGAGTGTATTTCAAGAATAGACAAGCGAAGTAGAATCAATAATAAAATCAGATTGTTTTATGTACTCTCAGAATTCGACGACAAAACTTATATTGGTGTGATTAATTATGAATGGTAAAGTTAACATTAAATTAGATTCTCTACAATACTATTGTATACAAGCATTAATTATTATTTCTTCCTTTTATGTTGTGGAAAGTTATAGCCCTAGAGAGATAATTTTCACGTTCTCTCTTCCGCAACGTGTTTTTCAAATCATTTTTTTGCTATTAATGGTTTGGTCTATAATTAAGGCGTTAATAGATCGGTCTGAAAAAGAACGGAGCAAAATAGATAACCTAACAGCTATATATCTAACTATCTTCGTATTAAGTATGATTTTATTTATTATTAAAATGCCTTTGACTCCGGATGTTTATGGAGGGAAGTACAGTAAAGAGTTTTTTATGTTATCTGCTGTTGTGTTTAACCTTATAGTTACCTCTTTATTCTTTTACTTTAATTCGATTCCCCTTGATAAAATGAAAAAACTAGCTAGGTTATTTGTGAATTGTGGTATCTTCCATGCTTTTCTGGCAATCATTTTATATTTACTTTATTTTTTGAATATCAATAAATTAAGTATTGGTGTGGACATTGGTTATAGTTTTCCAAGGTTACAGGGGTTTACAAATGAACCATCCTTTTATTCCATTTATATACTTTCAATAATTCTCCTAAAACTTTACCTTGATCGTTACAAATGGAATTGGTCAACTTTATTTTTAATTCTTACGTTTGTCCTTAGCTTTAGCTCTACAGGGCTAGTTTTGTTAGGTGCAATATTGATAGCGATTCTGTTTTTATTTAAATTTAAATACAAATTGATACTAATAGCCGGAATGGGTGTATCTGTAATTGTATCTTTTTTTATTGAAAAGTTAAATTTTCTTTATTATAGAGTTTATGAACATATTATGGTGTTACTAACTAATGGCAATTTTTATACTCGCTATAATGCACCTAGAGCACACGAAATCTTAAATGAATTTAACCAGCTAGTACAATTAGACTGGATATTAGGAAATGGATTTGGATCAGACATATACTACGGTGGTTCAGTAGTTGACGGGATTATAAATATCTATACCCGGATGATGTTTGAGGGCGGGATAATAACTATTTTCTTAATTGCATTATTCACTTTTTTTATTTTCTATGTAACAAGAAAGCAGAAACTTTTGCTTATAATGGCGTTGATAACACTTTTATACCTTAATATGAATAACCCAGGGATGTTAGTTTTTCAATATTTATTGCTAGGGTTTGCTTATTACTTAAGTAAAAAGGACAATACAGATCGTAGTAGTTTAGCTAAAAACGAGGATACTCCCCCAATTGAATTTAAATAAGCAAATGAATGAACAACTGAAAAATAATCTTTCTATCGCTATTACCTAGTGTACTTTTTATAAACTAGGTACTAGCGATTTTTTGTTTTTATATAGTTAGAAAAATATTATTTTTAAATAAATTTAATAAATTATGTTGCCAAGAATAAACCCTATATCCTTGACAAAATAGCTTAAATTTAGATTGTTTAGTCTTAGTAATTAAAATGGTAACAATTTGAGTCTAATAAACTATCAAATGCTGAAGAAATTTGTGATATTATGTAGAAGTAATAGATTTTACTTATATTTAAAAATCCATAGGGGGGAGAATATTAGCTTTGATTAAAAATTTAATAAGGATTACTTCTGTGGTGACTTTAGTTACTATTAGTAGCTTAATGACAAGTCAGCTTGTTTTAGGTGCAAACGATAATTTTAATCCAGACTTTACAAGTGATGTAGCAAATATTCATTTTAACTGGGGGACAGGCAAGCCTGACCTAGCTAAATCACCTGATAATTTTACAGCTAGATATAGACAGATGAAAGTTCTTAATCCAGGGGATTATTTTGTCCAGACATTAGCTGACGATGGTGTCAGAGTAACCGTTGATGAGGGAGAGCTAAAACCAAAAATTGACCGTTTAACTTCTTTTAGTAATCGAACGGATAGCAGTTTATGGTTGGGAGTATCTGCTGGTAATCATATGATCACTACTGATTATTTAGAATTAGCTAATGATGCGGCGGTGTTTTCAGATGTAGTTCCATTTGGGTCTTGGCTAGCTTACTATTACGATAATCCATACCTAAAGGGTCTTCCTATTTCTGCAAAAGTAATAGAACCTGTCGGAAAATTTGATAAGCTATCAGAAAATAATAGCTTTGGGAGTCCTACTTCTGGAATGCCGAATGATAATTTTTCTGCCAAATATACAACAGCAAAGCGGATTACAGCAGGAAATTATATTCTACGAACAAAAGCAGATGACGGTGTGCGAGTATACCTTGATGGGAAATTGATTTTAGATCGTTGGAATCAAGGAGCACATACAGGCGAAGCTATTCAGGTAAAGATTGCTGATCGTAGCAACTATCCTGTAAATGAGAAAGATGTTCATTGGATAGAGGTGGAGTATCGCGAAAATACCGCTAGAAGTGAGATAGATGTATTTTTAGAACCATATGAATCGGCAATAGCTTCATCATCAACATGGATTGGCGAATTTTTCGAGAATGATAAATTCAGAGGTGTTCCGTTAATTGTTGGTGGGAATAATAGTTTTGAACCAGTTACAGCGATTGACTATAATTGGGGTCAGGGCTCACCATTAGCAACGGTGCCAAAAGATCATTTTTCAGCTAGATTTACGAAAAATATACGTTTGTCAGAAGCAAAAACGTATATCGTAGATGCATCGGCAGATGACGGTGTTCGTGTATCTGTAGATGGTAAGGTTGT
>NZ_WJNG01000012.1 GCF_009649745.1 Aquibacillus halophilus | reverse complement strand
GATCTGAAGTAACAGTTGTTGGTAATACTGGCGACTCTGGTAGCGATGCCGATGTAGTTTATCACACCGTTCAACCCGGTAACACGTTCAATGAAATTGCTAGTGTGTATGATGGTGTAACCGTTGATGAATTAATTGAAGCAAACCCTAACGTGGACATTTATTCATTAAACATTGGCTCTCAAGTAGCCATTCCACTTAACTAATAATGATGAAAAAAACCCTGCATCTCAATGAGATGCAGGGTTTTTGTTTTGGGACAAGGAGCCTGTCCCTATGTCCCACTTATCATTAACAAACCCTTTATATTTCTCGGAATATATTGGAAAAAACGTCCATCTTTAAAACACTCCGGTCATCTTCCCAAGCAATTCCTTTAAAATTGAATAAGTTAAAGGTAACCAATATGATTACAAGGAGTGAGCGAGAATGCCTTGTTTTAATGGATACCGATATTGTGGACCAAACTGTAGTGGGCCTGGTGCTCCGATAAATCAGCTTGATGCTATTTGTAGACAACACGATGCTTGTTATCGTAAATTTGGTCACTATTATTGTGATCAGGTATTTTTAAATCAAGTCAGACCTTATATAAATCAACGAAGTCAGATAGGAAGAGATGCTAGAACAATGTACCGCGCGATTAATTTGAAACGATCATTTTAAAATTGACTATCTTTTTAAGATTGATTAGATAATCACTATTGTTAACACAAACAGAATTCTACCCTTGTCGGTCTCTCAACCACTAGATGTACCTTCAGTTGATTCAGTTAATCTCGAAACGTGCTTTCATCGACTTAACGCTAAATAGAGTTTACGAGAATTTCAGATATAATTAAGTGTAATATCAGAGTTTTATCTTCTTCATCAGGATAAGTACCATATCAAAAAGGACTACCTCATCAGAAAAGAGATAGTCCTCATACTTTTACTATTGATAATTTGACATCTAAGAGTTATATTTACAGGAATAAAAAGGTTCTTTTTACCATTGCAATATACCCTTAGATTTTTTCTGCTAAATTAAATTAACCATTTTTCTTTTGTAACCAATCACGTGCAAAATCCACCATAAGTCTCTGTCCTATTAACTTACTTGTGGCGATTCCAACATTCTCACAATTTACTTCATAAACATCTTCGAATTCCTTGCCTAGCGCTTCGAATTGATCTGAATCATAATCAATCTCTTTGTACGTTTTCCATATGCGTGTGCCGTTTTCAAACATAGCAGTCCCCTTTTTAACCTTCTCTCTATCTTCTATATAATGCTCAGCAAAATGTAATGATGTATTACTGTCATGACCTACTCCTAACAATAATATGTGACCATCAAGTTCGTATATTTTGGCCAATGGAGACTTCGAACCAAATCCAGCCGATAATGGCTGTTCGGAAATAATGTGCCCCGCCTCTTTCCCCCATGCTGCAAATGAATAAGTTGGGTGGTTGCTCCTACTTACTTCTGGGAACTTTCGGAAAGTTTCTGCAATTACCCCCATACCTCTGACTGGGGTTACATTAGGATCAAAAGCAGGCATCTCTTCACGAATTATCGGCCACCAGTCTTTTGGTACAGGAGGCATTTGCCATGTCGATGGATCAGAGTTTTCAGGAGTTTGAGTAGGCATAACAATGGTACCTTCTTCACCAATGATATCCATCAATGCTTGAATTACCGCTGTAGGGCCTCCACACACCCATCCCAACGAACTAAGTGAAGTATGGACAATAACTGTCATTCCTTTTTCTAAGCCTAAATTTAAAAAGTCTTTATGTAAACTTGACCTCGTATTTGGTTTTATCATCTGTTTTATTGATTGTTCCTCACTCATTGTTAACCTCCGAAGGACTATTTTATAATTACTACATTATTATACAGATTAATTACTGAAATTTAACCTTTTTATCATATAAAAATTAGTATTTAAAATTAATAGATAAAGTGCCAGGTAAATTGGATATAAGCTTGAACAAGAAAATAAAAAGCTGTTGCGTATCCAAGGTTAAAACCAAAACCATTTTTCAAAATACTAAGTCCATTCGAGGAACTTAATACGATAATCGGTAAAATAAAAGGTGACAATACAATCGAAATGACACTACCTGACGTCATTGATAATACAACAAGTTCAGGTGGATAGGAGAGAACAACATTCTGAAGAATACCTGCCACTAGAACAATAACCGTTAACGGACCAAGTCCCAAGAACCCTAAAAAAATCACGGTAAAAGGTAAAATAACTAGAAAATTTAAAAAGGGAACCGCCTGCTCAATATAAAATAGTCCATCTACTAAATACCGACCAAATCCAGATTGATTAACTGAAAAAATCAATACGCCAGCAGCCAACAACAAGCTAAATTGCTGTGATTTAAATTTAATTTCATTGACCAAATAATCTTTTGACAGTGAAACTAATTGCTTGGTTCTTCCTTTATAAAAAAAATAAGCAAATGTCCAGATTAAAATCATTGGCGGAATAAGGACTAGTAATCCCCAACCCATCACTATATGCAAAATAAAAATCGTACTAAATAGCGAAATAAAAATGAAAACAAATTCAGTTGTTAACCGTATCCACTTTGTTCCTGGGTTTGATTTGTGGACAAGTTTATTTATCTCTTCACCAATATCTGCTGTGATGTTAGCGCCATATCTTTTCTCTTTATACGAAGTAAACAAAACAGAAAGAAAAATTCCCGCTAACGAAATAAAGAACCCTTGCACAATAGTCCAGATTAACGGTGCACCTAGATGGTCTAATGCAAATGCAAAGCTTGGAATACTTATCACCCATAGAGTAGTCAGTGCGAAGGAGCGAAGTAGTGCTGTTCCTTTAAAATATTCCCATGCTTCGCTGTTTTTGTTTGTGAAAAAATCGTTAATAAATTGATACATCATTGGAATTGCACCAAATAATAAAAAGTAAGAAATAATTTGATTTACTACCATAATACCCATGTGAAACTTCTTGCTCGTATTAAGCATTTTATGGGCTACATTCATTATTCCATCAATATAAGGTTCTTCTCTCAGTATCCAGCCGATAATTGGAACAATCAACAACAAAGCGATTAAACTACTCATCTGGAAGATGCCTTCCATTAAAAGTGTAAACAGAGAACCACCAGACATGAGTTGAATAATGATCGCGGTGACAAATAAAAATATCGGTATCAAGAATGACTTTAATGGAAGAAAAATGCAGGCAAAAATAATTGTTGCTATCCCAGAACAAGAAAGTATTAGTAGACCGATTTCAGTTAAATGAAGGTAGGTTATATAGTGCATCAGAGTATAAATACAGATTGAAACTGTAAAGCCGATTGCCGCGAACTGTTTCATTTCCAAAACTCCTTGGTTTCACTTTTGGTTCCCTACATCAAATTTTTATATCACACGATAACCGTCTTTATGGATTTATTTTAACAAACAAAACCCGAACAATGTGTCTTTAAAGACCACTATCCGGGTTAAACTTCCTGGTTTTATATAACAGTTTTAGCTATATTCTTTCATATACCCATAGACAGCACCTAATAGGTTAGCATTCTGACGAAATTTACACGTGTCAATGTTTGGTTTAATTTTAGCTAGATCAATAATAGTCATGATTTTATCAAGTTTCTCATTTATTCGGTCAATTAAATCGTCTCTTGCACTAATACCTCCACCAATTAAAATAACCTCTGGGTCATAGATGTATTGTAGGTTGTAAATCCCTACGGCCAAAAAATGGTAAAAACGATCTAACGCATCCATACAGATTTGATCCCCTGCTTCGGCCAATTCAAAAATATTTTCTCCTGAGAGTGATTCAAAATCAACATGTTTTTGCTTAGCAACGTACTTGACCAATGCTTTAGTTGATGCGATTCTACTCCATACATCATCACTACTCTCAAGGTCAGTAGTTAATAACATGTAGCCAAACTCTCCACCGTGCAGGTTGTCACCTTTATGTATTGTTCCATCTTTTATTACAGCTCCACCAATCCCTGTACCAATAACCATTACGAGAACATTTTGTTTACCTTTAGCAGAACCATTCCAAACTTCGGCATATCCGGCACAATTCGCATCATTCTCCAAATAAACCGCTTTACCTGTACGCACTGCTAATAGTTTCTTTATATTTGGACCATGTATAAAAGGTATCGCACTTGATCCTTTAATAATTCCTTCATCAGAAACAGCACCTGGTGCGCTTACTGCAATTCCTTCAGTATTAGGATGTTGTTTACTAATTAAGTCTAAAGTGTTTAGTAATTCTTCCAATGTTTTTGGTGTTATCACTTTGTCATTTTCTAAGATCTCGGCATTTTCCCCGATGATTCCGTACTTAATGAATGTTCCACCAATATCAAAGGATAAATAATTTTTCATACCATCACGTCCGTCTTTGAATTAGTGACTAGTTAGCAGCCGCTACAAGTTTCCTTGCTTTTTCTTCAATCTCAGCTAAACTACCCTTTGTTAAAGAACCACCAACTCCAACGGAAATCGCTCCTGCACTAAACCATTCTTTAATATTCTGTTCATTAACCCCACCAGTAGGCATAATCTCTAATTGTGGAAGTGGTCCTTTAAATTGGTTAATAGCTTGTGGTCCGTAAATACTACCAGGAAAAAGCTTAATAATCGAGCAGTCATATCTTAACGCGTCTCGCATCTCCGTAACAGTCATACATCCAGGCAAATAAGGAATTTGATATAGATTGCACAATAAAGCCGTATCTTTATCAAAAGATGGGCTCACAATGAATTGTGCTCCATTTTGAATTGCAATTTTTGCAGTAACTTGATCAAGGACCGTACCGGCACCGATTGACTTTTCAGGATAGGTAATTGCCAGGTCGGCAATTGCTTGCTCTGCTTGAGGAGTAGTAAAAGTCAATTCAATACTATTAATGCCACCTTTTAGACAGGCCTTTGCTTGATCAAGAGCTTCTTCTTTGGAGTCTGCACGAATAACAGCGACTACCTTTGCATCAACTAGCTTCTGAAGATATTTATATTTTTGCATGTAAATAAAAACTTCCTTTCCTGTGGTTTATTATTAATGAATATATTTTCCCCATTTTAACTAGTCCAAACCTAGCAGATCTTTGCTTTTTACCAAGGAGCCTGAGCTAGTAGCGTACAAGAAATCGAAACAATTCATAAAGATTGGTTCAAACGTAATCATTGCATTACCAATTGTTGTTGTATTTTTCACAGTGTTACCCATAACTATATCATTATATATAACTCGTCGAAAGTATTAAAAGATGGTTCACTGAAAATTAAGCCAGCGAAGCATCTAATAACTCTGAATACAGCAAGGACTACTGTTTTTTGGGCTCCGGATAGTCGACTCCTTTTGTATCAACTACTACTGATTTCATTCGTTGATCTTCCAATGGTTTATCGTCTCTCGGATCCTTGTCCGCAGCGACAATTGCGTCGACAGTTTCCATTCCTTCGATAACCTGTCCAAATGAAGCATAGTCACCGTCTAGATGTGGCGAATCTGCTACCATAATAAAGAACTGCGATCCAGCAGAATTAGGATCTTGTGATCGTGCCATCGAAAGCACACCTCGATCATGCACTAAATCATTAGTAAAACCGTTTGATTCAAATTCACCAGCAATCGCATAGTCTGGTCCACCCATACCAGTTCCCTCAGGATCTCCACCTTGAATCATGAATCCTGGAATAACACGATGAAAGATTAAACCATCATAAAAGCCGTCTTCCACAAGTGAAATGAAATTAGCAACAGTGTTAGGTGCAATTTCCGGATATAATTCGATTTTAATTTCTTCTTCATTTTCCATAGTAATTGTAACTATTGGGTTTTCTTCAACAGTGGGGTATTCCATTTTTTCTTCTTTTGTTGATTCGTTTGTTTGTTCTACTTGGTTCTCTTGAGTCTCTTGATTCTCTGACTGTGTGCCACACCCTGTTATGATAGCCACTAACAGAAATATTCCTGTGCAAATAAATAAATATTTCGATTTTAATACAACGTGTTTCATTTGAATCCTCCTGGAGATAAATCACTCGATTTTTGACTTCATTATTATATCATGTTAGGTGTGTAAAAGGGACTAATCCTCTAATAGGAAAAGTCCCTTTTTCTACTAATCATTATACTTCATGTTCAAGTAACTCTATTCTTTAGTGAATTCTTTTGTACTTCTTACTGTATCAATCGGTCGAACATAATTTTCAATTTCTTCACGTTTTGGTTCAAGCAACGGAGGCAATGATAATTTTTCTCCTAAAGTTTCATAAGGTTCATCGTCCATAAAACCTGGACCATCCGTAGCAAGTTCAAATAATATTTGTGGTGCCACTCTCGTATAAAGTGATTTAAAGAAGAAACGATCAACAAAACCAGATGTTTGAAATCCAAATTTACGATACCATTCATCCCAACGATCTAATGCCGCGCGATCTTCAACACGGAAGGCAGCATGGTGAACTGTACCATAGCCTTGTTGTGCTTGTGGAAGTATTCTGTTATGTTCCACTACTACTTGTGAACCATTTCCACCTTCACCAGTTTCAAATAGATGAAAGGATCCATCCTTATCAATTTCGTTAAATAGTAATACTTTTTCCATCATTTCTTTAAAATAATCAAATTCAACAATCCGAACGAATATTGGACCTAACCCAGTAATAGCATACTCTAGTGGAATAGGACCTTTCTGCCATGGAGTACCTGGCTCAACACCTTGGTTATTTTCATCTGAAATTAATTGATAACTTTGTTCATCGAAATCAACAAAGGAAAGTGTTTTCTTACCAAATTGTTGTTTAACACCGGTATGCTTTACTTCTAAACGATCAAACCTTTTCACCCAATAGTCCAATGCAGCATCACTTGGCACACGGAAAGATGTCTTAGAAATTTCGTTTGTACCATGGACACCTTTGGGAATCCCAGGAAAGTCAAAGAAAGTCATATCTGTCCCTGGACTACCTGTGTCATCAGCAAAGAATAAATGATACGTTTGGATATCATCTTGGTTAACCGTTTTTTTAATTAGACGCATTCCTAATACATAAGTGAAAAACTCATAGTTCTTTTCTGCACTACTTGTAATAGCAGTTACGTGGTGTATTCCTTTTAATTCATCCATATTTAAAACCCTCCAAATAGTAAACTTCAAAATATGATTTACTTTCTGTATCTTGTCTTTATTTTTCTATCGTAGGCTCTTTTCTTTCGATTTAAATCCTTATTGAAAATTATCTTTAATTCAAGATAATGTAACACAGAACAAAAAATACTGTCAATCAGATAGGTCTCAATTTTCTCCCTTAAAGACTACGCTAATATGTTCACAATAAGAGTAAATAAAACTCATTATTTGTTAACCTTATGGACAATATAAATTAAAAGGAGGGATAGTATGGGACAGAACCATCAATTTAATCCTGGTCAAAAAGCACCAAACAATGGTATCTATGTTGAGATTGGTGAAACAGGAAGTACTGTACTCGATCCGCAATCAGTAAAGCTTGAAGCTGGAGATGAATTTCCTGAGACATCGAACAAAGATCGGAAGTGGATGCCCAAACGTAAACCATAAATCAAACAAATAATCATTATCAATAGAGTTAGGCACCATCGTGGATTTTTTATCCAAACGAAGGTGCCTAATCTTTGTTTTTATGGGCAGTTCTTGTACTCAAATTTTCGATAACCATGGTCCTAACAGATTAAATTGAAAGTCGAAATGCTTTAACAATAATGCCATCATCTGCTGGTTCAAAATCATATTGTGGCAAACGTTCAAAACCGATTCGTTCATACAATTTTATTGCACTTTCCATGAACGATCCAGTGTGTAAGCCAATATAATCGAAGCCTTTCAATTTTGTACGGTTTATACATTCGTTAATTAAGGCTGAGGCGATGCCTTTACCTCTAGCTTCAGGTGATACAGCAAGTACTCGAATTTCCGGATAGTCGAGTTCATCGACATATCCTTGATAGGCATCTGTATTGGCAGGAAATAATGCCACACTCCCTACGATTTCTCCACCCAGTTCAGCAACAATTAGCTCAACACCATCCTGTATATCTGCATCTGACGATATTGCTTGCTTCAACGCTTGCCAGTGTTGATCAGGAATAGCTTTCGCATGCTCACTATATGCTTGAACTCTTTGGTTCCGAATCAATTCTATTTCACGTTTGTTTGCATTCCGTATATTCACTTCTTATCGCCCCTACTACTTGAATTTCATTAATAGATTAGAAATTTTTCTTCTTTCTTGCTTAACATATGTCGGTTATGTGGTAAATCCCAGCATGATAAATCCGGGCCTTTTGGTAATATCTTATCATCATCTTTATCGGGATTAATCGTAATTGATAAATGATAATGAAGCTTTATGGCATCAAAATCAGTTGTATCCCCAAACCCCGGTGTTTGATATAAGTCACGAACATAACCCCATAAATTAGTGAATTCACGAATTAAGTTTCGATTTGTATTAAACGCATTGTAATATGCAACATCAAATCGGACTAACGTGGTATAGAATCGGACATCTGCATCGGTAATGAAATCTCCAAATAAGAAACGTTTATTAGCTAAACGATTTTCCAATTCATCTAATCGATTAAATAACTGGTCATAAGCCTGTTCATAGGCCGCTTGTGACGCTGCAAAGCCACACTTATAGACACCATTATTAACATCATTGAAGATTACATCATTTATTTCATCAATTTCCTGACGCAATCGTTCTGGATATAAGTCTGGTGCATACTGTTTATGGAGTGGTGACCAGATGGTTTCAAAATAGTTTGTTAAATTAAAGTAATCATTATTTACAGCTTTGTTATTGTTTAAATCAACCATTACTGGTACTGTTGGACGACCCGTGTACTCTGGATCGGTTTTTTTGTATATTTCACTTAAATTTCTTATCCCAAGTACAGGGTCCACTCCCTTATCATCTAAAGAGAATTCCCAGTCGACATGTCCGACTTTCGGGCGCATTGGACTCACCGTACCCAAGCTTATGACATCGTCTAATCCAAGTACTTTACGAACAATTACCGAACGATGTGCCCATGGGCAAGCAGCAGACCATATTAGACGATAACGATCCGCCTCTACTGGTAGTTCCCCCGCATTGTTTCCAAATGGCGTTGAAAATCTATTTTTTTGACGTTTAAAGGAGCCATCCTTTGTAATTTCACTAGACTTTTTAGTTGTAGTGCTTATCATTTCTTTTTCATTTTCTGTCACTTTCATCCACCCTTTGTTTAATTATAGTTCCACGTTAACTATCAAAAACTATTCCATTTTTAAAAAACAATAGACATAACTATTATTGTTCGTCACCCTTTCTTCCACATTATCCCGAATCTGTATATTTTAATTTTAACATTAATCTGTTAATTCTCTTAAAGCTTTGATTCAAAGACTACCTAGTGAGTATATAATCATACTTAATAAAAAAAACAATACAAACTTTCCTGTTGCTCGTTTGAATTCCCATCGTTATAATAATCGTATCGTTTAATTCGTAAAAGGAGGGTACTGTCCATGCCTATTAACGTTCCTTACTCAATGCCAGCAAGAGAAATTTTGGAAAATGAAAACATTTTTTTAATGGATGACAAACGCGCAGCTACCCAAGACATCCGTCCTTTAAATATACTTATTTTGAATCTTATGCCTGAAAAAGAAAAAACAGAGACTCAACTTCTGCGGTTGCTTAGTAATTCTCCTTTACAGGTCAATGTGCAATTTTTGCGTACAGAGACCTATGAATCAAAAAATGCAAGTAGGTCTCACCTTGAACAATTTTATAAAACCTTTTCACAAATCAAAGACCATCGCTACGACGGTATGATTATAACAGGTGCACCTATAGAACATTTACCTTTCGAACAGGTTGGTTATTGGAATGAATTAACAGAGATTATGGATTGGTCCATAAATCATGTTACCTCCGTCCTGCATATATGCTGGGGTGCACAAGCGGCTCTTTATTATCACTATGGAATTGGTAAATATCAATTGCCACAAAAGCTAACAGGAATTTTTAACCATCAGTTACAAAACGCTACCGTTAAACTGCTAAGGGGGATTGATGACGAATTCCTAGCTCCCCATTCCCGTTACACTGAAGTTTTTGAAGATGAGGTACTTGCCTGTGAGGATTTAATTTTATTATCATCATCAAAAGAAGCTGGACCTTTCATCATGATGTCTAAGGATGAAAAGCACGTAATGATTACCGGACATATTGAGTATGAAGCACTTACTTTAGCTGAAGAATACCAACGGGATATAACAAAAGGAATAGCATGCGATATTCCTAAGGATTATTTTCCGGGAAATAATCCAAACAACAAGCCGGTGAACCGCTGGCGTTCCCAAGCTTACCTCCTATTTTCTAATTGGCTAAATTACTACGTATACCAAGAAACCCCATACCAATGGAAATAACATCAGAGGTGTTTGTCCTTTAACTCCATAAGGACAAGCACCTCTGTTTCTTATTCCTTGTTGGGGAATAGTGTTATATGCTTAGTTTCAGTTTCAAAACTGACACACAACTTACGGAATGATTTTCAACTAATATGGGACCCTAACAGAGTACAAAATTTTAATAGGAGGATTTACTTATGCCACAAAATCAACAGCCACAACAAGCAGCTCAGCAGGCACAGCAGGCAATTCAACAAGCAGAGCAAGCAGTTCAACAAGCTACACAACAAGCAAATCCGCAGGCAATTCAGCAAGCACAACAACAATTACAACAGGCTACACAGCTGTTGCAACAAGCTCAAAATTCTGCTCAACCACAACAGCAACAGCAGTTTCAACAAGTTCAACAGCAATTGCAACAAGCGAATCAACAACTACAGCAAGCGGTTCAACAACAAAACCAACAACAATAATATGAACATGCGCCTTTTAATTCAAGGGCGCATGTTTTTCAATTCTAAATAATTTTTATACTTTAAAGATATTCTATAAACAATAAGAATTAAATGGAGGGATTTAATGCCTGCTTGGATACAAGCTATTTTATACATAACAGCCGCAATTGTTTTATTAAGATTTAGTGGAAAACGAACCTTATCTCAAATGACACCTGGCGAGGTAGTTATTATGATTGGAATTGGAACCGTATTAGTTCATCCTCTTAAGTCAGATAACTCATGGATCACTATCTATCACGGCGGACTAATAGTCCTTGGTTTAATTGTTATTTCACTTTTAATAATAAACATTCCCGCCCTTAGAAAATGGATTCTTGGCGAGCCGTTATTACTAATTAAAAATGGTGAAATTCTTTTACCTAATTTAAAGATAGCAAGGATGTCTGTCGATGAACTAAAAATGCGTCTGCGGATAAAAAAAGTAAATGAGGTCTCAAAAGTAATGAAAGCTACATTGGAAGTAAGCGGTGATATTGGACTTGAACTATTTCCAGAACACAATTACGTAACGAAAAAAGACTTTGAAAATTTTAGACAAGAGGTTTTATCACGTTTAAATCCAAACAATCAGGATGTATTTAAATATAAACCACCTTTAAATCAAAAGCAGAGTAATTTATTTAATCAAGTAGAAAAAGTTCAGGATAAAGATCCTTTGCAATAAGTGTTTATTAGTCAAAAAAAGCAACTGAGCAATTTCCAAAAAAGAAATTTCAATTTATGGATTTCGTTACTTCCATTTAAAATAAACGTGCTACCTTTTTAATCTATGACAACAAACTAGGCTCTTCTAATTCTACAACTTTTCATAGATAATCATGTTATGATATGAATGTAGTTTTTTAAAACAATGAGCTAGTAAAAGGAAGTGTTTGAATGGACATAAAGGAAGCATATACTATTCTAGGAGTTTCAGAACAGGCATCAATTAACGAATTAGAAGACCGCTTTTTTATTCTAATTAAGAGGGAAAAAACGGCCAGAGAAACTGACAGTCACGATTCGAACCACCATATAGACCTTGATCAATTAGATGAAGCATACAACCTAGTAAGAGCAAATATACTAGGTGATACTACTGAAGAATCAGAGAATTCAGATAGATCTTTACGAGGAAAGATAGATAATATTCTTTATCACTATAAATTTCACATCATAGGTGGGATCTTTCTGCTTTTAATAGTTGGATCATTCCTATTTACTATCGTTAATCAACAAATAGAGAAGGCTAGATTAGGTGAACAAGTGCCTCCAGCTTTAACTATTGTCTTACTTGGAGAGTATCAAAGTGAAGATCTGACTCCACTTCAAGACCATTTAGCAAGCCTTTTTCCTGAATGGGAAAGGATTAAACTAGACTTATTGTATACACCAAAAGAGTCAAGATCTCAACAGGATTACGGTACAGTCATAAAAAACCAAGTAACCTTAACGCAAGCGAACCCGGATATTTTAATTGTTGATAAGCACCAATATGATCAATTAGTTGATCTTGGATCATTCCTTTCACTAGATCAACTTTCTGAAGATTTAGCAGGGAAAATAGACAATGAAGGTTTACTCTACCATCAATCAGAGGATGATGAAGAGCAACATTTATACGGAATAAACATTTCAACTAGCGAAATATTTAATAATACCGATATTTCAGGTGAGAAAATCATCACTATTATCGATGGAACAAACAAACCAGATAATGCATTCTTGTTTATAAATAGAGCAACAGAAAGCATGAATTAAAAGCTGATTATTCCTACTGGGAAGAACGTCTGCTAATTCTTGTTTGATAACTTTTAAGAATATTATTGTATGTAAAAAAGCTTGGGAATCCCAATCCCAAGCTTTTTATATTGATGCTTTAAATAAAGAGAAGTCACTTATTTGATGCTAACTTTCCCTCAGCCACGCTTCAATAGACGAGGCTATTTCTAGTGTTTATCAGCTTCTTTAATTACTTCAACGTAAAATTTAATTGCATTTACAAAGTTTTCTACGCTTAGATGCTCATTCGTTCCATGCATTCGCTTTAAATCTTCTGATGTTAAAAGTACAGGTAAAAAACGATAGGTATTTTCAGATATTTTATCATAATGCTTGGCATCTGATCCTGCAAACATAAGATATGGAGCTATCACCGATTGTGGATAAACATTTCTACTGGCTTGTTGAATAGCTTCAAACTGCCATCCCTTTGAAGATGAGACTTGTGACGCTTCACTTCCACTAAGTTTCACTTCGATCTCATCATCATCGATTGTTTCTTCTAGAAACTGTTTAACATCCTCTAAAGACTCACCAGGCATCACACGTAAGTTCACAATTGCAGTTGCTTTTTCCGGTAAGGCATTATATTGCTCACCGGCTTGGAAAATTGTAGGGGCAATTGTTGTTCGAATTAATGCTGCTGAGGCAGGCTGCTTTAATAAAATGTTTTCAATTACTGGTTCAAAAATTGCTTTATTGGCAAAAATGTATTTCATCCCAATCCCCATCTCTGGAGTGACAAATTCAAATAAATCCTCTCCAGGTCCTCTAAGATCCGCTTTGAATTGTGTATCCTCTAATTTAGCAATTGCTTTGGAAATCCTACCAATATTTGTATGATCTTTTGGCTGAGATGAATGTCCCCCACTACCTTCAATACTTAGTTCAGCCGTTGCAGAGCCTTTTTCTGAGACACCTACAACACCTACAGGACTTTCCACACCAGGAACCATGTTTTCAACAATTGCACCACCTTCATCGAGCACAAAATCGAACCTAACATTTCTTTCCGTTAGTGTTTCTACAATTGCTTTGGCACCTTCCTCGCCACCAATTTCCTCATCAAATCCAAACATGAAATACATGTCTCTGACCGGCGAATATCCCTCTTGTAGTAAGTATTCTACAGCCTCCATGATTCCAATAACTCCAACTTTATCATCTAGTGCACCTCTTCCCCAAATTAAACCGTCTACCACATTTCCACTGTAAGGGGGCTGCTCCCAGTTTGATTCTGTACCCTCTAAAACAGGAACGACATCATAGTGAGCAGCTAGGCCGATCGGATTCTTAGAAGCATCAGCACCCGTCCATTTAAAAATAAGGGCATAATCATTAACCAGTTCTACTTCTAACTGTTCATGAACGAGTGGATAACTAGTTCCTAAAAAAGATATAAATTCCTCAAACACGGGATAATCGAATTTAGTTCTGTCTTGATAGGAAACTGTTTGATAAGTGATTGATTCGGTAAACCGATCAACCGCTTGACTCTCATTAATTGTCACTTGGGTTACTTTAGATGCAGGCTGTTTTGATTTTACAGCGAAAGTATTGAAAGCGGTTACAATTAGAAAAATAATAATAATACTCCCAATAAATATGCCAATCAATTTACGTTTTTTCAATGTACATTCCCCCGTCCCTTGTAATATGTACTTCGCTAGTTTGAGAACACATTCAAAAATGAATGATTATTCATTTTATTATATCATAATAATTAAGCGTCTAATTCTTTTTTTTCATAATAATTAAGCGTCTAATTCTTTTTTTATTAAATGTTCTTCACTATTGATCCGTAAATAAAAAAAGCGGTGGATCTATTTCAGAACCACCACTTTTTCATTTACTAGATACCAAAGATATCTATTCGCTTGGACACCACATTATTCTTTTATACCGTGTAACCACTCACTATAACAATCGACACAAAGCGTTTCCTCTCGTTCCAGCTCATTATGGAAAAAATTAATACGGCGTAATCCGTTTTCTGTTAGTGAATCATCACAATAAAAACATTGATAATTGTCCGCCACGTTTTACCTCTCCTCAAAAATTAAATTTCTTTATTTTTCTCCTATTTGAGAAAAATCTCTCTTTGAAAATTAATCCAAAAGAAAAATATTTTTAAATAGTGTACATTATAGGTAGAAGTGATTTAATTAACGCCGAGTATATATAGGTAAGAAAGGAGCATGACCAATATGTACGAACTTAAAACAAAAGAAAACGACAACAGTGTGATTACTTTTATTGAAAATGTTGACAGTCCCAAAAAACGTGAAGATGCTTACCGATTATTAGATATTTTCACAGAAACTACAGGTTATAAAGCAAAGATGTGGGGTCCTAGTATCATTGGGTTTGGTGCTTATCATTATAAATATGAGTCTGGACATGAAGGGGATGCTCCATTAGTCGGTTTCTCTCCTCGCAAGGCAAAGATCAGTCTATACTTTGCTACAGGGGACACTGAACGTGGGGAACTACTAGAGGAATTTGGAAAACATACATCTGGAAAAGCCTGTGTCTACATAAATAAAGTAGCAGATATTAATGTTGATGTACTAAGCACGTTAATTAACCAATCCGTGAAATTTTTAAGAGAAACCTATCCTGATTAACAATACAAAGGGCATTACGAGGAAAAGGAAGGATGCCTTCTGAATGACAAAAAACATCCAATCCTCTAAATTCCAAAAGTATTGCCACCATTTACGGAAATAGATTGACCAGTAATAAATTTTGCCTCATTTGAAGAAAGAAATGCTACAGCATTCGCAATATCAATAGGTTCACCCATTTTTTGAAGGGGTACATTTTTTTTATAACTACTGGGGTCTACATTACCATGTCTTTCAACTGGGATGAATCCAGGATTTATTAAATTAACAGTTATCCCTAGTGGACCTAATTCACTTGCCCAGGAACGTGTCATACCAATTTGTGATGATTTTGCCGTTACATAATTTCCGAAATTAGGATTACCTAACTGAACCACTTCGCTGCCAATATTAATAATTCTACCTTCCATTTTCTTTTTCATTCCTGGTAAAATCGTTTTAGTTAATAATAATGGGGCTTTCACAAAGTACTCCAATTGATTTAAATAGTCTTGCCATGTGCTTTCTTCAATGGATAGTTCCGGTTGTGGACCCGTGGCATTGTTTACTAAGATGTCAATCGTTCCACCTGTCTTTTCCTCTGCCTCACTTATAAGTCTTTGTACTTCGTCTTCATCTGTAATGTCACCTTTAACAGTGATAGCTTTCCCAGCATTTGACTTTATCAAGTCAACAGTCTCTTGTGCAGATTCTTGGTTATTTGCATAGTTTACAATAACCATTGCTCCTGATTCGGCTAATGTTAAGCTAATAACCTTTCCAAGTCCTCTTGAGCCACCAGTAACTAGTGCAATCTTCTCATTTAAATTATGACTAATAGCTATTCACTCCATTTTCTTCAAACTGTGTTGACTGTTATTCCATAGGAAAAGCACCTGCGACATTATAATCCTTTAAATCAAGTTCAGTTGGTCGACCTAGTGCTAATTTGGAGAGCTCTGCACCAAGATATGGACCGCTTGTTAGACCAGAAGCTCCAAGTCCATTGGCAACAAGTAATCCATTAACATTTGGTACTGGGCCAATGACTGGTAGGTACCCGGGGGTAAAAGGCCTGAATCCTACTTTAGTTTCGATATAAGTGGAGGTTGCTAAGCCTGGAGCCACTCTCAAAGCTTTATCAATAATTTCATATACCCCTGCCATATTTACCCGTGAATCAAGTCCTGCATGATCTTCATGGGTTGCCCCTACAACAACTTTGCCATTTTCAAAAGTTAGCATGTACTGATTATAGGGAGGTAATACCACTGGCCAGTTACTAGTATCTGTCTTAGGCATTTCAAGATGGACGATTTGTGCCTTTTGAGAGGTGACAAGAAAATTCATTCCTAGCGGCGCAAGCAATTCTTTTGACCACACGCCACCTGTTACAATAACTTTATCCGCCTCATAGTTTTTCGTGTCTACTCGTACACCTGTAATTGTATTTCCCACAAATTCTAGAGAAGCATTTCCAGTAATAAAAGTTGCTCCACTTCTTATTGCACCCCGAATCAATGCATCACGTAAAGCACCACCATCTACACGTGCAGCCCCACTTATGTGGACTGCTCCGTATTGCTCAGATAAAGGGGGAAATAATGCCTTCGTTTGTTCAGGGGATAACTTAGTAACCTCACCCATTTCGGGATTAGCTTCCTTCCGTTTTAGTGCAAATTCCATTTTTCTGTCTAACTTTTCTTCTGTATCAAAAATATTTATGGCACCTACTCTGGCATAACCTGTTTTGGTCTCCCCTGCTGCTTCAAGCTCCTCAATCAGGGTAGGATAGTATTTTGCTCCACCTGTAACTAATTGGTACCAAGCTTTATTACGACGATTGGTTAACCATGGACATACAATACCCGCTGCTGCATTCGTAGCCTGTCCCTTGTCATTTCGATCAACTATCGTTACCGAAGCACCGTGTTTAGCAAGATGATATGCTGTCGATGCACCGAGGATTCCAGCCCCTATTACGATATATGTTTTCATGTTTAACACCTTTTTCGTTTCATTATGTATTTAGCAATTGTACAGGATTGAAGTGCCTGCATCAATTTTAAAGGATATCTTTACTGTTCGTAACAAATTACTGATTTTCATATAAAAACCCCAAGGAGTTAACCTTGGGGTTTCGTTCTATTCTTTGTAAGTTAAACACTGCAATTAGATTTCCTCTTGCTGGATGCTTACAATGTGATTGTATGTCCTAGATCTTTATATTCTGGAACTGGATTATTCGCTTCATAAAGCAAAGTATCTAACTCATCTACATAATCTTTAATTTGTTGGTCTGACCAATTTAGTCGTTTTGTCATATAGCTTATGACCGAGTCTTTATTCATTCTCACCCAGTCGATATCGAAAAATAATGCTCCTGTTCGACGAATAAAGAAATCAACTGGTTTGTAGCATAGCTCATAATCAATGGCGTAGCGAACCTTAGCATATAATAGTAAATCTAGCTGTACTTCTTTTGCTTGTTCTTTTTCATTTTGGTATATCTCATAGATTCTTGAAATATTTGATCCATAACGTTGGATAAGAAGTTTTGCATCTGTCTCAGATATGCCATTTTTTTTAGCTTCTGCAACTTTATCGGCAATAAAAATTTTAAAGCCTTGAGAACCTCCAACATCTCCACCTGAAATAGGGAGATGTTTCGTTGACACATACGAATAGGTTATGTCTTCCGTTTTCTTTAAGTTTTTCGTTATTAAATTGATAATGCTTTCAGCCATTTTTCGATAGCCTGTTAATTTACCACCCGCAATTGAAATAAATCCAGAATCCGATATAAAAATTTCATCTTTCCTAGAAATTTCTGATGGATCTTTACCTTCTTCGTATATCAAAGGACGGAGACCTGCCCAGCTCGATTCAACGTCCTCCACACCAATAGTAAGATGTGGAAACATTAACTTAATAGCATTCAAAACATAATCACGATCCGCTTCAGTCATGGTTGGATGGGCGATATTCCCCTCATAAACCGTGTCCGTGGTACCCACATATGTTTTACCTTCACGTGGAATAGCAAAAACCATTCTTCGATCAGGGGTATCAAAATATAGTGCCTGTTTTAAGGGGAATCTTTCTCCATCAAATACTAAATGAATACCTTTTGTTAACCTCAATCTCTTACCTTTTTTGGAGTGATCCTTTTCTCTTAATTTATCTACCCAAGGACCAGCAGCATTCACAATGTTTTTCGAATAAATACTACGCTTAGTTTGATCAATTTGATCTTCAACTTCGACACCTATTACCTTACCGTTTTCATAAATCATCTGTTCTACTTTGGCATAGTTAAGAGCTAATGCACCTTTTTCAACTGCTTTTTTCATTACTTCTAAAGTTAATCGAGCATCGTCTGTCTTATACTCCACATAGAAGCCAGCACCTTTTAAGTTATTCTCTTTTAACAATGGCTCTCGTTCCATTGCCTCTTCTTTACTGAACATTTTTCTTCGTTCAATTTTTTTAACACCTGCAAGGAAATCGTAAACTCGAAGACCTATATTGGTTGAAAAAGGACCGAATGTTCCACCCTTATAAAAAGGAAGCATCATCCACTCTGGTGTCGTTACGTGGGGACCATTTTCATATACAATCGCACGTTCTTTTCCTACTTCGGCAACCATTTTCACCTCAAACTGCTTCAGATAACGTAACCCACCATGAACAAGTTTTGTAGACCTACTTGAAGTACCAGCAGCAAAATCCTGCATATCTACTAAGGTTACTTTCATTCCTCTGTTCGCAGCATCTAAGGCGATACCGGCACCGGTAATTCCACCACCAATGACGATTAAATCATTGGTTTGGTTGCTCATTTTTTCGTAAATCTCTTTCCTTTGTAAACTTGAAAATGCCATAATTCATCGCCCCTTTGTGTATTGTAACGATGTTATTGCCCAATAATCTCCTCATCTCCATAGAAAACAACGCGGGGACAGAAAAAGAGACCACAAATATCTCTAAGGATATCTATAGAGTTTTGTGGCCTCTCATGTCTGCATACCATTCTATTAATTTGTGAACACAGTGCAAGATACATGAGAGATTTCCAGAAAAATTATTTAAACTTTCTTGTCGCTTCAACTGCTTTTTGCCAACCTGAATACAGTTGATCACTAGTTTCTTTGGACATCTCTGTTGTATATGTCTTTTCTTTCTTCCATTGCCTTGCAATTTCTTCACGATTGTCCCAAAATCCAACTGCTAAGCCAGCTAAATAGGCTGCACCCAACGCTGTTGTTTCACTTACCACTGGACGCTCGACTGGTACACCAAGAATATCACTTTGGAATTGCATTAAGAAGTTATTTTGTACAACTCCACCATCGACTCTCAAAGCTTTAAGTTCAATCCCTGAATCAGCAATCATAGCATCGAGTACATCCTTTGTTTGGTATGCAAGAGATTCTAGTGTTGCGCGGACAAAATGCTCTTTTGATGTTCCTCGAGTAATACCAAATACGGCGCCACGCGCATCACTATCCCAATATGGTGTGCCAAGACCGACAAATGCTGGCACCATATAAACACCATCGGTTGAATCAACCCTTGTTGCATAAGCTTCACTATCCTTTGCATCCTTGAACATACGCAGTCCATCACGTAGCCATTGAATAGCAGAACCTGCAACGAAGATACTTCCTTCCAATGCATACTCTACCTTACCATCTATCCCCCAAGCTAGCGTTGTTAACAAGCCATGCTCAGAAGGTACAGCTTTTTCACCAGTATTCATTAACATAAAACATCCAGTACCATAAGTGTTCTTTGCCATACCACTCTCATAACATGCTTGCCCAAATAATGCTGCTTGCTGATCACCAGCAACACCGGCAATCGGTACCTCATAACCAAAGAAATGGTAATCCATAGTGTGTCCATATATTTCTGAAGATTGATGGACCTCTGGAAGCATACTAGCTGGTACTGTTAAAATATCTAATAATTCCTGATCCCACTGTAAATCATAAATATTATACATTAGTGTACGGGAAGCATTAGAGTAGTCGGTAACATGTTTTTTACCACCAGTTAGCTTGTAGATTAACCACGTATCAATCGTTCCGAACATTAGATCTCCATTGTCCGCTTTTTCTCTAGCACCTTCAACATTATCTAATACCCATTTCACTTTAGTTCCAGAGAAATATGCATCAATTAGTAAGCCTGTTTTCTCTCTAAACAGGTCGTTGTGACCCTGGTCTCTTAGTTCCTTACAGATGCCGTCTGTTTGACGAGATTGCCAAACAAGTGCCTTATAAATAGGCTTGCCTGTATTTTTATCCCAAACTACTGTTGTTTCACGTTGATTAGAGATGCCGATGCCTTCTATTTGTGAAGGATCCACATCGCCCTTTCGCATTACTTCGGCAATGACTGCTAAAACTGACGTCCAGATTTCATTTGCATCATGTTCAACCCAGCCTGGCTTCGGGAAAAATTGCTCGAATTCATGTTGAGCAGTTCCTTTAATTTCACCGTCATGATTAAAGAGAATTGCACGCGAGCTTGTTGTTCCTTGGTCTATCGATAAAATAAACTTCTCCATATAAAATCCCCCTTAAACGTTTTTTTCTTCCACTTGATCTATAACTGTTCTACCCTTTTTCAACTCGGATGATGCTGTACAGAACAAATTTAAGACACAATAGCACTAAATACCCAGAAAAAAACATAACTTGATAGAATACAGATACCGCCCCATAACCCCTCCGAACAACAACTGGAATCCAACTGTATCTCCAATCCGAGCCATTCCTGGGAATAGGAAGTAGTGCATGGCAATTTTTGGCCTAAGTTACAAGGTGGGTAATTTTCATTTTTAGTATTAATTACTCTCTATCAAGATTCCTCATATTTCTTATAACTGGTAATATCCCTTTTGAATTCATAATAACTGCCCCCATTTTATTTCCTAAATATCTAATTCTACCTATGAAAATAATTTGAGTTCAATATAAATTAGTATGATTTATTCCAATTAAATTCTTTATATACCTATATCTTCTGTGATTAAATAGTCCTAAACTAAACATTCCTATCCAAATGTACAAAAAAGCAGACCTTTGCCCCAAGCAAAGATCTGCTAACCTTATCTAATTATTCCATTTCCACGTTGTGATACACTTGTTGGACATCTTCTAAGTCTTCTAATGCATCAATCAATTTTTCGAATTGTTCTAGTGATTCAGTTGGAAGAGCTACGTCACTTTGAGCAAGCATTGTTAATTCTGCTACTGAAAATTCGGTAATACCAGCATTATTGAATGCTTCCTGCACAGCGTGAAACTGATCAGGTTCAGCATAAACAATAATCACTCCATCTTCGTCTACTAGATCACGAACGTCGATATCCGCCTCCATTAGTATTTCAATTGCCTCATCTTCTGTTTTACCCTCAAAACCAATAATAGCAGTAGCGTCAAACATGTAAGCAACCGAACCACTAACACCCATGTTACCATTATTTTTATTAAATGCAGCTCGTACTTCTGCTGCAGTACGATTTACATTATTAGTTAATGTGTCAACAATTAACATTGAACCATTTGGTCCAAACCCTTCATAACGAAGCTCATCGTAATTTTCTTCTGAGCCGCCCTTTGCTTTTTCTATCGCACGGTCGATTATACTTCTTGGTACATTGTATGTTTTAGCTCGTTCAAGGACAAATTTCAACGACTGATTTAATTCTGGATCCGGGTCGCCTTGTTTAGCAACCACATATATTTCACGTCCAAACTTAGCATAAATCCGACTCGTATTTTTATCTTTAGATGCTTTCTTTTCTTTAATATTATTCCACTTACGGCCCATTATGTATCCCTCTCTCTTATACTTTCTCTATTGCTATAAACCATAAATTTATATATATCTTATCATCAATATCATTATACATTAATTTTACTGTTTGTAACGGATCAGGATAAAGAAAACTTCCGTAACTTGTAAGGCTATCTAAGTCTTGCTGAAATTGACTTTACTACGAAATTAAACAAAAAAGAACGTATCAAAATAGGTTTGATACGTTCCACATACAATTAGTTTCATTTAGCTGTTTTCATTGCTTTGTTGCTATTTGGTTTTCGCAGTCGATGTAAAATGCGACGTAACTGCTTCCTTTCACCCTTCACAAGATGAGTGCTAACCGGCGCTGTAGAAAAACACTCGCTTTCCATGGGGAACGCCTCAGCCTCCTCACGAGTAAAGAGCACTCGTTGCGGGGTCTTCAGACTGTTCCTTTCCCATTGGAGTCTCGCATTTTTCCACAGCTTAGAGAAGTTTTCTGTTCAAGTGAAATGTGACTTCAAAGGATGCATACATCATGTAATATAACTAATCTCACGAAGTAAATTGGTTATATTTTTTGTGATTCTTTGTGTATCTCTTACGATGTATAGTGTTGTGTTTAATAACTTAAAAAATTAAAAAACCAATAAAACCAATAAAACCAACAGCTATTTAATCTTATATGGCGGTTGATTGGAACATAGGGCAGTCGACTCCTGCCGGAACAGCACGCGTCTGAAGACCCCACAGTGGCGGTTTTCCACGAGGAGGCTGAAGCCGTGCCGGCGGAAAGCGACTGCCCGGAGTGCAAATCAACATAGCAACTGATTCAAGAAAGAGTGGAATAAATCAACTAGCATTTACGCCGCAGTTTATAGATATTCTATCGAAAGACAGCCTTGCATTTTACGGCAGATCATTGCCCGCTGCACGGTATAACTCGTACCACTCTTGTCTAGTTAATTCAATTTCAGATGCTTTTGAAATGTCCGCTAACCGTTGTGGGTTCATTGTTCCAACTACTGGTTGAATCTTTGCTGGATGTCGTAAAATCCATGCAATTGCTATTGCAGAATCAGTAACACCTTTTTTCTCTGCGAGCTCCTGTAGTTTTTCATTAACCTCTGGAAATTTCTCATTTCCAACAAATACACCCTTAAACATACCATATTGAAATGGAGACCATGCTTGAATAGTCATATCGTTCAACCTACTATACTCAAGTACACTTCCATCACGAACTATAGCGGGATCATGTTGCATATTTACATTCAATCCTGCATCAATCATCGGAGTAAACATTAAACTTAATTGAAGCTGGTTAGCAATCAAGTCCTGTTTCACATACTTTTTCAATAATTCTACCTGCATTGGATTTTGATTACTAACACCAAAATGACGCACCTTTCCGCTTTCCTTTAACTTAGTGAATGCCTCGGCTACTTCTTCAGGCTCCATTAATGTGTCGGGACGATGGAGCAGTAAGACATCAATATAATCTGTTTGCAAGCGACTTAAACTTCCATCAACTGACTCGAGAATATGTTCCTTCGAAAAATCAAACGTACCATTAGCAATACCACACTTTGTTTGGATGTATATCTTTTCTCGAATAGACGGGGTCATCCCAATTGCATCAGCAAAAATCTTTTCAGAGTCTCCCCCACCATAGATATCTGCGTGATCAAAAAAATCCACTCCTAGTTCTAAAGCATTCTCAATAACAAGGCTGGCATCCTTTTTAGAAAGACTATTCATCCGCATACAACCTAACGCAATTTCTCCTACTTGTAAATTACTTGTACCCAGTTTAATTTTATTCATATGTACACCTCATCTTCAATTGTGTTACTATTTTAACACTATCCTAATTGTTGGTCATGATTTAGGCTCGGCAAATAGGCCGTCCTCGAAAACTGAATTATTTTATCTCCACCTCCACTGCTTCCTTGAGTAGGTTGTCCGCCCATATATTTGCTCTTGAATACAAAGTAAATAAACGATCCTTACTAATTGAGAGCGAGTGCTCCATTACAATATCATCATCAAAATTAAGACGTTCCACTATTTTGATAAAATCTAGATGCTTTCTCAAATCATTATCTTGTCCTAGTAAGGCTTCTTTTACATCATTTGAAATGGGAAGCTCATCTAGGACTTTCTTCATAGGTAGATGAAGTACTGTATCAATTAATGAAAGCATTCCTAACAAAAAATACTTTGATTTATCCTGTTGTGTCGGTTGCTCTTCCCCTATTAATTCACTTAACTTGGCCCTCGTCAAACTTAGATGGATAACCTCTATATTGGCACTGCTGCTTTTACTTTTATGTGTTCCCCTCAGGGCTAAAACATAAAGCCATTTTTTAATTTCCTTTAATCCAAGTAAGACGACAGCTTGTTTTATCGAACCAATCTCGTATTTCGTCCGGATAATCGGTGAATTGATTAATTTAAGCAGCTTATATGTTATCGACAGGTCGCTTTCAATAGCACTTGAAATCCGATTAATATCTGGCTCTGGTTTATCCAATTCCTTAAGGATGAGCATAAAAGGGAAAAAATAAGGCGGGATATCATTAGTCTGTAAAATAATAGGTTCACTAAAAAAATATCCCTGAAATAACACATATCCATCTTCTATAGCCTCTTCATACTCTTCTTGTGTTTCAACTTTTTCAGCAAGAAAAGCAAGGTTATAACTTTTTAAGTGGTCTTTTATTTCATTCCGCTCTTGCTTTGAGGTTGCTAGAAAATCTATCTTTATAATATCGACATAGTGTAGAAGTGAAAAAACGTTTTCATTTTCATGCATCAAGAAAAAATCATCAAGTGCGATTGTGTACCCTAATGATTTAAAATCCTTACATAGATTAACTGTTTGTTGAGTAATTTCAACATTTTCTAAAATTTCTATTACTATAGAATGGGGTGTAAAGTAGGTAGGGACTTTTAATTCTAAAAGTTTTTCGGTGAAATTTACAAAGCAGGGTTTCCCATTGGATAATTTTTTTATGCCAATGTTCAAAAAGCTGTTCACAATTACCTCGGTTGTTGCCTTGTCACCATCCGTGTGATTAAAAAAGTTTGCTAGGCTATTTCGATATAACAATTCATAGGCAATACATTCATTATTATTGTTAAAAATTGGTTGTTTGGCGACAAAAACTTCCATAGGTATATCGACACCTGCCCTTTTCCCTAATGTTATTGGAACTATTATACTCCCATCCTTTTAAATTTTCCATATTTTCCAACTTTTTTATTAAAGACCATACACATACTAGATAACAACAGACCAGGTTTGTAAAACTTGATCTGTTGTTATCTCCTACGCTTGATAATCTTACGAACAATCATATCCTCCAATTCCCTTGAAATTGGCATACCTGTCTGACGTGTTGCCTGTTTTATAAATTTTCTTGCACTATATTCATCTTCGAAATCAGTCCGTTGAAATCTATATAGTAGGTCAGACATATTTGTCGGTGGGATTCCAGTTTTCCATCCTATTTGTCTGAGTAGACGATTCATTCCAATTCCCCTCCTTTACAGTTAGTTTATGACCACTTGTGAAAAAGGTATGGATGTTTACACTAGATTTACTCTTTAATTTTAGGATCAAAAAAAAATATTGACGTAAATCTTTACTTGGATTATTATAAATTTATAGTTTACGAGTTTTAAACTTTCTTAATAGACTCACAATACTCCAAAGGGGAGTAGCTAACAGTTATGTCGTCACTACGTGATAATCCTATCATCGGCTTAACTGGCAACGAGATGTTGTTTGCGAGACCTTTGCCAACTTGGTAAAGGAATTATAATGGCTAATTAACGCCTTTACCAAGTTATTTTGGTGAAGGCTTTTTGTACGTTTAAAAATTTGACATTGATTTCATGAGGAAACCAACGAGTTAACATCTAAAATTCTATTAAACTAAGAAAATAGCTAACAGACAGTTTTTTTACATTGTTTTTTGGTGTTTTCTAGTAAGAACTGTTAGGTTAGTGACTTACCTATCATTGGAACTAAAAAAGTTCAATTAGAAGCTTTGTAGGCTCAGCATAATCTTTTGAAATTCACAACATTGTTCCTATTATTGTGAAATAAAAAATCACGGAGGTTCTTATATTGATTAAAAAAATGATTTGTTCTTTAAAAATTTGTTCACCAACAATAGATCTTGTCTTAACAAATAATGAAATTGTACCTGGAGGCAATGTTTCAGGAACCTTTCATCTCCAAGGTGGTTGGATAAAGCAAAAAGTAGAAAGACTTGAATGTGATTTAGTGAAAGAATATCCTGGCAAAAAAACAGAATATATTGAACCTGTTAAAACCATTCTGATGTCTAAGATGATTCATTCAAACGATAGAAGAGAAATTCCTTTTACGTATCAAATGCCTAAGGATCTCCATCCATCTTCTACCGGGGTTTCCTATCGGTTCCAAACAAAAATTGTTTATACAGATAATATGAAAAGCATTGATCATGATGAAATTATAGTTCTACCTAATGATGATACTCCTAAAGAGCCAAAATAAAAATGTGCCCTTATAACCTAAGGGTAGTTACAGAGCATGAAAGAAAACTAAAAGACTGTTTTTTACTCTATCATTAGTATCTGCTTTTAAAAAAAGTTGATTAGTACGGATAAAAATGGAACAACGTGTAAAAATAACAACAATTACCGAAAGGAGATGTTGTTATTATGAAGAAAACCGTACTTCTGTTAACACAATTACTTGTTGTTGTTGCTGTCATATCAGGATTCAGTTTTTCACAGGACAACCAAGTTTCATCCAATACTGAAAAGGTATTAGCACAGAACGGAATATCTATTCAAACTGAAAACGAGGATGAGGAAGAAATTGAAGTTGATTTAGAAAAAGGAACTGAGGTTGTCCTTGCTATCGTTGAAAAGCTGAAAGGCACATTAAAGGCTGCTCCAGATGACACCAAACAAATCAATCAACTTGGTGAATCGTTAGAGGAAAATTGGGATATGATTGAAAAGGAAGTAGAAGAGAAATATCCTGATGATTATGCCAAAATCGAAAAAAGTCTTTATCCTTTAATTGCTATTGCTAAAAAGGATAATCCCGATTTAAAGGAACTAAAGAAATACTTAAAGGATTCTGAAAAAATGCTAATGAAATTTAAAGAAAAAGCAAAAGCAGCCAAATAACTTTTAGACAGACAGTAGAGTAATTCAAGCTCTACTGTCTTTTTGTTTTTCACATTAAGGAAAAATTCTACCATTGCCACTCCTGAATCCATCGATTAAAATAGATGTTTACCATAAATAAACTAGACAATAAAGTTGCAGGTGAAAACATGATTAAACATCTTAAATTCTCAACTACCCCATTCGAATCTCAACAAATTAATTTAGTTAAAAATGCAACCCTTGCTGACAATAAAACAAGTGTCGAGCTAGTTAATGATAGTGAAAAAGATGCTTCTTTTTTTCGTTCCTTGGAAGAGGAAGGAATTAATTTAAATAAGCAACAAATAGAAGCGACCCGTCATTTTGATGGTCCCGCTTTAGTATTAGCTGGAGCTGGTAGTGGAAAAACAAGAGTACTTACTTCTCGAACAGGTTATTTGATTTCAGTAAAAAAAGTAAATCCAAAAACAATTATGCTTGTTACTTTTACGAAAAAAGCTGCTGATGAGATGAAAACGAGAATCAGCCAATTGCCAGGCTTAACGAAACAAATAACAAATACCATTACTGTTGGTACATTCCACTCTATCTTTTACCGTCTATTAAAAAGTAGAGGCTACAACCAACAAGTTCTTAGTAGTGAAAAACGCAAACAGCTAACCGTTAAATTAATCCTTAAAGAAAAAAATTTAAATGATTCCTATGAACCTGAAACCTTACTTGCAATTTTATCTTCTTTTAAAAATAAGATGCAGAGTATTGATGATTTCCCATCAAAAACATCTGTAGAAAAAGAGATTAAAGAAATATTACAAAAATACGAGTATTGGAAAAAAGACAACAACCTTATTGATTTTGATGACATGCTGTTAGAAGCCTATCATCTTCTAAAAAAGGACGAGCAATTACTTCAATCAATGCAGGTTCGTTTTAACTACATTTTATGTGATGAATGGCAAGATACCAACCCAATTCAATTTGAATTAATTAAGCTAATTTCCAAGCCAAATAATAACTTGTTCGTTGTCGGGGATGACGATCAAACGATCTATACCTTTAACGGTGCCGACAGCTCGATTATTTTGAAGTTTGAAAAGCTATACCCTAACACCAAAGTGATTACCTTAGATATTAACTATCGGTCAACTGCAAGTATTATCGGACTCGCCAATCAAGTTATCGAATTTAACCAATTTCGAAACAAGAAAACGTTAATAGCGACAAATACTAGTGAAAATCCACCCTATTATCTTAGGCCCAATTCAACAGATGATGAAGCAATTAAAATAATTGAAAAGATAACCATGGATGTTCAAAATGGTAGCAGATGCTATAGTGATTTTGTTATTTTACACAGGACAAACAGTAGTTCACGCGCCATTTTTGATCAGTTAGTAATCAAAGGGATTCCTTTCATTACCTATACCAAGGGGGAAACCTTTTATGAGCAGAATATCGTTAAACCTGTAATTGACCATTTACGACTATCACTACAGCCAGCAGATGTGCAAGCGATTGAAACAATATTGCCAACCCTATTTATAAATCGAAGCAAAGGAATTTATCATATAGAAGCAGAACAATTACTAAATCCAGTAAAGAAACCGATTAAACATCTGTTATCATTACATGGCTTAAGAGACTTTCAGAAAAAACAAATTCAAGACCGGGTTAAACTTATTGAAAATTTGAAAGACCTCAAACCAGTACAAGCTATCAAAAGAATTCGAGATTCGTATGATAACTACTTAGAAGCAAATGAGCGAAAAAATATTACCCTACACAAAGAAATGGTACTTGAAACTTTGGCTGAGATTGAAGCATCCGCTGCAAAATTTAATACTGTTGCAGAGTATGTAGCCTTTATCGATGATGTAATTGAGAAAAATAAAGAGATGGAAACAATTAGACGAGTACCTGATGCCAATGCTATATCCTTAATGACGATTCATCGTTCTAAAGGACTCGAATATCCGGTTGTCTTTTTAACCGGAGCTTCGGAAGGCATTCTTCCACACAGTTCAGCCTTAGAAGCAAACGATCGAAAAGATCTAATTTCTGCTGACAAGGGGTTAAAAAAAGTAACCACTGCAATCGAGGAAGAGCGGAGATTAGCTTATGTAGCGATTACGAGAGCCAAGCAAGAATTGTATGTCAGTTCACCAGCCTATTACCGAGGTGAACAAGTAGAGATTTCTCGCTTTATTTTAGATCCATTCACACCTGAAAAAGAACGAAGCGATAGCAACATTCGAAACAAATCAGATAAGAAACATAACCGAGTATTAATCTGGGATTGTACAAGTGATACATGTAATGGATGGATGAAGATTACTACTCATGAAGAAACCCTAGAAAAGAACCGCCAATGTCCTATGTGTAAAGGAATAATGGAACAAGGAGTAAGATTTGTGTAAGATCCCTTAGATAACCTGACTAAAGAGTTGAGTTCATTTATAGTGACTCGGCTCCTTATGTTTTTCTAAGGATAAAGAGGAATCATAACTTTTTGCGCAACTAAAGTTAATTGCCAAATAAAAATTAATTTAAGATAGCTAAGAGAATATTATTTTTTATCCTACCAATATGTGTTAGCATAATAAATAACTTCTTGAAAATACTCACACTCTTCTTTTTCATGCGAACTTATATTTTTTACTTCTTCGGAAACCGCTTACAAATGGTAATGTTAATTTTTCTTATCCAGAACTTTAGAAAAGGGGATGTTTACATGGCACGTTCTAACATGCATGCAATATTACGATTAGAAATTAATAAGCAGCTAATAACATTTGGAGAAATTGCTACTTGTATTAGTAATTCAAGCGGAGATATGGTCGCGATTGATGTTATTAAAGAAGGACAGGAAATGACCGTTAGAGATATAACAATAAGAGTTGGCAATGAGATGGAACAAGAGAAAATAGTTAACTCAATCAATGCTTTAAATGGTGTTAGTGTGAAGCACGTTTCTGACCGAACGTTTCTAGTGCACCTGGGTGGTAAAATTGAAATAAAATCAAAGATATCGATTGATAATCGCGAACAATTATCTCAAGTATATACACCTGAGGTTGCTAGAGTAAGTCAAGCTATAGATAAAAACCCACTACTAGCCTACAATTTAACAATTAAAAACAATGCTGTTGCAGTTATTTCAGACGGAACAGCTGTACTAGGACTAGGAAAAATCAAACCAGAAGCCGCCATGCCAGTAATGGAAGGTAAGGCAATGCTTTTTAAACAATTTGCAAATATTAACGCCTATCCACTTTGTTTAAACACAACAGATACCGAAGAAATCATCATGATCATTAAAGCACTCAGTCCTACTTTTGGTGGAATTAATCTAGAGGATATCGCTTCACCTCAATGTTTTGAAATTGAAGATAGGTTGAAAAAAGAATTAGACATTCCCGTTTTCCATGATGACCAACACGGAACAGCGATTGTAGTACTTGCTGGTATATTTAATGCCTTAAAAATCACCAAAAAGAATATAGAAGATTGTAAAATTGTTGTCTGCGGGATTGGAGCCGCTGGGATCGCAATTACAAAAATGTTATTAAATGCAGGTGCTAAAAATGTTGTCGGTGTGGATAGAAACGGTGCGATTAATAGAGATGAAACCTACGAAAATAAAATGTGGGATTGGTATTCAAACAATACTAATCCAACTAACGAACAAGGCCCTCTTTCTTCTGTTATCGAAAATGCAGACATTTTTATCGGTGTTTCTGCTGCCGGAATTCTAAAAGTTGAAGATGTGAAAAAGATGGCCGATCAAGCGATTGTGTTTGCTTTAGCAAATCCAAATCCAGAAATTTCGCCAGAGGATGCAAGTCCTTATGTAAAAATCATGGCAACAGGGAGATCTGATTATCCCAACCAGGTCAACAATGTCTTATGTTTTCCAGGCATTTTCCGTGGTGTCCTTGATTGTAGAGCTTCAACTATTAATGAGGAAATGAAGCTTGCTGCAGCTAAAGCAATTGCTTCTACCATTGGAGATGATGAACTTAACGAAGATTATATCATTCCAGGTGTATTTAATGACCAAGTTGTTCCGAAGATAAAAGAAGCTGTCATCAAAGCAGCCCATGAAACTGGAGTTGCGAAAAAAATATAAAAAGTACAGCTCTTTCACTTTGATGAAAGAGCTGTACTTTTGTGCACACTGTTCAAATGTGTTAAAACAAAAAAGCTACAATTCGTTTAATAGAGTTGTAGCTTTAATAACTAGGATTGTAATTTGCTTCTATTATATCTCCACATCATAAATCGGTAACGAATCGTACAACCAATACAATAACCCATTAACGCTAACCCTGCTGCGACTGCGACCATAATACTAAATACGTAAGCCGCTATAATAAAATTCAAATAAAAGAATAAAACCGACAAGCCCAAACAAACTGTAGCAATCCACTGGTTAAAGATTTGTTGATTTTTATCCTCTTGAATATATTGATTCAACGGTTTGGACAGGAACCTTTTCCCTAACAAAATAATAGGGTTTTTTCGTGTGATTAGTGTGTAAATACCGATAATAAAAGGAATAGCTAAGATTGCCTCATGAAAGATCAGGCCAAGAATAACAGAAATAACAATAAAAAATTGATTTAGTTTTACTAGAGGTTTAGGAATACTCATAAAATTCCTCCTTATCTAATTCTTATTATACACAGGTTTTTACTCGGAATAAAGAATTATTAATCCTTAATACCAAAATGGCATTGTATAAGGCACAGGATAAATTACAGCACGTTACTTAGCTTCGTTTATTCTTTTGGCGATTAACTCCTTTAAATTATCATCAAAACCAACCGGTTCACATAAAATGATTTTCTTATCAACAAATTCACTTAGAACATCATTAATTATCTCTTCAATTTTACTTACTAATCCTTCAAATAAAAAGTGTGGTATAACGTAAACTTCTTTGTGTGTACCAATTAAATGGAGCAGTTGTTCATTTAATGAAGGTTCATTTGTTTTTAAGTATGCACTGTACACATCCTGTTGATCATTTGCTTGTTCCCGAAAAAGATCTATTAGCGATTCAAATTCCTTAAGTGCTCGTCTATTACGGCTCCCATGTGAAACTAATACAATAGCTTTTCGATTGGATGTGGCCAAATTCTTTTCCAAAAATTTTCCCCTTAACAACTCTACCATTATCGAGTCGACACCTAATGGATTCGCAACCTTAATAGTTAAAAATGGATACTGCTTTTGCGCTGCGATTATCTGACTAGGAATGTCCTTTTTTACATGAACGCCAGATAAAAGAAAGACTGGGACAACAATTATAGCAGTTGCTCCCTTTTTAATACATTTTTCTATTGCTCCTTTAATCTTCGGCTCGGAAAACTCAAGCCAGCCAATCTCTTGGACCGAGTAATCAATTGCTTGCTTTGAATAATTAATAAACGAGATAAATTGTTTATTTCGTTTTACATTTTTGCTTCCATGACCCACATAAACAATAGCCTCCAAAATACCCCTCCTAAAAGATGAACTTACTACTATATTATAATGAAGATTACGAACTAGCCATTTTTTGGTTTAATTGTCCTAAAATTCGACTTTAACCAACCTTTGTCTAGAAATGGCTTATGAAATGTGGGCTTGGATCAACCAAACCAAGATGGATATTATCAACCACTAGCTTTTAATATTTCATGAAATGCCAAACACAGTGAATCCACAAATGAACCAGATTAATAACCCTAATCAAATGTAATAATATTTAAAACAAATTTTAACAAAAGCACTAGAAACCCTATGTTAGGGTTCTTAGTGCTTTTTTGTATTTATACACTCACTACCTATTATAAATTTCTACTTTATGTAGCTTATAACTCCGCTTAAAAAACCTATAAACTAATAGCATTAGAGAAATCATAATAAAGTAATATGTAAATGAGTATGATGCTTCCCATTCTTTATATTTGAAGACACCAAATAATAGGCTAATTTCTCCAAACGCAGTTGCTCCTAGTGCCCAAACTAATATATATAAAAGAACAGATATTCCTTGAAGCTTGAATTTATCATACCCATAAACCAAAAAGTAACCAAATGGAGCATATAAAAGGTAGGTGAAAAAATCGAAAAGTTCATACTTATCTAAATCCATGATACTGTACAAATTCATCTTCGATCCTGACAACAAATGATCAGTTAGTCTCGCAACAGTGGCCGATGATATCATCATTAAGATAATCAGACTTAAAGGGAACCGATTTGGGAGCCAGAACAGTAACGAATAAAAAATAAGAAGTGAGGTTAACACAAAGAGTTCATTTTGATCAAACTGTTCAGGTAAGATCATCGATGTATCACCCCTTCTTTATTCAGTAACTTGCTGAAATTTAAATGTATTAAATGTACTACTAGTAAGATTATCGATAAAGAGATAATCGATTGCCAAAAGTACCAACCTTCGTAGGTGATTACATTCCACTGAACCAAAAGTAACTCTAAACTGTAAATGAAACCTAGGGAGAATACTGTGAATACTATTTTTTTCCACCACAAATTAAACAAAGTTATCAGGTTAAAATACGAAATGAAAAATAATGGTAGGATAATCATTTCAAATATTTTATATGTAATGAATAGATCAATCCGACTATTCACTTCCCATAATTCAAAATTAACCACTAGAATGGCACAATATGATGTAAAAATGAATTCTAAAACGATTAACAGGAAAATATTTTCTAGCATGCTAAGCCTCTTCTTTAATACAAAAAACGAAATTAATGAAACAACCATGATATTAATAAATAGAACTAACCTCATTATCGTCAACTCACAATATAAAAATTATTAACTATTAGCTTCGTCCTTAATAACAAATTTATACAAAAAAACATGGTTCATTATTAAACCATGTTTTCGTGAAGTTTTTACTTTTTCAGAAAATCAACTGACTTTTTTGTTTTTTTCAAATATTACTTGATTTAAAATCGCGCATAATTTATCCTGGTTGATTTCCGAAATCCCTTTAAAGCGAATACCATAGGAAATAGAGTCAAGATGATTATGCTCTTCTTTTCTTAATATTTCCCCTTTTAAAGAGAAATCCTCATCCTTTAAACTAAATCTTATTAAAATGGATATTTTTTGTCTAACCGGGAAATTGTACGTGCAATCTACTTTCATCCCACCTAGACTGATATTCTCTATGCTTGCATTGAATTTTTTGTTTTTTAAATTATTTAGCTTTTCATTCTCGAAATCAATAAATTCTACTAAACAAGTTTGATCGCTTAAGGGGACTCGAAAATGCTCTCTTCGGTTCTTCCCAAAGAAATTAGGTAATTTTTCGTCCTTTTTTTCTTGATTTTTCAATGAAGAATCTGATGAGGAACTAGTTAATTGTTGTTGGGCAATAAGTTTTTTTCGAAAAAAAACAACAGTTAATACAATCATGATGATTGCTTGGAAAAGGACAATATAAAACATAGTTCTCACCTCTTTCAGTTCGTTTTAATAATCCTATTTAACAGTTTAAAAAAACACTTCACTACTTAATGCATACCAAAAGGCGAACCTAAAGAAAATAGGTTCGCCCTGTTTTCTTCGGTGGCCCGGCTACCATAGTATAAAAACTTTAGGTCCGTGGCTTTGCGTCCTTATCTTTCGATAAGTTTGCCTTTTCGGTAAACTATTCACTTATCTAGTTATATTATACCAAATTAATGCAAAATTCCAATAGATTTTTATAAAAAAAATAACAAATTTAATACTTTATAACTATTTTTTATAGTTAATACTACCTAAAATTTAAAATTCGCTTTTCAGTTTATTCCCACCACGCTACTTCTTCTTTCGAACAATAATACATCTCGCCAAATCTCATTTCTTTTAGCAATCCGCTCACGATAACCAACTTGCCGAAATCCGAACTTTTCATGTAATCTATCTAATACTTGCAATGTTTTCGGGGAAAATTCCTGATTGTAATGTCCAAACACCATTTTGTTCACTTATTTCTACCAATTTATTTAATAACTTGCTACCAACCCCTTGGCCGTTGTAAGCTTGATCGATATATACACTGACTTCAGCAACACCATCGTACACACTTCTGCTTGAGACAGGACTTAATGTAGCCCAACCAACAATTTCTTGGTTGGCACGAGCACTGATTCTACATTCCAATGAATGGCTACTATCCCATTTTTTCCATGTAGGTACTTCTGTTTCAAATGTTGCGTTACCAGTTTTAATACCTTCAGAATATATTTCCTGAACTCGATTCCAATCTGCTCTAACCATTTTCTCAATTAACAAATGATAGACTACGTTAACCACCTCTTTCAGCATTGTCATGTTGAATTCAGCAACCTACTAAACTTAAATCTATTTAGCCTTCTATTAATGAATGATAAATTAACTCTTGATTATTTAGATCTACAATTACTATGAAGGGAGCATCCCCAGAACTATATTGGTCCCCATTTGATGTATAGACATTTGTACCTTTTGGCAGTTTAGTTGCAAAGAGATTTCTATAAAACCAAGTATTTGTTGTTCGCTTTTTAATTTGACCAATCTTTTCTCCCCTAGTATATGTATTAGTTTCCAACCATTCTGAACTAGTAGAATTTAGATAGATTAATCCGTCCAGCTTTAGTATATCTGCATCGGGATTACCATCTAAAATATCACCAGCAGTCGGATTATCAAAACTGTTTAAATGTGATGGGAAGTTATTGGTCAACACTAAAGCTCCTAGTATTCCAATGAATAAACATAGAGAGATGTAAACGATTAGCTTCATAATTACCTCCAAATAGGATGTCTATATTTACAGCTTATCTTCTATTTTCCTGATAGCAACCAATAGTTTATTAGTTTCAAGTTGTTGTGTTTCCATCATCTTCTTTACATTCCTTACACTAAAGAATAAATAAATTAAAATGCTAAATTGAATAACCGTAAGTAAAATAGTTAAAAAGATCATTATTTCTCCTCCTTTTCATTATTAAATCCACTCATTATCTGTTATATCTAATAGTATCATAGCGTCCGAGTGACCAAACAAAAAAGTAGTATTCTTCTCAGAACCCATTAGTTAATATTTTCTTTAGTGCATGGATTCAAAATCAGCTTCTACTTTAAACTCAAAAGCATAGATTCTCTCGTTGGAAACTATAATAATTCTTCCGTTTTCTTTATCTTTTCAATTAATAGCTCGGCGTTTCTCTATCAGCGTTTTTTCCTTTTTGTTTCATCAAGGAAAGTTAGCATTACCGAGGCGATTCATAAGCTGCTAGCAAAAGGTAATTTTATGTTTTTTGAATCAGGTAAAATAATTAAACAACAAAAAAATCATTGCGAGAGAAATCGCAATGATTTTTTCTACTTCCTTATGAATGAGTTTTTTCCTTTTTAATTTGCTTGCTCCGTAGCTGTCCACAGGCCGCATCAATATCAGATCCTTGTTCAACACGAACACCACAATTGATACCCTTATTCAATAAAGTTTCATAAAACTTTAAAATCGCTTGTTTCGTGCTACGTTGATACTGATTATGCTCATCGACGGGATTATAAGGTATCAAATTAACATAGGATAAATGTCGTTTATTACTTAGCAATTTGGCAAGCTCTTCTGCTTCTTCGACATGATCGTTTACATCCCTCAGTAAAATATACTCAAATGTAATTCTTCGATTTGTTTTTTCTAAATAATAATCTATCGCCGGCATTAATTTTTCTAGTGGGAATGCCTTATTTATTTTCATAATTCTTGTTCTTAATTCATTATTTGGAGCATGTAGTGATACTGCCAAATTAATTTGGATGTCCTCATCAGCAAAATCATAAATTTTATGAGCTAAACCACTGGTAGAGACAGTAATATGTCTCGCGCCAATCGATAACCCTTTCTGATCATTGACAACACGGAAGAAGTCCATCATATTACTGTAATTATCAAATGGCTCACCAATACCCATCACGACAATATGACTCACTCTTTCATCTTTCTCAGCTTGATCTAAATGGTGTTGAACATTCATAATCTGCTCAACAATTTCTCCACCAGATAGGTCGCGATTTTTGGTTAATAATCCACTCGCACAGAATGTACACCCAATGTTACATCCGACTTGCGTGGTAACACAAACAGATAAACCATAATTAAACCGCATTAACACTGTTTCAATTAAATTTCCATCCTGTAGCTTGAAAAGAAATTTTATGGTTCCATCCTTTGATTCCTGCTTAATTTCCTGTGTTAACGATTGTATATAAAAATTATCTTCTAATAGTTGAATACACTCACTATTTACATTCTTCATCTCTGAAAAATCAGTAACTCGCTTTTTATATAGCCAGTCCCACACCTGTGACACTCGGAACTTTTTCTGACCATGTTCCGTAAGCCAAGTTGTTAATTGATCGAATGTCATTCCATAGATGGATTTTTTCTCCACTTTTAAAACCTCATTTCAATTCTAAACCTAAAATTTCTACTTATCTATACTACCTATATTATGCCATTGTAGCAACCCGTTTATGATGGAAAAATATTATAACGTGGAAATCGTTCCATTATACCATAAGTTTACCCTTTATATCATTGACAAAAAAAAGAATCAAACATAAAATAAGGTAAAACCTATTAGTTTACTCGGAATTAATAAATTGGAGGTAAGTATGGCGAAAAACATATCAAGTGTTATTATTGTTGGACTTATGCTTCTTTCCTGGTCGCTAGGCATTTATTTTTTGACTATTTATTTCGATACTGTATTAGTTATACCCACTATCAATGATTATCTTTGGACCTCTCCATTTAAAGGAATTTTAGGTCTCACATCCATTATTACTACCATAACAGTTCTTTTCTTCTTTTTTCAGTATAGGTTTAAATTGTTCAAAAAACAAAGAGGTTATCTCATAACCCATATCAGCCACCATGTAGTATGGTTATTGGTGGTTGGGAGCCAACTAAAAGTAATTGCGTTTAATTTAGGTATTTGTCATTAAACAGGTGAACTAACTCTATTCTTAGATTTCATTAGAGGATCCGCATTAAATTAGTTCAAAAACCATTAAAACGGTACACCTTCTCTTAGAGTGGGCGTACCAATTTTCATTGCTAATTCCCCGTCTCAGTTTTGAAAGTTTTACACAAAATTATGTGTTCAATAGAAAGGTTAATTGGGCTTCATTGTTTTCTGACGGTCAACCGTATGTGGTGGTTTTTCCATCCAACCATTTGTTATCATTATTTCAGCACCATCATTAGCGTAGTTTCCAACTTCTACAATAAATCGAGCATAATGGGAAGCAATATCTCTTCGTGGGCTTCCACCTAAAGATTGACCATAGCTCCCTAGGGATTGAGAGTTCATCGTTACTACATGCTGCATCATTAGCTTATCAGAGAAAGGTGAACTTGTTGATGCTTCGACAACTCCATCCCAAGTTTTAGGTGAAGCTGTATTATCGTCAGTTAACACTTTATCTAATATTTCCATTTGCTTTTTACCTATTTCAAATCCTCTTGCCAAATATTTTTTAATCTCATTTGATTGTGCCGTTTGTGCAAAGCCAGTTAACAATGTTGTTCCAACTGAATTTGATTCCACATTGGTGGCAATATGTGCTATTTCCATTGCTGTTAAAGGTCTTTTTTCCCCAATAAACCCCGCTAAAAAATTTTCTTTCTCAACATATTCATTCTGTGTAGGGTAAACTATATAGGGAGAACGTACGAATGTACCCTTTTTCAACATAACATTGGCCGCTTGGTCATATAAAGTGGCTGAAGACTTCAAATGGCTGAAAAATAATGCTCTAATATCTTCACGACCGGAAGTACCATGAGCAAAAGCATTGGTTATTTCACCGCTTCTACCCATAAATAAAATGTAACGCACCATAAACGTATCTGAATATAACCGCGGAGCTTGAACGTTTATATCAGAATCACTAAATCCATAAGGTACAGGAATTTGTTCAGTTGTAAGTATCTCTTTAATTTGCTTAACATTTCTATTGGATATGGTCAATGCTTGTTCAATAACTGGTTTAAAATCTTGGTCTTCAATTATAGAATCAAAGTAGGTTAATACGCACCTAGACATTGTATTTTCAATATATCCACCCCATAACACCGCGATTTCAGAAGATGATAATTGGGTAGAGTGATCAATTGTCATATATAAAACCTCCGTTCAAATCGATTGACAGAAATAGTTTTTCCATTTTTTTACCATCTATGTATGCTTTTTGATGTGAATGCTTAAAAAATTTCCCGCAAAAAAACAACTAAGGTCCTTGTGGGCCGAAGTTGTTTAGGATTTACTTTTATTAAAGGCTTTTCTTACTTTCGAATTAGCAATGCTTAGCTTTTTAAGAGACACTTTGCCAATATAGGTTATAAATAATTTAACTGCATGTATTTTGCCATTCCATTTCTTCATATATCCCTTTACTTTTTCTCTATCAGCAAATAACAAAACGATTAGAGATATTTCACTTACTATTAGTAATGTTAAACCAAATAATAGACCATCAAAAAACAGAGTTTCACTAATTTTTATCGAATATAAGAACCATATAAAAATAGCAGAAGTACCTTGAAGTAAGTTAATCATTGTTGCAACAAAAACATTTGGTTCAAACAAACCCATTACGTCAATCATATAAAGAGCTGAGAAATAACTAACAAAAAAGGCAAAAATCATAAATAAAATAAATATGACAATAGCAACTTCAGCACTCAATTAATTTCCTCCTCTACTTAATTTCTATTAAATTGATAATCTATACAATATTTATATGTTAAATTTAGTAGATTTATCACTATAGAAGAAAAGTATCGGCATAATCCCATTAAATAAAATGAGCCACTTACCCTCTTAAAGAGTTAGTGGCTCATTTTATATGTTGAAATTAATTGATGATTTCTTTTACTCTTCCAACCTGTCCATCCTCTAAACGTACCTTGATACCATGCGGATGTGTCGGTGAGTTAGTTAAAAGGTCTTTTACAACTCCACGAGTTAATTTTCCGCTTCTTTGATCGTTTTTTAATACAATATCAACAGTATTACCTGCTTGAATATCTTTACGACTCTTACCATTCATATCTTCACTCCTTCACTACTGATAATTTTAATAATATTATTTTGCATTAAACCAACTTGCATTTTCGTCCATGTGTGCAAACGGTATGTCAGTTTCAACCTGACCGATTATTTGATTCGAAGTCACATCTGTTCCTTCGAGCCATTTTGTGAAATCGAATGCAGTCGGCTGTTGGTTTCCACCTAAAGCAAACCACGTTTTCATATGTCTAGGAAAGTAAGCTGATGTATGGATTGTTCCCGCCCAATTTCTGTACTCAGTTGAAAACACGCCTTTACCTGGATCATTAAACAAACGAAATGCATCATAGGCATCACCGAAACTCTCTCGTTGTTTTTGTATTACATTCAGCCTTCGCTCTGAGTCGACTAAATAGTTTCGATTCTCATGCTCCATTTTTTCAAAATGATTCGTGCAAACATTCGATTGACGAACTTCAATTCCCCTAGGTGAAGCCTCGACCACATAGGTTTCCTCGCTCTTATCGTAAACGATGTAGCTAAATGAATGACGATGAGGAATTACTTTTAGCATTTCAACAGCTTCTGATACATTCGCACAATGCTCCAAAACGATCCTGCCAATCATGCCACATATGAAACCATCGCCCGGCTTCTTACGATGCATAAAATTATAACCCATTACCAAGCCTTTTTCATTAATTCCATCAGATCGACCGGTTATCCGTTGACTCGGACCAACCGTTGCGTACCCGCCATCAGTTGGTTGATAAAAAACATACCGCCCTTCGTAAGTTTTAGGATGGTAATCATAATTACGAATAAAATAGTTATCCCCTGTGACTATCGAACATCCTGACCTGACATAGTCTAATCGATAGCCTCCAAACTCCTTTAAAACACGCTCTATTGGCCATCTTAAAGTGTCTTTTATCCCTATTAACTCCTCCCATAAACCTGGTGCATAAGTAGTTATTGCTTCTTCCGCTTCTTTAGCATCAATCGTAAACCGAGGCCTTCTAACCTTCCATTGTTTTTCACGGTTTTTTACTGTTAAGGAATTCATTAATTCTTTACCTTGATATACACCTAAATTATAATGGGAACCACGAAATTGTATGATATTACTATGTACTTGTTTCATCGTTTACCTCTTTTTTAAGAAATTTGACTAGTTATAGAGTACCGAAAATTAGAATAGAAAATAAAGTAGATGGACTTATGTTTAAGAAAAATCATTTAACCCGACAGTTTTTACTAATCGTAGGGTTAAATGAATATGTTAAGCTTTTGCATGCTTACGATTGACCTTTATATAATTTTCTTTCTTTGTTTGCCCTTTATACTTAAGCAATCTTATCGCATTAATACTGACTTACTCCACGGGGCAAGCCCCGTGGTTTTACAGGCTGAAAAGAAAAAATACTTGAACTCAAAAACACTAATAGAATATATCCTATATATTTCACTTTCTTCCACTTGTAAAAGCTAATTGTTAACTGTAACCTTTTTTCGAAAATTTTTCCATTCATAATATATAGACGTACGCAACAAGCTCATAGTTACAAAAGTGCTTTAAAACTGGCTTTCCAACTAAAACAACACTAGATTTTTATCACAATTCATCTTATAAATGGAGTTAATAAAAAAAAAATCTTGAAATAATCTTTTGGCTTGTTGACAAACGCTATATATTTGCTATAATAAGAATTAGCTATTTTGTTCGACAAACACTTCAAGTAAAACGCTACGTAAAGTTCTCGTTTTGAGGCAAGAGCAAGAATAGTAATACATTGTGTGGACGATCCACACTAGGAGGAAATATTTATGACACAAGGTACAGTAAAATGGTTTAACGCAGACAAAGGTTTTGGATTTATCGAAGTAGAAGGACAAGACGACGTATTCGTTCATTTCTCTGCTATCCAAGGCGAAGGCTTTAAAACACTTGAAGAAGGCCAAACAGTTTCTTTCGAAGTTGAAGAAGGTAACCGTGGACCACAAGCTGCTAACGTTCAAAAAGCATAATTTAATTTGAACATCTACAAAGGCGAATTCTTAATTGAATTCGCCTTTTTTATTTGTTCAATATTCCAACTAAGGTAAAACAAGCAATAGAAATTGTAACAACTCCTTTATTTAAATCGTCTATATAGAATATAATCACGAGTTTAGAATAAAAAAATATATCGCATCAGACGAGGGATTGTATTAAACTAGTAATGAAAGGGTGTTCATTATGGTTAAAATAGGTACCACAAAATATTTACTATACTATTTTATTCTTTCATTATTATTTATGGATATTTTATTTAGGTCCCTTGTTACTGGTGGAATATTTTCTTTAGGCTTCATTATTTCAGCATTGTTCCTAATTTCTTTTGCTATTATTTGTTTTATTATCTCTACCTTAACCCACGGGAAATTCAGTTTTATAATATCATGTTTCCTACTTGGAACAGCTAGTTTGCTTTATTCATCCCAGTATATTTACCATGAATTTTTCAAAACATTTTATAGTCTATATTCGGCTGGCAATGCAGGTCAGGTACTAGATTTTTGGCAAGACATAGTAACAGTACTAGAAAGGAATGCCTTTTGGGTTATTTTGTTCCTTTTACCCACCCTTTTGTTCTTATTATTCGGATATAAACTACTCTACTTCAAAACAATTAACTGGTTCCCTAGAGTTGTGCTGGTTGCCATAATTATTCTAGTGCACATCTCTTCTTTAATTGTAATTTTAGCAAGCGGTAAGGAACAGCATTCTGCCCATGACCTGTATTTCAACAGTAATTATCCCTCCTTATCCGCTGAAAAAATCGGACTAATTACAATGATGAGATTGGACTTACAGAGATCCTTAACAGGTTGGTCGCCAGAAATCGAGGCACCTTCTATCGTTGTTCCTGCATATTTTTCAAATCCAACCAGAGATATTTCTGATCGAACAGCTAATACAAAAGATGAGATTGAACAGGAAATTGACGAAGAAATAATCGAATTCAATACAATGGATATTGACTTTGAAAAGCTTGCTGCCAATGAAGAAAATGAAGAAATTAAAAATATGCATAACTATTTTAATAGTATCGAGCCTACAGCTAAAAACGACTACACTGGTAAATATAAAGGCTACAATCTAATCTTAATCACTGCTGAAAGCTTTTCACCATTTGCTGTTCACGAAGGTGCAACCCCTACTTTGTACAAACTGATAAACGACGGCTATAATTTTGTTAATTTTTATACCCCTTCTTGGGAGGTTAGTACCACTGACGGTGAATATGTCGCACTCACTAGTTTACTTCCTAAAAGTGGTGTTTGGAGTTTTGAAGAATCAGCAGATAACTATTTACCATTTGTAATGGGGAATCAGTTTAAAGAACTAGATTATAAAACACTAGCCTATCATAACCACTCCTATACGTATTATAGTAGGCATCTTTCACATCCGAACATGGGCTATGAATACAAAGGGCTTGGTAATGGACTTAACATAAGAGAAACATGGCCAGAATCCGATTTGGAAATGGTTGAAAAGACTGTACCTGAATATATAAATGACGAACCTTTTCACGCTTATTACATGACTGTAAGTGGTCATATGCAATATTCATTTTCAGGTAATGTAATGGCTCGCAAAAATCAAGATCTAGTGATGGACCTTCCCTTCTCTGATCAAGCTAAAGCATATATCTCTACACAAATTGAATTAGATAAAGCGTTGGAACATTTGCTCAATCAATTAGAAGAAGCTGGTATTGCTGAAAATACATTAATCGCTTTGAGTGGAGACCATTATCCTTATGGACTAGATGACAAAACAATCGACGAGTTTGCTGGACATTCAGTAGAACAAAACTTCGAATTATATGAAAATGATTTTATCCTATATACAGAAGGCATGGAACCAAAGACAATAACTAAACCGAGTTCGAGTTTAGACATTATACCTACACTGTCAAACTTATTTGGACTTGAATATGATTCCAGACTACTCATGGGAACAGATATTTTTTCTGATGCGGATCCGATAGTTCCTTTCCTAAACAAAAGTTACGTTACTGACAAGGGAAAATATAATGCTGAAGATCAAAAATTCATACCCGATAATGGCCAAGAAGTCGATCAGGAATATATTGACTGGATCTCAACCATAGTTGAAAACAAATTTTATTATTCTACAAAGATACTTGAACATGATTATTATGATATCGTACTAGGAGAAGTTCAACAATCTAACTAACATTTAGAGGAGCGTCCAGAAATTGGACGCTCCTCTATTTTATAAAGTCTATACCTTCACGGATCATGATTATTAAGCTACAATAGATAACTATCCACATATCATGATCTTTTATAGCATGGATTCCTTCCAAAGGAGATGAATGAATGGTTAATCTGGTAACACATGCATCCTATGACTACAATCTTTTGTATTTAATTTCTGCTATCTTATTAGCAATTAACATATTGATATTACACAAATTTACTATTATTGAATCTAAGAAGATCTTGATGGTTGCATTAATTGGCTTTTCTATAAGCTTGGTTGGATGTGCATCTGAAGAGCTTAATGGACCTTCAGATGACAAAAAAACGAGTACCGAAATTAAAGGAAGTACTGATGTAACACAAGAAGACGAGTCAACAACTAACGAGGATTCTGGATCTAAAGCTAAAGAAAATAGCAGTATTCAAGAATCCGAAACACCTAGCAACCCTAATTTTGTTTCCGCAAAAGTCACCCGAGTAGTTGATGGCGATACGATGAAAATCAACTTAAATGGCAAGGAAGAAACAATAAGATTGCTACTTGTAGATACTCCAGAAACAAAAGCACCGAACACACCTGTCCAACAGTTTGGTCCAGAAGCAAGTGCGTTCGCACAGGAGACATTAACTGGAAAGCAAGTACAACTAGAGTACGATGGACCAAAACGAGATAAATATGATCGCTTACTTGTCTATCTTTGGATAGGTAATCAAACCTTTAATGAAATGTTGTTAGAAGGTGGCTATGCAAGACTAGCATATGTCTATGATCCACCCTATACGCATTACAAGGCATATATGAAAGCACAAAATAGAGCCAAAGATGGCGAGCTTGGTATTTGGAACCTAGATAATTATGTCCATGAAGATGGCTTTTACTACCAAGATAATGAATCGTCCACAACTTCTGTGAATGACACATACAAAAATTGCAGTGCAGTCCGTAAGGCAAATGCTGATCCAATTCATAAAGGTGAACCAGGTTTTGGCTCTCACTTAGACGGAGATGGCGACGGTATTGCTTGCGAATGAATTTAAAAGAAGAGTATCAAATCAAATACGATTTGATACTTTTCTATTTTTTGAAACCATCAATTCAGTTCATCTGTTAAAGTATCTATGGCCTGTATGACTTTTTTTCTATTGTAAATATCATTCATTTTATTTCTTGCATGAAGTAGTACTGGTCTGACAGACTCTACGGAGCGTCCAAACTCGTACATCCACTCATATCGAGGTACTAACCACGTATGAAAGTGATGAGTCGTGTCCTCATTATAAAAATAATAGACATATTCTATTCCCAGTGCTTCCCTCTGCGCTTTTCTAATTCTTGATAGAATATTAATGTAATCGTTTTTTTCCTCGTCTGTTAATTCATCTAAACAGGTTATATGTCGTTTGGATGCGAGAATCACCAAACCTTCTATCGGGTAAGCAACATCTTGATGAGCATGAAAGTATTGGGTCTCAACGATAACCCCACCATCTGGTTTCACCAATCCACTTGTTATAGCACAGCTTAAGCATTCTACTTCCACAATTTTTCCATTAGACAATGTAATTTTTCTCATGTTTCCTCCTAGGCTGATTATAATATACCTTTTAAATATCTTTAATACTACAATAAAATCCATTCTGAGATTCTTATTATCCCTGGATAATTTTATAAAAATAATTGCTTGTTTAGTCCAATTTGTGCAATCTTATTACATGCTTGACTAAGTATATCGCACATATCTGTTCAGTCTTACATCTCATTTAAATTTTACACACCCAAATGGAAATTGTTTTCCAGAATAGAATAAGAAGAAATTCATTAGGAATACTAGTTATAATAAAAACTTAGAGGGGAATTGGATGAATAACTACACAAATGACAACACAGCAAGGCGCTATACTGCTCATGTCAGTGTTCTAGGTACAACTCAAATTCATTTAAGAAACCCTTTCATAATTGCTTGGTGGGGTGCTGCTTTTCCTGGGTTTGGACATTTACTGCTATCAAAATATCTCCGCGGCTTTGTCTTATTTATTTGGGAAGTAGTAGTTAACCTCAATGCTCATATTAATTTAGCAATGGTTTATTCGTTTCAAGGTGAATTCGAGATGGCTAAAAACGTATTAGATACAAGATGGATGTTGGTTTACATTCCAGTATACATTTTCGGGATTTGGGATAGTTATCGAACAACTGTCGATATGAATAAGGTTTACCTTCTAGCAGAACATGAAAAACATCGTTTTAATTCATTTAGCATAGGTGCACTAGAAATCAATTATCTCGATAAAAGAAATCCTTTGTTAGCAGTGATATGGTCTGCATTTGTCCCCGGACTAGGTCAGCTTTATATACATAGAATTCTCACCGCATTTTTTGTTATTGTCTGGGCAGTCATCTTTTTTTACTACTCTCACGCTCTTGAAGCTATTTCCCTTCTATTTTTAGGTGATATTCAAGGAGCCACAGCAGTTCTAGACGCAGAATGGCTTTTATTCTTTCCAACACTTTACGGTTTCTCTATCTATGATTCCTATATGAATACAGTAGAAAACAACAAATTGTACGAAGCAGAACAACGAAATTATCTAATTAAAAACTACCAATCAATTGATTTTAAAATACAAAAAGGAAAAAAAGTGAGTGATTAATATGCAACTTTTTTCTACATTTGAAAGCAATGCCTTTTTAGAATTAGCTATTTCTAGTCTAGAAAAAAAAGGTATAAAAAAAGAGAATATTTATGCAGTCCCACTTGATAATCGGATAGAGGAACGTAAAGTTTTTGATAGTCTTCATCGCTCCGATGGTACATCATTCATAGATATTGGGATGGTCCTTGCATCAGCATTTGCTGTGATTGGAGCAAGTAGAGGATTTGAATTAACCTGGGGACCTATATATTGGGGCTTAATTGGCGCATTTAGTGGGTTGTTTATAGGAGTGGCCATTCGCATTTTCACAGAAATAATCCTAAAGAAAAAAAAACGTTATTTAAAAGATAAACATTCAGAAGTAATTCTAATTATTGATTGTGAAGAAACACTAGTACCTACAGTTGAAAATATCCTTTGGAGTAATTTCGCCTTAGGTGTAGCAAAAGTAAAATAATATACTTTACAAAAAGTAGAAACCACTAAACGCGTATTTATCAAATAAGAGAAGCGAATAATTCGCTCCTCTTAAATCCCTATTTCTTTAGCGTTACTGTAAGGATTTCTGTCTCCGTTGTCTTTGCAGATTCCTCTAAATTTTTCTCCACGCTCTCAACTACTTCATCCATATTGGTCAGAATCAATGGAGATATCGTACTAACTGCTTTTTCTTTAATTATTTCTAAATCAAAGCTTATTAGTTTATCTCCGCGCTTGACTTTGTCACCAGCTTTTACAAAGCTTTCGAAACCTTCACCTTCTAACCCTACTGTTTCTAAACCAATGTGAATTAATATTTCAAGTCCTGATTTTGTTTTTAACCCTACGGCATGTTTGGTAGGAAAGACTTGAACTACCTCTGCATCAACCGGGCTTACTACCTCACCATCAGTTGGTTCAATTGCAATACCTTCACCCATCATTTTTTTTGAAAAAACAGGGTCCGGGACATCTGTAATATCTACAATCTTTCCATTTATAGGGGTTGTAATATGTTCTACTACACTTTCCTTTTTACCAAATAGATTTTTAAGCATGAGATTACTCCTTTAGTTTTCTAATGATTTCTTCGTGCAAAATCTACAAATCGAAATTTATCTGGTCGGTGTCTCGATTCAGTATATTGAAATAAGCTAGCATCGTCAAAGTAAACATAGTTTTTTATGACAACAATATTTTGAAATCCTTCAAGGTCAAGTAAATTGCGATCCTCTTCAGTCGGTTCAATAACTATGATTTCCTTTTTAGCAAAACTAATTGTAAGATTGAGATCATTTTCTAAATAGCTATAGATAGAATCAGCGCAAATTTCTTCTGTTAATCCTGGAACATATTTTTTAACCAGATAATCCTTATCTAAAATTATTTTCTCATCACTTATTTCCCTAACTCTTACTACCTTCCATACCAAATCCTTACTAGTTAAATTAAGCTGTTGTTTAACATGTTCATCCGGTTTAACCAATGAGAATTCTTTTACAATTGTTCTAACCTTATTGTCTATTTTCTGTGCCAATTCCTTAAAACTCACTAAGCCAGAAACAGGAAAATCAAACTTATTTACATCAATAACAATCGAACCCTTACCTCTTACCTTTTGTATGAATCCATTTTGGGATAAAAGATTTAACGCCTTACGAATCGTCTCCCTAGATGTGTCATAAAGAGTTGTGAGCTCATTTTCAGATGGGAGAAGTGTGTCTGGTTCCATTTCCCCCTTTTTAATTTGGTCAGAAATTTGATTGTAAATAGATAAATATTTATTCTCCATAACAGCTATCTCCAATTATTTTGTTAGGTGGTAAACAATCGATTCATATGGCCTTAATCTTTTATGCTTTATTTCATCTGATGAATCATGGTAGTTCGACAATAACAATTTACTTGTATATCCATTAATATTTACTGTATCTGGTAATTCAAAACTAGTCTCTCTGCCATAGAAGTTATTGATTACAAGTAATTTCTCTTTTTTATTGCTTCGTACATAAGCAAAAGTATCATCTTGACCGCCTAAAATCAACTGATAGTCTCCATCTGTTACCACATCGTATTCTTTCCTTAACCGAATTAATCTTTGATAGTGATAGAAAATTGAATCCTTTTCTGCTATTGCTTGTTCTGCATTTACCTCCTTATAGTTCTCAGCTATATTTATCCAAGGAGTTCCGTTAGTAAAGCCTGCGTTTGTATTATCATTCCACTGAACTGGTGTTCTAGAGTTGTCCCTTGACTTCTGTTTTAAAATCTCGATAATAGCCTGATCTGACATACCTTCTTGTTTTTTCATGTTATACATATTTAATGATTCCACGTCACGATAGTCCTCGATGTCATTAAAGTTAGGATTGGTCATTCCGAACTCTTCTCCCTGATAAATGTAAGGAGTTCCCTTCATCATATGAATCGTGGTTGCCAGCATCTTAGCTGATTTATTATGATACCTTTGATCATCTCCAAACCGTGAAACTACACGAGGCTGATCATGATTGCACCAAAATAATGCATTCCATCCTCCACCCTTGTGCATTTCCACTTGCCAAGTTGATAGTATTTCTTTTAGCTCATGGAAATCAAAATTTGCTTTTGTCCACTTCTCCCCATTTGGGTAGTCCACTTTTAGATGATGAAAATTAAATGTCATGTTTAATTCATTACGCTCTGGATTTGTGTATTTAATACAATTATCAATTGTTGTTGATGACATTTCACCGACTGTCATAATGTCAAAGTTAGAGAAAACCTCGTCATTCATCTCACGAAAAAATTCGTGAACACGTGGTCCATCTGTATAAAATTTGCGGCCATCACCAGGAGCAACGGAACCATCATCGTTTGGAAAGTCTTGGTCTTTTGAAATCAAATTAATTACATCGAGGCGGAACCCATCAACACCTTTTCTAAGCCAATAGTCCATCATCTGATAGACAGCTTTTCGCATTTCTTCATTTTCCCAATTTAAGTCTGCTTGGGTAACATCAAATAAATGCAAGTAATATTGCCCTGTGGTTTCATCATAGCGCCAAGCTGACCCACCAAATTTAGAAGCCCAATTCGTTGGTGGCTTCCCGTCTTCCCCGTCTTTCCAAATATAGAAGTCACGATATGGATTATCTTTTGATGACATCGATTGATGAAACCAGTCATGCTCTATTGATGTATGGTTGATCACAATGTCCATGATTATTTTCATGCCACGTTTATGCGTAGCATCCAGCAATTGATCAAAATCCTCCATTGAACCATATTGTTCATAAATACTATAATAATCACTAATATCATAACCATTATCCCGCTGAGGTGAGTCATAAATAGGCGTTAACCAAAGAACATCCACGCCAAGCTCTTTGAGGTAATCTAATTTTTCGATAATCCCTTGGATATCTCCAACACCATTTCCTGTTGTATCATTAAAGCTTTTTGGATAAATTTGATATACTACGGCTTTCTTCCACCATGGTTCATTCATTATGTACACCTGCCTGTTCACTCATGATTTGAAATTGGAATAGCAACCAGTTTAGTTCTCTGGTTGCTATTTTTCTTAGAATATTGATTATTTTCCAAGTCGCTTATATGCGTTAACACCCATTTTTGTTTTTGCCAGAGCAAAGGTTAACAACATTGGCACAACAATAGCTACTATCATTGCAATGAAGAAGATTATCATATATTGAACCTGAATCGATAAGATTCCTGGTATCCCACCAACACCAATCGAGTTAGCCATAACATTACTACCTACTGAGATTACAGCTGCAACAGAGGATCCAATCATGGCAGCTAAAAATGGAAAAACATATTTCAAGTTAATACCAAACATGGCTGGCTCTGTTACACCAAGATAACAAGAAATTGCTGCTGGAACAGATACCTGCTGTTCCTTTTCATCTTTTCTATTTAAAATAATCATTGCCACAACAGCTGAACCTTGCGCAATATTAGAAAGGGCAATCATTGGCCAAAGATTCGTACCACCAAATTCACTCATTAACTGTAAATCAATCGCGTTAGTCATGTGATGTAGACCAGTAATAACTAGTGGTGCATAAGCAAAACCAAATATTGCAGCAAATAACCAACCAACTGATGAAGTTAGTCCTGAATAAACCACATTAGAAATCCAAGAACCCATAGTCCAGCCAATAGGACCAAGTACAACATGTGCAATTAAAACTGCCGGGATTAATGCAAAGAATGGCACAAAAATCATTGAAATAACATTTGGAATAACTTTACGTAATCCAAGTTCTAAGTATGCAAGGACAAAACCAGCAAGTATTGCTGGGATAACTTGCGCCTGGTACCCAATCATTTCTACCTGTGCAAACCCAAAATCCCAAAATGGTATATCTTCTGCTCCTGGAACACCATATGCGTTAAGTAGCTGAGGAGAAACAAGGGTAATACCAAGTACAATTCCAAGAATTTGTGTCGTTCCCATTTTTCTTGATATTGCCCACGTAATTCCAACCGGTAAGAAATGAAAAATTGCTTCACCAATTAACCATAAAAATGCATGAGTACCTGCCCAGAACTGAGATATATCTACTAATGTAAGGGCATTTTCTTCACCAAACATCGCAAAACTAAAGTTACCTGCCTCAGTAAACATTCCAATACTGCCAATAACGTTTCTAAAACCTAGAATAAGACCACCGACAACCAGTGCTGGAATTAATGGAGTAAAAATATCTGCAAGATGTGAAATCAGCCTTTGAATGAAGTTCATGTTCTGTTTCGCTGCTACCTTTGCTTCATCCTTCGATGTATCTCCGACTCCAGCCATTTTAGCGAACTCATTATAAAAGGTCGCAACTTCATTTCCAATAATGACCTGAAATTGTCCCGCATTTGTAAATGTTCCCTTAACGAGATCAATATTTTCAATCTTTTCTGCATCTGCTTTTTTTGGATCATTTAATACGAATCGCATTCTCGTAGCACAGTGTGTAACAACAGAGATATTGTCACTACCACCAATGTGCTCCAGCAATTCCTCTGCTGAATCTTTATACTTACCCATGTGTATGCCCCCTGTGTCTTTTTATAATTATCTTATTCAACTTGTATATACAAGTATCTTGTTTGCGTTTTCATTGTATCTTGTATATACAAGCTTGTCAACGGTTAGATTTTATTCTATTTTAAACATCTCTCCTTTTCCTATTCATAAGGGTTAATACGAAGTAATCTCTTAAGCTCATTAAAAAAGTAAAACAAAAAAACAGCTAGTATCAGCTGTTTTAAAATGAAGGATATAATTCAAAAATTAGACAAAAAGTAACCGTAACGCGCCAATTGCTGCAAAGGCTAAAATTAATATTTGGAAGGTTTTTTGAGGTATTAATGGTAAGACTTTTACACCAATAAAAGCTCCAACAATGATAGTAGGCACCAACCATAGATTAAACGAGATAGACTCAAACGTAATTAGTCCTAAAGAGATATAAAATGGTACTTTAATTAAATTAACAAACAAAAAGAACCAGGCTCCTGTACCTATAAATTCGCGTTTTGGCAACCCTTTTACCAGTAAATATACAGCCATAACTCCTCCTGCTGCATTACCAATCATCGTAGTGAATCCTGCCAGCACACCCATTAGTAGCGTGAAACCTAAGGATTTAGGTAGCATTTGATTAAATCTCTCACCTAGTCGCTCTCGACTCACGTGTAAAATAATCAATGCAAGGACTAAAGCACCAATGATCGGTTTTAACTGATCACTATTCACTTGATCTAAAACAAAATATCCAATAAGGATACCTATTAGCACCCATGGAATTAATGATATTAGGTAATTCCAGACTACACTTCTGCGATAATAAATAACCGCAAATATGTCACCGACAATAAGTAACGGTAGCAAAATACCAACAGATTCTTTTGCTGGAAATACATACATCAAGATTGTAACCACTAATATCCCCAAGCTCGAGACACCTGTTTTGGTAAAACCGATAAAAATTGCGCTTAAAATAACTATTAACCATTGTAGTAATGATAGCTCAAATATAATAATCACCTCGCATAGCATTTTTCAAAAAAATATGTAGTTGCTTTGCAATTCCTATATACTAGTTTTATCAATCGAAACACGTTCTTTGAACGATGTAATTTCTTTCCGTTAAGTATATAAGGTTATAGATTAGTAATGTCTCCACTCATATATTGGCAGACCAATTTTATTGTTCTTGATGTTTTTAAACAAACATCCTATACTATTTATGCTCTACTTCTCCTAAATAAAAGGATACCATAAATTTCATTATAAGATTGGCCTGAATTTTGAAGTAAAATAAAAACGCCTAGGATTCAATAAAATCCTAAGCGATAATAGTTTTAGGTGAGAAAACTAAGCTAAGCTTTTTTAAGTTCTTCCTCAAAGAAAAAAGTACTCGGATGCTCATTAACAATATAAGAATACTTTTTCATGTGTTTTACATATTGCCATTTTGAAATCGTGACTAACTCACCGGTCTTTTGAATGTTCACAGTTTCACCATTGTCGAACAGATTATTCGTATTTTTCAAACGGGCACTCCCTTTCTAAATAATTATACCATATTTCGAGCTATTTGTTTAAATAAATAGCTAGGAATCCCGACATAAAGCCTTAAATTACAAATACTTCCAAAATGGAATTGAAAAACAAACAAGTGTATCTAGTTTAACCTGAGAATCAAAATCGATTCGAGCAAATCCTTCAACCATTGAAACCCAATAGGATAATTAACTTTTGTTAATGATATTGTAGAATTTCTCAACTCAACTTCTTTTCACCCCATCAATTTATGGTAAGATTATTAATGGAAATTAACTTTTAGTAAGGAGATATTCATGACTAAATATCAAGCTGTTTTTTTAGATATTGACGGAACTGTTTTAACTCAAGATGACCGTGTCGAGCAATCAACCAAAATTGCCATACAACAAATTCAAGACAAAGGTATTGAAGTATTCCTAGCAACTGGGAGACCGGTACATGAAATTGCATATTTAGCAGACGAATTAAATATTAATTCTTTTATCGGCTATAACGGTGCCTTTGCCATTTGCGATAATCAGGAAATAGTTAAAGAGGCGATGAATCCCGCAATTGTTGAACAATTTACAACTATTGCTAGGTCTAAAGGACATGAGATGCTACTTTTCTCAAATAGACAAAACCTTTTCCTGTCACTTGAATCGCCAATTTCAAAACAGATAATTGAGTTTTTACATTTTAAAAATAATGCTGAATTTACGAATGACAACTACGGAGACATATTAAGTATGTGCCTGATGAATCTGGGTGATGAAGACCTGTCCTTCTATGAAACCAATGAAAATCTTCGCCTTTCCCCTGTTCACGCTGATGGAATGCGAAATGATTTTGATGTCATAAGGGAAAGTGTTAACAAAGGTCACGCTGTATCAAAGGTTCTGAAACATTTAGGTATTTCACCTGAAAATGCAATTGCTTTTGGTGATGGTATGAATGATAAAGAAATGCTTACGGTTGTGGGCGAGGGTTTTGCAATGGGGAATGCACATCCACTTTTATTTAAACACGCTAAACATCGTACAACTGACGTATCTAACTCCGGTATCTTTAATGGATTGAAGTCTCTAGGATTAGTTGAATAAAATGAAAAAAAAGAGCCGTCATCCAAAGGAGAACGGCTCTTTTTTCATTACTTGATGTAATTGTTATACCAATCAGCAGCTGCCGATACTTCTGTTTGAGTTAATTGATGTCCATTATTTTCCCAGTGAACTTCAACTGTTGCTCCAGCCTTAGACAATAATTCGTCTAGGTCCTTTGTCTCTTGAGCTGGACAAATCGGATCATTTTCACCTGCTGAGATGAAAACGGGCAAGCCCGCCAAGTTAGGTAATTCTACGCCTCGTCTTGGAACCATTGGATGGTGAAGCATCGCTCCCTTTAAAGCATTTTCGTAATGGAACAATAAACTACCAGCAATATTGGCACCATTTGAATAGCCAATAGCGATAATATTGTTACGATTAAATTGATACTTCTCAGCAGCCTCACCTAAAAATTCATTAAGTTCCTTTGTCCGGAAAATCAGATCCTCTTCGTCAAAAACGCCCTCAGCAATTCGACGGAAATATCTTGGCATCCCATTTTCAGACACGTTACCTCGAACACTTAAAACTGATGCCGTAGAATCAATCATGTCACCGAGAGGTAAGAGGTCTTGTTCAGTACCTCCTGTCCCGTGCAACAAAAGTAGTACCGGCTTAGACTTGTCTGAGCCTTCTCTAAATATGTGTTTCATTATGGTACCTCCTTTTAATTTTATCCTATTCACAAAAACACTTTTTTTACTTTATCTTGAATTCAAGACAATTATAAAAGTACAGTTTTTCTTTGTCAATTATCATGGTTCTCGATTAAGTTAAACTCTTTCAAAATGTTCTACAATTGGAAATGGATCATAAAAGTGATGCAATTGTTTTTTCCATTCTTCATATTCATTAGACTGTCTAAACCCAATTGTATGGTCTTCTATTGTTTCCCATTTCACTAGAAGTAGATATTTTCCCTCGTTTTCTATGCAACGTTGCAAATCATGTGATATGTACCCCTTCATTGATGAGATAATCTTAGATGCCTTTTCAAATGCCAATTCATATTCTTGTTCCATGCCTTTTTTAACCTGAAGCATAACGGCTTCTAAGATCATTACATAACCCCTTTTTTAAAAAATGTGATATCAAATATAGTTTGAACTTCCGCCTTTAATTAAAGGTCACAAATTAAGGAAGGATTCGGGAATTTTTATGTTATTTTACCCTTTTTGAAAAGTAATCCTTTACCTCTTGCCAGTTATTCACCCGGTCATAACCTATCTCATTAATATTGTGGTTTGCGGTATACAAGACGCCTTGACCGGAAAATCCTTTAAAATGTCTTACATTATCATCAATAAGATAATCGGCATGAATAATACTCTTATCCCCACAAAAAACAAAATTCATATCATTTAAAAAAGGAAAGTGTTTCTTAAGCCACTCATATTTTTCAGTGAATGATGTCGGATATTCCATCGCAGCAGTGGTAATAAAAATTTCATAATGCTTACTTAATTCCTTAATCACTTCTTGACTATCTTCTATTACTTCTAAGTCTCGAAAAAAAGTTGGCTGCTTTAAATAGTTTGAGAGCTCTTCTGTCAAATCAGGTCGGTGGTGTCTAAGTTTTTTACCCATTATATCTTCTGGCGAAATATTCTCTTTGTAGTCGTTATTGAACATGGTTAATTGGCTTGTAAAAAGATCCGCAATTACTTCATCCATGTCAATTGCAATTCGCTTCATCTATAAATCCTCCTATGCGCTACATAGATATAACCTTATGAATCCTAGCTATTTCCATCTACCATCTCATGTTTTGTTAGTTAAGCATAGCGTTAACAGATCATTTAATCAAAAAAATGGAAATGTGTAAAAGGTTTTTACACATTTCCCATACTTATTTCGATAATTCTCATATAAAAACTTACGCTAAGCTAAGTGCATACCTTTAATAGTTTTTTGCTCTAATAGAATAAGGCGCGGTGAAATCTTGAATCCTAGATCCCTAATTACTCCTTCAATTTCATTAAAATGGATAAGTGATTCTTCATAAATTACCTCCACCTCATCCAAATGATACTTTACTATCACTTCAGAAACTCCATCTAGTTTTGGAAGTGCATTTTCAATTCTATTAATATAACTGGGACACGATAACTCTTCAATTTGAATTGTCCTCTGTCTCATCATTTCAAAATTCCTCCTTAAAAAATATTAGGATTTACTCTAATCATTTATATTTGAAATCTTGTCGTTGCTTTGTAAATCTAAAATTCTAATGCAAAATTATTTTGGTGTACTCATTCGACAAATTTCCACTAATTTCGTGATGTTTTTCACATAAATGAACAAGTATCTTCCTATCGGAATGTTTGTTTCAATACCTATTCTAACATTTCCCCAATCGTTTGTGACTTAGTTCACAGAATTGTACGATTTAATTACTAACTGAAAACTCAAATGTTTTTTTAATAAAAACGCTTGCAAAACTAATGCTATTAGTTATAATAAAACTAATACTATTAGTTTTTAAATAATTAGGGGGTTTTAGGAATGAAACAAATGAATAACATTTATCAAATTAGTTTTCTTGAGCATGCTTTTCCTGTTAATTGTTACTTAGTCAAGGAGGAAAACGAGTTAACATTAATTGATGCTGCTTTGCCTTATAGCGCGAAAAAAATCCTTAAATTTGCAAGTTCTATCGGCAAGCCTATCACAAAAATCTTGTTAACCCACGGGCATGATGATCATGTTGGTGCACTTGATAAATTAAAAGACGCACTACCGACTGTGCCTGTGTACATCTCAAAACGAGATTCGCGCTTATTAGCTGGGGACCTATCGGTTGATGAGCATGAAACAAACTTACCAATCCGCGGTGGTGTACCTAAAAAAATTAAAACAAAAGCAGATATATTTATTGAGGACGGGGACCAAATTGGTTCATTACGAGCAATTGCTGCACCAGGACACACACCAGGGCAAATGGCTTTTCTAGACACAAGAGATAATTCAATCATAGCAGGTGATGCTTTTCAGACAAGAGGAGGAATTGCTGTGTCCGGGCAACTAAAATTATCTTTTCCTTTCCCTGCACTAGCCACCTGGGACAAACAAGCTGCCCTAACTAGCGCACGAAAGATCGCTGAACTCAAACCAACGTTGTTAGCTGTCGGCCATGGACGCATGTTAGTTGAACCATTCGGTTTAATTAACAAAGCAATCAAAGACGCGGAGACTAAAATGAATTCAAATCAAACAAGGAGTGTCTAAATGTCACCTAGAATTGGACTTGATCGAAATAGACTACTAGACGTTGCAATTGAAATTGCAAATCAGGATGGAATCCATGCCGTGACAATGGCAACACTAGCTAAGCGCTTAAACATTCGCCCCCCTTCTTTATATAATCACATTGATGGGCTACCTGCCTTACGGAATGAGCTTGCTCTCTATGGCTTGGAACAGTTGCATAGTGTAATGGTAGAGGCTACTACTGAGAAAGAAGGTGATGATGTGATTAGTGCTATTAGTTTTGCCTATTTAAAATTCACAAGAACACATCCGGGATTGTATGAGGCAACACTTTATGCCCCTGATAACCGAGATCCTAAAGTAGAGCAGGCCGGTAACAAAATAGTTGAATTAGCTTTAAACTCCCTTAATCACTTTCAACTAGATAAGGACGATGCTATCCATACAGTTCGTGGATTGCGTAGTATATTACATGGGTTTTCTTCGTTAGAACAAAGCGGGGGATTTGGAATACCTATAAATTCAGATAAAAGTTTAGACTTCATTATTAAATCTTATTTAAAGGGAATCAAAAATAGTACTGATTAGGAGAAAATAAAGATGTTACTTCTTACTATGGCTATCCGATTTATGTTAGAAATATGCGTAATTTTTGTTGTCGGCTACTGGGGATTTCAAACAGGAATGGAAATTTAACAAAAATTTTTTTAGGATTTGGATCTTCACTAATCATCATCATCGTTTGGGGAACTTTTGGATCTCCTGCTGCTCCTTTTTTACTCAGCGGCTGGACACATTTAGTATTAGAAATGGTTATTTATTGTATCGCAGCACTTGCTCTTATTGCAACTGGTCATCGAGTTTTGGCTGCTGTTTTATGGATTGTTGCTATGGTGAATAGGTTTGCACTATCGTATTATGGACATTAGCACTGATATTCAGCTAGATAACTTCACTCTCTCTCAATCAAGTTAAAAATCATCATTTCACGTAGACTGAAGAACGGAAACACACATTGAGGGTGCGTGTTTCCTAATCTGTTAACTTTCAAGTACTCTAGAAGTAATCAAGTTTACCGCTTCATCAATTTCATTTTTAGTTGTTGTTCTTCCTAAACTAAAGCGAATCGTCCCCATGCCAATATGTTCGGTAACACCCATCGCTTTTAATACATTAGATAATTCAACCTTTCCGGAATCGCATGCAGAGCCCGTGGAGGCTGCAATTTCGGGAATTGCTTGTAAAATTTTTTCTCCCTCCACACCAACAAAACTAACACTTAGTGTATTAGGAAGACAGTTGTCAGGACTACCGTTTAACACGACTCGTTCTTCAAATAAATTAGATAATTGTTGCCAAAAATAATTCCTAAGCTCCCGAATCGAATCAATATGATTTAAACCTTCTTCCGCTAGTTCACACGCTTTGCCCAAGGCAACAATGTATGGTGTATTTTCTGTTCCTGCTCTGTGGCCATTCTCATGACCAGCCCCATGAATAAATGGTGAAATCGAAGTGCCTCGTTTGATATACAGGGCGCCAATTCCTTTCGGAGCATATAACTTATGTCCAGCAATTGATAACAAGTCAACGCCCATCATATCAACTTTAGTCGGAACCTTTCCAATGGACTGGGCGGCATCGGAATGAAAGACAATCCTATGCTTACTCGCAATTTCCCCAATTGCCTCAATCGGCTGAATTGTACCAATCTCATTATTTGCATGCATTACAGTTATTAATATCGTTGTATCTTTAATTTCATTCAAAATTTGTTCCGGGTCAACCCGACCATATTGGTCGACATCCACATAGCTGACCTCAGCCCCAATCGATTCTAAATATTTGCATGGACTCATGATTGCTGGATGTTCTACTTTCGTCGTAATAATATGATTGCCCTTATGTTGAAGGCTGGAAAATACTCCTTTTAAAGCATGATTATTGGCTTCACTTCCGCCGCTTGTGAAAATGATTTCATCTTGGTGACATCCCAACAAGTGTGCAATCTGATTTCTCGCTTTTATGATTGCTTGTGTTGTTTCACTACTGGCCCAGTGCTGTGATGAAGGATTACCAAAAGATTTGGAAAAAAAGGGTGTCATTTCGTCAATCACTTCTGGATCGATTGGAGTACTTGCATTGAAATCCAAATATATTTTTGTCAATACTACTCCCTCCCAAAAATTTATTCTCTTGTTAAAATTTAATAGAATCCCTAAAAAACATTGCGATTTATTTGCTTGTTATGATCAAGCATATCTACGTTACTATATTAACCATTAACCAAATTAGGATAAAACTTATAACAATAGTTAGATTAGCCAATGTCCCGACAAACCTCTTGTCATATCCAAACTCTACCGCAAATGGAAGTACGGACGTCGGTGTTGGTAGTATAAATCCAATCATTAATGTGTATTTAAACATATCATCAAATGGCAGAATATAAAATAAGGATATACCTAATACCAAACCAACGACATATTTTAAAACTATATATTTAACAAAGTACCTAACATAGCTTTTATCAAATGTGAATCTAAAGTATATACCTAACAATAGTAGTGATAGCGGCATATTCGCTAATGATATGGTGCTCGCAACCTCTGTGACTACACTTGGGAAACGTAAACCAATTATGTTCACTGTACAAACAACGATATATGTCATTAGTGGAACCGATTTAGACATCTTCCACACTATCGTTTTAACATCTAACTTAACCTCACCACCTGAATAGTAGCTTGCAATTAAATAAGCTAAGCCAAACACAATAAAAGCATTACCAACATCAAACATTCCGAAATATCGAAGCCCTTCAATTCCCCATATCACTTCAACAAGTGGATATGCAAAGAGACCTATGTTAAAACCTGGTACCATCATTGCTAGCATTCCTTTTACATCTTTACTTTCTTTTCTAAAAAGATAGATGCCAAGGAATCCAGTAAATAAACCGTAAATGATTGCAATAACAATTAATAAAAATAGGGATGATTCAAATTGGATATCATTGAATGTGACAATAATTAGCGCTGGTAGGGTGATGTTAAAAACAACCCTTGCTAAACTTTCTCCATCTTTTTCTTTTAATAAATTCGTTTGTTTTAAAAAATAGCCTAATGCAATGATTAATATTGAAAATAAGAATTGATTATTAAAGCTGTCCAAAAAAATAACTCCCTTAATTCTGTTATGAAACGATTACTAACCAAATGGTATTGAAGAGAGTTTAATAATATCACATGACCTCATAAAGCTAAAAGGAAAAGAGAGCCAGAAAGCACTTAGAATCATACCAATTTGTCCTTAATTGTTGAAAGTTTTTTTAGAAAAGAGGATTTTGTGAGTGTTTTCACTAATATATTAGTTAATGAATTCTCAAAGGGGATAAATTTTAATGGCTAATAGTTACTTTTTTACAGGATTTCCTGGATTCATCTGTACATCATTAATCAAGAGACTTATCGAATCAGAGTACGATATTAATTATTTCTATTTATTGGTTTTACCTAGTCTGAAGGGAAAAGCAGAAAATGAAATAAACAGAATCACTAATGAGAAAAAGATCAGTCCAAAAAAGTTTATTTTAATTGAAGGTGATATAACCAAACGAAACTTGGGCATCGGTCCTGAATTAAACGAGCAACTAAGTAAAAAGATTACTCATGTTTTTCACCTAGCAGCTATTTATGATCTTGCCGTGCCCAAGAGGCTTGCTTATGATGTTAATGTAACTGGTACGAACCAAGTAAATGACTGGATTCTCAATTTGCATACTATTCAACGTTATATTTATTTTAGTACAGCTTATGTATCTGGGACCCGCGAAGGTAGAATAGTAGAAACAGAATTAGAAGCTAATCAAACATTTAAAAACCACTACGAACAAACAAAGTTTGAGGCTGAGAAATTGGTCAGAAGTGTAATTGACAAGGTTCCAACAACCATTATCCGACCTGGTGTTGTGAAAGGAAACTCTGAAACTGGTGAAACGGTTAAATTCGATGGGCCATATTTCATGTTAAATATGTTTGAGAATTTGAGATTTCTCCCTATTATTCCTTATTTGGGAACTGGGGCGGCTGAAGGAAATTTTGTACCCATAGACTATATTCTTAAAGCAACTATTTACTTAGGACATTCAGATATCGGGGTCGGAAAAACTTATCATTTAACAGATCCAAGTCCTTACACAATGAAAGAGGTTTATAAAATGCTAATGGTACAATATCTTGGCAAGAAACCAGTCGGTAAAATCCCTGTTTGGTTGGCCAAAGCATCCTTAACAATTCCAGGCATTAGAAAAAGATTAAAGGTGGAGAAAGAAGCTCTAGACTATTTTACCTGCCTGACCACCTATGATTGTACGCAGGCCCAGTTAGACTTAGAAGGTTCTGGAATCGAATGCCCTGATTTTAAAGAAACACTTGAATCTATGACAGTTTTCTATGAAAAACACAAGAATGATGTAGAAAAGCACATTGAAATATCATAATGAAACCAGTACGGCTGCAGACATGTAGTCTGTACTGGTCAGGATTTAAACATTAACTCTAGCACTATTCCTATCCAAGAAATGTTTTAAAGCACCTATCATTCCTGCGTCGTTTTTATGCTTGCATATTTCTATAGGAACTTCTAAAATTCGCCAATTTTTGTTCTGAACTAAGTGACTTTTAAGACCATCTATTATTATTTCTTGAGCACTTACTCCCCCACCAATTAATACCTTTTCAGGGTTTAGGGTTGCAACCAAATTAAATATCCCATTACTAATGTTTTTTAGCCATTCATCAATCAGCTTTTTTACCCGTTCATCTTTCTCTGCTTCAGCAAATACTTGTTGCCCTTCTATGATTTCATTCGTGTTAATTTCTTTTAATTCTTTATAATCGGCAATTAAGCCACTGGTAGAACCGTTGTTATGCCAAATTTCCTTCTTGGGGCTATTGTTCTGTGTTACCATAAATCCAAATTCCCCACCTTTAAATGTATGGCCGTGGAGGACTTTATTATTTATGATGATTCCTCCACCGATACCAGTGCCAATTGTTACACAGATAAAACTTTCACAATCTATTGCATTACCATTCAGTTTTTCTGCTAACGCCACACAATTTCCGTCGTTCTCAATTTCAACCGGAATAGATACCCTTTCTAATAAAAGTGATTTTAAATTTTTACCGTTTAGCACCACAATTGCACCAGCAGTTTCTGAATACCCTGTATTGACGTTAATGAAACCGGGCATACTAATTGCTATCCCTCTTATATTATGCTGTTGATGATAGTCTTCAATTTGATCAATCATGTCTTTCAGAAACTTGTCTAAGTCCATGCAACTCGTATTATACTTGCCTTTAGTGATAATGACACCATTTTCTAATACAACCGCATGTTTCACTTTTGTACCACCAACATCAAATGCAATATACTTTTCCAAAAGTAATCCCCCTTCTCAGTTTTGAACAATAAAGAAACCGCTTTCCTTGTAAGGTTATTATAACTTTTTTTGAGGCATTTTTATAATGTTTTTCAAAACACGAAAAAGGAGAGCATCAACAGCCCTCCTTTTCAATCTTTCTTATATGAATATCATCTTCTCAATAAGGATTAGTCATAGTGGTACACTAGACTTTTTTATCTTCAAAACGTTCTAAATCAGTGTTTTTTCCTATTGTAACTAAAATATCGTTTTTGTCTACAATAGTTGTTTTAGATGGTAATAGTATAAGGTTATCTTCACTTTTCCGAATTGCAACGATAACGCAATTAAACCCTTCTTGTGCGTCAATATTCTCTACTGTTTTTCCATTTAGCTTATCACTTGCTACTATTTCCACTATGCTATGATTTTTGGAAATTTCTATGTAGTCCGCTACTTTATCAGAAACTATGTGGTGAGCTATTCTTCTTGCCATGTCTCGTTCTGGATGAATGATTCGATCTGCGCCAATTTTTTGTAAAACTTTTTCATGATAGTCATTTCGAGCCTTTACCCACACCTGCTTGATTCCAATTTCCTTTAGAATCAGAGTAATAAGAATACTCGCTTGAATATCTTCGCCAATACTGACAACAACACAATCAAAATTACGAATTCCCATCTCTATTAATGATTCCTCATCTATAGCATCTAGTTCCACAGCTTGGCTAACTACAGAGTTATATTCCTTTATTCTTTCTGGATCTTTGTCTATCGCCAACACTTCAATTCCTATGTCCGATAGTTCTTTACAAAGGCTTCCACCAAAACGTCCTAGCCCAATCACAACGAACTCTTTTTTTTGTCTCATATACTTCCCTTTCTTTTTAAAAACCCTTGTAGGCCTATACTAGAAAAAATAATTATTATTAAAACACCCTACATACCATAAATCATTTTATTAGTTTATACAATATCGAATTTAAATATAAGTATCCAGTATTCTGTTTCGATGATAAACTACACAAAAAAAGGAGATGGGCTTGTTGAGTAAAAACAATTAATCGTTGGTCTTAAATTTTTTCTATTATTTTCTACTTGCTGTTCATCATCGTCCCTTACTCAAATTCAGTTGTTGATTCTATACTTTATTCTACTGGGACCCCATCCATTGTTTTTTATTTTGTATCTATCATTAACCTCACTGGTTTTGGTGTGCTTGGGTTTAGCGGAATTTCAGGATGGACAACTATATTGAAAGGTATTCTTACACTATTTCTATCCATTAGTTTAATTGCAATAATCATCCTTATTTTGGTTATAGCAAATTTATTTCCGTTTCAATAAAGGATCCTGGTTAAGTGCAACTAGTTAATTCCATAACATTCTAAGCCACCTTAGGAAACTCAAGAATACTCCAAACTAAGAATTTATGATAAAATTCAGATAATCTTAGAAATACATAATGATAATAAGGAGAATTTGATGACTAATTACAAAGCTATATTTTTAGACATTGACGGTACTATTTTAAGACCTGATCATACTATTCAAGAATCTACAATTGACGCGGTTAATCAGGCATTAGATCAAGGTCTAGAAGTCATTCTTGCTACTGGTAGACCTTTACATGAGATTTCTGGAATTGCCCAGCATTTAAATATCCACTCGTGTATTGGCTACAATGGAGCATTTGCCACGTACAAGAATAAGGAAATATTAAATGAACCAATGGATTCTAAGACAATTGATTTTTACTTACAGGTTTCTAGTAAACATGGGCATGAGATGGTTTTATATACGAATAACAAGAACACTTTTACTGCGATGGATGCGCCAGTCGTACAGCAGTTTATTGATGTATTTCAATTGAAGAAAAATGAATTATTTTCCAATTCGGTAATGGATAAGGTCTTAGGAATAACCTTAATGAATTTAGATAATAATGATGTTGATCTATATTATACGAGCGACGACATTTATTTCTCACAAGTCAATGTTGCAGGATTAACCCATAGTTATGATGTAATCCGGGAAAGTGTTAATAAGGGACATGCAGTTAAAGCCATTTTAGATCATCTGTCAATTCCCAAGGAAAATGCTATTGCTTTTGGAGATGGGATGAACGATAAGGAAATGCTCCAATATGTTGGGGAGGGTTTTGCTATGGGAAATGGTCATCCAGATATCTTTCAGTATGCAAAACATAGAACGACAGATGTAACCGAATCTGGAATATTTAACGGATTAAAATCACTTGGTTTAGTAAAGTAAACTTATCATTTAAAAACTATATTTGTAAGCATAAAAAGCCAAAATACGGGGGTATTTTGGCTTTTTATACTAGTTACACACACACGTAGCAAACACCTTAATAAACGGAGAGCAAAATAAAACTTCTAGGTGTTGATTCACCTATGTCTTGACAAATTAAATGTAACATACTATTCAAAGACCATCCTTAATTTTGTTAGAGTTTCTAACAAGGTTTTTCGATATTCATTAGCTCTAGCCCATTTTACAGATATTTAGTCCTTAGCCCTCAATAACCAACCCATTATTGCATAATTTATAGCAATCAGGATAAAAGGTGGTGATTTTAGTGAGTTATTATGGTGGTTATGGTTATGGCTACGGTGCTGGTGTAGGAGCTGGATATGGAGCTGCTCCAGTTGCAGGATATGGAGCTGGTGGCGGTTTTGCGTTAATCGTCGTCCTATTTATCTTGTTGATAATTGTTGGAGCTTCTTTCTATTAAGAAATGCTTTCCACCTATTGTTAGATGACAAAGGAAGCAACGCTTCCTTTGTCTTTAGGAGAAAATTAAGACAAGCACATCTGTCACATGCTAAGTCAATGAAATTTTAGACTCCTCAATAAGTAGTATTATTTCCCTTCATCGATTGAATTTTGTATCTCCTCATATATCCTGTTCTTGGCTATCACACCTTGTAACGTTTCATTATTAGAGGCATCCCTATCGAGAAAATAGGACGCAAATTGAAGACCTAATTAATTTTCTTTGTTAATTCTTTACTACCTTCTTTGATGGCATATGTTTCATAAAATATGCTCCTAACAGCAATAATAAAATCGTTAAGAACCAACTAATAATACCAAAAGAATTTAAAAGATAAGCTAAAATGTTTAGAATGGCTACTAAATATAAACAAATAGTTGTTAAAATCGGTTTGATTCCAGTAGTGCCCAATTCTTGCAGTTTCTTCATATTAAAATAAAGTGAGAAAAACAAAATTATGATTAGTGCCAACCATAAAAATGTAAACATAAATATCTCTCCTTTCTACTATATACATGGGTCGGGTACATCTCAAAATTTATGCAAAAAACTAGAATAATAGTTTTTATACACTGTTCAATCCCCTTTATATACTACTATGGAAATTGAGTACCTGATTAACTCTGAAATATCTTCAACTTAAATTCCATCACATACAGGGAGCAAACCCTGCATCACTAAAACTAGGGCAATAAAAAAAGCGCCCTAATTGGACGCCTTAGAATTTAAACATACACTGAATCGCAGATCTTTCATGATAACTCAATTGTGTTTCGAGGTTGGAATCAGATGGTTGTTGTACGTCTCTTTCTAATCTAAGTTTTAATTTCTTGAACTTTAACGTATGCCAATTGTACTTAATTCGAAAATATATTCTCTTCATAATATTCTCCTTAAATCCATAAATCGACGGAGTCCGTATTCGGGAACTGGCTAGCATAATCATTAAGACTTTAGCCCCTATAGTTTTGCGTCATCACCTTTCAGTGATTTTGCCTTTTCGTACAATTTATGAAGTATTATGTATGCTATTTATTATCCTAGAGTTCACTCCAAACTTTAATAGTCTTTTCCGCTCATTTATTTACCATTTATTTACTTAGTCTAAAATTACCCATTTTTAAATTCCAAAATAAAAAGGCGCTTAACCTGCGCCTAAAGGATGTCATCGATGGTATACCTTCCATTCTATAGTAACCGGCTACCTTAGTTTTCCTTAGGCCCTTGGCTTTGCGTCATTGCTTTTCAACAATTTTGCCTTTTATATAGGTATGGGATATTATTGATATTTTACTCGATCATATTTCCGTGCCACACTAGTGGAAGTACGGTCCAACTGCTTCCCTATATACTCAAAATTACTTCCGGTAGAAAGTAAATGCAGCATAAATTTGACCTCATTTGTAGTCCATGACTTATACTTATTCTTGTTCTGTTTATTGTTTGCTCTTGCTTTTTCAACCCATTCAGGTTCAGGTACAATGGTTTGACGTTCAATTTTAGAGAAGTCTATCTTTTCTTTATTGATGGATGCCCAACACCAAAATTCTTCCTGACTAATAAAGTAAAATTTCCTTGTTGATCTTGTTACTCTTCTTTTACAGAGTAATCCGTGATTTTCTATCCACAACTTCACTGTTTTAGCGTCCACTTTTAATAGATTAGCAAGCTGGTGCATGGTAAGGTTTCCAGCATAAGCTTTAGTGTTCGCTAATCCTAATCGCTTCAACTTTAACAAAACTGCTGTTTCCGTTCTGTTTAGCTTTTTGGCTATCGTCGGGACTTTTAATACACCAATATTCTCCCTAATAAATTGAATTTCTTCACCTGTCCAGTATTTTTTTTTCATGATTAACTCCTTTTCATTCTTAAGATTCTAAGAATGAAAGGCTAACTCATGATGACATGTTGTTATAAATATACCACTCTATTCATTTATATTAAACAATAAGTGACAAAATTCCTTTATTTACATCATATTTCTTAAAAACTAAACAACACATTTTAGTTGATTGCATAAGGTTGAAAGCATTGTTAGTAGTTTAGTAAACCGCAATATCATTCATTCCATCCTGATTTCCCAGATACAATGCCTAACTCATTATGAATGAGTACACAGATATATTAGGAGCTGATGAAATGTCAGATTTATTTACTACGAAAAAATTGTTCCTTTTATTATAAACTCTCGCAAGAGATTCATATTAGTTCATCGATTCTAATTATAGACAAGTGCTAGTTAGGTATAATCTACCGTTCCCTTCATAAAATTTATTAATGGTGGAGATGAGGTGTAAAAAATGAACAATCTTATTACTGGCAAGTCGCTTAGTCAAGCTTGAATAAAGATGTTTGCAGTATTATAGGTCAAAGAACCACTTCTACTATGCTGTAATGACAAAGAGAGTAGGCAGTGATCTCATTATCGAACTTAATTAATAACGTACTTAAGTGCCTACGTGTAACGATGTGGGAACTCTAATTAAATATATATAGTTCTGTTGATCAAACATGTAACATTTGCAGGTAGGATATTTGTTCAAGGTGCAGTACTTGTAGGAGTAAAAATTGTGAACAAAAGGAATTCTTGCTTCATATCGATGAAGATTATTAAAAATTAAACTGGGAGGGATAGTTATGTTTTTGTTAATATCACTTGGATTACTAATAATTATAGCGATTATATTCTTATTTACTCGTAGAACTAAGGACACAGTACTTCAAAGTATGACAGTTGGAAAATTTTTAGATTATAAGTCAAATATAGAGCCTAACGAATCAAAGAATGGAGGGGTGATAGATACGATTAATGATTTCTTTGATGATGGTAGCGGCAACAATGGTGGCTCCGACGGTGGCGAAGGTGGTGATGATCTTTAATGTCGGATGGATGATGGAAGGTAATATCCAAATAATCTTAGTTTAATCTAATAGGAAAGATATTAAATGGCAATTAATTCGCCAATGGAAGCGACATGATCATGATTATCATATTGCTTCCAGTTATGGCATCAATTTATCATGAGCCTTATCAGTTGAACTCTTATTGTTTAGGCACTGGATTGTGATGAAAAGCCCTCTGTAAAAAGACTCCTTTTTCAAGATGGATAACCTCGAATTTTTAATAAGTGCTTCCGTGTTACGGTTTAAATGGCAACCATCGCAAAGCCTTTTCCATACTGGCGTTGCTATGTCCTGTATCTCTCCCAGAAACTTATTATTTAATCGAACATGTTCTAGAAGTAATATTTTCGCACCAGATTTACTAACACGTTGTATTTCTTCAAGAGCCTTGGTTGGTTCAGGTATTGTACAGAAAACCAAGGTTCCAACAACAGAATCAAATGTATTATCTGCAAAGGGTAGCTTTTCCGCACCCACTAAATACGTCTGAATTGTTGTAGTGTACTTTCTCTTATGTGATCTATCACGCATCAGCGAGTTAGGTTCAATTGCATCTACTCGTATTGCATTTGTATAATATGGGAAATTAACTCCTGTTCCTGAACCAATTTCTAGTACTCTTCCAGTTGCATTATTAATTAATAGCTTTCTTCTTTTAGTTAGTTTAAGTTGTTCTAATGGCTTCATAGCCATATCGTACAACCAAGGGAACCATTTACTCACTTATATCACACTCCTTAAAGGGATTCTATTTTTTGAATAGCCGTTTAACGAATTTTACCTTCGATTTATTTGGTACTTCATCACTATATTCTGAAAATGTGCTCTTTCCTTTACTTTTTGATGCATAAAGCGCCTTATCTGCTTCTTTAATAAGAGTTTCCTTCGTCTTGCCTTTTTCTAGATAATAGGACATGCCTATACTTGTAGTTATTGAAATAGATTCTTCACCAACTACTATTGGATGTTTCATGGCATCAACAATAAGCTGACAACATTTTCTAGCCGTATCTTTGTCATTTAAATCAGGTAATACAACCTGGAATTCATCTCCACCCATTCTTGATACAGTATCGATATTACGAACATTTACCTGAATTCGTCTTGCAAACTCCTTAATTACTTCATCACCAACATCATGGCCAAATGAATCGTTAACATGTTTGAAGTTATCACAGTCTAGTAATAATAAAGCGGATGGTTTCCCTTTACGACTTGTCTCCTTCATTGCTGTTTCTAAACAATCGTTAAATAAAGTACGATTTGGAAGTCCTGTTAGCTCATCATATAAAGCCATCGTTTTCAATTCTGACTCTCTTTTCATTCGATTTGAGGTGTCTCTTGATACAAAAACAATCTGCTCTACATTGCCGTCTGAATTTAAGACTAAACCACCATGTGACTGAATCCAGATGATTTCACCGTTCTTGTTCAGTCTTCGATACTCTATTTCATCCGATTTACCACTTTCAATCATACGATTCATACAGGATCTGACGTTAGACATGTCATCTTGATGAACAAAGGAAAGAAAAGACTTTCCAATAAAGAAGTCTGGTTTCAACCCTAATATTTGTTGATGGGAAGGAGAAGCATAAATTATTTGTCCCTGTCGGTCAGTAACAGTAATAAGATCGTTAGAGCTTTCAACTATAATGCGATATCTTTCTTCACTTTCATGTAATCTCTCTTTTAATTCATCCATTTTAGTAATATTTTTATATACTGCAATACCTCCAGTCATCTTACCATCAACCATAACAGGAGTGTATGAAGACAAAATATGAATGATATCGCCATTTTTTGATTTTCTTTCAGAGTAGTGATTTTCAATGACCTCTCCATTTTTTAATCGATTCATAATCTCTGAAAAATCATTTTCCTTCGGCAGGATGCTCATAGCTGGATAGTTAAATACTTCTTCAACAGACCATCCAAACATTTTTGCAAAACTCGGATTTACGGTTTGATATTCACCATCCTTATCAAAAGTAAAAACGGCATCCGCAACGTTGTTGAAGATCAATTCAAATTGCTCCTTTACACGTTGTAATTCTTTTTCACGATTCTTTTGTTCTGTAATTTCCCTGGTTATAGATATAATTCGCTCACATTCTCCATTGTCATTGAATACAGGAGTAACCCTTGACTCCACCCATCCTAATCTTTTCTCATTAGAGTTATCTTTTAGAGGGAACTCTATTTTTTCTTCATAGACTACAACCTCTTTGGCATCAATAGCCTGATGATATCTATCTGTAATCACCTTTGCAGAAAAAGGAGACATTATGTCATCTATTGATTTACCTACAAAGTCCATAGGAAACTGGAGTATGTCAATGGCTACTTGATTCGCAGCTACATATCGGAATACTCCTTCATCGTCTATAGACATTAAAAAGACCATATCTGAAATGCTGTTAAATATTAAATCAAAATTTTTAAAGTTTTTTAATTTGGCAAACATTATAACTTCTCCTTAGGTAATACATATCTTTTAATAACGATCGTCTCACCTTGAATCAGACTTAGTTTAGTATTATAACAAATAACCAAACAGCATCATACCGTTTTCAAGGTACTTGTAACTTCTAACCATTGATAAGTTGGATATCGTTTTCCATGTTCCATGTACAAATACTTGTAAATATACCAACAACTAAAATCGTAATAGCGGAGAGATAAAATGCCTGAAAGGAAATTAGCAATCCACCCAAACAAATAATAAGGGCGTCAAAAATAAAGATAAATATTCCAACATTGATTTTATATTTTGTTGATAAAAATTGGGCTAAAAGATCAGTTCCTCCAGTGCTGGTTCTCTGACGAAGCATGATGCCAATCCCTAGACCAATAAGTATTCCGCCTAAAATAGAGCTTAGGATTGGTGGAATTGGAAAGCTTACTATAATCGAATAATGAAGTCTTGATAAAAAATCTATCATAAATGAAGATAATAACATACCGTGTAGACTGTTATAAAAATAAGCTCTATTATAAACCCAAGCTAAAACAAAAATAGGTACACTTAAACAAATAATGGCTAGTCCAGCTTGAATTCCTGTCAAATAATTTATAATTAATCCTAACCCTATCACTCCACCATCTAGAAGTTTAAATGGCACCAAGAACAGGTTAATTCCTACCGAAAGTAGTATACTTCCCAAAATAATCGCAGCTGCTTTTTTAACGAAAAACATATAAATTACTCATCTCCATTTTTAGGACATGTTTATTTATATGTAAGAATATCTATTATATTGATATTTGCTACGCAAATAAGTTTTACACCCTGATTATGACCTTTTCCTTATACAAAGGCTCTTTCAAAAAAACTTGTTTTTGACAGAAAATCTATAGACTCCGACGTAACTTATATCTATCTATTTATTCATCATTTATATGTGCTTTCTACAATCGCTTCAGCAAATCCCGCAGGACAAGAAAACGCTTCGAAAGCGATACATCGCACGCAGAAAAAGTGTTTTCCTTTTTCAAGGAAGTGGTTTTCTTCCGAGGAAGTTGAAGCGTTGCCCGCGGAAAGCGACTGCCCGGAGCGCAAAACAACTAGTAGATACGACCCAATTTTCATCAATAGCTGCTACAAACAACACAAAAATAACCTATTTAAAAAATGTCAAACATTCTAAATCCGACAATAATAATAGCTGCATCTGCAAAGATGTGAATAATCCAGGAGTTCATAAAACCCTTTGAATTCGCGTTTAACCAATTAAAGAGCATTCCAATTGCAAATAAAGCTATCGTGCATAGTATTATCAACCAAATATTAAACCACGTTTTAAATATAGCAATATGGTAAAGAGCAAATAATAAAGATGAAAATAAGTAGGCAGTTTTTTTATAATTAGTATGATATAAGTTTTTGAAAATAAAACCTCTGAAAAATAACTCTTCTAATAGTGAGTTCCCAAATGTGATGTACAAGCCTATAAAAATAAAGTTAGAAGCAGTAATATCTGATTTTTCCCTTAGTTCGGATGCAATACTGTTAAAATCAACGAAGCTCCCAAGAAAAAAATAGGCAATAAGAATTATAGTAAAAGTTGAAATGGCAAAGATCCATGATAGTTTAGAAGGATTATGTAGTAATGTCTTCCAATTTAAATAGTGGGTGAATTTTATCTTTTTCACAAAATAAACATAGCCGATTGGAATGACAACAAAAAAGCACACTTTGAGGATAGTTTGAAGTGCATAGTTAACCTCAACTATTTGGGTTAGGAAATATAAAGTTAAGCACGCGACAACTGATAGAATGATAACATAGACAATCTCTCTCATAGTAAGACCCCTTTAAAAGGATTCCACAACAGAAAGTGGAACCAGATTAATTAAGGAACTACTTCTATTTTCCCCTAGTAATTCCTCTATTAATATAAACGAATTAAGTGTGCAATTAGTTACATCTTTAAATTAAGTCTTTTCATATTTATTTATTTCACCTAAAAGGAATAAATTTGAGTATAGGTTATCCAACTGTTTTTAGCTTTCTGTATCCTTTTTTGCTCACAATCCTTCGCTAATAAAATATATTGATACAGAGGAATATTAATCTTTCTCATATTTGTTCTATAGAGAGGTGAAAAAATGCCGTATGAAATAAAAAGAGACTATATAAATTTTGGAAATTCTAGGTCTGGCCAAGACCTAGCTGATGTTCAGTTCATCGTTAGTCATGACACAGGAAACCCGGGCTCTTCCGCTTATGCAAATAGGAATTATTTTGAAAATGTTGATCCAGTTGCTTCGGCTCACACGTTTATAGATGACAATAACATATTAGAAATTATTCCGTTGGATGAAAAGGCTTGGCACGTCCGCTACAATGTAGGAACTGATAATCGAATCTATGGTGAGGATGCAAATGATGCAGCAATTGGAGTCGAGCTAGCATATGGTGGAAGCATTAATTTTGATGAAGCCTATAAAAGATATGTTTGGTACCACGCCTATCTCGTAGATAAATACGACTTAGATCCAAGTGAAGATATTATCGCCCACAGTACCTTAGACCCTTCACGTCGAACAGATCCCCAAAATGCTTTAAATAGACATGGGATATCTTGGAGTGATTTTATCAATGATGTAGAACGTGCCTATGACCAACTTCAAGGTAATGAAGAGGGATCCGAATCAGTTGTAAGAGGATCATCTGTTAACTTACCTCTAGACATAGGTGATGGAGGTTCGCTAGTTCGTGAGGTTCAACAAGACTTGATTAAAGCAGGATTCAGTCTACCGATCTATGGTGTTGATGGACAATACGGACCCGAAACACAACGAGCTGTATTAAAGTTTCAGAGAGAATATGGATTGTTAGTAGATGGACTTGTTGGACCTCAAACGCTGAATAAATTAAAAGAAGTAGTAAGTAGCAGTAAAAGAATAGACGACTTTCCATTACCAGATGTAACGCTACGAAGAGGAGACAATGGTTCTGAAGTAAAACAGTTGCAACGCGCTTTAAAAGAAATCAATTTTGATCCAAAACTAATTGATGGGATATATGGTCCATTAACTGAGGATGCAGTTAGAAGATTTCAATCCATGTACGCCGCGCTAGCGAACGATGGCATCTATGGGCCAAACACTAGAAGGTATATTCAAATGGAATTAGATGACTAATTTCGATGATTTTCTTTTGTTGTTATCAAAAGAAAAAAAAGTCTTCCACTAATAATTAGTGGAAGACTTTTTAGATTAATCCAAAAGTAACAGGTAGGATTTTTTCGAAGAAGCAATAATCAATCCAAACAAAAAACTAGTAGAGACACTTTTCTTCTAGCTACCACGTTTGCACCATAAGGTTCTCTTAGATTCTGTTATGAATAAGTCAATTGTCCAATTTGCGTGATTGATTGTCTAAGACATTCATGGATTTATAGTTATTTAGTGGCATTAGCCATTCCTTATTGATTCTAACTCCATATGATGTATTAAAGATAAGGAGGTGACTGAATTGAGTGGAGGATACTTCGGTGGAAACAACAGTTTTATTTTACTAGTAGTTCTTTTTGTCCTCTTGATTATCGTTGGTAACAACTACCCTACTGGTGGTGGTTACGGCGGTACAGGAGGAGGATACGGTTATTAATTAAGCATTTTCAGGGTTTAAGTAACCTTTTAACTTCGAGCACGAAAGGAGGTGAAATAATGGGTTACGCAGGATTCGGTGGAAACAACAGTTTTATTTTGTTAGTAGTACTGTTTGTTCTATTGATTATTGTTGGTAATAACTACCCTATCGGTGGAGATTATTAAAATCAGCAAATCACCATTTTCAAAAAGTTTTATAAAAAGAGCCATAACCGCCAGATGTGCTCATTCAACACTACTCCTCTGTTGAACGGATAAAAGGAAGGGCTGCACCCCCTTCCTTTTTTATGTGTGTTATTCTATATAAAGTGTACAAAATTTATTGATCTATTTAAGAGGCAGTTCCCTTCAGCAGTAGTTGTGGCTAGCTCACTATTTTCGAAATCCACATAGAATTAAATTGTTTCGGTGGAAACAACAGTTTTATTTTTTAGTCAAAAATAAACTTGGTAAAGGGAATTACTGATAATAGCCTCTAGATAACTGCCTCATACCCACAGAGTATGTTAATAAAATACATTTGTGTGGGTATTTTCCTTACCTAGAATTAAAAAAATGAAATTGAATTAAAAAGTTACTTAATTATAGAAAATGGATTGATATTTAAAATTTGATACAGATAAATTTAACTATCGTGTGTTGATGGAATAAACTTACATTTTACTAACTATCAATCGGTTTCTAAATAAATAGTGATGTCATCTAACAAAAAAAGCTTTCCACTGTTATGGAAAGCTTTTATCTAACACACTAATAAAATTTCACGTCTTAAAAATCAGGCTACATTTTGCGGCTGTTTTCGTGCTAGACACATAATTCCTGCAATTAAATAAAATATTCCCGCGATAATTCCTAATCCAAATGTAACAAAAGACCCGACTACAGCTAAGATAATAAAAATTATACCAGCAACTTTTGGCATTTTATTACCCTTAACAAGGATAATAGCAACAATCCCTAAGACAAACGCAACAAGAGAAGCAATTAAAAAGAACCATCCGCCACTGCTCAGTGAGTCAACAAAGCCCTCAAAACTACCAACACTTACGCTTGGATCTAGCTCGCTCGTCGTTTCATCAAAAATCTCCTGTAACAATCCTTCATTATTGGTTAGCCAAACCATTGCACCACCTAATGCGACAAGAAGACCATAAAGTAATACCCCAATAATACCCAAGACAATTTCACCTGTTCTGTTCATGCAAAAACCTCCTTTTTAGAATTTATTAACCAGCATACTTGCTTATTCAATAATCTTTCAAAGAACCCACTATCATGCAAACATACAAAACAATATTTCTATTTAAATGGTACATTATTCTAACGGTTCGTAAAAGGAAAAGTTTCATTTTATGCTGTTTTTTATAATTTCCCTCCAAATTCCGTACAACTCCTAGTAATGACCCATTCTTATTATTACTGTCAATTTGGATTTTTACATAATTTCCACTCTATAGATAACAACAGAGACTGCAAGTATGTCAGTCTCTGTTGTACTTAAATATCTTTTCTTGATCTAATAAGCCATACTGCTATCATGATAATACTTGAACTCCAGTAAATTATTAGCTGGATCGATTAGGAAGAACGTCATGTGTTCTTCCTGTTTCCCCTCAAATCTTACCATCGGATCCTTAAAGAACGGAAGCTGCTCTTGAATAGCAAATTCTAATGCACTATCGTATTCTTCTTTTTCTAAAAAAGTAATCCCATAGTGACGCGGATACATTTTTGGTTTTGTATCAATATTGTTTGGACTTAAGTGACATACGACCTGGTCACCAAAGAAGTCAAACGTGACACGATCATCATACCTTCTAGCAAGCTTACAACCTAATTTTTCATAAAATTCTACCGTTTCATTTAATTCCTTACACGGGATAGCTAAGTGAAACACTTTATTTGTTTTTCTCATTATATTTCTCCTCATTATAGGTGTTTATATTAAAATAGGGACTAAATGTTAAAGGTGTCTGATCTAAGGCCTAACCTTAGTGTCTCTAATGAGATTACGTCAGATAAAGCTATATTTGCAAGATTGACGTTGCTCCCAACATGATCGATAAAAAATGTTTGCATTTTTTTATTTGGTGCTTCAAAGATAAGTTTTTCGATTGGGATACCAGAATCAAGAATTTCATCAAAGATATCTGTTCGAATGTCACCATCCTCGTGACACATTCCACTCGTACCACTTTCTCTTGCCTCAGTAATAACTTTCGTGGCACCAGCTTCAATATCTTCATGAATATTTTCAAGCCATTCGGAAGATTCTTGGTCTTTAGCTTTTGATGAATCTTTATCACCAACCTCACTAAAAACGGTGAACTCATTAGAAAACTGCCTAATAAATCTCGCTTTCTCACTATTAGAAATATCAATTGTTCCGTTTGAAATTTCAACATAATTACAGTTATATTTCTTACAATAATCATAGTAATTTCCGACTCTGTCACGGCTTAAAAATTTTTCAAATAAGGTTCCGCCGAAAAAAAAGTCAATACCATGCTCTCGTAAAGATTCTATCTTTTGTTCCAAAAAACTCGTAACTAGTGATGTTCCCCAACCAAACTTCACTAGATCAATATAATCTCTTGAACTATGAATCGTATCGATGAATAAATTCAAGGGAGCTCCATTATCAATAAGAACTGTTAATCCTTTTTGTCTTGGTTTCACTTCCCTTGTTGGCAAAATTAAACCTGTTTCCATCATACTGAACCCTCTCAATCGTTGGTATTTTACTAGCATGATCCACCTTCATTACAAAATCCGTATTTAGTTCTCTTATACACTGAAAGATGTCTTCATATTGAAATGCTTTGTTCTCTCTGTCATAAAACTTTGCAGCCACATGAGATTGCTTTATTCTATCCACTACCTCTCGTGCTGAAATTGAACTGGAATCTTCTATTAAACTTTTTATATATTCCGCACAAGCAAGATCATCATCTCCACTCGGATGGGAGGCAATGATATTAATCGTTTCTTCTTCTCCTGTTATTCTTTCTTTAACAAATTCTGCTGTGTTTCTTGCATTGGTAAAACCAGTAACAAATACACTATCTGATTTTAAGCAATTCAGAGTAGCTCGAACTCCGTTGGTTGTCTTTTGGACAAGTACTTTTCCTGTAAGATTTTTTTCTTGGATATGATAAGGGGAATTATCTAAGTCAAACCCTTTAATTGCTAAACCAGCTACTTCACCTGCCAACAGATACTCAGGATGTTCTTTTTTAATCTGAAAAGCTTGCTCGACTGTCTCTGCTAGTAAAATCCGACTAACGCCTTGTAAAAAAGCATAGTGAGCTACCGTAAATGCTCGAATCACATCAATAACAATCGTGGTATCAGCTACAGTGGGTGGGACTGTTCTTCCCTGATAAATGTTAATCTTCATCAGATCTTCTCCTAATCTTTCTGAATGTTTTTTAAAAAAACGAGAAATATCCACTACAAAGTGAGGACCCATTACAAAAAGTATATTCGCCTAGCCTATATTCGTTACTCATTTTAATGAGCACAGAAATAGGCTTTTACATTTTGAACAATCTATTAACAATTGAATACATTGACTTTAAGGCAAATACCTATTTAGAAATTTATATTTTACAAAAAGGGAATTGTCAAAATTACTATTAAATGAGGGTAAAAAATGAATGAAAAACTTGTCTATGAAAACTGGGATGATCAGGTTCAACAAGGACTTAACAAAGACCTAAAAGACTTCATGGATGTAATCAAATGGGCCTACCGAGTATATGGGGATAAAATATTATACTCTTGTAGCTTTGGAGCAGAGGGAATAGTTTTGATTGATCTAATTTCTAAGGTTGATCCAAAGGCAACTGTTGTCTTCTTAGATACAGATCTACATTTTAAAGAAACCTATTCCCTCATAGATGAAATTAAAAAAAAATATCCTGAACTTAAAATAAAAATGATTAGGCCTTCACTCACCCTGGAACAACAAGCAGATAAATATGGTCACAACTTGTGGGAAAGAGATCCAAATCTTTGCTGTCATACCAGAAAGATCAAACCCCTCGAAAATGAACTATCTCATGTGGATGCTTGGATTTCCGGGTTAAGACGCGACCAATCCTTTAGTAGAAGAAATACTGAATATGTTAACAAAGATAACACGTTCAAACGAGTTAAAATTTGTCCATTAATTCATTGGACATGGGACGATGTTTGGAGTTACATCGAGCTAAACAACTTGCCTTATAACGCACTTCATGACAACAACTACCCAAGCATTGGTTGTGAAAAATGCACAACGCAAGTGCTAAAGGCGGCGGATACCCGATCTGGGAGATGGGCAACTGCTGAGAAAACTGAATGTGGGCTGCACCAGCCTAAATAGGAGCTGTTTAGATTGATATTAACAATACTCGCATGTCTGATTGCTTTATTTTTTGCTATCAATATAGGTGCAAGTGGTGCAGCAGCTTCGATGGGGATTGCATACGGATCCGGTGCGGTAAAACGTAAACGAATAGCATTACTGATTTGTGGCAGTGGAGTATTTTTCGGTGCAATATTAGGGGGCGGAGAAGTTGTTAAAACACTAGGATCAGAGATCATTCCAGAGAGTATCATATCGATTAACATCGCCCTGATCATTCTTATCTCTGCTGCTATATCGCTGTTTATTGCTAATTTAAGTGGGATTCCATTATCAACTAGTGAGGTCACTGTTGGAGCAATCGTAGGCGTTGGTATTGCTTTCCAAGTATTATTTGTTAAGACACTGTTGGTTATAGTAATGTACTGGATTCTTATACCATTGATAGCCTTTTTATTAGCATTTGTAACTAATAAAGTGGTTAAGGTAACTGAGAGAAAATTCACCTTTCTTTCTAGAGGTAGAGGCCCTAAGCTTTTAGCGCTATTAGTAATTGTAACTGGATTTCTAGAAGCATTTTCAGCTGGAATGAATAATGTTGCGAATGCCGTTGGACCTCTTGTTGCTACCGGAATCATTACCATTGAACAAGGAACATTCAGTGGGGGCCTCTTTGTTGCATTGGGTGCGATCTTTTTAGGTGGAAAAGTACTCGAGACAAATGGTAAAAAAATCACCAAACTAAGCCTATTACAGGGAAGCGCAGTCTCTGGCATTGGGGCTACTTTAGTCATTATCGCGTCTCTATTTGGCATTCCTATTCCACATACTCAAGTAACGACTTGCAGTATCTTAGGGGTTGGGGCATCAGATAAAGGTAGACAAATTTGGCAAAAAGCCATCATCGGTAAATTAATTAAAACATGGGTGATTTCGCCACTCTTTTCGCTTGTTATTTCTTATAACTTAGTGAAATTGTTCGTAGATTTCGATTTTTCTGGAGTAGCGATATTGTTTGTGTTTATTGCAATGGTTTATGCAATAGGTTTATGGAAACCAGCGACGAAAGCTCATCCGATATATAAAGAGAAGGTCGCAATAAAGAAAATAGGAGGAAATTAATATGATTAAACCCCATGGAGGTTTACTAATTAACAGAGTTGATACAGATTACCAGGTGGATGGTAGGAATAAGCAGGTTCACCTTGATCAAATCGCTTTAAGTGATTTGGAATTACTTGCAATTGGGGGATATAGTCCATTAACTGGATTTATGAATATGGAAGATTATCAATCTGTCATCGAAACAATGCGTCTTGAAAATGGTCTTCCATGGAGCATTCCAATTACATTACCTGTTAGTGAAGATACAGCCAGCGATATCGAAATCGGTAGTACAGTCAATTTGGTTCATGACAATACCGTTTATGGAGTAATGACTGTAACTGATATGTATATTCCTGATAAACACAAAGAAGCAGAAAAAGTCTATCAAACAATTGATGCCGAACACCCCGGAGTAAAAAAATTACTAGAACGTCCAAATGTCTATTTAGGTGGACCAATTACGTTAGTTAACTATCCGCAAAAAAATAGATTCGCAGCCTTTTATTTAGAACCTAGTGAAACTAGAGAAGCGTTTCGTCAGCTGGGTTGGAAAACAACGGTAGGATTTCAAACCCGAAACCCTGTACACCGTGCGCATGAATATATTCAAAAAACTGCATTAGAGTCGGTGGATGGCTTACTACTTCACCCACTAGTTGGGGAAACAAAAGCTGGTGATATACCTAGTGAGTTAAGGATGGAATGCTATCATGTTTTACTAGAAAACTACTATCCAAACGATCGTGTTTTCTTATCTGTATTTCCAGCAGCGATGAGATATGCTGGACCGAGAGAAGCAATATTTCATGCAATAGTTCGTAAAAATTATGGGTGCACCCACTTTATTGTTGGCCGTGATCATGCCGGTGTAGGTGATTATTATGGGACATATGATGCACAAAAAATCTTTAATAATTTCTCCGAAGAGGAAATTGGGATAAAGATTTTTCGGTTTGAAAATAGCTTTTACTGCAATAAATGTGAAAGTATGGGAACATCAAAAACCTGTCCCCATGATATAGAGCACCACGTTTCCTTATCTGGAACCAAGGTCAGAGCAATGCTGAAGGAAGGGAAGCTACCTCCAAAACAATTTAGTCGACCAGAAGTGGCTAATAAACTTATTGAAGGTATGTCAAAAACTTTAACGGAAGCGGGGCAATAATATATGTTACAAAAAAACATTGTATGGCACACAACCGAAATTACGAAAGCGGATCGACAAAAGCTAAACAAACATAAAAGCTGTGCCTTGTGGTTTACCGGCTATTCAGGTTCAGGAAAATCAACTTTAGCAAACGAGTTAGATTTTCAATTATATTCTTTAGGGAAAAAAAGCTATGTCTTAGATGGTGACAATGTAAGACATGGTCTAAACAAAGAATTAGGATTCAGTCAAAAAGATCGGGTAGAGAATATTCGAAGAGTTGGAGAAGTAGCAAAACTGTTTGTCGACAGTGGTCAAATCGTGATGACCGCCTTCATTTCCCCCTATCGAAAGGATCGGGAACAAATCAGACAAATCTTTGGTCAAGATGAATTTATTGAAGTATTTATCGATTGTCCATTCGAAATCTGTGAGATGAGAGATCCAAAAGGCTTGTATCAGAAAGCTAGAAAGGGAGAAATTAAAGATTTCACTGGAATTGATTCTCCTTATGAGCCACCAATCAATCCAGAGCTCACTATAAATACTGAGCAACATTCAGCCAGAGATGCTGCTAGATATATTATCAAATATCTCAAGGATAAAGGGATACTGTAGTTGCTCCCTTAGGAGGTAGTAAAGAAACAGAGAAACCGATATATGATAATCTGGGTTCTCATTTTTAAAATCACCATTTACAATAAAGGACCGGAACCCGTCACGAACGAGCCGAGGTGGAACCGGTACCTTTTTTCTTCATCGACTGTCGTTCACACTATTATTGGAAGTACATACTGTTTACAAATAAAACCTAATAAGCGCAAAAGAATAGCTCATTATAAAAGAAGTGCTTTCTATACTTTTTTAAAACTTTAGACATAAAACCATGCCGTTCAAAATAATCTAAATACCCCTGTTCGTCTTGTATATGATTTCCATTATCATTATTCTTCATAAACCAATTACTAATAGACTTTTCATTAGTAAAACAAGGTTCGATAATAATAACTTTACCTTCAATTGGATTTAGAATTCTTTGAAATTCTTTTATATACAATCCAATTTTAACTGGTGGGATATGATGTAATACTGCGACAATCAATATTATATCAATGGAAGAATCCTCTAATTGAATTTTATCATCTTTAAATACATTAAATGTGTACTCAGGATAAACACGTTGAGCATAAGAAATTCTTTTCATATCGGGATCGATACCATAATAATTACTAGGACTACACAATGCACAATTAGCTCCTGTGCCTGCACCGAAATCTAGGATTTTCTTATTTTCAAGATCAAAATGTTCTTTTACATTTTGATGTATATGTTTATGGGTGCTCCATTTTGGGCGTATAAGCTTATGGTACAAAACAGGCGATAACTCCATTAACCTACTCCTCTCATACTTTTATAGGAGTTAGTGTGTGTCTGAATTAAATCTAATTCTCATGTAAAATAATGGAATTATATGTTATAGAATACAACAGTTCTTTCTCCTTATTTGAGACTCTTTTCTTTTTTCAAAAATTGCATAGTTTTAAATAAATAGACAAACCATTGTATTATGTGGAATTTATCCTATGAGGTGTTATTATGTTACTTTTTATTGGACAAGTAATTATTATATATATTGTTTACATAGTAGCAATCAGAATTTTAGGGAAAACAGCCCTAGCTCAATTGACACCACAGGACTTTGGAGCAATTTTTTTCTTAGCCTATTTACTTTTCGGTTCGATTAAGATCCAGGGAATTTCGCAGGGTATAGTTGGGGTTATTGTTGTGGTGGTTATTTATTTGTCCATTTCAAAATTGAGCCTATGGAATAAGTTAAATAAACTTCTCATGGGCGAGCCCACCTTTTTAATTAAGAATGGAGAAATTATGCCAGCTAATTTAAGAAGTAGTCGCTACACATTGATGGAATTACTGTCATCTATCCGGACTGCTGGTTATTTAGATATCGACGAGGTAGATTATGCCTTGCTAGAACCCAATGGTAATATAAGTATTCTCTCACAAAATAATAGGGTTGCTAATACACAAAGTCAGTTAAATTTATCTACAGTTGATGAAGGATTCCCCATAGCAGTGATTGTTGAGGGAAAAGTTCAACTTAAAAACTTAAAGTCCATAATGAAAGATCATCAATGGTTAAAAGAAGAACTTCTAGCACAGGGACATAGTGATATTAAGAAAATCTTTCTAGCTACAGTAAAAGATAAAAATTATTTATTAAAAATTTACGCAGAACAATAATTTTTAACGTTGATTAGTGCTAAGTCACAATAGTTATAAGGTTATAAGTGTTATTCCAAGTGAAAAGATGACCTAGTATTATTCATAATAACAAAGGGATAATATAAATAACTTTCTTGTAGGTGGTTAGTGTAATGACAGAAGCGCAAAATGAACAGTTAGATAAAATATTACAAGAACAAGAAAAAGTGGTTAAAATGTGGACAGAGTATTGGAAAGATTACTCCACTTGGGAAACATGGCAATTCTGGGCTATTCTACTGATGTTGATCATCCCGTTAATTGTTATATATTTCGCTATTGATAAAAGAAAAATATTTCAAATTGGTTTTTATGGCTTTAATATACATACCTGGTTCGCTTATTCTGATGCAATTGCCATGAGAACAGCGCATGTCACTTATCCTTTCCAGGTAATACCTATCATGCCAGTTAATGTAGCTTTAGATGTATCACTTGTTCCTGTTTGTTTTATGTTGGTATATCAATGGTGTCTTAATCATAATAGGAATGTTTTTTTATATGGAGTTATTTTAAGTGCTATCTTTTCTTTTGTAATTAAACCACTTCTAGTGTCGGTAAATTTAATGCAGCTCGAAAAGGGAATGAATTACTTTTACCTTTTCTTAAACTATCTCCTTATTTTGTCTTTAGCCATTATCGTTACTAAAGTCTTTATATATTTAAGGGGAAAATATATAGATAAGTCTTAAACATTTGCTTTTAACTAAATAAATTATAGTAAAAGAGATCACCTAATTTTAAGTGATCTCTTTCTAACTATTTTTACTTAACCTTTCAATGTTACAGTACCTTGGATCAAGTTTTTCATATCACTACTATTTCCAATATAGACATCATAGTCCATTTCTTCTAATTCCCATTTGTTTGTTGCTTCATTAAACCATTTTATTTTTTCAATTGGACAAGTAACCTTAACTAGTTGTTTTTGAGCTGGTTTGAGCTCCACACGTTCAAATCCGCGTAGTACCTTAACAGGTCTATCTATCTTTGAGTTACTATACCCTACATACAGTTGGATGACTTCTGTTCCTGTATATTCTCCTGTATTTTCTACTTCACATGTTGCGACAATACTATCTCCCTCTTGCTCAAAGGTTGCACTTGATATAGTAAAAGTTGTATAAGACATCCCAAAACCAAATGGTAAGGAAGGTTCAATTCCCTCTTTCTCTAATTTTGTATATCCATGATAGTAATCATAAGTAATCTCTGTCGCATCCCAATCAGTTTGTGGTAAGTCACTTTCATGCTGTGGTAGAACAAATGGCAATTTACCACTAGGATTGACATCTCCGAACAAAGTCTTAGCTAATGCAGTTCCACCTTCCATTCCTGGATAATATGCCATTAAGATTGCAGAGACTTCTGTTTTCCATTCCTCTATCATTATTGTATTACCACCAATTAAGATAGCGACTGAATTAGTGTTTAAAGGGCCTACTGATTTAATCAACGATACTTCTTCATCATGGAGTCCTAGGGATGTCATCCGATCACCACCAGCACCAAAACCAGCATCTCCATCGCCCAAGGCATCTACATCTTCATCAGGATTGTTAATGAACTCACCTTCATCATCATGATTATATCCGACTACGAACACAACAGCGTCAACAGATTTCGCCAGCTCTTTAGCTTGTTCTAAATCTGAGCCATCATTAAAAATCACTTCAGTATTTGGCATTAATTTTTGTAGCCCTTCTAACGGTGTAACAATGTAATCTGGGAACACACGACTTGATCCATGGTCTCCAATATTTCCTTTGTCCCCAAGTTTCCCTATCACTGCAATTCGCTTTGTCTCTGTTTTTGAAAATGGCAATACAGCTCCATCATTTTTCATCAGTGTTAATGATTTTTCTGCAGCTTCTAAAGCTAGGGCAATGTGCTCTTTGCTGCCAATTAATTCCTTGCTGTACTCCTTATTGTCAGCCTCAGTAAAAGCAAGTAGCGTTCGAACAATTCGTAATGCAGCTTCATCAATTTTCTCTTCTTTTACATGTCCATTATTAACGGCTTCAACTAGGTGAGCACCAAAATATTTTGTGTGGCACATTTCAATATCCATACCACCATTAGCACCCTCGACTGTATCCTTGACTCCCCAAATGAAATCACTAATAACAAAGCCGTCAAAATCCCATTCATCTTTTAGTACTTGATTTAACAGATAATCACTATGTCCGGCAAAGGTTCCTTGATACAAGTTATACGCGCTCATAATACTAGCTGCTCCTGCATCAACACAATCTTTAAAATGAGCTAAATACACCTCGCGCTCTGTTCGTTTATCAGCCTTTACACTGACCTTAAATCGCGCATTTTCCATACTGTTGAAAGCATAATGTTTGACACATGCGATTACATTTTCCTCTTGAACTCCTTTAGTTAAAGCAGCCCCCATCGCACCTAAATGAAACGAATCCTCACCATATACTTCCTGACTTCTACCCCACCCCGGATTACGTGGCAGATTAACACAAACCCCACCAAAAAGGTTCCCACCGTGCGCTCTAATTTCCTTACCAATCGCATTACCTATGCGTTGTTCAAGGTCTTTATCAAAGGCAGCACCTCTAGCCATTGATACTGGAAAGCACGTACTATTTCCAGAAACTACACCTCTAGGCCCATCAACGAACTTCATTTCAGGAACATCTAATCTGTCGTTACCCCCTGCTGGGTATGGGTACCAATTGTAATGATGACCTTTAGCAATATCGGCCATCAATTGTTCAAATGGCATCTTACCACTCATTAAGTACACTTTTTCTTCTAATGTCATCTTACTAACAATTTCTTCTGCTTTAGCCGTGTAAGCTAAACGATCCTGCTTTGTCACTGTCATAGTATGTCCCCCGTATTCTTTCATTTTAAAATTAAATCGCTTTCATTTCCATAGGATAACTATCCCTTTACAAATTACTAGATAGGTTTAGCCAACTCATCCATGTATTTAAAATCATTTACTTTTTAATTCTAGCAGATTTCAAGCTAGATATTAAATGAAAATTTTCTATTGATATCATATTTTAAAGCTTTGTATCATTTTGTTCACATTATCATTTGCATTTAAGCAAATAAAAACATCAATAAAACAAAAAAAAATAACTGAAAATTTATTATCTATGAAAGTGTGGAATGATTCAATGTTTCGTTAACCGAGTTTGGATACTTGATGTGTTAGGTGGAACAATATTAGAAGGTATTGATAATCCACCGGAAAAATCTTAAATACAAAAACGTGAGCAAAAAAACGTAGGAAAGGATTTCTAAGATGTATAAAGAACGATTTCGTAAGTTACTAGTATTTACTTTAATATTTTTTATAATTTCTAACATATTTAATGGTCCAATAAATTCAGATCCTGTCTCATCAAAAAGACAACTGGAATGGTCATATTTTGGAAAAACAGGGCCGCGATATTGGGGGTTGTTGGATCCAACATTTATCCAGTGTACTATAGGCTCCATGCAATCCCCGATTAATATTAGAACAGCAAAAGCCATCCAAACCTCTGGTCTAGAAGATATTTCATTTAAGTACACTCCTACTATATTTTCAGTAAAAAATAGTGGGCGTACTATAGAAGTAGTACCCTATAATGAAAAAAACTCAGTTACAATTGGCACTACACAATATCACCTTCAACAAATACATTTTCATCACCCAAGTGAACATCAATTGGATAATAGGAGATTCCCGGTTGAGGTTCATTTAGTTCATCAAGATTCAACGGGGAGACTCACTGTAATTGGGATCTGGGTTAAAGCCGGTGACACCAATAATATTATTTCAAAAATACTTGAAAATGTTCCTAAGACAGATAGTAAAATACATCGGATAGAAAAAACAATAGATATAGCGAACCTTCTCCCAAAACAAAAAGATTTTTTTAAATATAAAGGTTCACTAACTACTCCTCCTTGTACAGAAGGGGTTGAATGGCTTATTTTCAAGCATCCAATTGAAATGTCAAAACGTCAAATTAACAAAATTACTGAACTATTCCCGGAAAATAGCCGACCTTTACAACCAATTAATGAACGTGAAGTATACTTACAAAAGTAACGTATTTTTCAAAATTCTCAAAAGTAGATATAATTTAAAACAAAAACATTCTAATTTAAGGATTTATAGCCTATAATTCACTTAATTAACAGTTTAGATCAGTTTAGATCTAGTATCTTTTAGGGGGGATATTATGAACCAAAGTCAACAAAGTAGTGATTCATGGAATGCCAAACTTTACGATGGAAAACATTCTTTTGTCTCTGAGTATGGTAATGATTTGATTAATTTCTTGGCTCCAAAGCCTAACGAACATATCCTTGATCTTGGTTGTGGAACTGGTGATATATCGAAAAAACTTTATGATCATGGGGTAAATGTCGTGGGAATCGATAAGTCAGAAAATATGATCCAGCGAGCAAAAAGTAAATATCCATACATAAAGTTCACCGTTGGAGATGCAACTGAATTAAAGTACACTGAAGAATTTGACGCAATTTTTTCTAACGCTACCCTGCATTGGGTAACTCCCCCACAAAAAGCACTTTCCTGCATTTACAATAGCTTAAAAGATGGTGGCCGTTTTGTTGCTGAGTTTGGAGGCAAGGGAAATGTGCTCTTTATAACAAACCAAATTAAACAAGAGATGGAGCTTTTAGGATTAACCTATGCTGAGGAACGTTTTCCTTGGTATTTTCCAAGTATAGGTGAGTATTCAACCCAAATGGAAAAAGAAGGTTTTGAAGTCACTTTTGCTACTCACTTTAAAAGACCTACGCCATTAGAAGGAGAAAACGGACTACGAAATTGGATTAACATGTTTGGACAATCAATGTTTGCTGGAATTGATGAAGAAACAGTCAGTTTGATAATAACTAATGTAGAGCATAGCTTAAGTGACACTCTATTAGAAGATGGTGTCTGGATTGCTGATTACAAAAGAATCAGGGTCATAGGTGTTAAGTGATAATGTGAGGGCTTTATAAGAAAAGAAGGAACCATATTTAGTTCCTTCTTTTCTTTTAGTCTTATCGATCCTTATTCTTAACTGTTCTCTTTATATTTCTTATAATTTCTTTCACTTAACATCCAAGACACAAGTCCATACACAAAACCAAAAATTATTCCGGTTATTATGTGCTCATAAAAGTTGAAAGGTCTACTGAACATTATATCTAATAGGATTGAGATAATAAAATACACTACTCCACCAAATACTCCTGATACTAAAATGTATTTCCACTTTCCAAATTCTCTCGTCTTTTCCCATTTTATCATTTGTTTTTCTCTGTTTGCATTCATTGTAAAACTCCTTTCATCCTATGTTCGTACGCTATTGTCAAAAACGAACAGACTCTTCCTCTTGTTCATATTCAATAAGAGGATTATACATCATAAGTGCATGATTTTCAGTAATATATTCATCATCTACAAGCTCGTTTTGACCATTAAAAACTTTTCGAAAGATAGTGTTATGTCTTACATATCCTCCCCAATTTTCGTGTGTAATTCGATGATCTTTTTGATAGACTTGGTAAGACATGATTTCAGGGTATTCAGCACACCACTCTCCGACCAAATCGTTATCAGTCATATACAAGTTGAGTTGATAAATCTGATTTGTTTCGTTAGTAATTTGCAAATCCAAATAATTATAAGAGCAAGTGGCACCACTACCAAAAGGTTGTGTCCGCTTAGAGTCTGGAAACACATCGTAACTATGTCGATGCCTCTCATTTATAGTTAATTTTGTATGTAGGGTCATCCAATAAATGAGATTTGAAAGCTGACACAATCCACCTCCAACACCCGGTTTAAAAGCCCCATAATGAAGAACCATGCCTTCTCTATATCCCTTTTGTTTTGTAGGCTGTCCAATTAACCTCCAATAGGAAAATGTTTCTCCAGGCTTGATCGTCAATCCGTTCAATTTTTTTAATGCAATTTTTAAATTAATAATTTTGTTTTCTTGATACCACATGTCTACATCCTTTAACTTGCGTCGCAATACAGTTTGATGCTTTATAATTTGATTAGGATAAAGATTAGCCTCAATGTCTTTCGCATATAGTTTGCCATCAGTGTACCATTCTATAATTCTTCTTAAGCGGTAATATTTAGTGCCTAAATACAACCTGAATATACTTCGCTGTCTGGGTTTTAATGCTTGAGATTGTTGCCAGCTCCAATCCATGAGATCTCCTCCATATTAAAATGAATCCTAGTTACGAATTATCACACTTTCTACTAATATCACTGTGGAATTTGTGGTCTCAAAGTCTAGCTAAAGAATCGCTCTTCTTTATTAAAACTATCTACTAAAATATAACCCGCTATTATAGTACCAAAACTAAATAACGAATCAGGATTGATCAAAAAAACTGGAATAGGAAGATACCAATAAAATGAAAGATAAAGCATTGGAAAACCAACAAAGATAATCTTTAAAACGTTTACCCTCCACTTACCTACTTTGGTGAACTCTTTTATTAATTTCGGTATCCCAAGATATATACCAATTGGCATATACATTAAGGTAGAGTATATAACCCATGGAAATACTCTATATGTATCGCGAACAAAACTAGCGAAGTAAGAATTAATTTCACTTATAATAACCAATAATAAAATAAATCCAAGAACATAAAAAAGGTATTTAAAACTATCTCCTAATACTCTCATATAGTATCCTCCTTTATAAATACTAACATAATCTTAAAGGCTCCATACTATTATAACTGAAAAAACAAGATTGAATTTTTCAATATAATATTATTTAATTTTACTATGCGCAAATAGAAAAAGAAGGAGTAAAAAATCCTCCTTCTCTACTTTTTAGTTTCCACCAATAATTAACATGTCACTTTCGTCAAATTCCCAATCAGCTCCATACGCTACTTCCCAATAATATCCGTTTGGATCCTGAAAATACCCACTATACCCACCCCAGAATACAGTTTGGGCTTTTTTAACAATTCTTGCTCCTGCTTTTTCTGCTAACATAAATATCTGATCGACTTCTTCTTTAGACTTTCCGTTATAAGCAAGTGTAATGCCACCAAATCCTTGAGCAAGCACAGGCGGATTTTCTTCGTTTATATCCTTCGCTAACTGATTTGCTTGAAAAAGAGAAATTTTTGTCCCAGCATTGTTAAAAAAGATCACGTCGGGATTAGTTTCATCCCCGTGGATAACTACCTCAAAGCCGAGCCCATCCCGATAAAAATGAAGTGATTCAACCATGCTCCTTACACCCAAAGTAATTAAATTTAAACGATTCATCCCTTCCACTCCTCTAATGTTATTCCACTCCACTTTCCAATATCGAGAAAGTCCCTAATTCACAATCGATCTCAGCCAAAGCGCCGTAGGGCAAAACGAATTTGGGTTCGGTATGACCAAAATTCAAATTATATAAAATAGGTAACTTCTCTAAATTATATTCTCGCATAACAGTTAAAATTTCCTTTTTATATTCTTGGTAATACCTTTCATCCTGTGGTTTGCCAAAAATAATCCCCTTGGCATTTTGTAACAAACCTTGTGCTGCATAATTTCGCAACCAATATTTAACTAGACTTGGCGGAGGCTTTTCCTCTGATGTTTCAAAGAAAAGAATGCTATTATCCCAATGTTTCTTGTCTGGCCATATTTCTGTTCCTTTTGCGAACTCAAGTACTTCAATGCAGCCGCCAATAAGAGGTCCTTGAACTCTACCAAATCCTTGAAGAACTTCATACCCTTGATTGTGTTCCATTTTTCTGCGTTTATTTTTATTCTCTTCAATCCACTCTAATCGTTCACTCGTCCATTCCTTAGCAGGCTGAATCTCACCAATAATCTCACTAGAAAAAAATGTCCGTTTAACCTTATCAATTGTATATGGATCCATTTCAATGTTTTCGGCGAAGTCAGTTAAAATTGCTGGACCATAAAAAGAAGAAACTCCTGCTTTATGACAAAACAAATGGCTCACTGTTACATCGGAATAACCCATAAAGATTTTTGGGTTGTTTCGAATTACATTAAAGTCAATATAAGGTAGTAAGCGAATACTATCTTCTCCTCCAATATTCGCGAAAATCCCCTTAATACTCTTATCTGTAAAAGCCGTCATTAAATCCTCTGCACGAGCTTTAGGATTCTCATAAATATAATCTGACCCTTTCAAACTATTCGGCATAGAGACAACCGTAAGACTAAACAACTCTTTTAATCGTTGAATACCTTGATCATAGCGCCATCTTAGTTCTGGATCTCCAGCCCCACCCCAGGAAGGACTAACTGTTGCAATACGATCACCAGGTTGTAATTTTTTTGGTTTTACTAACACATCAACAGCCTCCATATCTCGCTTTTTATATAATAATTCGATAAAACTCTAATAACTTCCTTTTAAAAAAGAAGACTATAAAAATCCTTTACTGCGTAGAAAGAAGAAGAACACGAATATGGGTGTTCTTCGCAAAATAGGTGAGTAAAAGAAATTATTAAAAGCAATACTTGAGCCTATGACAAACGAGGAATTATCATTTCAATTGTAATAAAGAAGGTTTGCCGCTCTTTTTTGAATAATCCATTCACCTACTTTTCAGTCGTCTTTTTAGAAGAAATTCACTTACAAAAAAGTAAATAACTAATAGAATTACTGCACCACGATTTCAAACATAAATATCTGCCTTCTAAACTTATGCTATTTTCATTTTAACAGAAAATGTTAATCTCTAAAAAAAATCCCCTCAAGTCAAAGGCTATGCCTTTAAACTTAGGGGATTAAGATTATTACCGGTATGTTGATTTTGAAACTTCCTTCATCAAATAATTAACAAAAGCCTCATCTCTAGCTAACCAAGCTTGATAATTTCTTTTTAAAAATTTTTCTGCTTCATCAAAGCTGGTAAAAAAGGTTTGTTCCATAGTTGTATGGTTATGTTCAATTGACCACTCCTGATCATTAACTTGATGTATAAGGAATATGTCTTCATTCCGATTTTTATATAAGGAACCAAATGTTGATCGTTTTAAATTAAAGCGATTACGTTTAGCATCTTCTTGTAGGGGATCTAAAGGAAATGTATTAGCTACAAATTGATTGTAAGCCTCATCCGTCAACAGAGACCCCGATGCTTTCTCGTGTCCACCTCCACCATAATGTCCGGCAACTTTAGAAACATCTACATCGTCATGAATGGTACGAAAACCCATACGTTTGCCACCTATATTTAAAATCACGATATAGTCAAGATGAGGGTATTCTTTACCAAGCTCATTTCCTAGCTCTGAGTGATACGATTCAGCGTAGACAACACCTGCATAATGACCACCAACTTCGATTTGTACTAACTGACGTCTTTTACGACGGATGTAGTGTTCAATCGTGTTTTCTTCCATTTCAAGTATTCTCTGCTCAAATTCATCAAAATAAAAATGCTCACCTGTCTTTAGCCTATCGAGCATCTTTTCTTCAAATGAATCAATAGAAAACAAGAAAAAGAGCGTATTTAATCGTTTTGCTTTAATATTGTCATTTTTTTCCCATTCCCAAGTATCATACTGCCTCACAAGCTCTACAAATTCTTCAATCATACTTGTGGGTTCTAATAGCTGATGGGTAACAAGATAATTATACAATAACGAAGTAGCTGAGGTTAATTTTCCATTTTCATCCTCGACTAAGACTTCTCCCCATTCATAGTCGTTAAAAGCAATTGCTGTTTTGTGATGATCCAGTAGCTTTACTTTCCCACCTGCCTGATAGAAAGCATCAAGTCCTTTTTCATTTTGTTCATTTACAGATAAATCTGTAATAATTAAGGAAGTATCCTTATTATCATTTTCTAAAAAATAAGCCACTTCTCGGTCAAGACTTGAAATGGAGTTATAACGAACGTTCACCTGATTGCCAAAAGCAATCTTTGCTAAAATTCCACACCCGACTCCATCTAGATCGTTATGTGACAACAGTTTATACATCATCTCACCTCAGCATTTAGTATGGATTTAACCCTCACAAATAATTCAACAAATACTACTTCTATGTAATTCTGGTTCTAACATTTATTACGATCCACCATGGCTTTTCCAAAAAAAGGACTGCATTAAATGCAGTCCTTTTGAAATATGGAGCCTAGCGGGATCGAACCGCTGACCTCCTGCGTGCAAGGCAGGCGCTCTCCCAGCTGAGCTAAGGCCCCTAAGTAAGTATTTTTTTGAAATAGGAATGGCTGGGCTAGCTGGATTCGAACCAGCGCGTGACGGTACCAAAAACCGTTGCCTTACCGCTTGGCTATAGCCCATTAGAATTCTATTTGGTATATGGTGGAGGGAGTAGGACTCGAACCTACGAACCCGATGGGAGCGGATTTACAGTCCGCCGCGTTTGGCCAACTTCGCTATCCCTCCATATATAAATAAGTCTTTTATTTCAGTAAATGGTGGAGGATGCAGGGCTCGAACCTGCGACCCCTTGCTTGTAAGGCAAGTGCTCTCCCAGCTGAGCTAATCCTCCGGTGGAAAGATTGTGATAGGGTATGTGTTGCGATGGGTGATTTGAAGGGATTAATGTGTCATTCCCAAGTTGGTGCGTTCATAGAATGGCTTTATTTAAAAGTGACCCGTACGGGATTCGAACCCGTGATACCGCCGTGAAAGGGCGGTGTCTTAACCACTTGACCAACGGGCCATAAAAAAAGATGGCGGAGAAGGAGGGATTTGAACCCTCGCGCCGCTTACACGACCTACACCCTTAGCAGGGGCGCCTCTTCAGCCACTTGAGTACTTCTCCATTGGCTCCACAGGTAGGACTCGAGCCTACGACCGATCGGTTAACAGCCGATTGCTCTACCACTGAGCTACTGTGGAATAATTTGAATCTGTACTTTTCAACGAGCTCTTCCATTTGAATTGGATGTGCTCAAAGCGTGAAGTCATATCGATGAGCTATCGCTTTTCGCAGAACCTGCATGGATGCTAATTCGATGATGTTTGCGGTTCAGCTACTGTGGAATAATTTGAATCTGTACTTTTCATTTATAGCTAAAAAAAGTTATGCGCCCTAGAGGATTCGAACCTCTGACCCACAGCTTAGAAGGCTGTTGCTCTATCCTGCTGAGCTAAGGGCGCACGTTAAACATTATAAACCTGTCAAGTTTTTACCAAAGTTTATATTAAAATAAATGCCTCATAAAGATCTTCTTAATGAGGTTAATGGGCCTGAGTGGACTCGAACCACCGACCTCACGCTTATCAGGCGTGCGCTCTAACCAGCTGAGCTACAGGCCCATAGTTATAATGGAGCGGGTGAAGGGAATCGAACCCTCGACATCAGCTTGGAAGGCTGAGGTTTTACCACTAAACTACACCCGCATTTTTAAAATACAGTTAAATTTTATGGAGGAGGAAGAGGGATTCGAACCCCCGCGAGCCGCGAAGCCCCTGTCGGTTTTCAAGACCGATCCCTTCAGCCAGACTTGGGTATTCCTCCGTATTAAATTTACATTCCAATGGTGGACCCTGCAGGATTCGAACCTGCGACCGATCGGTTATGAGCCGATAGCTCTAACCAACTGAGCTAAGGGTCCTATCAAGTAGCGGCGGAGGGAATCGAACCCCCGACCTCACGGGTATGAACCGTACGCTCTAGCCAGCTGAGCTACACCGCCAAAACAATATATTACCAATGGAGCCTAGCGGGATCGAACCGCTGACCTCCTGCGTGCAAGGCAGGCGCTCTCCCAGCTGAGCTAAGGCCCCATAAAATAATGGTCGGGAAGACAGGATTTGAACCTGCGACCCCTTGGTCCCAAACCAAGTGCTCTACCAAGCTGAGCTACTTCCCGATATGGTGCGCCCGAGAGGACTTGAACCTCTAACCTCTTGATTCGTAGTCAAGTGCTCTATCCAATTGAGCTACGGGCGCATAATGGTGCCGAGGGCCGGACTCGAACCGGCACGGTGGAAACCCACCGCAGGATTTTAAGTCCTGTGCGTCTGCCAATTCCGCCACCCCGGCATGGCTAATGATGATACTGAAACTGGTGCGGGTGGAGGGACTTGAACCCCCACGTCATAAGACACTAGATCCTAAGTCTAGCGCGTCTGCCAATTCCGCCACACCCGCAAAATTAGTTATTTTGCTAATGCAAAAAACTTTGGTGAGCCATGAAGGACTTGAACCTTCGACCCTCTGATTAAAAGTCAGATGCTCTACCGACTGAGCTAATGGCTCGTGATTTAGTAATTATCTATTAACTATATTAAATGGTGCCGGCCAGAGGACTTGAACCCCCAACCTACTGATTACAAGTCAGTTGCTCTACCAATTGAGCTAGGCCGGCATATGGCGGTCCGGACGGGACTCGAACCCGCGACCTCCTGCGTGACAGGCAGGCATTCTAACCAACTGAACTACCGGACCAGAGTTTTTCACATAGTGAAAATATCATTCCAAAAATATTTGGTTGCGGGGGCAGGATTTGAACCTGCGACCTTCGGGTTATGAGCCCGACGAGCTACCGAACTGCTCCACCCCGCGATAATGTAGGAATAACCCTATTTTAAAATGGTGGAGGATGCAGGGCTCGAACCTGCGACCCCCTGCTTGTAAGGCAGGTGCTCTCCCAGCTGAGCTAATCCTCCAAAAATAGTGCCCGTACGGGATATTTTAAAACCCCGTGCGGGCCTTGAATGTAATAACTAAAGCTTCAAAAACTCTAGTTTGTCGGAATTCAATAACAGCCTAGCAACGTCCTACTCTTGCAGGGGCAAAGCCCCAACTACCATGGGCGCTGGAGAGCTTAACTACTGTGTTCGGCATGGGAACAGGTGTGACCTCTCCGCTATTGTCACTAGACCTAAAGAAATGAAGATATATATA
>NZ_WJNG01000011.1 GCF_009649745.1 Aquibacillus halophilus | reverse complement strand
GACGATGAGGTTGATAGGTTCGAGGTGGAAGCGTGGTGACACGTGTAGCTGACGAATACTAATCGATCGAGGACTTAACTAAAATGATATGAGTTTTATGAATCAAAGAAAAAAGTCGTTCGTTGAATAACTTGATGTCTTCAAGTTCTTATCTAGTTTTGAAGGTATATAAATATCTTCATTTCTTTAGGTCTAGTGACAATAGCGGAGAGGTCACACCTGTTCCCATGCCGAACACAGTAGTTAAGCTCTCCAGCGCCCATGGTAGTTGGGGCTTTGCCCCTGCAAGAGTAGGACGTTGCTAGGCATTTGTTATTCTATTCACTAACCTCATATAGTACGCCAGTTTGGTGTAGCTATGAAGGTTACATGAAAAGTAAAGAGTAATAAATATAGTTATTCCACAGTAGCTCAGTGGTAGAGCAATCGGCTGTTAACCGATCGGTCGTAGGTTCGAGTCCTACCTGTGGAGCCATTTGCTTCCATAGCTCAGTGGTAGAGCACTTCCATGGTAAGGAAGGGGTCGCCGGTTCAAATCCGGCTGGAAGCTCTGTAAGATAATTGATTGTATGGCCCGTTGGTCAAGTGGTTAAGACACCGCCCTTTCACGGCGGTATCACGGGTTCGAATCCCGTACGGGTCACCAAATTTTCATCTAAGTTTAAATAACTCACCTTGTTATGGAGGATTAGCTCAGCTGGGAGAGCACCTGCCTTACAAGCAGGGGGTCGCAGGTTCGAGCCCTGCATCCTCCACCATAATGCTTGCTGACCTATATCAATTGGTAGCAGCAACGAGCAATACTTCTAACAAATAAACTGAGAATCACCTCGAAGCACAATGCTTCATTGCATATGCTTGTATATGCAAAGGTTGAACAAGATAGAGCAATAAATCGATTTTTAGATTGCCGGCCTAGCTCAATTGGTAGAGCAACTGACTTGTAATCAGTAGGTTGGGGGTTCAAGTCCTCTGGCCGGCACCATTTTTCACATCTGTTTAGTGAAAGATAGACTTATTACTATGATGGAGGGATAGCGAAGTTGGCCAAACGCGGCGGACTGTAAATCCGCTCCCATCGGGTTCGTAGGTTCGAGTCCTACTCCCTCCACCATAAAATTCTATAATTTTACTTCACAGTGCATGTTATTTTGCACTATTTTTATTGGGCTATAGCCAAGCGGTAAGGCAACGGTTTTTGGTACCGTCACGCGCTGGTTCGAATCCAGCTAGCCCAGCCATTTTTATACGTCTGGATCGACAGACACTATATTTTGCTATTAGTGAGATGAACAAATTTAGTTATTGAAAAAATCAAGAGCCATTAGCTCAGTCGGTAGAGCAACGAGCAATACTTCTACCGAATAAACTGCGAGTAACCTCGAAGCACAGTGCTTCATTGTATATGCTTGTAGATGCAGAGGTCTATTAGTGAGATGAACAAATTTAGTTATTGAAAAAATCAAGAGCCATTAGCTCAGTCGGTAGAGCAACGAGCAATACTTCTACCGAATAAACTGTGAGTAACCTCGAAGCACAGTGCTTCATTGTATATGCTTGTAGATGCAGAGGTTTATTAGTGAGATGAACAAATTTAGTTATTGAAAAAATCAAGAGCCATTAGCTCAGTCGGTAGAGCATCTGACTTTTAATCAGAGGGTCGAAGGTTCAAGTCCTTCATGGCTCACCATAACAAAGGTGTATAAATTATTAGTAAAAAAATCTGCGGAAGTAGTTCAGTGGTAGAACACCACCTTGCCAAGGTGGGGGTCGCGGGTTCGAATCCCGTCTTCCGCTCCATAAAATACTATCGGGGCCTTAGCTCAGCTGGGAGAGCGCCTGCCTTGCACGCAGGAGGTCAGCGGTTCGATCCCGCTAGGCTCCACCATTATTTAAATATAAATAAAGAATGATAAAAGAGGTTGAATTCATAGTCGAATTCAACCTTTTATTTATGTAGTTGTGTAAAATTTGATAGGGTCGAAAAACGTATATATATACATATAAATGTTAGGTTGAGTCATATTGCTATTTTTGTCTACAATAGGAGTGATGAAGGAGGATAAAATATGAATAATAAATTGTCAGTAATAGGTGTACCAATGGACTTAGGACAAAATCGCCGTGGAGTTGATATGGGTCCAAGTGCGATTCGGTATGCAGGTGTAATAGAAAGACTTGAAAGACTTAAATATGATGTCCAGGATTTAGGTGATATTGAAATATCTCGTCCTAACAGAAAAGAAGTTGAACTAGAAGATAAATTGCGTAACCTTAAAGAAGTAACGGATGGAAACGAAAAATTGGCGCGAGCTGTTGCGGAGGTTGTGGAAAAAGATAGATTTCCTTTAGTATTAGGTGGAGATCATAGTATTGCAATTGGTACAATAGCTGGTGTAGCTAATCACTATGACAATTTGGGTGTTATTTGGTATGACGCTCATGGCGATTTAAATTCTTCAGAAACCTCTCCAACTGGGAATATTCATGGAATGCCCCTTGCAGTCAATTTAGGTATTGGACATGAAAGGTTAACAAATATTCTTGAATATCAGCCGAAAATCAAACCAGAAAACGTAATTATAATTGGAGCCCGTTCACTTGATGAGGGGGAACGAGAGTTAATAAAAGAAAAAGGAATAACTGTGTACACAATGCATGAAATTGATCGTATTGGAATGTCTGAAGTAATTGATCAATCAATACAATATTTCAACGGGCGTGTAGACGGAGTACACCTAAGTTTAGATTTAGATGGCTTGGATCCTAGCGATGCTCCTGGCGTTGGAACTCCTGTTATTGGAGGTCTAAGCTATCGAGAGAGTCATTTAGCTATGGAAATGCTTGCGGAAGCAGATATTATTACATCTGCTGAGTTTGTTGAAGTTAATCCTATTTTGGACGAAAAAAATAAAACAGCTACAATAGCAGTCGGACTGATGGCATCATTATTCGGTGAAAAATTAAAGTGATAAACGTAAAACCCTTGTAATTTAAATCAAGGGTTTTTTTCATTATCCATGACTCTTATATTTTTAAAAAAAGGTGTATTTTTTTGTCCATCATAGCCTTTCAACTGATATAATTGTTTTGTATATCTTACAAAATATGTATGGACTTACATACCTTGAACAATAAAGTTTTGAAAAGTATTAAAAAAAGTGAAACCTCAGGATTAAGTCACTCGTAATAGTAGTGACCGCAAATAGCGGAGGTATAGTGATGGAAACGATGATAAAAGATAAAATCAAACAAGTTAAAAAAGGGGATCAATCTGCATTCGAGGATGTAGTTGCCTTCTATCAGAATAGAGTATATCAAATTTGCTATCGAATAATAGGGAATTCTCATGAAGCGGAGGACCTGGCTCAAGAAGCGTTTATTCGAGCATATGTTAACATTCATTCTTTTGATACCCGTAGGAAGTTTTCTACATGGTTATATCGAATTGCAACTAATATAACTATCGATAGAATAAGGAAGAAAAAACCTGATTATTTTCTAGATGCACAAATAAAGGGTACTGATGGGTTAGACATGTATTCTCAACTCCCTGCAGATCAGCCATTACCAGAAGATGAAGTTGAAAGCATTGAATTACAAAACTATATACAAGAAGAAATAATGAAACTTCCTGCAAAATATCGGAGTGTTATTGCTTTAAGGTTTGTCGATGAGTTGTCCTTAAATGAAATAAGTGAGGTCTTAGACATCCCAGTTGGTACTGTTAAAACTAGAATTCATAGAGGACGAGAAGCACTTCGGAAAAGGCTTCGTCATGTTTAAAGGAGTGTGAAACGAATGGCTTGTAAAAATAATAATGTGTATTTGATGCATAAATATTTGGACGGCGAACTGACAAAAAAAGAAGAGCAACAGCTGCGCTCTCACTTGCAGTCTTGTAATGCTTGTCAGCACCATTTTCATGAATTGAAACGAACAGTTACTCTTCTTAAGAGCAATAGTCACATACAAGCACCTAGAAACTTTACAGATAGGGTAATTAATAACCTCCCTAAAGAAAAGAAACGAGTTAGTTATATGAGGTGGTTTAAAGACCATCCTGTTGTTACAGCTGCAGCAATTTTCTTTATATTTATGTTTGGCAGCATCTTTACTGCCTATGATCAAGACACGCAGCTATCCGTTACGAAGAATAAAAATTTAATCATACAAGCGGACAATACGGTTATCGTACCAGAGGGGATAACTGTAGAAGGCGATTTAGTAATAAAAAATGGCGATTTAAAAATAGATGGGTCTGTTAATGGAGATGTGACGATTATAAATGGTGAACATTTACGTGCATCAGCTGGGGATATCTCTGGCGAAATTAAACAAGTGAACCAAATATTCGAATGGATATGGTACCATATAAAGGACATGGCAAAAAGTGTCTTTACTTTAACCTATAAGTAGTCTTTCAAGCCTTTGTTGGTAAATGTCAACAAGGGCTAATTTTATGAAGGAAAGTGAAATAGATAAAATGCCCCTAAAACTAAAGTTCATGTTGCACTATGATTTACATTTCTTATAAACTCTTATAGAGTAAGATTAAGTACCAAAAATTTAACTGTATACATTCTGGTAACAAATACTTACTTAATTAGACCATTATATGGTTATAGTCTAGCGTTATTGAAAACAATATAAATATGCTATAATAATTAAAGTTATTACTCACAGATAGGAAGAGGAATTCATGGATATAAGGATGTGTAAACATGCTTGATGGGGAACTAAATATTTTAAGTATTTTACGTATTGGTGTTGATATAGCCCTTGTCTGGTATGTATTATATAAGTTGATAATGTTAATAAGAGGCACGAAGGCTATCCAGTTACTAAAAGGGATCTTTGTAGTATTAGGAATCTGGTTTTTCAGCATCCTTTTCGATTTAAGAACGGTACAGTGGATTATGTCCCAGGCTATTATGTGGGGTTTTCTTGGAATCATTATTTTATTTCAACCTGAATTAAGACGTGCTTTAGAACAGCTTGGGAGAGGAAGTTTCTTTGCTAGAAACAGTAATTCCGAAGAAGAAATTCTTAATCGAACTATTGATTCCATTGTTAAGTCATGTAACTATATGGCTAAAAGAAGGATAGGTGCACTGATTACAATTGAAAGAGAAACAGCTTTAGGAGATTATATTGAAACGGGAATTTCAATTAATGGTAAGTTAACCAATGAGCTACTGACAAACATATTCATACCTAATTCACCACTCCATGACGGTGCTGTAATTATAAAACATGAGGAAATTGTTGCGGCAGCATGTTACTTACCACTCTCAGAAAGTCCATTTATTTCAAAAGAACTAGGAACTAGACATAGAGCTGCAATGGGAATCGGAGAAGTAACAGATGCCTTGACTATTGTAGTATCTGAAGAGACTGGTCAAATTTCTTGCACAAAAAACGGGGAGTTACATAGAGACTTAGACCAGGATAGATTAATGTCAATATTAAGAAATGAATTGGAAGACAAAATGAAAGCCCCTGCTACAAGAAGCTGGAATTGGAGGGGAAAGAAGAATGGATAATTGGTTAAAAAGTCCGTGGGTTATTCGCTTTATTTCTCTTGCTTTAGCAATATTGCTTTTTACAACTGTTAGTCTTAGTGAAAATTCTAGGCAATCTGCTGATACTGGTGTAGGAGATTTTTGGAGCAGTTCAGATGAAACTCAGGTTCTAGATGACATACCTGTTAATATTCAAATTGATCAAGAAAAATACGTAGTAAGTGGGGTGCCTTCAACCGTATCAGTAACCCTACAAGGTCCAAATAGCTCAGTTACATCAACCTCTACTCAGAGAAATTTTGATGTATTTGTTGATTTAGAAGGTTTTGATCCAGGCACATATATGGTCGAACTTGAACATTCAGGTATATCCAATAACTTAGATGTTTATATTGAACCTAAGGAAGTAGAAGTGACCATTGAAGAAAGAGCCGTTGATCAGTATGATATAACAGTCGATTATATTAATGAAGACCAGATAGAACCGGGCTTTGAGGTAGTTGAAGGAACTACTAATCCTGTTCAAGTAACAATTACAAGCTCTAAAAACGTAATTGAAAAAATTGCTACTGTTAAGGTGTTTGTCAATCTTCAAGGTGTGGACGAGCCTATTGACGGTAGAGAAGTGCCTGTAAAAGTCTATGATAGCGAAGGAAATGAACTGAATAATGCGCGAATTGAACCTTCTGTAGTAGAAGTAACAGTTGATGTTCAAAGTCCGAGTAAGGTTGTACCTATTGAAGTAACTACAACTGGGGAAGTGCAGGATGGTATAACAATTAACACTATTACACCAAATCTATCAGAGGTAAGGATATTTGCTCCTGAAGATGTGCTTGCAACCATTGAAGAGATAGAAACCGAACCATTAGACTTAACCGGAATAACCGAAGTGTCGACAGTTCAATTACAATTAAATGTTCCATCTGAGATAAGAAAGATTGAAACCGAGCAAGTAGAAGTGAGTATTCAACTAGATAGAACCGCAGAAAGAGTGTTTAATTTACCAATTGAAATACAGAATTTAACTGAAGAATATTCATTAACATTCATTGAACCAGCAGAGGGTGAGATGGACTTAACCGTGCTTGGTTTAGAGGAAGAAATCGGCAACCTGTCAGAAGAAGATCTCCAACTATCGATCAATTTAGATGGTCGTCAAACGGAAGAAGAGTTTGAAATTCCAGTGGAAATTAATGCACCAGAAGGAATTAACTTTGAGCCAGAATACAGAAATATAGTGGTTAGATTGGAACAAAGCTAATACTTCTAACTTAAGGAAAAAATGAGAAAAAACGATTGTTTCTGCTGTTAACTGGAACGAGTTTTTCTCAGAGGAAGTAAAGGAGAGAGGTACATCATGGGAAAATATTTCGGAACAGACGGTGTCAGAGGAATAGCCAACAAGGAACTAACACCGGAGTTAGCATTTAAATTAGGCAGATTTGGCGGATATGTGCTTACAAAAGAGACTACCAGACCGAAGATTTTAATTGGTCGTGACACAAGAATATCTGGAAATATGCTTGAGGGTGCACTAGCAGCAGGACTTCTGTCCATTGGTGCAGAAGTAATGCGTCTTGGTGTTATTTCTACCCCTGGTGTTGCTTATTTAACTAAAGCAATGAGTGCTGAAGCTGGTGTAATGATCTCGGCCTCACATAATCCAGTAGAGGATAATGGGATTAAGTTTTTCGGGCCTGATGGATTTAAGCTGACGGATGCACAGGAAAAGGAAGTAGAAGATTTAATTGATCAACATGAAGATACACTGCCTAGACCTACTGGAGCTGATATAGGTCAAATAAACGATTATTTTGAGGGCGGGCAAAAGTATATTCAATACTTGAAAAAGTCTGTTGAGTCCGATTTTACTGGTTTACATATAGCCTTAGATTGTTCTAATGGTTCAACCTCTTCACTAGCACCACATTTATTTGCGGATTTGGAAGCGGATATTTCAACTATTGGCTCTTCTCCGGATGGATTAAACATAAATGCGGGAGTAGGTTCTACACATCCAGAAACATTACAAGCATTTGTGATGGATAAAGAAGCGGATATGGGCTTAGCATTTGACGGTGATGGAGATCGTTTGATAGCCATAGACGAAAAGGGTAATATCGTTGATGGAGATCAGATTATGTATATATGTGGTAAGTACTTAAATGATAAAGGCTTGCTTCGTCATTCAACTGTTGTGTCCACAGTTATGAGTAATATTGGTTTTTACAAAGCATTAGAAAACAACGGGATGAAAAGCAATAAGACTGCAGTAGGAGACCGCTACGTTATGGAGGAAATGCGTAAAGGTGGATATAATTTAGGTGGAGAACAATCTGGTCACATTATATTCTTAGATTACATTACTACCGGTGATGGAATGCTTACTGCCTTACAATTGGCAAACGTAGTTAAAGAAACTGGAAAACCTTTATCAGAGTTAGCTAGTGAAATGGAAAAGTTTCCTCAAGTTCTTAAGAATGTAAGAGTAGTTGATAAGCATGAGGCACTAGTAAACCCTCGTATTCAAGAAGCAATTGAGAAAGTGGAAACAGAGATGGCTGGACAAGGTCGAGTTCTCGTCCGTCCATCCGGAACAGAACCACTAGTAAGAGTTATGGTAGAAGCGCCTACACTCGACGATTGCCACAAATATGTGGATGAAGTTGTTAAGGTAATAGAAGAACTACTAGGAATGAAGTGATTAAGTTATGTGAGCAGCTATTTGTCTGCTCGCATTTTTTAATGGGTTTAAAAGGATATACTAAGGCTAATTTAACCAATACACGCTTCACAATCTATAAGGTTCGGCATAACCTATAGAGAAGCTTACTTATTAAATAATAGGTATTCCAAGCATTCATATTTATAAAACTAATGAACGAAAATTATTGCCAGCAACTACTTTCTCAGTTAGAATAAAATAAGTTCGCGCCTGCCTGATTAATTTAATATTAATTGGTAAAAACAAAAAGGCATGGATCCTTCATTCAAATATAGAAAGGAGAATCGATGTAGTATAGCTTTTAAAGCGCCAGGACTATTCCTGATACGGGATAGTTGACGAGGTGGAGGGTGATCGAGCACATTCGGCGGATACCTCCCGGTTGCACACATCTCAACCGAAATGTTTTTATTTCAAAACGAAGAGGTGACTCTTTGTACAAAAATATTAACATATGATGTAAAAACATCGTGAGAAAGGGGCAAATAGGCGCCCCATTATAATAATTGGTCGTTTTGTTTGCCCCTTTAATTTTAAGGAGGAAACAACGATATGTGTGGAATAGTTGGATATATTGGAAATAACGATACAGTTGAAATATTATTAAATGGTTTAGAGAAGTTAGAATATAGAGGTTATGACTCTGCAGGAATTGCAACACTAAATAGTGATGGTGTTAACCTATCTAAGGTCAAAGGTCGTATTGCAGTACTTCGGGAAAAAGTAGATAACAATGTTCAAGCAACAATGGGTATTGGTCATACCCGTTGGGCGACACATGGTGCACCAAGTGAAGAAAATGCTCATCCACATCAAAGTGCGTCTGGTCGATTCACAATTGTTCATAATGGAGTTATTGAAAATTACTATGAAATCCGTGATCAATATTTAGCAGATGTTTCCTTAAAAAGTGAAACTGATACGGAGATTGTAGTTCAATTAATTGAAGTGTTAAATGAAAAACTTAATGATGTGACGGAAGCATTCCGTCAAACGATTTCTTTATTAAAAGGTTCATATGCAATTGGTCTAATTGATTCACAAAACCAAGATACTATTTATGTTGCAAAAAATAAGAGTCCACTACTTGTAGGACTTGGTGATGGTTTTAACTTAGTTGCAAGTGATGCAATGGCGACATTGAAACAAACTGATCGTTATCTAGAAATCAATGATAGAGAGATCGTTATCGTTAATCGTGATTTTGTAGAGATTCAAAAATTAGATGGTATCACTGTTGAACGCGAGCCATTTACTGCAGAAATAGATGCAACGGATATTGAAAAAGGTACGTATCCACACTTTATGCTTAAAGAAATAGATGAGCAACCATTTGTTATTCGTAAAATCATCCAAAAGTATCAGGATGATCACGACAATATCAAATTAGATTCTGAAGTGCGTCAAGCGATGCTTGATACAGATCGTGTCTATATTATTGCTGCCGGAACTAGTTATCACGCTGGCCTTGTTGGAAAACAATTTATCGAAAAATTAGCAAATGTACCTGTTGAAGTTCATATTGCTAGTGAATTTTCTTATAACATGCCACTTCTTTCTGAGAAACCATTGTTCGTATTCATTTCTCAAAGTGGTGAAACAGCAGATAGCCGTTCCGTGCTAGTACGAATTAAAGAATTAGGGCACCCTTCGTTAACAATTACTAACGTTCCGGGCTCAACCCTTTCTCGCGAAGCCAACTATACGTTACACTTACATGCTGGACCAGAAATTGCAGTCGCTTCAACGAAAGCATATACTGCACAAATCGCTGTATTAGCAATATTAGCGGTAGATACAGCTCAAGCAAAAGGAATTGATTTAAGCTTTGATCCATTACAAGAGCTAGGTATTGTTGCAAGTGTAATGGAATCATTAACCGATCAAAAAGAAGAATTCGAGGAGATTGCTAAAGAATTTTTCTCAGAAACCCGCAATGCATTTTATATTGGCCGCGGGATGGATTATTTCATCGTTCAAGAAGCTTCATTGAAACTGAAAGAAATCTCTTATATTCAAGCAGAAGGATTTGCTGGTGGAGAGTTAAAACATGGTACGATTGCATTAATTGAAGAAGGCACTCCAGTAATTGCCCTCTCCACTCAGGCAAACGTAAACTACTCAATTAGAGGTAACGTACAAGAAGTAGCTGCACGAGGTGCTAAAACTTGTATAATCAGTATTGAGGGTCTTGAACAAGAAAGTGATACGTTTGTATTACCGCATGTTCATGAGTTATTAACACCATTAGTAAGTGTGGTACCGATGCAACTATTAGCTTACTATGCAGCCCTTCACCGTGAATGTGATGTGGATAAACCGCGTAATTTAGCTAAAAGTGTAACGGTTGAATAAAAACGAATCATTAAATATTAAGAATCGAGCATACACTTTTGATGTGGATGCTCGGTTCTTTTTTGTTAAAAACTATAATATCGGTAATTATTTTCTATAATAATTTCAATAGGTTGTGGATATCTTGTGAGTAATTATTTTTAATAAGGAAAAAACTAAAAAGTTCCAAACATATACACAGTTTATTCACAGATGTATCGCTTTTTAAAAAATAAGAAGTATGACTAGTGTATAACGATCTAATACTACTACTAAAAAGGAGGTAGACATAATGGGTAAAGATCGACAAGAAAGAAAGCTTAAGAAATCAAGGAAGGTTGAATCCGATAGGGATCAAGGATTAGACTATCCAGGCGCAACAAGAATAGAAGAATCAGAACAAGCAAATAAGCGGAGAAAATAGATGGGCTGGAAATAAGTTAGAGTTACCGTGCTTGTACTCGTGATAAGGGCACACTCCTTTAAAGGGTTGTGTCTTTTTAATTTTAATTATAAAAAAGTATTGATTTATTTTTAAATACGATATACAATAACTACTGTAATAATGATAATCATTATCAATTAACAGGAGGGAAATACAATGGTACTAAATACATATAAGCAATTTAAATTGTTTGGTTTGATTTTAATAATGGCTTTTGTGTTTATGTTAGCTGGATGTGGCAATACAGAACAAGAACAAGTACAAGATCAAGAACAAGAACAAGAACAAACGAATGGTGAAGAAAACTCAGATGGAGCTAGAGAAATCACTCATGCAATGGGGACGACAGAAATTGAAGGAACTCCAGAAAGAATCGTAACATTATACCAAGGAGCAACTGATTCTATTTTGGAATTTGGTGTTACACCAGTTGGGGTTGTTGAATCATGGGTACAACAGCCAACCTATGAGTACCTCGGTGACCAGCTAGAAGGTGTTCAAATCGTTGGTACTGAAACCCAACCAAATCTTGAGGAAATTGCTAAACTAAATCCAGATCTTATTATTGCGTCAAAATTGCGCCACGAAGAAATATACGCACAGTTATCTGAAATCGCTCCAACAGTGTCACATGAGACGGTATTTGATTTTCAAGGAACTGTAGAGCTAATGGGTCAAGCCATGAACAAAGAAGACAAAGCAAATGAACTATTAACAAATTGGGAAGACCGGGTAGCGGACTTTAAAGGCAAAGTATCAGAGAAATTAGGTGATGAGTGGCCTACTAATGTTTCTATCTTAAATTTCAGAGCAGATCATGCCCGTATTTACTTCACTGGATTTGCAGGGTCAATCTTAGCGGAGCTTGGATTTACAAGACCTGAAAACCAACAGAGCGAAGAGTGGGGTATTCAATTAACAGATAAAGAAAGTATTCCTGAAATGAATGCTGATGTATTTTATATTTTTAATGAGGAAGATCCAGCTGTTCAACAGACATTCGAGGAGTGGACAAATCATCCACTTTGGGCTAATCTAGATGCAGTGAAAAATGACCAAGTTTATATGGTTGACGAGGTCATCTGGAATATGGCTGGTGGAATAAAGGCAGCCAATTTAATGTTAGATGATATCTATGATAGATTTGAACTAGAGAAATAATTATATATTTTCAGAAGACAAAGACGGGGGAAAGAGTTTTCTTTCTCCTTTCTTCTTTTTAAGTATAACTATAGGTAACGAAAGAGGATTCTTATGAAACGATTAGTTTCTCGAAAATCATATAGATGGTTGGCGTTGGCTATTAGTTCTGGCCTATTTTTGTTTATTTTTATGTTAAGTATTGCACTTGGTCAGACGCCAATTCAGTTACATACTGTTTTTGATGCTATCTTTAACTATGATGAGACAATAACTGAACACATAATTATTACCACCTCACGTCTTTCTAGAGCAATTATTGCTGCTGTAATCGGAGCTAGTCTGGCTGTTGCTGGTGCGTTAATGCAAGCATTAACAAAGAATCCACTAGGTGCCCCCGATATACTAGGTGTTAACGCTGGGGCTTTGTTCTTTATTGTTGTTTCGGCAACGCTTTTTTCTGTTAGTTCACTTGTACACTACATGTGGATTGCGTTTTTAGGGGCTGCGATATCAGGAGGGTTAGTTTATCTACTCGGTTCTTTAGGTAGAGATGGAATGTCCCCTATTAAAATTGTATTGGCTGGAGCTGCAATAACAGCCCTATTTGTTTCTTTTACACAAGGGTTATTGGTAACCGATGAACAAGGACTACAAAGTGTGCTATTTTGGTTAGCTGGTTCAGTGGCCGGTCGCTCTGTCGATATGCTATTACCCGTATTACCTTTTATACTTGGTGCTGGAACCATTGCATTGTTGATGGGCGGGTCAATTAATATTCTGATGTCAGGTGAAGATGTCGCTAAAAGTCTTGGTCAAAAAACAGTTCTAATTAAAGCTCTTATGGGTTTAATAATTATTATACTAGCCGGTAGTTCAGTTGCGGTTGCAGGATCAATTGGTTTTGTTGGTTTGATTGTACCTCATATGGTTCGTGGATTAGTCGGTTCTGATTATAGATGGATAATTCCTTTTAGTGCATTGTTAGGTGCTAGCTTACTACTTTTAGCTGATATTGTGGCAAGGTTTGTTATTATGCCTCAAGAAATGCCGATTGGCGTAATGACTGCCTTATTAGGGACACCTTTCTTCATTTATATCGCACGCAGGGGGTTAGCAAAGAATGACTAAATTTATTTCAATTAGAAATAAGTCAGGATCTTTATCGTATCGTCTTAATAGAAAAACATCGCTAACTTTCCTCATCCTATTTTTATTCTCCATACTCCTATTTTTAGTCTGCTTATCGGTGGGAAGTAGTTTCATACACCCATTCGCTGTAATTAACCACTTGCTTGGGAATGGTACCGGGGAATATGATTTTGTCATAAATACACTGAGACTTCCCAGGGTCCTACTTGGCTTTATGATTGGTGCTGCACTAGGTGTTTCGGGGTTAATATTGCAGGGGATTATTCGTAATCCACTCGCCTCTCCAGATATTATTGGGATAACAGGCGGTGCATCAGTTGGTGCCATTATATTCATTGTTAGTTTTATGGGAACAGTAAGTGTGCAGTGGTTACCTTTAGCGGCTTTGTTAGGTGCAGGAATTGTAGCCACTTTTACATATGTGATGTCATGGAAAGATGGAGTAACTCCTATCCGTTTGGTACTAATAGGAATTGGGGTTGCTGCAGCAATGAAGGCATTAACAACCATGATGATTGTGCTTAGTGATACGTATTCAACAAGTACAGCTTACCTATGGTTGACAGGTAGTTTATATGCTGCGAAATGGCAAGATGTATATTCGATGTTACCGTGGATTATATTATTTATTCCACTTGCACTTTTATTCTCTAGAATAGTCAATGTTAAACAGTTAGGTGATGATGTTGCCACTGCGCTTGGAGTGAGGGTCCAACTATACCGGATGATTCTACTATTTATAAGTGTAGCTCTGGCAGGATCAGCAGTTGCTTATGCAGGTGGAATAGGTTTTGTCGGCTTGATTGCTCCGCATATTTCAAGAATGATTGCAGATCGGTCATTTTCCAGCCTTGTACCAATTACATCATTAGTCGGCGGAATTATTGTAGTTTTGAGTGATTTAGTTGCCAGAACTGCCTTTCTACCACTTGATATCCCAGCCGGTGTATTTACATCGGGAATTGGAGCACCTTTTTTCATATATTTACTATACAGAAATCGTAATATGTAAAGATACAAAATATAGGGTACAGTTTAAGTTTGTATAAAATTAATCAAAGGGTGTACATTCTAATGACTAATCAATTATTAAGCCATGAAAAACAATACCTTATTGAACAATTTCGTATTATTGATAATGTTTCAGACGAAGAAATAATACCTTTAGATAAATTAACCAATCAGGTGTTTGTAGAAGAATATATCCATAATGTAAAAGCTATATTAAGGACCGATTACAAATTTGTTGCTGCATCTCAATTGATGAAACGAATTGGTTTTCTATTAACTACACCAGCACTTTATTCAATGACAGTCTATGACAAAAGGCTTGATATGGATATGTCTAGATGTTCGTTAATAACAAAATACAAAGATGGGTTATGGTTGCCACACTTGTTTTTAGACAGCTTTAAAGTGCAGCATAAAGGAAATAAAGATAGGTTTACGTGGAGAGAGGAGATTGTGGGTGAACTATTCTCCAACTTATCACAAATCATTGCTAATGTATCAACAGTGTCAACTGTACCCAAGCCAATTCTTTGGGAGAATGTTGCAGTGTATGTTTATTGGTTATATGAGGTAAAAATGCCTTTGGAAGCTAATAGGCCAATGAACTTGGAGAGTGATTTTCATTATCTAATTAATAATGTACCAGGGCATCTTTTAAATGAGTCCAAAAATCCACTGCAACTATTTTATAGAAGAAAACAAAAAGATGAGGACATAAGAGTTCGTCGCACCTGTTGTTTTTATTATGCATTACACGAAGATGGTACATGCTGCTCTACGTGCCCTAAAAGTAAACAGGACCTGAGAAAGCTTCCTTTAAAATGACAATAAGTGACAATATTGATTAACAATGTTAAAAGATCCATAAAAAAAGAATTACAATCCCATCAAAAAAATAAATGATAATGAAAAGTTGTGGCCTCAGCTAGGGGTCACTTTTTTCTGACTTATTTTCTTTATATATGTACTTCTATCCTCGAATCTGTATGAATCTAGCTAGTAGAGCGCCGATAAAATCCCTCCATGGCTCATAATAAAGGTTGATGAATGACAGTATTTCCGATACAATTTTGATACAATACTAGTAATATATCACTGCATAAGCACACTTCCCTATTAAATATCTTCATGACATCTTTTTTGAAAGGGGTTTCAAAACTTGAGAAAACTGCTCTTCATTTATATAGTAATAATTGGATTATTTGTAGTCTATGTCTATAACTATCAAACAGAAGATTCGACAACAAGACAATGGACTGAAAATGAATTGAAAGGGAGTATGGATGAAACCTATGTGATGGTAACCTTTCAAGTTGGAATTGATTATTGGAAACGTGCATTAAAGGGTTTTGAAGATTCAGCAGAAGCGTTGAATGTCTCCGTTGAATACCGTGGTGCCACGCAATATGATGTAAATGAAGAGATCACTGTTTTAGAGCAAGTAATTGCTAGAAATCCAGCGGGAATTGCTATATCAACGATGGATCCGGAAGCGTTAAATCCTGTTATCGATAAAGCGGTAGATGCTGGAATTCCAGTTGTTATGTTTGATGCTGACGCACCAAAAAGTAAAGCATACTCTTTTTTAGGAACAGATAATTATCTTGCTGGGGTAGAAGCAGCACATAAGATGGCGGAGTTATTAAATGAGGATGGCGAGGTTGGTGTTATTACGCAACCACATCAGTTAAATCACCAGGAGCGTACACAAGGATTTCAGGATACAATTTATATGGAATATCCAGACATAAAGATTGTCTCTATCAAGGATGGAAGAGGGGATCAAAGGTTATCCAAGGTTGTTGCTCAGGAAATAATAACTGAGTACCCAGATATAGCTGGAATTTTTGCTACAGAAGCAAATGGTGGGGTAGGGGTTGGTCAAGCCACCGTAGCAAATAACCTTCAGGAATCTATTAAAATTATTAGTTTTGATACAGATAAAGGAACGCTTGATATGATTGAAGATGGTATCATTTCTGCAACATTGGCCCAGGGTACATGGGAGATGGGGTACTGGTCGCTACAATTTTTATTTCATCTTCATCATGATATCGTTGAACAAGAGGATGAACGTACTCCTTTACCACGTTATGTGGATACGGGTGTCACTATAGTAACTAAAGAAAATGTTGAGTCTTACTATCCACAATAAACCTCTCTAGAATGGATTGATCTTATTGAAGCGTTGGATACAAATAAATAATTTACCCATTCGATATAAGTTAATCTCTCACTTCTTGATTATTAGTATTATTCCAATTATTTGTCTAGGACTTTTAATTAATTGGGCAGTAGAACGTGTACTAGAAGAACAAGTAAATGAGAATACATTGCAGTTGATAAGTAAAGTGAACGAAACCTTTGAATTTTATATGAATAATATGCAAAGTATCACCTATTATATTTCCTATAATGAAGAGGTGCAGGAATTTTTTGATCAAGAAGATCAAAGTATGGAAACAGATAATGAATATGAAGTCCAACGCTATCTTCGTAATTTTACGACCTTATCTCCAGAAGTTGCGGGACTATTGGTTGTTAATAGCGAAGGAAACTATGTAAGTAATGAATTTCATGTTCCTTCAGCACAGGATTTAACAGAAGAATCTTGGTATCAAGAAGCAATTGAAAATGACGGAATTTTCAAAATAATAGGACAACCTGAAGATCGAAGTATATCATCATTGGTAAACTATAAAAACGATGAGGTAGTCTCGGTGGTGCGTTCAGTTATCGATCCTTACACACAGGAAGTTCAAGGTGTTATTTTAATAGATTTAAAACTAAGAGTTATAGCTGAAACGTTAGTTGATGTTCGTTTGGGTAAAACCGGGTATTTAATGGTGGTTGATGATCAAAATCAAAATATTTATCAGCCAGATGACCCCTTAGTTGATACAATTCCTAGTGAATGGATAGCAGGAAGGAACTCTGGCACTTTTTCAAAGGAAATTAATTCACAAAAGCTACAATTTATCTTTCAGCAATCTCCCTTTGCAAATTGGACAACGATAGGTGTGTTCCCTGCAGAAGAAACAATATTTGAAATGCGGGAAATTCAGTTCTATATAGTTGTCTTTGTCTTTATTTTAATGTTATTTGGAATTCCTGTATCGTATGTTTTATCATCATCAATATCTAAACCAATTTCGCAATTAATGATCTTTATGCGTAAAGCTGAAGAGGGAAATCTTGAAGTTCGCTACAAGGAAAAACGTGATGATGAAATTGGGTTGCTTGGACGTAGCTTTAACAAAATGCTGAAGCAAATAAATCAATTACTTCAATTAACAGAACGACATGAAAGGCAAAAACGAGAAGCGGAGTTTAGAAGTTTACAGGCAAATATAAATCCACACTTTTTATACAATACTCTCGATACGATTCAGTGGATGGCTAGGAAACAAAAAGCAAATGATGTTGCAGAGGTAGTAGAAACTCTAGCAAAATTATTTAGAATAGGTCTAAGTCAAGGCAGAGATATAATTACTTTATCTGAGGAGATAGAACATATTGAAAGTTATCTATTGATCCAAAAGACTAGATATCGGGAAAAGTTAAATTACCAAATTGATATTGATGAAGGTATTCGTTCCTTACATGTTTTAAAATTCCTTTTACAACCAATCGTTGAAAATGCAATCTATCATGGCATTAAAGAACGAAGAGGTAATGGTCATATCGTTGTGACAACGCAAGAAAAAGAAGGCAAGTTATCAATTATTATTCAAGATGATGGTGTTGGGATATCAGAATTGGAGCTTCAAGAGATGAGACAAGCCCTAAAAGAAGCAATTACTAGAACAGAAAACCAAGGAGAAACGAGAGATAAAAAAGGCTATGGGATGTTAAATGTTCAGGCACGTATTTTGCTAGCGTTTGGAGAAGGTTTTGGTTTGTATATTAACAGCAAAAAACACGTCGGCACAACAGTTGAGGTATTATTGCCAATTCTGATAGATGATAGCATGGTAAAGGGGGATAAAGCATAATGCGTATGTGGAAGGTATTAATTGCAGATGATGAGTTTATTATACGCGACGGTATCCGTTCTTCTATTGATTGGGAAGAATATGGAATGGAAGTAGTGGGGGAAGCAGAAGACGGGGAAGAAGCAGTTGAACTAGCAATTAAGTATCAAATAGATATTCTATTAATTGATTTAAATATGCCAATTTTGAATGGTATAACTGCAATGAAGCGATTAAGAAAAGATTTACCACAATGTAAAATGGTTGTCATATCTGGTTATGATGAATTTCATTATGCGCAGGAAGCCATTCGATTGCAGGTTGAGGACTATTTATTAAAACCAGTGAGTTCAGAAAAACTACAAAACCTTTTGTTGAACTTAAAACAACAGCTAGATTTAGAAGTGAATCAGGAAGAGTACTTTAAGCAAGCCACTAACCAAATTAAAAAAAATCATACAAAACTAAAAGAACGTTTCTTTCAGGATTGGATAGCAGGACAATTAAATAGTAATGAAATCATAGAACAATTACATTTTTTAAGTTTACCCCCAGTTGTGCCTGTGCAATACATGGTAATTAGATGGCCTGAGTACCATCAAAACCAAACAATTTTGCAAGAGAATGATCGACAGATATTTTTATTTGCAATTGAAAATATTGTAGAAGAAATCGTAGGGTCAAAAATGGTTACTGTATTCAGAGATCAATCCCATTTTCTTAATGTCTGTTCATGGGAACGAATGACAAATGAGCAAACCACAAAGATAAAAGTTGCAGTACAGCAATATTTAAAAATCACGGTCTATTGGCATCTAGAAGAAGTGAAAGAAGAGGATCTAACAAATTTGCCCAATGTCTATAAACTATGTATAGATCAAATAGAGAAGCAAATACGAGTATCACCAATTGTTAAACAAGCTCAAAACTATATACAGCAACAATATCAGGACTCTTCGCTCACACTAGAAAGGGTTGCAGAAGAATTACATGTCTCAACTGTTTACTTGAGTCGTATCATAAAACAGGAGTTAGGAATTTCGTATGTAGGTCTATTAACACAGCTGCGCTTAAACAAAGCAACGGATTTACTAAAGACTACAGACATGACCATTCGAGACATTGCGGAAGAAGTAGGTTATGAATCTCAGCATTACTTTAGTACGACATTCAGGAAAAACGTAGGTGTATCTCCAAAACAATTTAAAGGCTAAATTAAAATAGAAGCACTTTCCATGAATAAATGGAAAGTGCTTCTATTTATGAAGAAGTGGCCAATGCCGCTCTCCTTTTTTGAAAGATGAGAAAATTATTACAATTAGATTAAAATTTTATAAAAACAGTTTAAATTAATGTAAAGCCTTACATTTAGTTCGGTGCTATTCTATATACAGAAAGAAATTAATAGAAATGAAAGGGGTTTCAATATGATAAAGAAATTAGGATTACTTGCACTATTATTTAGTTTTATGTTAGTTTTAGCAGCTTGCGGCGGTGATGATAGCGCTTCCGGAGGTTCTGATGATGGTGGAGCAGTAGAGTCAAACGATGCTTTAATTGGTATTGCAATGCCAACAAAGTCTTCTGCAAGATGGGTAGATGATGGAGACAATATGGTTAAGCAATTAGAAGAACTTGGTTATGAAACTGATTTGCAATATGCTGAGGACGATGTTGATAAGCAAATTGAGCAAATTGAAAATATGATTGTAAAAGGTGCAGATGTACTTGTTGTTGCATCAATCGATGGTACAGCATTATCAAATGTATTAGAAAAAGCAGCTGAGCAAGAGATTGAAGTAATTGCTTATGATCGTTTGATTATGGAAACACCGAATGTTAGTTATTATGCTACATTTGATAACTTCCAAGTAGGAGTATTGCAAGCGACATACATTGAAGAGGCGTTAAACCTTGCAGAAGAAGAAGGACCATTTAACATTGAATTATTCGCGGGTTCACCGGATGACAATAATGCATATTTCTTCTGGGATGGTGCAATGTCAATATTACAGCCATATATTGACAGTGGTAAATTAGTTGTTCAAAGTGAGCAAACAGATTTTGAACAAGGTGCAACAATGCGTTGGGATGGAAACTTAGCAAAATCACGTATGGAAAACATTCTTAGTAAGGCGTACTCAGGTGGCGAAACTGTAGATGCAGTATTGTCTCCATATGATGGCATTAGTCGTGGTGTAATTCAAGCCTTAAAAGGTGTAGGTTATGGTACTGGTGATCTAGCAATGCCTGTTATTACTGGTCAAGATGCAGAGTTAGCTTCAATCAAATCAATTATTGCAGGAGAACAAACACAAACAGTTTTCAAAGATACTCGTGATCTAGCTGCTGTAGTGGTTAACATGATTGATGCAATCTTAGCTGGTGAAGAAGCAGAGGTTAATAATACAGAAACCTATGACAATGGTATAGAAGTTGTTCCTTCTTATCTAGTAGAACCAGTTTCAGTTGATGTCGATAATTACCAAGAGGTTGTAATAGATGCAGGTTATTATGATGCATCAGAACTAGAATAATTAATCATGATTTAGTGGTGGTATTTAATCACCACTAAATCATTTCATTCGTTATTTCATTAGAAGGTGGTGAGGGTATGTCAGATTTCATTTTAGAAATGCGTAATATAACGAAAACATTCCCTGGTGTTAAAGCGTTGGATAATGTGAATTTAAAAGTAAAAAAAGGTGAAATCCATGCACTAGTTGGTGAGAACGGTGCTGGTAAATCCACGTTAATGAAAGTATTAAGTGGTGTCTATCCAAACGGAACCTATGATGGTGGTATTTATTTTGAGGGTAAAGAATGTCATTTTAAAGATATTAACCAAAGTGAAGATGTAGGAATTGTAATTATTCACCAGGAGTTGGCGCTAAGTCCATTTTTATCAATAGCTGAAAATATTTTCCTGGGTAATGAAAGACAATCGAGGAAAATAATGAATTGGCAGGATACGTTTTCGCAATCAAAAAAATTATTAGAACAAGTTGGTTTAAAAGATTCACCTGAAACTGCTGTAATGAATATTGGTGTTGGTAAACAACAGTTAGTTGAGATTGCCAAAGCTTTATCAAAAAATGTTAAATTATTAATTCTCGATGAGCCAACAGCAGCGTTAAATGAAACAGATAGCGCAAATTTATTAAAGCTGCTAAATGAACTTAAAAAACAAGGAATTACTTCTATTCTTATTTCTCATAAATTAAATGAAGTTTCTAGTATTTCAGATTCGATTACTATTTTACGAGATGGACAAACCATAGAAACGATAGAAACCTTAGGTGAAAAGGTGCCAGAGGACCGAATTATTAAAGGAATGGTTGGGCGTGAGCTCACAAGTCGCTTTCCTAAACGGGTTTCTAATATTGGGGAGACCATTTTTGAGGTGAAGGATTGGAATGTCTATCATCCTCAACAACGTGATCGTAAAGTGATTGATAATGTGAATATTCATATTCGTCGTGGCGAAATTGTAGGGTTAGCCGGCCTTATGGGTGCAGGGAGAACTGAGCTAGCGATGAGTATTTTTGGCAAGACATATGGCAAAAAAATTACTGGTTCACTATACAAGAATGGTGAAGAAATTAAGTCTGATACAGTAAGTGAAGCAATCACGAATGGGCTTGCTTACGTTTCAGAGGACCGAAAAACATACGGATTAAATTTAATTGATGATATAAAAAGGAATATTACGTTATCTAATCTTAAGAGAATATCGAAAAATTCTATTATTGATGAGAACAAGGAAGTTACAGAGGCACAATATTTACGAGAAAAATTAAATATTAAAACACCAACACTAACACAACTTGCAGGAAATTTAAGTGGTGGGAATCAACAAAAAATTGTATTAAGTAAGTGGATTTTTACTGAACCTGATATTTTAATTTTAGATGAACCTACACGTGGGATTGATGTAGGAGCCAAGTTTGAAATTTATTCGCAGATTAATGAATTAGCGGCTGAGGGGCTGGCTGTATTGGTAATTTCATCCGAGCTTCCTGAGGTGCTTGGACTCTCAGACCGCATTTATGTAATGAATGAAGGGCGTATAACTGGTGAACTTGAGCGCGGAGAAGCGGATCAAGAAAGTGTTATGCGTTATATGACCGGATCTGGAGGTGCAAGTCGTGCAAACAGTAATTAATTTATTTCGAAATAATATACGTCAATATGGAATGATTATTGCACTCGTGTTAATTACAGGATTATTTTGGATTTTAACTGAGGGTATTATTTTCAAACCTTTAAATTTAACCAACTTAATCTTGCAAAATGGTTTTATTTTAGTATTAGCTGTAGGTATGGTTTTGGTCATTATTACTGGAAATATTGACTTATCAGTTGGTTCCGTAGTTGCTTTTGTTGGTGCAATTGCTGGCGTATTAATGATTAACAACAATGTACCCGTATTATTGGCAATCGTTTTATCTATTATTGTTGGTGCTTTAATCGGGGTGTGGCAAGGATTTTGGATTGCCTATGTCGGGATTCCATCCTTTATTGTAACCTTGGCAGGTATGTTAATATTCCGAGGATTGACTTTATATTTATTAGATGGTCAATCACTTGCACCTTTTCCTGAATCGTTTGGAATGTTTAGTAGTGGATTTTTGCCAGATTTAGGTTCTGATGGATTGCATATTCTTACAATCATTTTATCTGTAATTCTATCACTTGTCTTAATCTATATGGAGTTTAAAAACCGCAAAACACAATTGAAGTATAACTTTGAAGTTGTTCCTTTGTGGATCACGATAACAAAGTTGGCATTATTAACCTTTGTAATTAACTGGTTTGCTTATCAATTGGCCTTAAATAAAGGTATTCCGATTGTACTTGTGATTGTATTTATATTAATAATCATCTATACATTTATTATGAAAAATACAGTAATGGGACGTCATATTTATGCAACAGGTGGAAACAAGAAAGCGGCAGATTTATCTGGAATAAAAACAAAGCGTGTAGTATTCTGGGTATTTGTTAACAATGGTGTAATTGCAGCATTAGCTGGTTTAATGTTCGCATCCCGCTTAGACTCTGCAACACCAGCAGCTGGTAACATGCTTGAATTAGATGCAATTGCTGCAGTATTTATCGGAGGAGCGTCAATGGCTGGTGGTGTCGGTACAGTTATTGGTGCAATTATCGGTGGTCTTGTTATGGGTGTTATGAATAACGGTATGTCCTTAATTGGTATTGGTATTGATTGGCAACAGGCCATTAAGGGGATGGTATTATTACTTGCGGTCGGATTCGACGTATATAATAAGAACAGAGCCGGAAAATAATTAAATAAAAACATCACGGATTAATTTCAGTGATGTTTTTTTTCTTATTATTATGTAATGAAACCAATGGATAGATTTCTGTAAAAAACTTATAATTGGTTTTATCTAATTAATAAAGCCCTATTTCGTAATCTTTGTTGTTCTCAATATTCGCAGTTGATATAAAATGCGACGTAGTGTAGCTATTAGTTGATTTGCGCTCCGGGCAGTCGCTTTCCGCGGGCAACGCTTCAACTTCCTCGGAAGAAAACCGCTTCCTCCGGGATTTTCAGCCGTCGCTTTTCCCGCTGGAGTCGACTGCCCTCCGCTCCAATCACTATCATCTAGTGTAGTTATCAAATAAAACACTATACTAGCGGTTGAATTACACGAAGCCTTATAAAAAATAATTGAAAGATCCTCGCAATGAAATTTTCTAATTAATGAGTAATAATGTTTCATGAAATAAACGTTTCTTGGAGTTCATTTCATTTGAACAGAAAGCTGCTTTAAGTTGCGGGAAAATGCGAGACTCCTGTGGGAAAGGAACAGTCTGAAGACCCCGCAGTGAGTGTTCTTTACGAGCGAGGAGGCTGAAGCGTTCCCCGCGGAAAGCGAGTGTTTTTCCGCAGCGGCGAGGTAGCACACATCCCATAAAGACCGTAAGGAAGTCAGAATGTTACGACGCAGTTTATGGATATTCTGTCAAAGTTAAAAACTATTTACGTTTAATATCACTCATAATAAAGCCACTTTTCGGTAGTGTAGGCATTTCATCGAGACTATAGTTCATATCTTGATTAGGAACTTCAAACTCAATTTTATTAACAAGGAAATTTAAACTTACCTTCATCACTTCAACGGTAATACCCTCACCGGGACAACGGTGCCCTTTTGCCGGGTCACCTCCACCCTGGGGGATAAAATCAAACAAACTTCCCTTCCACTCCTTGAAGCGTTCTGGCCGAAATTGGTTTGGGTTGTCCCAGAGTCGTACATCATGATTCGTACCATATAAATCAAGCAATACTAACATGCCTTCTTTAAACTTACAGTCTTTCCAGATAAATCCTTTACGAACTCTTGCTCCAACAAATGGCCCAAATGGATAGTAGCGTCTGACTTCTTGGGCAAATCTCTCATAATTGTTTTCATCTTCTACCTCAAGTATGCTCTGGTACTCCGGATGCTCCTGTAAAGCCAAAGCTGCATAGGTGATAAAAGTTGCGATAGCCACAATTGGGCGTAATACGTTGATAAGTTCTATTGCAGCCATTTGAGCATCTAGCTGATTTCCATCCAGTTTTTTATGAAAAGCCATTTCATGTAGTGCTGAACCATGTTCAGCCTTAATACTTTCGTTACGGACATTTTCAATTATTTCTCTAATCCAATTTTCAGTTCTTGTTCTGGCTCTTCTACCTTTCCAATGTTGTGGCCCTACGGCACCGAAAGCATAAATCATTGAGATAAAATCGTCTGCTCGTTCCTTTACTTCGGTTTCCTCTATTGGAACTCCGGCCCATTGGCATGCAACACGACATAAGATGTCTTTAGCCTCTTCCAAAAGAACAATTTGTTCAGCTTGTTCCCATTCAGGGATACAAGCCATCCACTGCTCTAAAACTAGCTTAGCTAATCGGTCTTGTTTTGGTGGAGTCATTAGTGACATAAATAGTAGTTTACGGTGTATATGCTCTTCCCCGTCCATTGATTGGATGGCATTCTGACCAAACAATGTTTTTTGTACACGCTTAGGTGCAGCACCTTTTCGTTGAAATTTTTCATCATCATAAAATATTTTTGCTGCTTCAGCCCCACTCATACAAATTACATTTTGGCCCATCAACCGAGCTTCAAATATATCAGAATGGTATCGTTCAACCCGATTACTTATAAATAAGTATCCCTCTTGGATTAGAGCTAGACTATTGTCGAGACTTTTATCGTGGGGAATTCTTTCATTCAATGACATAATTTTAACTACCCCTTTTGAAAAATTTAGACTATGGAACTTTTATCCTACTCTAAGTATGGCTAATTAACGTAAAAATAATTACTTCAACTATTTTTTTGGATGCTGTGTTTGAGATTATTGAAGTTACCCAATATGGGGGTGTCTTCGATGTTTGGTATAATAATAGATGTTTCCTATATCACTTTATATAATTGGAAGAGAGTGTAATACTATGGCCAAAAGATTTAAAATCGTACAACCTAAAATCCCGCCATCTTTGACTAAAGAAGATTTCATAATTGAAGAGGAACCTTCCTTAAGTACTTGTTTAATTAGCGATTGTACTATTGGTGGAGAAGACATTAATCGCCTAATATTTGATCAAGTTTTTTTTAGAAACGTGATTTTTGAAGAGGTGCTGTTTAGAAATGTCGAATTGACTGATGTCATATTTGATCATTGTGATTTATCTAACGTGGATTTCAGTGGTGGAATTATACATAGAGTGGAATTCAAAGAGTGTAAAATGCTAGGTAGTAACTTATCAGAGACAACTTTTGGTAATGTTATATTTACCAACTGCCATGGGGATTTATCTTCATTTGGGTTTGCGAAGTTAAAACAGGTGAAGTTTGAAAATTGTTCTCTTAATAATAGTGATTTTTATGAGTGTGACTTTCAAAAGGTGGAATTTGAAGGATGTAAACTAGATGACACGAATTTTTCTAATACGTCGTTAAAAGGGATGGATTTAAGCAGTTGCAGCTTTGAGCAATTAATTGTTTCATTAGAAGAGATAGAGGGATGTGAAGTATCACCAGAACAAGCAATCGGCTTTTCTAAACTATTAGGATTGGTTATTAAGGAATAAGGAGTGTATCATTGCTGTTGTTGATTTCTCTTAATTTGTTCACTATGTTAAGAAAAATCAATTAGTTTGTCACTTTAATTCGATCATTTTAATTGCAAAAGTGTTTAATAGGTTGATTATTCAACCTGTTAAACACTTTTACATCTGTAATGTTAGTTAGCCTATAATTAGTGTCGTCTATTTAACCAAAGAACCCCTGACTTGGCTAAACGGGGCAATAGTCCAGTAACTGATTGTTTATACATATTGCCGAATCCATCTGATTTCCCTAAAGAACCAAGCTGTCCCTTTAACTTTATAGGTCCAGGTTTTTGCAGGACTCTATTATATAATACAGCAACCAAAACATCACCAACCTGTTCACCTTGTTTCCCTGCTAATTGGGCATTTGGTGAGTAGTTAGATGATGCACAATCCCCGACCACATATATATTGGTATGTGATGGTACTTGGCAAAAGTCATTTAAGATAACTTTACCGTGGGCATCTTTCTCAAACGGAAGATCAGCAATTAAATGATTTGGTCGAACTCCGGCTGTCCATATCGTTACGTCATTAACGAAGCAGACACCATTATTGCATACGCCATCTTTCTCGACATATTCCACATTAGCATGGTGCAATACTTCAACATCGTTTTTTCTAAACCACTCTTCTACATACTCTTGGACTTTTGAATCAAAAGCACTTAAAACGGATGCGCCACGATCAAGTAAACGAATGTTAAGGTCCGGTCTACTTTCTCTTATCTCAGAGGCAACCTCGATGCCACTTAGCCCGGCTCCAACGACAGAAACCTTTCCATATGCTCCTGCGTCTCCGACGGCTAATCCAGCATGTCTAGCCTTAGAAATTGTTTGAACACTTTGCGTGTATTCCTCCGCGCCTGATATACCATGATAGTTATCTTCACAACCTAAACCAATAACTAAGTAATCATAAGGAACTGATTCACTTCGATCATGGAAGGAAATTTGTTGGCTTTCTGTATCAATCTTTGCAATTTCCCCATAGACCATATCTACTTGATCATGTGTGGGGAAGGCGACCCTTACTTCCTTATCAGCTGAGGTACCAGCCGCAAGTGTATAAAACTCTGTTTTTAGTGAGTGGTAGGGGTTTCTATCAATCAAAGTAACGTGTATGCTGCCGGATATCCCAGTTTCCATTAACGTTTGTAGTACTTTCATGCCACCGTAGCCGCCACCTAAAATGACTATTTTTCTCATAGATATACACCTATCCTTTAATAAAAATTAATTCCTTTATAGACAAATTAAATCAAGACTTCCATCTTATTAAGAGAACATTTATAGGTTTGTTTCTTCCACCTTAAAGATTAACAAAAATTCAGTAAAAAGACTAGAAGAATAATAAGGCTACCGGTTAATAAGTGTAGATATTGATTAATTAATATACTAAAGGTGATTAAAATGTTTATTCAATTGAGTTTTAAAAAGTGAGCATTGGTCAATCTAAACTCAAATTTTTTCAAAAAAATAGAAAGCAGGGTTAAGCCTTAATGCTATGCCAATGTAAACGAATTCACTGATATGGCAAGGTTTTAAACCTTGTTAGATTATCTTACAAGTTTATTGTGTGAAAATTCTGACCCTGGTAAATTGTTACTTAACAAGTGATGTTAACTCATATCACACAAAAGGGGAGAATATTTATGGAAGAACAAATGATTACAACATTGGCTTTAATGGATAACCTGTGGGTTATCGTTGGTACATTTCTAGTTTTGCTTATGTTAGGTGGATTTATTTTACTTGAAGCAGGATCGACTAGAATGAAGAATGCTGGTCACATTGCTGGTAAAACAATCTTCACTGCTGGGATTGGATCTTTAGTGTTCTGGGCAGTAGGTTATGGATTTATTTACGGAGAAGGAAATTGGTTTATAGGATTAGGAAGTTTCTTTTATGGAGATGCATCATTTAGTGGAGAAGGATTATCTCCAGCTGTAGATTTTATGTTTCAAATGATGTTTGCTTTAGTAGCTTTAACAATTGCGTTTGGTGGTTTTGCTGAACGTGCGAAATTATCTGCTTATGTTATTTTTGCAGTATTATTCTCAGCACTAATTTATCCGGTCGTAGCCCACTGGATTTGGGGTGGTGGCTGGTTAGCTGATCATGGTAAGCAAGACTTTGCTGGTTCAACTGTAGTACACTTAACAGGTGCGATGGCAGCTCTTGCAGCAACTATAGTATTGAAGCCTCGTATTGGAAAATACAATAAAGACGGTTCTTCTAATGAGATTGCTGGTCATAACCAAGTATTCACTGCATTAGGTGTATTGCTTCTATGGGTAGGTTGGTTTGGTTTTAATGGTGCTAGTACTTTTGGAGTAGCTGATGCATTTTTTGGATTTGCTATCCTTAATACACAACTAGCTGCTGCAGCTGGTGCAGTCGCTGCAATGCTTGTTGCTTGGGCTTTAACAGGAAAAGCGGATGTCCCTACTACTTTAAATGGTGCTTTAGCTGGTTTAGTAGCTATAACTGCTCCCGCTGGTTTCGTTGATCCATGGGCTGCAGTGGTAATCGGTTTAATTGGTGGAGTGATTGTAGTATTTAGTATGAAGCTATTTGATAAGGCAAGAATTGATGATCCGATTTTTGCGCTATCTGTTCACGGTACAGTTGGTGTTTGGGGTACACTTGCTAATGGACTATTTGCAGTACCAGCCTTCTCAACAGATATCGGTTGGGGGCAAGCGGGCTTATTCTACGGTGGTGGATTTACACAACTTGGGGTTCAAGCAATGGGTGTAGTAACTAGTGGTTTATATGCATTCGTTGTAGCCTTCATTATTTTAAAAGTTATGGATAAAGTAATGGGTGGAATTCGTGTTACAGAAGAGGAAGAAATTATTGGTTTGGATTTAAGTGAACACGGTGGATATGGATATCCTGAAAACATCCCACATCCAAGCGATAAGCCAGGTGCGTAATAAAGAAAGTTTTGATCGTAGTAAGGAGATTGATGATGTTTTGAATAGTTACGCTGATATAAAAAAATGGCGAAAACAAGAACTAGTCACAGTTTCAACAGATCATCAACAATTAAATGAATTACATGATGAAGTAATTAAAAAAACAGTAGCAATTTCTATGGATAAAGTGCAAAGAGAGTTGGGAAAACCTCCCGCTCCCTTTGCTTTCTTTTTAATGGGTAGTGCAGGTAGGTTTGAGCAATCCGTATTAAGTGATCAGGATCATGGAATAATTTTTAATGGTAGTGATGACAATCAGTTTTATTTCTTGAAGCTAGGATCAGAGATTACTGAGGCCTTAGCGGAAGTTGGGTATGAACGATGTGATGGCTTAGTGATGTCCTCTAATCCACTTTGGTGTCAGTCAATTGAGGGTTGGACTAGTCAAATTTCAGACTGGTTAGATGAAGCAAGCTGGCAATCACTCCGTCACTTCTCTACCTTTTTTGACTCTAGAGTATTAGTTGGTGAAACAGACTTCTTAACAGAACTAAAGCAAGAAGCCTTTTCGATTTTAAAAAAGCAACCGAGACTCTATCTGCGTCTGGTTGAAAATGTGGATTTTGTAAAAAAGGGAATCGGTATTTTCGGTCAGTTATTGCCTGAATTACATGGTGAACATTCGGGTGCGATTCAGTTAAAACAAACAACATTTTTTCCGTATGTGAACTCTCTAAGATTACTAGCTTTGAAGGATAGTATGTTTGAACCTTCAACATTATCAAGGTTTAAGGAGCTATCACCAAATACGTATCCTACAATAAAAAACTATGAGGATGATTTTATAGAATTGCTAAATTTTCGTCTTCATTTTAGAAAAAATGCCAGGAACTATAACGAAGTCCACCTTATCCATCTTGATGCATTGACTAAAAAAGATAAACAACACCTTAAGAAATTGATGAAACAAGGGTATAAACTTTTTTCTGAAACAAAATTACTAATGGTAAAAGAGTGTTCAACATGGTAATGAACCAAATGCTTCAATTTGTAAAACAGATGTCAGGGAAATTGAATTCAAATGTTTATACGGGATTACCGAATCATACAGATGCGAGCAAAATGGCCTATCTTCGAAATTTGCAAAGGGAATTGAAAAACAAAGATGTTTTGGAAATTCCACTCAATGAACTAAAAGTCATTGTGTTTGATATTGAAACAACGGGTTTTTATCCTTATAACGGAGATAAAATGTTATCAATTGGTGCTATAAAGATGCAGGGGGATCAAATTCTTGAAGATCAAGTTTTTTATAGCCCTATTTATAGTGAAACCGCACCTTCTGAAGAAATTGAAAGGCTGACAGGAATTACGAAGGATCAGTTGGAAAACGCACCGCCTATCCATAATGTATTAAAAGACTTTTATTATTTTATCAAAAGCGATACGCTCGTCGCGCATCATTCAAGTCATGAGAAACAGTTTATGAAACATGCGACGTGGACGTCTATGAAAACAAGTTTTCAGCATCGTATCATCGATACGTCTTTTTTAACAAAAATAATCGAACCAGAAACAAAATTGGTTACGCTTGATGAATGCTGTGCTCATTATGGCATTGCAATAGAACACAGACACCATGCTTTGTATGATGCTATTGCTACTGCAAAGTTATGGTCAGAAAGTGTTCAATCAATACAAGAAATGGGTTTTTCTAATTTAAAGGATGTCTACTCAGAGATAGCTAATATTAAATAGTGCTAGATTGGAGAAAAACAGAGGGGGGAAGGGGGATTGAAAAACGAAATTCCTGATGATGTAGCAACTTTCCCGATGAGTGTTGTTAAAGATATGACAAAGTTATCCGGCCGACAGATACGTTATTATGAAGAACAAGGCCTCGTCAAACCTGTTAGAAATGATGGCAATCGAAGGGTGTTTTCCCTAAATGATATTGATCGACTAATAGAGATAAAAACGTTCATAGATAAAGGGATTAATGTTGCCGGAATAAAAGCAATGCTAAAAGATTAACATATTTAGTCAAGTTATAAATAGAAACTAGGTCTAGAGTATACTGAAAAAAGGTGCGGAATTCATTAAGGGATGAATTCCGCACCTTTTTTCAGTTTATTCTCTAAGCTAAATCACTTAGAGAACCTAACTAATATAATTTACCTTGACGATATAAAATGGTGGATAGCTTCATAACGGCATGATTGTAACAGTTTTGCCTAAGCGGGAATGAGTCATTGAAAAATTTAGGAAAGACTGTCTCAAATGTAGTTGACATTTTATCATAGAGCAGTTTAAAAACTTCTTCTTCCTTGTAAAATTGAGTTTCTCTTCCTTGCATCCATTCTAGATAAGAAACAATAACTCCTCCAGCATTAGCTAGAATATCTGGAATAACTATTACTCCATTATCACTTAAGTATTTATCAGCCTCTTGAGTAATTGGTGCATTAGCACCTTCTACAATTATTCGAGCCTTGATATTACTTTGATTTGTTTCGGTTATTTGGTCTTCAAGGGCGGCTAGAAATAACACGTCGACATTTAGCTCAATCAAGCTGTCACGGTTTTGAACGGTTGCTTCAATCCCAAAATCTTTTAGTATATTTTTGTCTGTTGGTAAGTCTCCTTCATGGTTATTGCTATAGTTTATTAATGCAGGTATATCTAATCCATCAGAGTTATAAAGAGTGACGTACCGATCACTGACAGCCACGACTTTGTTTTCAAGATGAACACAGTTATAGGCTTCAAGGGCAGCTACTGAACCAACATTGCCAAAGCCTTGGACGGCAATTGTTAAGGGGCGATTATGTTCTAAGGTTGTTTGAACAAATCGATTCGTACTGTTTTTATCCATTAGAGTTTTGTTATCTTTCACAAAGTCATATAGTAAATATTTAAAGGAATAATAAACTCCTTTTCCTGTGGCCTCTCTTCGACCTAAGGATCCTCCGTTCATGACACTTTTTCCGGTGAAGCTTCCTCGATATGTTTCACCAGGGTGAATGGATTTAAATTCAGCCATCATCCAATCCATTTCACGTTCCCCAGTACCAATATCAGGAGCTGGTATATCTTTTTCAGTACCAAGAGAATCACTGAAATAATGAACATACTTTTTACAGATAAGATTTAATTCTTTTTCGCTATAATCTCTAGGGTTAATGACAACGCCCCCCTTACCCCCGCCGAAAGGAACATCGTGAAGAGCGTTTTTTAATGTCATTAACTTTGCCATGTTTACGACTTCATCCTCATTAACTGATTCATGAAAACGAATCCCACCTTTGTATGGCCCGAGGGTATTGTTGTGTTGAACTCTAAAAGCTGGAATTCGAACTATTCTACCATTCTCAAGTGAAATACGTAAAAATGATTTGTTTATGTGATTAGGGGTAGAAAGAATAGAAACTAATGATTGATAAGCTCTCTCTCTTGTATCCCCATTTAGCCTTGGTAAAAATATGTTCTCATCTAGCAGCGCGCCTAGTGACTGTTGAATTACTGATTCCATTTTATTATCCATATAAGTTTTCCTCCATCTATTGAATAGATATGTAAAAATTGTAAACAGGTATCATTATATTAGGTATACCTTACTTATAGTTATGGTAAACATTTTAGATTTTAAATTTGATCCCAATACTGGCGGTTTTAATTGGTATTTACCTGTTATAAGGACCGAGCATCAACATACACACCTGATAAGAAATTACAGTCTAAAAAAACAGCTGGAAAATGCTAATCCAGCTGTTTTAAAGTTAAGTATTTAATTTTAAACTTATCTTCTATCTCCACCAAGTAAGTCAAACAGCCCTCCAGCTACACTGCCTTCTCCTTTGTTTTTGTTTCCTCCTTGTGGAGCTGCTGCGAATACGCGGCTTGCTAAACGGCTAAATGGTAAGGATTGAATCCATACCGTACCAGGTCCTTTTAAGGTAGCAAAGAAGAGACCTTCTCCGCCAAACATGGCTGTTTTAATACCGCCAACGAAATCAACGTTATAATCGATATTACCAGTCATGGCGACTAGACATCCGGTATCAACACGTAAGGTTTCACCAGGTTCTAAAACCCTCTTATGCATTGTTCCTCCAGCATGAACGAAAGCCATGCCATCACCTTCAAGTTTCTGCATAATGAATCCTTCTCCGCCAAAGAAACCTGCGCCAACTTTTTTCTGAAACTCAATACCGATGGCAACGCCCTTGGCTGCCGCTAGGAAAGCATCCTTTTGACACACTAATTTTCCGTCAAGCTCGCTCAAGTCCATTGGTATAATCTTACCTGGATAAGGAGAAGCGAAGGAGACGTGTTTTTTACCTTGTCCCTCATTTGTAAATGTAGTCATGAAAAGGCTTTCTCCGGTAATTACTCGTTTACCTGCACCAATTAGCTTTCCCATTAATCCGCCTTTGTCAGGAGAACCATCCCCGAAAATCGTTTCCATCCGAATGTTTTCATCCATCATCATTAAACTGCCGGCCTCAGCTATTACTGTTTCATCTGGATCTAGCTCAACCTCAACAAACTGCATGTCATCCCCATATAGCTTGAAATCAATTTCGTGATTATTCATCTTTTCCTCCCCTTTCAGTAATTAGTATTACGAACCGCCAAATAAATAAAAGATTCAGAATACTGGTGGTGCGATAGTGTTGTTATCTTATTTTATGCAATAGATAGATAGCTCTATGTTAAGTAAATCACTTCTAAGCGGAATTTACTATTATACCTAGGTATAATAATATTTTTCTTTTTAAGAATAATACCTTTTTATTAGTAAAAGTACGTGATGAAACCAAAGAAAAAATCATTACAATATTCAAGAATTTGACGATATTAAGAAGGATTTAAAAGTATTTAAAAGAATTTTAAAATATATATTTACTTTTTAGTTATATTTGGTATGATATAGAGGAATTCATTAGTAAATGAAGGATTTTCGGAAGAAAGGGGATGCTCCTATGGTAACATCTCTTATAATGTTGTCGGCAACTGTGTTTTTTGCATTCTTAACTTTATCTGTGGTTGAGAAAATGAGAACACGCAAAAAGAAAAAGACAATATTTGATTTAAACCAACCCCAACCAACTGTTGTATAGGTAAAAAATTAAATTTTAATCATCTTTCTGATTCGATAGTTAGCAATCAGGTCATGGCGCCTTCAGGATATTTACCTAGATAGGCGTTTTTATTTACAAAAAAATAGTGCTAATAATAGAAAAAACGACTAACTAATTAGTCGTTTTTAAATGTTAACTTAAGATTGTTTTTCGAATAAGTTAATGATTTCCACAATGGTATAAACGGCTTGTTCCATATTATCTACTGATATATATTCAAATTTGCCATGGAAATTCTCTCCACCTGTAAATATGTTAGGTGTAGGCAAACCCATGAAGGAAAGTTGAGATCCATCAGTACCACCACGTATGGGCTTCACTAGCGGTGTGATGTTTAAATTTTTCATAGCTTGATAAGCGATATCCACAATCTCCTTTACCGGTTCGATTTTTTCTCCCATGTTATAATACTGATCTTTCATTTCCAGTACAATGTTGTCTTCTCCATATTTCTCTCCAAAATCTTTGACTAACTCTTCTATAACCGACTTTTTAGAATTGAATTTTTCTCGACTATGATCTCTAATTATGTAATAAAGTTTTGTTTGTTCAACGTCGCCATCTATTGAGATTAAATGGTAAAATCCTTCGTATTCTTCCGTGAATTCAGGTGCTTCATCCTTAGGCAATTTATTATGGAATTCCATAGCGAGTTTTCCAGAATTGATCATTTTATTTTTTGCTGTTCCGGGGTGGACGTTATTTCCTTTAAAAGTAATTTTAGCCGCTGCTGCGTTAAAGCTTTCATGTTGAAGTTCTCCAATTGGGCCACCATCAACGGTATAGGCAAAAGAAGCACCAAATGCTTTCACATCAAACTTATGTGGTCCGCGACCAATTTCTTCGTCTGGTGTAAATCCAATTCTAACTTTACCGTGCTTTATTTCAGGGTGATCAATCAAATAAACCATTGCAGTCATAATTTCGGCTATACCCGCTTTGTTATCTGCTCCGAGTAGTGTGGTACCGTCCGTAGTGATGAGTGTGTGTCCTTTATAGTTTTTTAGCTCCGGATAATCCTTTGGAGATAAGGTCACTTTAAGTGATTCGTTTAATATAATATCATTTCCATCATAGTCTTCTATTAATTGTGGATTGACATTAGTTCCAGTGAAATCTGTCGCTGTATCAATGTGAGCTAAAAATCCTATTGTTGGTACATTTTTAGTTGTATTTGAAGGAAGGCTTGCAAATACATATCCATTTTCATCGACGTTTACTTCATCCATACCAATTTGCTTTAATTCGCTAACCAACATATTGGCAAGTGTCCATTGTCCAGGGGTTGATGGACAGGATTGGTTATTTTCACTTGATTGCGTGTCCACCTTAACATATGAAGTGAATCGTTCTATAATTTGCTTTTTCAATGTAATTTCATCTCCATTTCACGATTATGGAATTATCTTAGCATAAGTGAGGAACTCTAACATAGGAAAATACTTTTGTTAATTAACAAAAGAATACTTAAATGAGGTGATAACTTGAATAGAAACAAAAAACAAGATGGTAGTTTTAATAAAAAGACAAAAGCGAACTCTGCAGAAGGTATCGGAATACGGACCGAATTAGATTCTGAGCATCCTTATCATACAATTGATCAATATGCAGGCGATTCGGTAGATGAGCATAAGGAAATTGAAAATGCTAATGAACATTTTGCTGATGAAGAGCTAGACCAAATTAATAATAATTCATAATAAAAAGTAACAAAGGGATAAAACTAGGTTTCTGATAAGGTCTTTTATATGTTGCTTAACTAAGTCGTGTAAAGAGCCGCAAAAGGACTGCTAACGCATAGCGCATAGAAATTCAGAAAACTTTTGCTATATAATTTTATGTATAAAAGGGAATACGGTCATTGTCATATAGTGCCATGATTTGGAGGGGAAAAGTGTCAGGCACAAAATGAAGCATCCTTTAGTTGTACCTGACACCTTCTTTTCAGTGATGATGCACCACCTATTTTCGGTAGATCACAGTGCTATACACTTGAGCTGGCGCTTTTGGGTTGATATATTTTTTTGCACTATTAACGGCTGTTAGTCCTTCGGTATAGCCGGATGCGATTAGCATGGTCTTTCCTGGATAGGCTGTTGCGTCTCCTGCAGCGAATATCCCGTCTATATTTGTCGCCATTTGGTGATCGACAACCACTCTGTTACTATCTGTCTCCAATCCCCAGTTATCGAAAGGTGTTTGATTCATTTTAAGCCCATTATACGTAAGTAAATGATCTACTTTGATTCTCTCTTCAACATCCTTAGATTTAATCGTTATACTTTCCAGCCAACCATCTTCCCCATGAAGTTGTTGCAGGTCGCTGTTTAGTTTGACAATAACAGAAGAATCACGCAAACGTTCTAATTCAACATCTGCTGCATGTTGAAAGGTTTTCTTACTATTAACTAGATAAACTTTCTCAGCAATGCTCTCTAATGTAAGTGCCCAATCAATACCAATTCTCGTATTGGAGTTAAGCATCACTTGTTTTCCGGCATATTGCTGTGGGTTGTGCATCGTATAATGATGAGTTTTATCTGTGTACATGCTGATATTAGCTAGGTCTGGTTGCACAGGATCGAATCTTCCAGTTCCTGTTGCAACGATAACGGTTTTAGCAAGATGAACAGTCCCTTCTGTTGAAGCCAATGAAAAGATACCATCTTCGTTTTTCGTTACCTCTTCAATCCATTCGTTATAAACAATCTTGGGTTGATGCATGTATGCTTGTTCTTCCATTTGTGCTAATAAATTATCCCCGGTGATTTTAGGGATTCCTCCAATATCATAGATCATTTTCTCTGGAAGAAACTTTGCCACTTTTCCACCTAGCCTTGAGTCAGATTCAATGATTTTTGTTGTCATATCACGCATTCCGCAATAAAATGCGGTAAATAACCCCGTGGTTCCCCCACCAATGATAATTACATCATATATTTTGCTGTTCTCCTCCATATACAATCCTCTCTTCCGTTATTTAACTCTTCATTAACAAATAAATGAAATAACTGCCGCCAACCAGTGACACAACCAGTCCAACTGGAATTTCCGATGGTGCTAGAATATTCCGACCAATCGTGTCTGACACTAACAGTAACAATGCTCCCATTAATGCTGTAATCGGTAGAAATAATATATGGTTAGGCCCGATTAATTTTTTCGATAAATGCGGTGTGACCAACCCGACAAAGGCGATGCCACCCCCGACAGCTACACTTGCCCCAGCTAGTGCTACTGCAATTAAGAGTAGAAACAATCGATGTCGTTCCACATTTGTTCCGAGTCCTTTAGCAATATCATCACCTAATTGTAAGGTGTTCAAGACATTTGATTGATACATCGCCAAAGGAATAAGGATTAAGACCCATGGCAATAGTGCCAGGACATAGGTCCAGTCGATTCCAGATATATCTCCAGATAGCCATACTGTTGCACGGGTAAAATCATTTGGGTCCATTTTTAGCTGAAACATAATAATTAAAGCGGCAAATGCACTATTAATCCCAATACCTACTAAAATCAAGCGGATCGGTGTGATGCCGTTCTTCCATGAAATCAGATAAACTAATAAGGCTGCAACCAACGCACCGGAAAGAGCGGTGAGTGGTAATAGAAACACGGAAAGGGAGGATACTTCGGCCATGTTATTTTGGAACAAGTAAATGTACAAAACGACTGCAAAACCCGCTCCGGCATTAATTCCGATAATGCCAGGGTCAGCTAATTCATTATGAGTTACACTTTGTAAAATTGCACCAGATATCGCCATTGCAGCTCCGATTAGAATTGCTATCACAATGCGAGGTAGCCGGAAGTGAAAAAGCACCATGCTTTCTTGTTCACTGCCTTGACCAAATAACGTCTTTAAAACATTTATCGGTGAAATCGAAACGACACCTAGATTCAGGTTAAGTAAGAATGTTCCTATAATGACTGTAATTAAAATACTGGCTACAATTAACATTCTTTTGGTTCCAACTGTCCTAGTTTTCATTACATCCCTCTCCCTTCACGTCGTGCCAAATAGAGGAAGAAAGGGACACCGACTAAAGCTGTCACTGTTCCTACCGGTGTTTCAAATGGAGGATTTATCATTCTCGATGCCGTGTCCGCAATGACTAATAATAGTGCACCTAACACAGCGGAACAAGGAACAATCCAACGGTAATCGACACCGACAAGAAAGCGAGTAATATGAGGGATGACTAGCCCAATAAAACCAATCGTTCCAGCTACTGATACAGCGGCCCCTGTCAGTAATAAAACCACGAGCGTACCTGTAAATTTCACAAAAAAGGTCCGTTGTCCTAGCCCTTTAGCAACATCATCACCTAAGTTTAGTACAGTGATTGAGTTGGCTAGCAGTAAGGCGATGACAAACCCAATCAGTAAAACTGGTGCAAGGATTTGAACGTGCATCCATTGTACACTCGAAACACCTCCTGCATACCAAAAGCTAATATCCTTCGCAACATTAAAATGGATGGCGATCGCATTCGATAAGGAGCTTAGTAGGGCAGTAACAGCTGTTCCGGCTAGGGCTAGCTTTACCGGTGTCAAACCAGTTTTTGAAATGGAGCCTATCCCAAATACAATGACAACTCCGATACCTGCGCCAACAAACGCCCAGAGCATCATGATAAAATTAGATGCTTGTGGCATAACGACAAGTGCGATGGCCATCATAAAAGAAGAACCAGCGGTCACACCCATAATGGAAGGAGAGGCAAGCGGATTACGAGTCATTCCTTGCATGAGTGTCCCAGACATGGCGAGACCTGCACCGATTAAGGCGGCAGCAAGCGCTCGCGGAATACGAAGCCCTCTAATGATTTGATGGGAGGTAGAACTGGGGTCGAACTGGGTAAGGCTATGCCAAATGGTTATAAAATCAATGTCGGCAGCGCCGTACAAAATCGAAAGTCCAATAGATAATACTAAAACAGCCAATCCTCCAAATAAAATCACTGTCGCAATAATTGGTCTTGAAGTAGGTTTTGTATGTAAATGTTCTGATGTTGGATTAGCCATAATTGTATTTCTCCTAATAGAGTCCATGATTGAGAATCATTATCATTATAGTATAAAAGGGTGGAAGGAGCAATCAATCCTATCAAAAGGAAAATATAGGTGTTGCAATTGATAATGATAATTGTTATCATTTGGTAAGTTAGAGAAAAAGATAAAGGGGATAATCTAAGATGAAAAATAATAAGTTTTACATATTAATGAGTTTGTTGGTATTCGTTCTATTATTAGCGGCATGCGGAAATGAAGACGAAGAAAATGCCGAACAAACTGATGAGACTAATAATGAAGAAACGGCAACTAACGATGACCAAGACACAGAAGAGGAAACGGAAGCAATGGAGCGGACGTTGACTGATGCAATGGGTAATGAAGTAACAATCCCGGCAGAGCCTGAGCGCGTAATTGCTTCTTATCTAGAAGATTACTTAGTAGCGTTAGGCATTACTCCGGTAGCACAATGGTCTGTTGGTGATGGAGCAAGTATTCAAAATTATTTGGAGGGTTCCTTAGCGGATGTTCCAACAATTCCTTATGATCTTCCATTAGAAGCGGTAACAAGTTTTGATCCAGATCTAATTATCATGGACTCTGCAGGAATGGTAGAAGGTAATAAATACGACCAGTATAATAGAATTGCTCCGACATATGTGATCGGATCCGAGGAAAACAATGATTGGCGCGATGAATTGTTAGAAGTAGGTAAAATATTTGGCCAAGAAGAAAAAGCGGAGCAGGTACTAGCTGATTATGAAGAAAAAGCCACTGACGCTAAAGAAGAAATCCAAGCTGCAATCGGTGATGAATCCGTAGCTGCATTATGGCTAGTTAGCAATACCTTCTATATCGTAAGTGAAAATCTATCTAGTGGAGATGTACTATACGGTGATTTAGGGTTATCAACACCAAATGTGGTCACAGAGATATCTGCAAGCTCAGAAGCAAACTGGTCAGAAATTTCGCTAGAGAAGCTAGCAGAATTAGATGCAGATCATATTTTCCTAATTAATAGTGATAAAGGAACTGGTTCTGAAATGCTTCAGCAGGATATTTGGAAAAACATCCCTGCAGTAAAAAACGATAATATCTACGAATACGAATCAACAACTAGCTGGCTATACACCGGTCCTATCGCTAATACACAAATGATAGATGACATGTTAGCCGATTTAACTGAGTAGGGAAACATGGTGGAAGGTGCTAGGAATGTTCAACGTGATTTAGGTGAAGCAGCCAATCTCGGTAGAACAGCAATTAGTTATTAGATTAGATCTAATCTATCAAACAATTAAAGAATAATATGTGTAACAAACAAAAACCCGATGACCAATGTCATTCGGGTTTTTGTGCTCGAAAATATCAATTTTTCTTATGAAGTCTCTTAGTCTCATATGGTAAGATAATTGTATACTATTTTATCGGGGGAAGCGGGAGATCATGTATGAGGGAAAGGTTTTTATGGGCAGGAATAACTGTAATTATCATGAGTTGGTTTGGTAACTATTTATACTTTCAATCACAGCAGCTAGATGAACCAATTTTTTTAGACCATTATTATCAAATGTATCATTCCGAAGCAGTGCAAGAAATACCATTAACATTTTATTATTTAGCAAATAAACAAAATCCGATGGAAGTTAATTACATAGAAATGAATGGAATCGAAGCATACCCAGTCTCAAATAATGTTGGATTTACGATGTTTAATAACAATCAGCCTCAGATAAATTACCGGCAGGAGTTTACTCATCACTACTTAATGGAGGTTACGGTAACCATTCGTAATGATATGGATAAAGTTGTTAACGAAAATGATGAAGCCTGGTCCTTTAATACTATGGATGTTTATTTTTCCAATGGTGAACATATCAACGCAAATATAGGTGAAGTAGTTATCCAATCCCATCACAATCAGCCCTTAGTGCTAGACACAAGATCGGGTGGTTCGAGCAATCAACATCGAAGCGCTGTATCAATGGTTGCCAACCAACCTATTAGGATACAAGACATATCGGTCCCCTTTGATAGATTGACAGATGATGTTTCGATTAAGGTAGGGCTCAATGAAGCGAACTCAAATAAGATGATTAGTAGTCCTGGAGTTAATCAGGCATTGGATTTACCATGGGAAGAATTACAAGCACCAACCGTTGAAGCAATTATGTTTCCATTTGATCTAGCTAAAAATGATTTTATGGGTTTGTATATGCAGTTCGATTCTAATAGAACTAGCTATTATCAATTTGATATCCAAATTAGTGGAACAAGAGATGATGGGCAGCCTTTTGTAAGTGGAGTTCCAATTAATGATCAACCATACTTAGATGAAAATGATCTTGACGCAATCATCGAAACAAAAGGAGGGAATATGAGATGAAGTTTGCTTTCAAAAGGCTGTTTTGGGGTTTCCTCTTGGTACTATTAGAAATCCATATTCTAGTTATTGATATATTTCCCGATCCAGTAGGGTATTATTTAATTTTATCGGGTCTTACATGGCTAATTAAAGATTATCCGGTTGGAAAAAAGGCTAGTAATATAGCAGGGTTTCTCATAATTTTCTCGATTCCGACTGTTTTCATTAACCAAAGTAATATGAATGAAACAATAGGGCAAGTAGATATATTTAGTGGCCTGTCATTGTATATGGTTGCGCTTGAGCTTATCAAATTAGTACTCGTTTTCTATGTATTCAAATTTATGCTAGAAATAGCACAAGCAAGTGCTGATAACAACCTTTATCATAGAACTCTCAATACATTTAAAGTTTATATGATAATCATGTTGGTGGGTCATTTATTGCAAGCATTTACAATGAATGAATCCGGTATGGTGGCGTTTATGGTGTTTGCTCTGATCGTTATGTTAGCAATGGAGGTTGTGTTCTTAGTTCTTTTAAGTAAATTTAGTAAACTAGATGATGACTTTACAAGTCAGGCATATAATGAACAGGTATAGTGAATGGGATAAACTAAAGATAATAGTTTGAAGCCATTAAGACAATGTTAGATTCCTTTTACAGTGTGAAGAAATATATAGAAGTACAAGTTTTCAGTAAGGTAGTTTATTGAATTGAAAAATGAAAGCAGGGATTATTCCCCGCTTTCAATAAGATTTCGATAGACAATAGTGTCCTCAGGTCTTTTACCGCGTTGTAAATCCCATATAGTTAAACCAAAGTCCATTTGTAGGTGGGGATAGTCACGGAAATTCTTCCAATCTCCACCCCACTCAAATCCCATCTCCTTAGCTATTTCTACTACTTCCATCCAATCAGATTCACCATTATTATTTCCGTCATAGTAAACATCCCAAATTACATCGCCATTTTCCAGTTGTAGAGCAAAATCAATGGCCAGACCATAATTATGGTAAGATTCTCCACCTTGAACATTAGTAACAATGTTACCCTCTGTAGTTCTACCTCTCGCATAAAGGGCGTTCTGTTCTTCTATAGATCTAAAATCATCGGTAATGAGTATATTTATTCCATTTGTTGCCGCCTGTGCGATTAGCCTATCTTGATATATTTCGATAACTGGATCAAGTTGTGTCGGCATTGGAACATCAGTTCTAGTTCGGTACTTATCAAATATAAAAAAAGCAACGACAATAATAATAAATAAAAAGATAATAGGAAGAATTTTATTGAATTTCACCAATCTGTGCACCTCTTACTATTTATCAAAGGCATCCATAGCCTTAAAAACTATGGATGCCTATATTAGGTAAACTTAGGATATCATATTTTTCTAAATGGGGTGATGAATATTTCTAAAGATAGTCTGATGAGTTTATTGCTTTCGGGGATTGGTTCTCCATTTGCTTAATTCAAAGGCTTAACTTGTCTTTTCTTGGTTTGATTGCTGGGGTTTATCAATTAAACTATCCAATCGTTGAATTCTTTCAAGTGCAGAAAATTGGTCAATAGTTCGATAATGATGCGCTCCGCTTGGTTCCTCATCGGCCTCATCAGCTAGAGATACTACAAGCTGTAATGGATTCAGCTGTAGTTCTCCATCGGGGAGATAGGAATCAGTGTGTAGCAATATTGCTAGAGCAATCGTTTTGGCGCTTTGCGGATTCTCGCCAGATCGAATTAACAATTTATGAGCTCTTGCAGCTCCTTTTATGGCATGAATATCATTTTCCTTATATGATTCATAGTCCCATTCACCATTACGATACCATTTATAATGACCAATATCATGTAAGAGCCCAGCCTTTGCAGCTAGATCAGGATCAACTTTATATGAATTAGCAATTATATAAGCTTTTTCAGCTACAGTAATTGCATGAGCAATGCCAGATCTACCTAAATACTTTTGTGCAATAGGGTGTGTAAATAATTTTTCTAAGGTGACATTTCTCATCAATTTAACCTCCTTTACATGTGAATTTTTTATAAAATTATAAATTATTTATAAAAGGGTATTGCTAAATAAAATATCACATTGATTTTAACGGTGCAAGTTGTTTGTGATATCATATATCATACTTTTTAGAACTTATTATGTGAAATTAAGGTGAAAACAGTATATTTATATAATTAAAAGTGTTAAATTTAAATAGGTAAAATTAAAAATCTGAATTTAACAAATTCATTGAACAATTTTTAGTTAACTATTATAGTTATTACAAGAGAATGGTCAGGAGGAATCGTTTATGAAAAAGGATTTGCGTATTAAAAGTAAAGTATTCGATGATGCAAAAAGAGCTCCAAACCGCGCTATGTTACGTGCTGTTGGGGTAACTGATGAAGATTTTAAAAAACCAATGATTGGTGTTGCTAGTACATGGAGTGAAGTTACTCCTTGTAATATCCATATTGATGATTTAGCTCGAAGTGCCAAGGATGGTGCTAGAAAAGCGGGAGCTGTACCTTTAATTTTCAACACAATAACTGTATCCGATGGTATTTCGATGGGTACTTCAGGAATGCGTTATTCTTTACCAAGTAGAGATGTAATTGCAGATTCGATTGAAACGGTAGTTGGTGCAGAGAACCTTGATGGCCTTGTAGCAATTGGTGGCTGTGATAAAAATATTCCTGGATGTTTGATTGCGATTGGACAAGCTGAAGTTCCATCTGTCTTTGTTTATGGTGGTACAATCGCAGCAGGCCATCTCAATGGAGATAAATTAGATATTGTTTCTGTGTTCGAAGGTGTAGGTAAACACAACAATGGCGACATTAGCGATGAACAGCTACACGGAATAGAATGTCATGCTTGTCCAGGTGCTGGTTCTTGTGGTGGTATGTACACAGCAAATACAATGGCATCCGCTGCAGAAGCACTCGGTATGAGTTTACCAGGTAGCTCTTCCAATCCCGCTGAATCAAGCCTAAAATCTGAGGATTGTAATAAAGCTGGAGCTGCAGTGTATAATTTATTAGAAAAAGGTATCTATCCGAAGGACATTATGACTAAAGAAGCCTTTGAAAATGCAATTACTCTAGTTATGGTGTTAGGTGGATCAACTAATGCGGTACTTCACTTGTTGGCTATTGCAGATGCTGTTGACGTTGATTTAACGATTGATGACTTTAACCGTATCCAAAAGAAAGTACCACATCTTGCAGATTTGAAACCAAGTGGTAAATATGTAATGGAAGATTTACATCGAGTTGGTGGCGTTCCTGCAGTAATGAAGCTATTACTTGAAGCTGGTTATTTGCATGGTGATTGTTTAACTGTAACAGGAAATACGATTGCAGAGAATTTAAAGGATGCCCCTTCCTTACAAGAAGGACAGGATATTATTTTACCGTTTGATAATCCAAAACGGAAAGATGGGCCATTAGTTATCTTAAAAGGAAATCTTGCGCCAAGTGGTGCAGTTGCAAAAGTTTCTGGTGTGAAGGTTAAACGTCATACGGGACCAGCGCGGGTGTTTGATACAGAAGATGAAGCAACAACAGCCGTTATTAATAACAAAATTAATGAAGGTGATGTATTAGTTATTCGTCATGTGGGACCTAAAGGCGGGCCTGGTATGCCGGAGATGTTGTCAATATCAGCGATTCTTGTTGGTAAAGGTATGGGGGAAAGTGTTGCACTACTAACTGATGGAAGATTCTCAGGTGGTACTCATGGTTTAGTGGTAGGACACATAGCTCCAGAAGCTCAAGTGGGAGGACCAATAGCACTTTTACAAGAGGGTGATTTGGTCACCATTGATTCAGATTTGCAAGAAATTACGATGGATGTCCCTGAAGCGGAGCTAGAAAACCGCCGCAAAAATTGGGTGCCACGACCGTTATATTCTAAAGGTGTATTAGGGAAATATGCACATAATGTTTCCTGTTCATCTAAAGGTGCAGTAACAGATTATTTCAAATAGTAATGTTAAAAATCCCTCGATGGAAAGTGCTTATTTCCTTCGAGGGATTTTTCTGTAAATGTATAAAAATACAATTATCCTAATGCCCCGCTTACTGGATAAAGGTCTACGTTTATTTCCGTAGGTATCCCCTGAGCTATTTTTGCTAGCTCAGACCCTAGATAAGGGCCTGTAGTTAAACCTGAAGAACCTAAACCATTTGCTATTAAAACCCCTTCATGGGTTGGAAGTGATCCTATAACCGGGAGAAATCCTGGAGTAGATGGCCGAAATCCAACTCTTGCCTCAATGAAAGTGCTAGTTGAAAGTCCAGGAGCAACATGTAAGGCTTTTCCGAATATTTCCTTTAATCCACCAGGAGTAACGCGATAATCTAGTCCGACATTGTTTTCGTGAGTAGCACCAATAACTACTCTACTATCACCAAAGGCCAACAGATACTGATCATTCGGAGGCATTACGACAGGCCATTCGCTTGTATCTTGTTCAGGAAGCTTTAGATGCACAATTTGGGCCTTTTGTGATTCAACTAAAAATGACACACCCAAAGGCTTCAGTAAATCTTTTGCCCAAACTCCTGCAGTAACGATAACTGTATCTGCAGCTAGTTCATCACCATTTATTAAAACTCCTGTTGCTTTGTTGTTGGTTAGCTTAATTTTAGCGGTGCCTTCAATAAAATTTGCTCCATGTTTTATGGCACTTCGTTGTAAGGAGTCACGTAATAAACGTCCATCCACACGAGCAGCACCACTAACGTGTACCGCCCCATAGCCTTCCGCCAAAGGAGGAAATAATGATTTCGTCTGGTTCGCATTTAGAAGTTTAATATCTCCTATTTCTGGTGCATCTTCACGCCTTTGTATTGCTCTTTCAATCATTGCTTCTAACTTTTTCTTTTCTTGATGAATACTTATTGCTCCGACACGCGCATATCCAGTATCAGCTTCCCCGTCCTTTTCAAGTGAGTTGACTAAGCTTGGATAGTAGCGGGCTCCATTTTTTGCTAACTGGTACCATGCTTGATTTCTGCGTTGAGATAACCACGGACAAACGATACCAGCTGCCGCATCTGTTGCTTGCCCCGGTCCTTTTTGATCAATCATTGTGACGTTTGCCCCGGCCTTAGCTAAATGATAGGCGGTTGAAGAACCGAGTATTCCCGCGCCAATAACAATGAAATTTTGCATATTTAATACTCCTCGTTGATATGGATTGGATTACATAAGAAGAAGTCTGTGCTTCTATAGTTTGCTATAAATGGAAGTTCTAAACAAGTTAAGAAATTTTATACACTTTTACTATAAAATAATATCAGAAATTTATTGTATAAAGATGTACATGGTTAAGTAATTATGTGATATAATGTTCTTCAAATCTTTAGAATATTTAAAAGATATAGATTATAGGGGGAGAATGACTAATGAAGAACAAGTGGCTCTATTTTTTGGGTTTAGCAATTATAAGTATGTTAATTTTAGCGGCATGTGGAGCAGGTGAAGAAACCAATTCTTCAGGGTCAGATTCTCCAGCAGAATCTGAAGAGGAGACAGACCAGGAAGAGCAAAGTGAGGGATCAGATGAGGCGGAAACAGAGACTTACACAATTGGTGCTACACAAATTGTTGAGCATCCTTCTCTTGATGCTGCCTACCAAGGTTTTAAAGATGCAATCGCAGATGCAGGCTTAGAGGTAGAGTATGATTTTCAAAGTGCTCAAAATGATGTGAATAATGGTAAAACTATCGCTAATAACTTTGTAGCAGATAATGTGGATTTGATTTTCGCTAATTCCACTCCAAGTGCACAAAGTGCTTTATCAGCAACTAGTGATATTCCTATTATCTTTACTTCTGTAACAGATGCTGTTGCAGGTGGATTAGTGGAAGCGATGGATCAACCAGGTGAGAATATCACTGGTGTACTTGACCTTCACCCAGATTCAATAGTAAACACAGTGAATTTTATTGATACTTACTTTGAAGGAGCAAAAGTTGGACTTATTTACAATTCTGGTGAGGCAAATTCAGTAGCTCAGATTGATGCAGTAAACGCTGCTATTGAAGGAACTAGTTTAAGTACAGTCGAGCGTACTGTCGCTACTTCAGCCGATGTACAGACAGCTACGACAACATTAGTTGGTGAGGCAGATGTTATTTATGTTATTACAGATAACACTGTTGTAGATGCTTTAGAAGCAGTTATCGGTGTTGCGAATGAACAAGATATACCTCTAATTGTTGGTGAACCGAACTCTGTAGAAAAAGGTGGATTTGCAACCTTTGGAATTGATTACCATACGATAGGTTACCGTGCTGGTGAAATGGCAGTTGAAGTATTAACAGGTCAAAAAGCAACATCGGATATTCCGGTGGAGGTTCCACCTGAAATGCAGCTGTTTATTAATAAAGGTGCTGCAGAAGAGCAGGGGATTGAATGGAATGCTGAGTGGGATGAAAAAGCTCAATTCCTAGAAACAGCAGAAGAGTAAGACTGTTTAACTTTAAATTTTACTAATAGTAAAACTAAACCGACATTATCCCGTTAAGGTTTAATGTCGGTTTTCTTTTTAAGCGACAAGGGAGAGATACAGCATGTTTTTTTCAATGTTCGGAGCCGTTGAATCAGGTATAATTTTTGCAATCATGGCACTTGGTGTTTATTTATCTTTTCGGGTTTTAGATTTTCCTGATTTAACTGTTGATGGAAGTTTTGTAACTGGTGCTGCAGTTGCTGCAATGTGTATTGTCAATGGTGTTTCACCTATTATTGCAACGGTACTAGCAGCAGTGGCTGGTTTCGTGGCTGGAAACATTACAGGGATATTAAATACAAAAGGGAAAATAAATCCATTATTATCAGGTATTTTAATGATGACCGCCTTATATTCAATCAATTTAAGAATAATGGGTGGGAGTCCCAATATACCACTGTTAAATGAACCAACTGTGTTTAATTTTCTAGAGACGGCATGGGAAAAGACAGGAATTGATCAATTTTTAAACGGTTTACTTACCTCCATCGGAGTAGAAGTAGTACCAGGTACATGGATTGTTATCTTTGTGATGATTATTATTACAGTGATCGTAAAATTAATAACGGACTATTATTTAAAAACAGAGATTGGCTTGGCACTTCGAGCTACTGGTGATAATGAGAAGATGATTCGTAGTTTGTCAGCAAATACCGATACCTTAAAAATTGTTGGGTTAGGTTTTTCAAATGGATTGGTAGCATTATCAGGTGCCTTAATTGCTCAAAATGATGGTTTTGTAGATTTAAAATCTGGAATCGGAATGATTGTTATTGGACTTGCCTCCGTTATTATCGGTGAAGCGTTGTTCGGAAAGAAAACCATTGTAAGAACAACACTTGCAGTTATACTTGGGGCGATTGTCTATCGTATGGTGGTCACGGCGGCGCTTAAGGTGGATTTCCTTGAAACGGGAGATATGAAGTTGATCTCAGCAATTCTAGTTGTTGCAGCTTTAGTTACTCCTAAAGTTATTGCAACAGTAAGAGAACAAAAACGACGCCAACGGAAACGAATCGATTTAAACAACAAGGCAAAGGGGGCGTAACAATTGTTATATTTGAGTGATATATCAGTAACTTTTAATGAAGATACACCTGACGAAAAAAAGGCGTTGCAGGATATTAATTTAACTCTTGAACAAGGCGAATTTGTTACTGTGATTGGTAGTAATGGTGCTGGGAAATCGACACTGATGAATGTTGTTTCCGGTAGCTTGAAGCCCGACATCGGAACTGTAAAAATAAATAATAAAGATGTTACCCCTCTACCTGAATTTAAACGATCAAATTATATAGGAAGGGTGTTCCAGGATCCAATGGCTGGAACTGCTCCTTCGATGACCATTGAAGAAAACTTAGCGATGGCTTATGCGAGAAACAAGAAGCGCAGATTTCGTATAGGGGTTACAAAGAAGCGGAGAGAGTTATTTCGTGAGTACTTAAACACGCTTCATTTAGGACTTGAAGATCGTTTGAATGCTAAAGTGGGCATGCTATCTGGTGGGGAACGACAAGCGTTATCATTATTAATGGCGACCTTTACTGAACCAAACATCTTGTTACTTGATGAACATACGGCGGCATTAGACCCTTCTCGTGCGGAACTGATCACCAAGCTAACCGGTGACGTGGTAGAGAAATTCCACTTAACTACCTTAATGGTTACACACAATATGCAGCAAGCATTGGATTTAGGCAATCGCTTGATTATGATGGATAAAGGACAAATTATTCTTGACGTTTCAGGTGAAGAAAAGCAAGATCTCACAATAGAAAAGCTATTACAAGAATTTCAACGAATTCGAGGAGAACAATTAGTAAATGATCGTGCTGTTTTAGGATAATCAGAAGGATAAATAGATGACTCAATTGATGAATATACAATCATTGGGTCATCTATTTTTATTTAGGCTCTTTTCGTAAGTTTTGTTGCTTTTTAATCTTCGTACTTGATATAAAAAGCGTCGTAACATACCACGCTCTTCACCACTACGGAAATACACTACGCTTTCCGCGGGTGGCTGTTGAGCCTCCTCGTGCTACGCACTGTGGGGTCTCACCTATGCCATTCCCTCCCGCAGGAGTCTCCGTGTACTTCCTGCGTTAGTATAGTGTTGTGTTTGATAACTACTACATTAAACCAGCCAGAGCTAAATACTTATAATGGTTGATTGTGGTGTAGACAATCGACTCTAGAGTGAAAAGGAACAAAGTTCTCATGCGACGAGTAACCCAGGTATTTTCGAGATGTCCATGGATTCCGCCTACGCTAGTAGTAGTGTTTTTTTATTAAGAAAAAACCCATGAATTTATTGTCTCAAGGATCCACCCTTGAACAGTGAGCTACTCAAAGCGGAGGAAAAATACGACACTCCTATGGGAAAGGAACAGTCTGAAGACCCCGCAGTGAGTGTTCTTTACGAGCGAGGAGGCTGAGGCGTTCCCCATGGAAAGGGAGTGTTTTTCCGCAGCGGCGAAATAGCATTATTCCCATAAAGACCGTAAGGAAGTCAGATGGTTACGTCGGAGTCTATGGACTATTCGAAAATAACAACAATCTTTTAGAAAACAGCCTATATTTAAATAGGAATTATCAGAAAGGCTTAATAAAGAAGACCAACTACGTATAATATTTACTTGTAAAAAAGAAGGTAATTCTAACTAGACTGTCTAACTATAAGTAAGTGAGTAAAGGTTTATTTTAGGGGGAAGATGGATGGAAAAATTACCTCAAGAAGAACGAGAAGACATAGTCAGAAACGAGCTAGCAGATCTTAAAAAATATAATTTTATAAATGATAAAGACTACCAATTCCTTATCAGTTCTTATAATAAAATGGCGATAAAAAGACAAAGGGAAGCAAATCAAGAAGGATACATACTGGCTGAAAAGATCGAAGCTGAACCTAATGGAGAAATAAAGGAGAAGCAACAACCAAAAAAACAAGAGAAGCCGAAAAAGAAATTAACCAAAGAACAAGTTCGGGAGCGGAACATCAGTTGGTCGCTTATACTAGGTGTTGTATTATTGCTTATTAGTGGCTTAGTAGTTGCGACTAGTAATTGGGAACAGATGGGGCCCGGATTAAGAGTATTTTCCATTTCATTTATTGCTATTTTCTTTTTACTATTAAGCGGAGTTTCTAGTAAGCTCTTAAAGATTGAAAAAACAGCCTTTGCTTTTTTAACACTTGGCAGTTTGCTCATTCCTATTGTTGTAGTAGCAATTGGATTCTTTGAGCTAATAGGCACCTATCTTTCATTGACAGGTGAAGGGAGATATTTCTTAGGTCTTATCGGAGCTTTAATTCCCCTTCCGCTTTATATGAGAAATGCAATGAAACATAGGAGCCGCCTATTTGTTTGGATTTCCTACATATTTTTAACATTAACTGTGGCTTTCCTAATTGCTTCTACAGGAGTATCCTTAGATGGATTTTATCTTTTGATTATGCTGTTCAATGCTGCATTGTTATACGTTTATCATCGTATCAATGTAAATCAAAGAATTGCTATATTCATAAAGGAACTCCCAGCATATTCACAGTTAAACTTAGTAATTTCTACATTATTGATGTTATTTATTTACGAACAGGCAGTTTTCTATAGTTTTAACCTTTTGTTAACTGCAGCTATCTATATTTCAATGGTTTATGTTTACAGAACAAAGGAATACCAATTTGTATTTACTGCGCTATTTGCTTACGGAGTTTATCAGCTTGTAGAGCATACCTTTTTGGCAAACGTTGAATTTATAATCTATTCATTAGTAGGCATAGTCTATATAAGTTTCTCCTTCATCACAAAAAATAATAGTTACCTAGAGAGAATGTTCCGTTTTACAAGCGGAATCATTTCATTTTTTGTATTTGTCTATGTGAGTTATCAGGGCATAGTTTTAAAGGCTGATGAAAATAGCCTAGTGTTGTTAGTGGCTTATATTGTTATAGCATTGAATTATTGTTATTTGGCTTATTTAACAAACTACAAGATATTCAAATATCTATCACCTGTCTTTATTATTGTTGCGGGATTTCAACTTTGGGAAAATATAAATAGTTGGATTGGTATTAACCACCCCGATTTGTTTATGTTCTTGTTTGGTGTCGGGTTGTTCCTTGCGATAGGGATATATAACAAGCATAAATTTATACTTCCAATTCAAAGGAGTAGCTATTATCTATCAATAACTCTAATGATAGGGTGTATCGCTTATAGTGCCCTAGCGATGGAATATATTAAAGTGGCATGTTTCTTCCTAGTGCTTGCAGTGCTTAGCTTTATCGTGATCAAAAAAACTCAAGGAGTTCAGGAGAGGATCATTGCTGAATGGGGGCATTCAGTGAGCATACTCTTAGGTTTTTTAGTTCTTTATCCAAAATTTATAAGTGTTTCGGTTGAATATGAAAATAATTTCAATATTCCATTTCATTATGCCGTAGCAGGTATGTTGCTATTTGGGATTAGTATTGGGTGGGGGCGATATAGTGAGAGTGGTTTATCTAGATCTACCTTCTATACCGGACAATTTGCCTATTTATTTAGTCTTTTGCAATTACTTGACTATATTGAAATTGATGAGTATTTTGTTAGACCATTATTATTATTAATTGGAATTGGAGTGTTTGTGTGGTTTGTTCACAGGACTAAACTAACGATCTTCTGGTTATTGGTTGCATTAACATCATTCGCGTTTTATGGCTCATTATTAAGCCCATTACCGCTTGATTCATATGAACAAAGTATTGTTTACCTAATGTTTGGTCCGGTCATTCTTTTATTAATTGAATATTTTGCAGGGAAAAAAGTTCAACAGCTAAAACCATATTTCTTCTGGTTTGCTCAAGTAACTTTATTCCTACTAATTTTGGTGGTTATACTAGATAGTGTTTTAAGCGGAAACATAAATCCATTGGTTTTATTTGTACCATTTTCAATATATTTGTACAGTACAATTATTAGGTCGAACGAATGGCAAATTAAAGTTTTCCTATATGCAGCAATGACTCTAATTCCGATTTTGCTGGCAACGAACATAGGTTATTATAATCTATTTGTACAGATGCCTTCACCATATATATGGTTAATATCTAGTGTTCTAATGGCAATTGGTTGGCTAGTTATTAAGCAAAAAAATTGGCGTGATCGAATTGGGTGGTATATAATTCCATTTTCACTGGTGGGGTTGTTTACAGTTGTAACGGAAAGGTACATGTTTTCACCAATCGAATTGATACCTATATTTGGATATGTTTTATTTAACTTATTGTTTTTACACAAGCGGAAACTCTCCGTCTTTTCGGTTATACCCTTAGCTCTGACACTACTAGTCTGGGAGCAGCAACGTCATATGTTTGATTCAATAGTGATTTACTTCATTTGTATGGCTAGTTTTTTAATCTTGCTTATTGTCGGGCGTTACTTATATGAAAAATTGTATTATCTGGAAAAAAATAATAGCTATGTAGATTGGTATTCGATCATAGCACTCTTTTATTTATTTTATTCAATTTCATTCGTGACTGAGCAGAACACTGTCTGGATTGAAATCGCGCCGATATTACTTATAAGCATCTGGTTCTTTTCTCAGGATAACCGACTAAATAATTTAATGCCTAAACTGACTTTCAAAACGTTAGGCGCTATTAGTATTATTCCGGCTTATTTCTTAGTGTTATCTGAATTCTATTCATGGATTCCTAATCTTATCAGAGCGGAATTGACAGTTTTACCTATATTATCCGTCACCATCTTCTTGAGCTTACGAACTTGGAATAACTATAGCAAGATTATGAAGTATGTAGAGTTAATTGTTCTACTTTTAGTTACAGCCTATTTAATAGTAGATGCTATTGAAAGTAATACAGTATGGGATGCTGTTTTAATGGGAAGTTTAGCCCTTCTATCTATCATTATCGGCATGCAATATAGGATAAAAATCTACTTTTTTGTAGGTATTGGTGTTTTATTATTTAATGTAATGTACCAAACGAAACCATATTGGGGTAATATGCCATGGTGGGCTTACTTGTTAATCGCAGGTTCTACACTGATAGGAATTGCAAGCTATCATGAATGGAGAAAACAGCGTCCGGATAAAGATAAGGCAGGCAGGCTAACTGAAAAAATCAAACGTTTTTTTTCATCTTTAAAGGAATGGGAATAGTTGTTTATCCAGGATAATATTATTGTTAAACTTTATGTTTTATCATCTAACAACTGAAACAGCTTAGCAGAATTCGCTAAGCTGTTTATTTAATCGTAATTTATTATTTTTTAAAATCCGTTGGAAAAGAGTGATTTTTTTCAAAAAGCTATAAACTTAATTAAAATTTTTAAATAAGGATAAAATAAGTGAAATAATAAATCAATTGATTTACAAAAGAGTTCATTCAAGGTTATAATCAAAACTGGAATTTTAAATCCGACAAACTTACTGGGGGTTATGTACATGAAAAAAGGATTTTGGATAATAGTGTTTGGGCTTATTTTAGTTTTAGCAGCTTGTGGAACAAATGAAGGTGAAGATTCTTCGTCAAACGCTAATGGGGAAAATAATGAAGAAACAGAAGAAACTCTTTATGAGCAAATTATAAATGAAGGGGTTATTTCAGTAGGAACAGAAGGTACTTATGCCCCATTCACTTTTCATAATGAAGAAGATGAACTAACTGGTTATGATGTAGAAGTGATGAGAGAAGTCGCAGATCGGATGGGCGTGGAAGTAGATTTCCAAGAAACGCAGTGGGATTCAATGTTTGCTGGCTTAAACTCGGCCCGTTTTGATGTAATTGCTAATCAAGTGGGTATTAATGCTGATCGTCTTGAAAACTATGATTTCTCAGTACCTTATACAGTTTCATCTGCTGTTATCGTAGTACCTGAGGATGATACAGAAATTACCTCGTTTGAGGATTTAGAAGGAAAGCAATCCGCACAATCATTAACAAGTAATTTTGCTGCTATCGCGGAAGAAAATGGTGCGGAACTAGTGCAAGTAGAAGGTTTAGCTCAATCTATTGAATTAATTAAACAAGGTCGTGTGGAAGTTACGGTAAATGACAGGTTAGCAGTGTTGGATTACATCAACCAACAACCAGATTCAGGTATTAAAATTGCTGCACGTGAAGAAGACGCATCAGAAACAGCTTTCGCATTTAGAAAAGGAAATGAAGAGTTGGTTGAAGCAGTTAATGAGCAACTTGAAGCAATGAAAGAAGATGGAACATTAGCAGAAATTTCAGAGAAATGGTTTGGCGAAGATGTTTCAAAGTAATATTCTATTGACAATATCGGCTGATATGGGAGGGTGGGAGTTGTTCCAAAACTCCCTTTGGCCAATGATCCAAGGAGGAATCAAATATACGATTCCTCTTACTTTAATTTCATTTGTTTTAGGTTTATCTATAGCCTTAATTATAGCAATTATGCGCCTTTCTAACCGTAAATATTTTACGTTTCCTGCTAGGGCTTTCGTTTCAGCAATCCGTGGGACTCCTTTACTCGTTCAACTTTCAATTATATTCTATGGATTGGGGAGTATCGGATTAACGATTGACCCATTTCCTAGTGCTATCATTGCTTTCTCCCTAAATGTAGGAGCATATGCATCGGAGATTATTCGAGCTTCTATTTTGTCAATTCCAAAGGGGCAGTGGGAAGCGTCACAAACGATTGGCATGAGCTATAGCCAAGCTTTGAGACGTATCATTTTACCTCAAGCTACTAGAGTGTCCATTCCCCCGCTATCCAATACATTTATTAGCTTAGTAAAAGATACTTCGCTAGCATCTTTAATTCTGGTCACTGAGTTATTTAGGAAGGCTCAAGAAATCGCAGCAAGGACCTATGACTTTATGTTGCTATATATAGAAGCGGCAATATTATATTGGATCATCTGTTTTGTGCTTTCAATCATTCAGGATAGAGTTGAGGCACGGTTAGAACGACATATTGCTCGATAGTGAAAGGAGGGGGAATGTAAGTGTTTTTATCAGTTAAAGGACTAACAAAAGCATTTGGAGAATTGGAAGTTTTAAAAGACATCAATCTAGATATTGAAGAGGGAAATATATTAGCGATAATTGGTCCATCCGGTTCTGGAAAAACAACACTTCTTCGGTGCTTAAATGTATTAGAGGTCCCAAACAAAGGGGAATTTACCTTTGATGATGGGTTTAAAGTTAACTTTGATAAGCCAATGAGGAAAAAAGAGATCACTGAACTTCGCCGTAAATCAGGGATGGTTTTTCAGTCATATAATTTGTTCCCTCATAAAACTGCATTGGAAAATGTAACCGAAGGACCTTTAATTGTTCAGAAGAGGCCAAAAAGCGAAGTGATAGAATTAGCTGAAAACATTCTAAATAAAGTTGGTTTGGGTGACAAAATGAATCTATATCCTCATCAGCTTTCAGGTGGACAGCAACAGAGAGTTGGGATAGCCAGAGCGCTAGCAATCAAGCCCCAACTAATGTTGTTTGATGAACCAACATCGGCACTCGATCCCGAATTAGTTGGTGAAGTACTAAAAGTTATTAAGGATTTAGCAAATGAGGGTTGGACAATGGCGATTGTAACTCATGAATTGAAATTTGCAGAGCAAGTTTCAGATCAAGTTATCTTTATGGATGAAGGTCAAATTGTAGAACAGGGTCCTCCTGAGGCAGTCTTAAGGTCGCCTCAAAAAGAGAGAACACAACAGTTTTTGAAACGAATATTGAACCCAGAATAAGTGTGTCGCTAATCTCATTTGTACGGATTAGCGACTATTGTTTATTTATACGATATCTATTATAAATGCCCTTGTAATGTTACTCAATAATGTTATAATATATAAACATTTAAAAACAAAAAAGACTGACTTTTCTTAATATTAAAACTAAATGAAAATAGAAGGTGGGACACACCATGAGATATGGTTTTTCACAGCGAGTTCGTTACATGAAGTCATCAGCTGTTCGTGATATTTTAAAAGTTGTAAACCAGGGTAATGTTATTTCTTTTGCTGGGGGTTTACCAGATGAAAGCTTATTTCCAGTAGAAGCTATCCGTCAGGCCTTCGATAAGGCTATTACATCTGGAAATAAAGTACTTCAATATGGAGAAACAGAAGGGGTAAGAGAACTTCGGGAGCGGTTATCTGTTAGAATGGCTCAAAAAGGTTTATACAGAAAGTCTGAGGACATCTTGGTTACGTCGGGTTCACAGCAAGCGATTGATCTGTTTGCTAAAATTATGTTCAATCCGGGTGATATTATTCTAACCGAGAACCCAACATACTTGGCAGCACTACAAGTCTTTGACTCTTATGAAACTACAATTGTTCCAGTTGATTCTGATGAAGATGGGATGATAGAAGAGGACTTGGAGGATAAAATAAACCGACTAAAACCAAAGTGTATTTATGTTGTGCCAACTTATTCCAATCCTGGAGGTAAGGTTTGGTCTTTGGAACGAAGAAAGAAGTTATTGGAGCTTGCCCAGAAATATCATGTTGTTATTTTTGAGGATGATCCATATGGTGATATCCAATTTGATAATCAAGTATCCCCTCCATCTATCGCTTCGATGGACAATAATCAATTTGTTATGTACACAAGTACTTTTTCAAAAACGGTTGTTCCAGCAATGAGGATAGGTTGGATTGTAGGACCTCATCAAATTATTCGTTTAATGGCACAAGCGAAGCAGGCAACTGATCTGCATACCAATTCAATTAGTCAGCATGCACTAATTCATTTATTGGATGATTTTGACCTTGATGGACATATTCAGATAATAAGAAAGACCTATTTAGGTAGAATGGAAGTAATGAGAGATATACTAGACAGCGTCAAAAGTGATCAATTATCTTATCAAATACCAAAGGGTGGGATGTTCTTCTGGGTTAATATGCCATCCTATGTGAATACGACAGATCTTTTAGCTACTGCTGTAAAAGAGGGTGTGGCTTACGTACCAGGTGCACCTTTTTATGTATCTAACCCACAGGAAAATACAATGAGGCTAAATTTCACAAATGCTCCTCCAGATCAAATTAAGATTGGCATGGAACGATTAGTTACTGTCATTAATGAGAAACAATTTGAAAGTATAGGTTAGCAAAAAAAGATCAACTGCAAATTGCAGTTGATCTTTTTTTGCTTTTTTTGCAATAGCTTTATTATTGGAATTTGTGATGGATTTTGTAGCATGTTCTTTGCAACAAGAAAATTAACATAGTTTTATTTGGACTCCAAGCAGCTGAAACTGCTCATAAGTTTCTAACCATTGAGTCTCTGTAGTTAAAAAAACGCCATCGTTTTCTGAAGGACTTCTTGGGTGAGGGGTCATGCAGCAGATAAACTAAGAATGGTGCTCTCATATGTATGAAGTAAACGAACCTCTAAATTAGTAACAAAAGCTTCCATCTGGATGGTTCTAACTTTGTAAGGCCATAAAAAACCGCTTTACTTTTTTCCGAATAGCCTTTTTAATAGTGAGGTCTTTTTAGGTTTTTCTTCTTTCGTTTCATTCTTTTCTTCTACAAAAATATCCTCTTTATCAATTGCATAATTAAGAGTTAACACAATACCAAAATCTGATTTTGCTTCCTTGTTTTTAACAGATGTATAGTTAATAGAGTGTTTAGAAGCCACTTTTTTATAAGGTTTAAAAAAACGTATGTTAACATTTCCGTTCAAAAGTAGTTTAGCTTCAGGGTTTGCTTTCATTGCCTGGTCAAGCTCAGAAATTCCTTTAGATTGAATTACTTGTGCTTTGGTTAGTACAAGAATAACCCGTTCTCTATATGTGCCTAAAAAAAGTTTTCGTTCAGCAGGATTGATTTCCTTAGTTCCATAGATACCCTCTTGTAAATAGTCATCAACGTTCTTTTTCAAATTTAACACTCCCTGATTAAATCGTAATTATTTTATTATTTCCATCTAAGTAATTATAATTTATCTTCACCATGGAAAAAAGAGATAACTTTTTTAAAAACAAAAGCATAGCCTGTCTAGTCGATTCATAGTATAGAGCAGACCAATTTTTTGGTTAGTAAATCTTCATCAGACACCTGACTTAAATGAAGGTTAAGAAACTTAATCTTAGTTAGTTTATACTACAATTGGAGATTGATTGTCGGTAGAGATCACTCTACCAAAGGAGCTGGTAAAGATCGGGTTAATGAAAGAATTCCGTCAATTTGTTTTAAAAGGAAGCGCGGCTGATATGGGGATTGGCTTGGTTTTAGGTGCAGCCTTTAGTGGACTTATTGATTCCTTTGTCTCTGATGTGCTTCTTCCACCAATAGGCTTGTTATTACACAAAATGAACTTCTCTAACCTCTTTATTGTTCTTGGCGGGACGCATTATAGTTCCTTGAAAGAGGCACAAGAAGCAGGAGCTGCTACCATAAATTATGGCTTGTTTATTACATCATTTATTAGGTTTATGCTTGTTGTTTTTGTTATATTCTTAATGATAAGACAGATGAATCGCTGGAAAAGACCGGATCAGCATCCTGTTGATTCGATGACAAAAAAGGAGTGCCGGTTTTGTCGTATGTCCATTCCCTCACAAGCTATCCGATGTCCAAACTGTTCATCCGATTTAGAAGAATTTCAAGATCAGAGGCAGAAACCTAAACATAAATCCAATCTACGATTGAAAATAAAATAAATCCATATCAAGCCTAGCGTATATATAACGCTAGGCTTGATATGTAATGGATAATAAAAACCCACAAACTGCTATGATCTTCTTACTAGAGATCACAATTTTTTTGTTGATATTTTTTTGAAAACGGAACAATACAAACTCCTAGGGATGAAGTTAAATAGGTTTATTTACAATTGTTATCATGACTATTGCTATCTGAATGTTTATGAGTAGAATTTTTTATGGAAATTTATGTTAACATATTTTTTAGACTATACCTTTTTAAAAAAACAAGCAAGTTTATAAAAATGGAGGGATGATTCTGGATAAGAGAAAACAGCCGAGGAAAAATGATAAAAGTAATATCATAGAACTTTTTTATTATTGGATACCTGTGATTATTTTATTTCCGTATAGTACTTATTGTATGGATAGTAAGAGGTATTGGAAGGTTAGTAAGTGGAATTCTTAGTAGCTTTTAGGTTACTTTCATCTTGTTGGTTTTCAATATGGTCTAAAACTTCGCAGCTCATTAGTAAACCCCCTCAACAAATATGTTGAGGGGGTTAGAATTCTTAACCTTCATCTACCGGATACACACCATTTTCATCATGTACTTCATTACCTGTCAATGGTGGGTTGAATACACAAACCATACTCATTCCATTTTTAGTACGTAGTAAGTGCTCATCATGCTTATCTAATACGTAAAGGTCATCTTTTTTTATAGGCCAAACTTTATTATCGCTAAGTGTGACAACTTCACCTTCACCTTCAGTAAGGAAAACGGACTCTAAGTGATTTTGATACCAAATATGTGTTTCTGTACCTGGCTTAATAGTTGTATAATTTACGGTATATCCCATTCCGTCTTTCTTAAGAAGTAGGCGTTTAGATACCCAGTTACCACCATCTACTTCATGTTTCGTTCCTTCTACGTCTTTTAGTGATACTACTTTCATTAATTAATTCCTCCTGTTTGCTTAAATAATTACTGCTTATTTTACGATATTTCCTATGTTTTATCCTAATTTAAATAGTTACAGGCTCTTTCACGATACTTCTAATGCTATTTTCTATTACTTCAAAGCCTTGCTTCAGACCTTGTTCATCAATAGTAAGAGGTGGGAACAATTTAAACACTTCATCTTTTGGTCCAGAGGTTTCCATGATTAAGCCATTTTCAAATGCTTTAGCAGCTATCTTATTAGAAAGTCCATCAACCTCTGATGCTATACCTACCATAAATCCACGGCCTCTTACTTCACCTTTTAGTTCTGGATAGGTGTCAACAAGTTTTTGAAGGAAGCTATAAATCATTTCTGATTTAACTTTAATTTCTTTTTCGAACGTATCATCTTTCCAAAAGTCTAAAGCTGCAGTTGCTGTTACAAATGCATGGTTGTTTCCACGGAAAGTACCATTATGCTCACCAGGAGCGAATTTATCAATATCTGGACGAATTAGTGTGACAGCAAATGGTAAGCCATAGCCACTTAATGATTTAGATAGGCAAACAATATCTGGCTTGATTCCTGCAGTTTCGAAGCTGAAGAACGTACCAGTACGACCTACACCAGCTTGAACATCGTCTACAATTAACAAGATTCCCCATCGTTTACAAATACTTTCTATTTTTTTCAACCATTCAGGGCTAGCAGCGTTAATTCCACCCTCACCTTGAACGGTTTCTAATATCATGGCTGCCGGTATAGCTACGCCACTACCACTATCTTCTAAAAAGCGTTCCAGATAGTCAAGTGAGTTTTGATCATCTACATAATTGTCATATGGAAAGGTAACCACGTTTTGTAATGGAATTCCTGCACCTTTACGTTTCATCGAGTTTCCAGTTACCGAAAGAGAACCAATAGTCATACCGTGAAATCCATTTGTGAAGCTAATAATATCTGTACGTCCTGTTACTTTACGAGCCAATTTAAGTGCACTTTCCACTGTGTTTGTCCCAGTCGGTCCAGGGAACATTATTTTATAATCAAGTTCACGAGGTTTCAGAATAACGTCGTTGAACTTATTTAAAAATTCAGCTTTAGCTGTTGATGCCATATCTAAAGAGTGAGTGATACCGTCGCTCGTAATATACTCAATTAGTTTTTCTTTCATTTTTGGATGATTATGGCCATAGTTAAGAGCGCCAGCACCAGCGAAAAAGTCTAAATATTCTTTCCCGGCTTTATCCCACATTTTGTAACCTTTAGCTTTTGTGAAAATGGTGGGAAAACTACGTACATAGCTGCGTACTTCTGATTCTAACGTATTAAAAATATTCATATCTTCGTTCACTTTTATTGTCCTCCTTAAGTTGATACATACCCTGAAAATGGTATGTCAATGATACGATTTATTTTGATTTTAAAAACAAAACAATTATTTTATCTATTTATTGGACCAACCCTAAAGTTAAGCTCTGGTTCGTGTCCGTCAGTTGGGAATAATTCTTCGCCAAAAAGATCACTAACATCACACTTAGTGTCATAATCACGTGCTAGGCGACGAAATAATGATTGAGATGCACTATTTGATGGGGTAACAGTCGCTTCTATGAAACGAACGTTTTCACAAGCTCTTCTGTGAACTAGTGCATTTAGAAGTTTCGATGCAATTCCTTTTCCTCGTTGAGAGGAATCAACACCAACTTGCCAAATAAAAATCACATCTTGGCGTTCTGGAGGGATAAAGGCGGTAACAAATCCTACTAATTTATCATCTTCTTTAGCTACAACACAAGTCTCCTTAAAGTACTCAGCCATCATAATATACTTATACGCTGAATTTTGATCAAGTGTTGAGTTATTAACTAATTCCCACATTGCTGCACCATCTTCTACCTTTGGCTTTTCAAAGTAAACCGTCTCAGTAGGGGCAGTTACAGTTGCTATTTGACTGTTAATGGTAAATTCTCCCTTCAATTACTTTTTACTTTTATCTTTCGCTCATGTGTACTTATATTATAATAGTGTTGCTTTGCAGAAAGCGCAAACCAGTTTAAATAGCATTAACAAGCATTAAACCTGCTCAGCGCTGATTAAGCGTAACAAGGTGGTAATGCTTAAAGAATGCTACTGTTTTGTTAATAATTCTAACAATATTAAAAAAAATGGTTATTTTGTATTTTGATTCCAGGGAGTCAAACAGTACGCCAATATTGAGTTTAGGAGCAATCTATGGTTGGCTAATATTGGATCTGAAAAAATGTAAAATAAATGTAAAAATTAGAGCAAGTGCCTATAAAAGCACTTGCTCTCTACTTATTCTGATTTTTGTTGTGCGCGCTGATCTGCTTTTTTCATCCGTTCTACTGCTTCTAAGTCTTCTGAATCTGCCAGTTCATATGAAAATTCAACATCTTCTGCTTTTTCAATTTTTACTTGACTCTTTTTATCCTTTTTATCCATGAATAGCCACCTTTCTTTTCCCTTTACTAATTTAAGAAGGGTTAATTAATCATTAATAGTATGTAAGTAATAATCGACGGGTATGCATATATAACTTTGTAGGTCATCTAGATAAATAGTTATTACCTGTAATCCAATATCTCCAAGGGTAGTGCTTTGCTTCACCTGAATTTTCAATGCCAATACGGGGTCCTGATGAAATACTAAAGGAAGAAAGTGGACTATCACTGATCCATAACGGCTTTTGGGTTAGTAAGTGTCCATAGTCGTTCATATTGATTCCTAAGGCTTTAGTAAGTTTACCTGGGCCGTTGGTTATCTGTTTTTCATTTTTTATATTTGGTCTTCTTGTTTCCATAAGTTCTTTATTGAAATAAGGTTCTATTGCTCGTATTAATACCGCTTCGGGGTTATCCTTTTCACCACTTACTACATTAAATAAACAATGGGTATGCATTGAATAAGTGTAGGTGAACCCAGGATTACCAAACATAATTTCTGTACGATTCGTCCGGCGATTATTAAAGCTGTGTGCAGCTTGGTCTTCTGGCCCTCTGTATGCTTCAGTTTCAACAATTATCCCAGCAGCTACTCCTTCATTTGTTTGTTTTATTAATAAACATCCAAGTAAGGCTTTCGCCAATTCTAATGTAGGCTGTCCAAAAAAAGAAATATCACATGGCTTCTGTTGGTCGATCCTCATTCCTTCCATTATTCTATTCTCCTCCCTGAATTCTCTTATACCTACTTCACCATTATATATAATTATTTTTTGAGCTTTCTTTCATTATATGCACAAAGTTAATGAGCAGATTAAAGAAAGCCAATGTTTGAAAACAAAAACAAGGTCACTAAGAAGTGACCTTGTTTTTGTTAATATATTGTTATTTAGCTGTTTCGGGTACAGACAAGCCTAAACCTTCTGCGATACGAGTTCCTAGCTCAGGATCAGCTTTGTAAAAATGACTGATTTGGCGAAGCTTGATTTCATCTTTTTCAACATCTTGCATGTGGTCAACAAAATTTTGAATTAAACGAGTACGCTCGTCAGCATTCATAAGACGGAATAGGTCTCCAGGTTGTGTATAGTGATCTTCACTATCATAAGCAACGCTATCAGCGAACCCAGTTACTTCAAACGGCTTGATATTATTTTCAGGTGTTTCTTTTGGTCCATCAAAGCTGTTTGGCTCGTAATTTACAGAGCTACCACCATTGCCATCAAATCTCATTGCACCATCACGTTGATAGTTATTTACTTCTGTCTTAGCACGGTTAATTGGAAGTGCCTCATGGTTAGCGCCAACACGGTAACGATGAGCATCAGAATAAGCAAATAAACGTCCTTGAAGCATTTTGTCTGGAGAAGCCTCAATCCCAGGAACAAAATGTCCTGGTGAGAATGCAGCTTGTTCCACTTCAGCGAAATAATTTTCTGGGTTTCTATCAAGCACCATGCGACCAACCTCGATTAATGGATAGTCCTTTTGTGACCAAACTTTAGTAACATCGAATGGATCGAAACGATAAGTATTTGCATCTTCTTCAGGCATAATTTGCACAGAAAGCTTCCATTCAGGGTAGTCACCATTTTCGATTGAATTGTAAAGGTCCTCTAAGTGATAATCTGCATTTTCACCAGCTAATTTAGCTGCTAAATCTACATCAAGGTTTTTAATGCCTTGTACTGTTTTAAAGTGGTATTTAACAAATACAGATTCGCCGTTGGCATTAACCCATTTGAATGTATGGCTTCCATATCCATTCATATGGCGTAATGTTGCTGGTATCCCGCGATCAGAATGTAGAATAGTAATTTGGTGTAGTGATTCTGGGGATAATGACCAGAAATCCCATATAGCATTTACATCTTTTCTATGCGTTTTTGGATTACGCTTTTGTGTATGGATAAAATCAGGAAACTTTATAGCATCACGGATAAAGAACACAGGTGTGTTATTACCAACTAGATCATAGTTACCTTCTTCTGTGTAGAACTTAACAGCAAAACCTCTTGGATCTCGCACTGTGTCAGCCGAACCAAGTTCACCTGCAACAGTAGAGAATCGAATAAACATCGGTGTTGTTTTGCCAACTTCTGATAGAAAGTCTGCTTTTGTATATTTTGATAGGTCATTTGTTACTTTGAAGTACCCATGAGCACCTGCGCCTTTAGCGTGAACGACACGTTCTGGAATTCTCTCGCGATTGAAATGTGCAAGCTTCTCTAGTAGGTGAACATCCTGAATTAATGTAGGTCCACGGTGGCCTGCTGTGATTGAATTTTGGTTATCACCAACAGGGGCTCCCGAAGCAGTTGTTAAGTATTTCTTTTCATTACTCACTATGTGAACACCTCTCCTTAAATCATTTTAGATAGAAATAATACATGTCTTATTATAATACAAACTTAATAAAAATCAATGTTTAATTAAAATAATTTTAATTAAGCCGACCTTTATAATTTGAGATATATGACTAATTGACTAGCTTTATTCATTTTGTCTAGATTTTTTTTTTCTTTTAACTACTACAACAATTGGATAAATCCTTATATCCTGTGACGTAACACCCAAATTATAGTATATTTATCAGTTGTAAAAGCCCTGAATGATTCGAGAATAAATTAACTATTCAAATTATTAATATAGAATTTTAAGTGAGAATAGTACTATATTTATAGATGTATGATAACTTTAGGAGGTTAGTACAAAAAGCGTAAATAAAGATACAGAGTATAGTGAAATCTTATTTATTAGTGTAATTATTCAATTATGAGATAATGTTGGAGATGAGGGGGATGACAATGGTACTTCATTTAGAAAATGTTTCATTGATTAGAGAAGGTAAGTGGATCTTAAAGGATATTAATTGGAAAATAAATAAAGGTGAAAATTGGGTTCTTTTAGGATTGAATGGTGCAGGAAAAACGGCGTTATTACATATGTTATGTGCTTATTACTTTCCCTCTAAAGGAAATGTAACCGTACTAAAGAAACGGTTTGGAAAAGATCCACTTGGGGAGGACCTTCGTAAAAGAATTGGAATCGTGTCCTCAACATTACAAGATAGAATATACGGGGAAGACAGCGCTTATCAAATAGTTTTAAGTGGAGCATTTGCGTCAATAGGGCTTTATCAGACTCCAACAAATGACATGAGGGAAAGAGCAAAACAGTTGTTGAAAGAATTAGGATGCTTTGACTATGCTAACAGAAGCTACCGAACCCTTTCTCAAGGGGAAAAACAACGTGTTTTAATAGGTAGAGCTTTAATGGCTAACCCGAAATTTTTAATCCTGGATGAGCCGACGATAGGTCTTGATTTTATCGCTCGCGAACAATTATTGGAGGCAATAGATCGTATAGCGAATTACCCTAATCCACCGTCAATACTTTATGTGACCCATCATATTGAAGAAATCTTACCTTGTTTTGACAAAACGCTTCTTCTAAAAGAAGGTGGTGTCTTTGCATCTGGGCGAACTAGCGAATTATTAACGAAATCCACGCTGACTAACTTTTTTGAAGTACCTGTAGATATTGAGTGGCACAGGGATCGTCCATTACTATCCAAAACAAGATTTTCCTAACGGTAACTACGTTAATTCAAGTTACTAATACAAACGTTAGCTAATAACTTTACCAAAATTTAAAAATGTCCAGCATAAACTGGACATTTTTAAAAGTAGATAATGTATATAATTTAGTGGATCGGGACTATTGAGTAGTAGTTGGCTCTTTCTTCGTTTGACCGTTTTGTACTAACCACCGATGTTGAACGATTTCTGTCACACCTAATAGTACTGATGTTAATACTGCACCCCAGAAGGTCACGTAAGTATTAACAAAAAAGATGGATACGTAGTAAACAATAATTATGGAAGCAACAAGATCCATAAAGGTACTAAACACTACAGTTTTTTCATTTAGAAGTAAAAGTTCCATTAAATGTCCGACAAAAGCTAGTAATACTCCAAGAATAATTGGTTGGTACCAATAGCCAAAGTCTACATTAGGAAATAACATCCATGCAATTATTATAGTTATTGGACAAACAACTAATTTGATTAGTAATCCTGTCATAATATATCGCTCCTTTTTAAAATATCATCCCCAAATAAACAATTAGTATGAAAAAAGTTAATATCGATTCTTTAGTAAAAGATGCAAATTTCAGTTGATGTTTAGATTACAAAACTGGAACTTAAGTTACTTCTATTTAGAACAAAGAGATTAATTTTGTTTTAAATTGTTTTTAATATTTCTTATTAGGGAATGTTAGTATTTCATCGATGGAAAGGAGTTGTTATTTTGCTACCCTACGTTGCCTTTACTATTGCTGCTCTTGTATCAATCTTATCGGCTATAAAGTTATCTACCTATGCTGATTTGATTAGTAAACAGACCAGATTTACAGGGTTTTTAGTAGGGACTATGCTATTGGCAGTAGCAACATCCTTGCCAGAGTTAACTACGACAGTGTCTGCGGCTGCTATTGGAAATGCGGATATCGCAATAGGGAATGGTCTAGGAAGTATTCTTTTCAACCTATTTATATTGTTTGCAATGGACTTGATTTTTTATAAAAAGCGAATATTTTTAGAAGGTACCCAAAATCAAATGTTTCCAGGTTTGCTTTGTGTGGTGTTACTTTTGGTAGTATTTTTTTCTCTGTGGTTTGATTCAAATGTAGAAGTACTAGGAATTGGATTAACAAGCATTATTATTTGCGCTACGTATGTCGGAGGATTATGGTTAATCTCTCGCAAACAAAAAGGGGAAACCAGTTCAGAAGAGACGCAAGAATCAAGCGAAAAACAGGCCGGTTCTTTGCGTAAGATAGTAATCCGGTTTGGACTATTTGCAATACTAATTCTTATTTCAGGAAGTGTATTATCAATTGCTGGTGATTCAATCGCTAGGAATACTGGTATTAGCTCAACCGCTATTGGAAGCTTCTTGGTTGCAGCCGCTTCGTCATTTCCTGATGCGGTCAGTGTTTTTGTTGCTTTAAAGGTTCTAAACATAAATTTGGCAATTGGGACTTTATTGGGAAGCAATTTATTTAATATCCTCGTTTTATGTATCGGTGATATTTTCTTTAGATCTGGAAGTATTTGGGTTGCAGCAGAGGATAAGCATATGTTAACAGCTGGTATCGGAGTGCTATTAACAAGTGCTGTAATCCTTATAGTAAGGCGAAAAACCGCCAGAACTCAATTATGGTACTTGGCGCCTTCTTTTTTAGTTATTACCAGTTATGTTTTATTTGTAATAGTCATCTGGTCTTTACCTTGATAGCACGGTAACTAGTGGTTGGAGGAATAATATGATCATTGCACTTAACCAAAAAGAAGAATATATTGCGAAGTTAATTCTTGAAATCCAACTACCTGCTTATCAGTTAGAAGCGGATTTGATAAACTTCAGTGGTATTCCAGCATTAAGGGATACAGTCCAAACAATTATGGATAGTGATGAGACATTTATGGGGTTTGAGAAGGCGGGCGAGTTGCTAGGGGTTGTATCTTATATTCAACATAGTGGGTATGTGGAGATATGTAGATTGATAGTAAAACCATCAAATTTTGGTCTAGGAGTTGGTCAATCGATGGTTAGGTATGTTCTAGACAGTGTTAAACCAGGTGAAAGAGTAATTGTTTCAACTGGAACGAAAAACTACCCGGCGAAGAATTTATACAATAAACTTGGTTTTAAAGAAACTGAGGAAAAAAAAGTATCCCCAGGTTTCACAATCACATCATTTAAGAAGGAGTAATATACAGGGGGCTATCGGACTAACTGTGGTTCTCTATTTTTTTGTGAGATTAGCTAAAGGTGAGAAATAATTTCAGATTATCAACAATAAAAAATGAAATATTATCAACACAACATCTAAAACTAACGTCACTTCCCTTCAATAATGAACAAGATACTTCCGATTAAAACTTTATAAGGAAATAATATATATTTTTTTACCCCTTCTTCATTAGTTGAATAGAATAGATTATCAACATTCAATTGGGGTGGTAAATATGATTACTTGGTTTAATTTTATTTTATTGGGATTAGCTACCTTTCGCTTAACAAGATTAGCAGTTTATGATGATATCACTAGATTTCTAAGGGCTCCTTTTCATGAAATTGAGGAAGAAGAGAATGAGGATGGTTCTGTAGATGAAATTTTGTATATAAAGGGAAAAGGAGTCCAAAAATTTATAGGAGAAATGTTAAGCTGTCAATGGTGCACAGGTATCTGGAGTGCAACCATCATTTTCGTTGGTTATACGCTGTTTCCTTTTATGTTTATTCCTTTAATAATTATCTTATCGCTAGCAGCAGTCGGATCCATCATTCAATTAGTAACAAATTACTTTTCGGTGGATTAAAGAGTAAACACCCTAGATTAGAGATAACTAGGGTGTTTTTGAAAGATATTATTCAGTAGCTTTCTTTTTTCTTCGTCTGCCAGTTCCACATCTGCAACCGGCTCTTCTTCTTTTTGGCTTTTTGGTTATTGTACTTGAATTAGAATCATTTTTATCAGACATGTTATCACCTCTTATATAAATAAAAGCAATTGGAAAGCTGTTGTATATTTGCTATACGGCTATACATCTTTATATGCAATTGCTTCTTCTGTGGTCAGGGCTATTGTCAAAGCTTTAAATAAATCCGCTAGTTAATCAATAATATAAGCAGGTAAGTTTGAAATCTATTGAATCAAACTAATAGTTTAAGAGATAATATAGATAACTACTTGAAAAGAGTAATCAATTAGATTCTTTAAGAAACACTTCATAACTAATAAGGATGGAATGGATGTCAAACTATAAAGGTGTTAAAAATAAATCATCAACAATTAAGTCTCTATCTTTAACAATTGGATTACTTGTTATAACAATGACACTAGTTTCTTTTTTAGCTCACGGTCAATTAACGATACCTACAAATAAACAAGAAACCCCAGAGTTATCACAAAAAGTAAAAGATTACAGTCCAATCGTAGAAAAACATCTTAGTGAAGCTGGAAAAGAAGAATACACTAGTGTGGTATTGGCATTAATGATGCAGGAATCCGGTGGCAGAGGTAATGATCCAATGCAAGCATCGGAAAGCTACTGTGGAGAAATAGGATGCATAGATAAGCCGGCATTATCAATAAAGCAAGGAGTAGCCTATTTTATTAAAGTGTTAGAAAAAACAAATGGTGATGTGAAATTGGCTTTACAATCGTATAATTTTGGGGAAGGGTTTATTCCCTATGTGAAAGAACGTGGTGGGCAATACACAGAAGAGTTAGCAATAGACTTTTCAGCTAAAATGTATGAGGAATTAAAACATAAAAACATATATAGTTGTATTCGTGAAGAATCGGCTCAACACAACGCATGCTACGGTGATATATTATATGTTGAAGCAGTATTAGCCTATTATCCAAATGCGGTGACCTATGTTGATGGCGATTCAGTACAAGTAACATTAGATAACTAAAGATTATCGAGTCAATTTTTTTTCGAGAGTTCTTATAAAAGGAAATAGCACAATAGATTATCGCTTTAAATAATTTATTCAACTGCGTCTGCTTTTCTAAACACCACAAAATGTAATATAGTTAAAATAGTATGGAGATACCTATAATATATACAAAATCAATTAGCATAGAGGAGATCAATAATGACAAAGAATGTTTATTTTAATCATGATGCAGGTGTAGATGATCTTGTATCCTTATTTTTACTTACACAAATGAAAGACATTAAATTAACTGGTGTATCTATTATTCCGGCTGATGGGTATTTAGAGCCAGGAACAAATGCTAGCAGGAAAATTCTTGACCGTTTTAATGCTTACGAAGTAGAAGTTGCTAAATCTAATTCTCGTGGTGAGAATCCTTTTCCTAGCGATTGGAGATTGCACACGTTTACCGTTGATGCACTACCTATATTGAACGAAAGTGGGAAGATGGAGACATCTGTAAGTGTGCTACCAGCACATCTACATATGATTGAAAAAATTAATAATACCAAGGAAAAAACAACACTCCTATTCACAGGGCCATTAACAGACCTTGCCCGTGCCTTGGATGAAGCTCCAGAGATAGAAGATAAAATAGAAAAATTAGTTTGGATGGGTGGTACATTTCAGGAAGTGGGAAATGTACAAGAACCTGAACATGATGGAACAGCCGAATGGAATGCATATTGGGACCCGTATGCTGTTCAAAGAGTTTGGGCAAGTGGATTAGAGATTGATATGGTTGCATTAGAAAGCACACAACAAGTTCCGTTAACTTTAGATGTAAGAAATAAATGGGCGTCAGAAAGAAAATTCGAGGGTGTAGATTTCCTTGGTCAGTGTTATGCTGCTGTTCCGCCTCTAGTACATATGGAAACAAATTCTACTTACTATCTATGGGATGTATTAACAACTGCAGCTGTTGGCAAACCTGAATTAGTTACATCCAAGCAAGTTAAGAGTACGGTTTGGACAGAAGTACCTAGCCAAGGGAAAACAGCAATTTCGGATGACGGGCGTTCAGTAAATGTTGTTTATGATGTACTAGCGGAAGACTTCTTTAATTATATAACGGATTTAGCAAAACAAATTAAATAGGTGGTGCCCTGGAATGAAGAAAGTGATTATTGATACTGATACAGCTGGCGATGACACCATTGCTATTTTAACTGCTCTTCACTTTTTTGATGTAGAAGGGATAATGATTACCGGTGGGAATGTACAATTCGAACAACAGGTGGAAAATGCGTTGTACACTGTCGAGGTTGCTGGTAAATCGGGTAAAGTTCCTGTTTACAAGGGACATCAGGGGCCGTTTTTACAGCTTGGACAATCTCAGCATCGTACTGTTGAAGATGTCCATGGTTCTGATGGAATGGGTGGAGCAAATTTTCAAAAGACTATTCAACGTCCTGAAACCATTCACGCTGTGGATTTTTTGATCGAGGCGGTTCATGCCAACCCTGGGGAAATAACGTTACTTGCCATCGCGCCATTAACAAATATAGCCATGGCGATTAAGAAGGATCCAACTATTATTTCTAAAATAGGAGACCTTTATATCATGGGTGGGACAAATAATCACTTAGGGAATATTACACCTGCTGCTGAATATAATTTTTATGTGGATCCAGAAGCTGCCAGAATTGTACTTAATTCGGGAATTCCAATAACAATGGTTGGATGGGAGATGTGCACCAAATACTCAATTATGACTGAAGAGGACCATGAGGATATTGAAATGCTTCAAACGAAAGGTTCAGATTTTTTTGTGGCTGTTAATAAGGTTGTGAAGCATTTCAATCAAAAAGTCCATAAATTAGATGGTACCACACATCCGGATACATTATTGATGGCGGTGGCAGCCAATGAATCGATTATGACAAGATGTGGTAATTACTACGTTGATGTTGAAACTAAAGGTGAGTTCACCAGAGGTTATAGCGTGGTAGATATCAATAATCGTTTAGGGGAAAAGAAAAATGTACGAGTATGTGAAGAAGTTGACAGGGATGCATTCAAGAAAATACTCCTGGACGTATTAAAAGATATTAAATAATTTAAGGGATGGAGAATTCTGTGACTAGCCTTCTGGATAAATTAATTGAGATAACTGAAGAAGAAAGAATCATCCTACAACAAGGTCAAGAAGTCAGAAAAGACATTTATACATCCCAATCTAATTTTGTTATTGAAAGTGAAAAATTTTTAAATCAAGATAAAATGATTATGATAAGAAAGCATACACGCTTTGTCGATTTTCCTAAGCATAAGCATAACTATATAGAAATCAACTACGTATATCACGGCGAGCTTGAGCAAAAAGTAGGCACTGAGGGTATTGTTCTGAAACAAGGAGAGCTACTACTTTTAAATCAATACATTGAACATGAAATAAAGGCTTGTCAGCATGATGATATTGTTATTAACTTTATAATTCAACCACAATTCTTTGACTATATTTTTACATATTTAAGTGGTGACAATATAGAAAATAATATCGGTGATTTCTTAATTAATAGTCTATTTAATCAGACACAACGAGGACAGTTCTTATATTTTGCTGTTTCTGAGGTTAAGATCATTCAAGAATTAGTTCATAAAATTATTATGGAAATCATGGAACCTTCCTTGTTATCAGAGTCAACGGTTAAATTATATATGGGCTTGTTAATGATTGAATTGATAAAGCACTCAGACAAAATTGAAAAACAAGATCATAGCTTCATTCAACACCAATTAATAATGGAATCTTTAAAGTATATTGAGGAGCATTTCAAGGATGCTTCCTTATATGAATTAGCAGGTCAATTGAATCAACCGCATTATTGGTTAAGCAAAAATATTAAGAAGGTTACTAGCCGAACGTTTAAAGAGTTATTACAGGAAAAGCGTCTTCGAGAAGCGAAAGACTTGTTAAGAAGCACGGACATTTCAATAACCTCAATTGTTGAGCAAGTCGGTTACGATAATATTAGTTACTTTTATCGTATTTTTAAAACAAAATATGGGCTCACCCCAAAGAAATATCGAGAGCAGCTTATTAATCAGTAGAGATTAATAAGCTGCTCTTTTTTGATTAATTGCAAATAAGGACAATAAAAAGATAAATTGCGTTATGTTAAAAAGAGTAGATATCTATTAAAATAGTAACAGAAAACGCTTTCATTGAGAGGTGATAAGATGAACAAATGTAGTTTAGCAGTTGATATAGGTGCTTCTAGTGGTAGATTAATTGCTGGTTATCTGGAAGGCAATCAGCTAAAACTTGAAGAGGTTTATCGGTTTGAAAACAAGCTTATTAAACACAACAACCACTATTGTTGGGATATAAAGTCCTTGTTCCAAGAAATAAAGGATGGTATTCATCAATGTCTGGAAAAAGGACTTCAGCCTGAGAGCATTGGAATTGATACGTGGGCGGTTGACTTTGTTTTATTGGATGAATTTGATCAGCTACTTACCGATGCTATTGCTTATCGTGATTCAAGAACAGACGGAATGATGGAAGAAGTCTTTGAGATAATCAGTAAGGAAAGGTTATATCTAGAAACGGGCATTCAATTCCAAAAATTTAACACCATTTATCAGTTGTATTCTATTAAGAAAAGTAATCCTGAAATCTTGAACAAAACAAAGTCTTTTCTTATGATTCCGGATTATTTTAACTTTTTGTTAACTGGAAAAAAAGCAAACGAATACACCAATGCCACATCGACCCAATTAGTTAATGCTTTCACAAAAAAGTGGGATAAGGACTTATTGGATCAGTTAGGGATTAATAAAGAAATGTTCCAAGAGATTAAACCACCTAAGACAGAACTTGGAACATTAAGAGAAGAGCTCGTAGCTGAATTTGGATTTGATATGAAGGTATTACTACCAGCAACCCATGATACAGGTTCTGCGGTGGTTTCAGTTCCAGAGGAAGACGATACGATATACATCAGCTCAGGCACGTGGTCATTGATTGGTGTTGAAAATAGTTTTCCGATCTGTATTACAAAAGCATTGGACTATAATTTCACTAACGAAGGCGGCTTAGACTATCGTTATCGCTTTTTGAAAAACATCATGGGATTGTGGATGATTCAAGAGGTGAAAAGGAATTATGATGATCAATACAGCTTCGCTGAATTAGTCGACCTAGCAAATCAATCAACTGGATTTTGGTCCAAAGTAAATGTGGACCATGATCGTTTTCTGCTACCGGATAACATGATTGAAGAGATCCAAAAATATTGCGAGGAGACGGAGCAACAGATTCCTACTACGCCAGGTGAAGTAGCAAAATGTGTCTTTGATAGTTTGGCAGTTAGTTACCAAACAGCTATTAACCAAATTGAAGAAATCTATGAAAAAGAATTTAAAAAAATCAATGTCATTGGTGGAGGCTGTCAAAATGAAATGCTAAATCAACTGATTGCCGATACGACAAATAAAGAAGTATTAGCTGGACCTGTGGAAGCAACAGCGATTGGCAATATTGTTTCGCAATTAATGACGCTAGGTGAATTAACCGATATCAGTGAAGCCAGAAAGATGATTAAACACTCTTTTGAGATTAAACAATTTGTAAATAAGTAGAAATAGGAGGAACAATAATGTCAGTAAATGAAAATTACCAAAGAGCTAAAAAGGACTATGAAAAATGGGGTATAGATGTTGATCAAGTACTGGAAAAACTGAAAAGTGTTCCGATTTCGATTCACTGTTGGCAAGGGGATGACATTGGGGGATTTGAAACGAACCAACAAGAATTGTCAGGCGGAATTGATGTAACAGGAAACTATCCTGGAAAAGCAACAACACCTAAAGAGCTTAGAGGAGATTTAGAAAAAGCACTTTCACTTATCCCTGGCAAGCACCGTGTCAATCTACATGCGATTTATGGTGAAACAGCCGGAAAAGTAGTAGAAAGAGATCAATTAGAACCGAAACATTTCCAGAATTGGGTTAACTGGGCAAAGGAACATGGACTAGGATTAGATTTTAATCCAACTTTATTTTCACACCCGAAGGCAGATGATGGACTGACTTTATCACACCCGGATAAAGAAGTCAGAGACTTTTGGATCAGACACTGTATAGCTAGTCGTAAAATTGCAGCCTATTTTGGTGCAGAGTTAGGAACACCAGCACTTACAAATATCTGGATTCCAGACGGGTATAAAGATATTCCAAGTGATCGCTTGACTCCAAGAAAGAGATTAAAAGATTCACTAGATGAAATTTTTAAAGTGGAAATTGATGAAAAATATAATATCGATGCCGTAGAAAGTAAACTGTTTGGTATCGGGTCGGAAGCTTATGTAGTTGGGTCTCATGAGTTTTATATGGGCTACGCGCTTAAAAACAATAAACTGTGCTTACTAGATACTGGACACTACCACCCTACGGAAGTTGTATCCAATAAGATATCAGCTATGCTGCTTTATAGCGATAAACTAGCATTACACGTATCCAGACCAGTAAGATGGGATAGTGACCATGTTGTTATTCTTGATGATGAGCTACGTGAGATAGGATTAGAAATTGTTCGTAATGATGCGCTTGATAAAGTAATGATTGGTCTTGATTTTTTTGATGCAAGTATTAATCGTGTGGCGGCTTGGACAATCGGAACGCGCAATATGATTAAAGCGTTGTTATATGCGATGCTTGTACCAAATGATTATTTGAAACAGCTACAAGAAGAAGGTAACTTTACTGAGAGACTTGCTTTAATGGAAGAGTTTAAAACCTATCCATTCGGTGCTATTTGGGATTACTATTGCGAGCAAACGGGGGTGCCAGTAAGAGAAGCGTGGTTGGAAGATATACAAAGCTATGAAAAAGAAGTATTATCAAAACGATAAAGTAGGAAAGCCTAGTGATTTTATGATCACTAGGCTATTTTTTCGTCGAACAAGACATGGATAAGTCACATAAAGTACACAAATCAACATAAACAAAAATTGTTTTTTTGTTTATGTTGATTTGTTTGATGTTCAGTTGTAATATGGAGTTAGATAATTCAACACTTCACAAACTATTAAAAAATTATTTAATACCTGAGAGGGCGAAGAAAAATGAAAATCATTCAAGAGGTTCAAAATGATTTATTGGTGTTAGAGGCTCCGTTCGTCAAGGAAATGATGGATATAACATATAGCATGTGGAAGTTTGGGTGGGATGAACGTAATGGAGGAAACATAAGTTACCTGCTCAAGGAAGAGGAAGTTAGACATTACCTAGATACTGATCGGGTATTACGTACTGTTCCACTTGACTTTCCGGTAGTAGAACTTGCGAATAAATTCTTCATTGTTACAGGATCTGGGAAGTATTTTAAAAATGTAAGATCTAACCCTGCTGAATGTCTTGGTATTCTTCGTGTAAGTGGTGATGGAAATAGTGTTGAGCTGTTATGGGGACTAACTTGTGATGGAAAACCAACTAGTGAACTTTCTTCTCATTTTAGGAGTCATATCGTTCGCCTTGGTAAAGATCTGAATCACCGTGTGATTATGCATAATCACGCAACCAATATTATTGCCATGACTTTTACACATGAATTAGATGAGAAGAGTTTTTCAAAGACTTTATGGAAAATGTGTACCGAATGTATCGTGGTATTTCCTGAAGGGGTTGCTATATTACCTTGGATGGTTCCTGGTACAGATGAAATAGGAATGGAAACAGCTGATAAAATGAATGATTTTCGCTTGGTCGTTTGGCCACACCACGGTATTTTTGGTGCAGGTCAAACCATTGATGAGGCTTTTGGCTTAATTGAAACAGCTGAAAAGGCTGCACAGATTTATATGTTAATCAACGCCCATCATGGTGGGATGAAACAAGCAATAACGGATGAGCAACTTGTTGAATTAGCAAAAGCATTTGGTGTAGTACCAAATAAACATTTTATATAGGGTATAATTAAAAGAGGTAATGGTCTTCGGATCATTGCCTCTTTTTTTGTTTTCAATAATGTTACAATCAAAAAACAAACCTATAATCTTCTAAAAACAATATAAAAATAACTATTCAAAAATAAACAAAAGTATGTTATTCTTTATTTATCATGAATCGGGGAGGAAACAATATTGGTACAAAACAAATGGGGTAGTAATCAAACGGAAAATGAAACAGGTTTAGCTCAATTAGTCTATCGTTCTAACTTATTAGGATCAGATCGATCAGTTGCGAACTGGGGTGGTGGAAATACTTCCACCAAATCAATCGAAAAAGATTTTCGTGGTAATGACATCGAAGTAATGTGGGTCAAGGGTAGTGGTTCTGACCTTGCTACCATGAAAGCAAAAAACTTCACAGGATTAAAAATGGAAGACATCAGACCTTTGATGGAAAAAGACGATATGTCTGATGAAGATATGGTTAACTATTTAGCGCATTGTATGATAGATGCCAAACATCCGCGTTCTTCAATTGAAACATTGTTACATGCATTTTTACCTTTTAAGCATGTTGATCATACACATCCCGACGCGATTATTAGTATCGCTTGTGCGGACAATGGTAAACAAATTGCAGAAGAAATCTATGGGGATCGTTTTGTTTGGGTTCCATATATTCGTCCGGGATTTAAACTTTCTAAAATGATTGCAGAAGGTGTACAAAACCATCCTAACCCTGAATTAGTCATCATGGAAAAGCATGGCCTAGTGACGTGGGGAGAGACATCAGAAGAAAGCTATTATAAAACCATTTCTATTATTCAAGAAGCTGAAGATTATATAGAAGCAAAAGCAAAAGAGGCAACATTGTTTGGTGGAAATAAGTATGATTCGTTAGAGGAACAAGAAAGAAAAGAAATTCTGACTCAGGTCTTACCAGTTGTTCGTGGTCAAGTAAGTGACTCGAACAAAAAAATGCTGGTTACGTTTGACGACAGTGACGAAATCTTGTCGTTTGTAAATAGTAATGATGCAAACGAACTCGCCCAGGTCGGTGCCGCATGTCCAGATCACTTGGTACATACAAAGAGAGTACCTCTTTTAGTAGACTGGGATCCTAGTAGTAAAGATGTTGAGAGTTTAATAGAAAGTGTTAAAACGGCTATTACAACATTCAAAGAAGAGTATGTTGCTTATTTTGAGCGAAACAAGGCTGAGGGGGATAAGATGGTTGAGGCAGCTCCACGAGTGATTTTAATTCCAGGTGTGGGTATGCTTAACACAGGTAAAAACTGGACTGCTGCTAAAGTAAGTGAATCACTTTATCATCGTGCTGTTTCAGTTATGAGAGGATCGACTATTCTAGGCGACTTTGTTTCATTAAATGAAGAGGAATCGTTTGCCATTGAATACTGGCCGTTAGAGCTTTACAAGCTAAGTCTTGCTCCAGCTGAAGCTGACTTCTCTCGTCAGGTTGCTTTTGTAACTGGAGGAGCTGGTGGAATCGGTAGTGCCACGTGTATTCGTCTTGTTAGAGATGGTGCCCATGTTGTTGTAGCTGATATTAATTTAGAAGGCGCACAAGAACTAGCCGTGGAGATAAACGAAAAGTTCGGTGAAAGTCGTGCAATAGCAGTTAAGATGGATGTGACAAAGGAAGAAGAAGTAACTGCTGCTATAAATGAGACAGTTTTAACCTATGGCGGATTGGACATTATCGTAAATAATGCTGGTCTAGCTAGTTCAAGCCCTTTCGAGGAGACTACACTTGATAAATGGAATCTTAATATCAGTGTGTTAGTAACTGGTTACTTCTTGGTCGCTAGGGAAGCGTTCAAATTAATGAAAAAGCAAGAAATTGGCGGGAACATGGTATTCGTTGGATCGAAAAATTCGATTTACGCAGGAAAAAATGCTGCTGCATATAGCACAGCTAAAGCTGCAGAAGTTCATCTTGCTCGTACCGTTGCTGCTGATGGTGGTCAATATGGTATTCGCGTTAACTCGGTGCTTCCGGATGCAGTTATTCGTGGTTCGAAAATCTGGGATTCGGAGTGGAAGGAAGAAAGAGCTTCTTCTTATGGGATTGGTACCGACGACCTAGAAGAGCATTATCGTAAGCGTACAATTTTGAATGTGAATATTTTACCTCAGGACATCGCAGAATCCATTGCATTCTTAGCATCAGCCAAATCCGCAAAAACAACTGGATGTATGGTTACTGTAGATGGTGGAGTTGCAGCCGCATTCACTAGATAATTAAAGTCCAATTATGGGTAGGGAGTTGCTTAACTTCCTACCCATAATTATAATTAGTGTTAAAACGAGAGAGTTTATTTTAAGCTCTGACACAATGAAAGTAGGGGACGTAGTGCTTGTCGGTGAGAGACAACATAAAATAGTTGAAATTCTTAATGAACGCAAAAGTATTCGTGTATCAGAATTAAGTAACATATTCTCTGTAACTGAAGAAACTATTCGTAGAGATTTAGAAAAGTTAGAAAAGGACAAAAAGCTATCAAGGAGTCATGGTGGCGCTATTAGTGTGTCTCCAAGTGAATCGCTAGAACTTCCTTATTCAGAAAGAGAAATAACCAATGTGAAAGAGAAAAAGGAGATAGCTCTAGAAGCGGTAAAACAAGTAAATGAGGGTGATAAAATAATCCTGGATGCAAGTACAACTGCTTGGTATATGGCAAAAGCCTTGCCTAATATCCCGATTACTGTTTTGACTAATTCAATAAAAGTAGTGATGGAACTAAGTGCAAAAAAAGAAATTGCTGTTATATCAACTGGGGGGATTTTAGCTCCGGAATCGTTATCTTATGTAGGTCCGCTTGCAGAGTCGTCATTAGATAGTTATCACGTTAATAAAGCCTTTATCTCTTGTAAGGGGCTACATATAGAGCGTGGTATAAGTGAGTCAAACGAACAACAGGCACGTATTAAGAAGAAAATGATAGATATTACTGATTTGGTATATATAATGATTGATCATACAAAATTCGGGGTCCAAGCCTTCTCCAGATTAAGTAGCTTAGACAAAATTGATCATGTGATCACAGATAGCCAGATCAAACCTGGTATCATGCAACAGTTAGAAGAGAAGTCGCTTAATCTTATAAAAGTAAACTAATAAATTACAATACAGCCTATATACGAGTTTCAGGAAATTGTATAGTTATAAGACAACCAATTTTTATCCTTGGGAGGGTAGAAAATGAAAGTATCCATATTTATCACGTGTCTTGGGGATGTCTTTTATGTGAACGCTTGTAAAGCAACAGTTGAGTTATTAGAACGATTTGGTTGTGAGGTGGATTTTCCGGAAACACAAACTTGCTGTGGCCAACCTGCATACAACAGTGGTTATCGTGAAAAAACAAAAGCTACCGCAAAACACATGATTACTACTTTTGCTGATGCTGAGTATGTAGTCAGTCCATCTGGTTCATGCGCGTATATGTTTCATGAATACGAATCGATTTTTAAGGATGACCCTGTTTGGGAAGCTAAGGCAAAAGAGTTGAAGGAAAAAACATATGAGCTTACCCAATTTTTAACAGAAGTACTCGCAATTGAAGATACTGGTTCTGAATTTCATGCAAAAGCAACTTATCATACTTCCTGTCACATGACTCGACTGTTGGGAGTGAAAGATGCGCCTTTTAAACTATTAAGTCATGTTAAAGGATTGGAAATGGTAGATCTTCCAAATCGACATGATTGCTGTGGATTTGGAGGCACTTTTGCGGTAAAAATGGCACAGATTTCCGAGCAGATGGTTGATGAGAAAATTGAGCATATTGAAGGAACCGAAGCAGAAGTTTTAATTGGAGCAGATGGTGGTTGCTTAATGAATATTGGTGGGCGAATTTCTCGTCAGAATAAGCCAGTAAAAGTTATGCATATTGCCGAAATTTTGAACAGTCGGGGTGAAGTCTAATGCCGATGCACATCGGAGAAAAGGAATTTACAAACCGAATAGACAAAGGTCTTGGTGATGACTTTATGAGAGGTGCTGTTCGTTCAGCGCAAGGAAGATTGCAAACTAATCGTGCCAAAGCAGCAGAAGAACTGGGTGACTGGGAAGAGTGGCGGACGCTCGGGCAAGAAATAAGACAGCATACACTGGAAAATTTAGACTTTTATTTGCAACAGCTAAGTGAGCAGGTAGCAAACCGAGGTGGGCATGTTTATTTTGCTGAAACAGCTGATGATGCAAATCAGTATGTTAGTGAAGTAATTGCGAAGAAAAATGCTAAGAAAGTAGCAAAAGCAAAGTCCATGGTCACTGAAGAGATTGGTTTAAATGAAGTCTTGGAAGCTAATGGATGTGAAGTAGTTGAAACCGATTTAGGTGAATACATTCTTCAAATTGATGACCATGACCCTCCATCCCATATTGTTGCTCCAGCCTTACACAAGAATAAGGAGCAGATACGAGATGTATTTAAGGAGAAGCTAGGTTATACCAATTCTGAAAAACCCGAAGAACTAACGTTATTTGCCCGTGAACAATTAAGAAAAGAATTCTTATCTGCAGATGTTGGTATTACGGGCTGTAATTTTGCTATAGCAGAATCTGGATCTTTTGCGTTAGTTACAAATGAAGGAAATGCACGAATGGTTTCCACATTGCCTAAGACTCAGATAACTGTAATGGGCATGGAGCGAATTGTACCAACATGGGAAGAACTCGATGTTTTAGTCAGTCTTTTGACAAGAGCGGCGGTTGGTCAGAAGCTAACTAGTTATGTAACTGCTTTAACTGGTCCAAAGGATGAAGGTGATGTCGATGGCCCAGAAGAGTTTCATTTAGTAATTGTTGATAATGGGCGATCAAAAATGATAGGTACAGAGTTTCAAGAAGCGCTTCATTGTATTCGTTGTGCAGCGTGTATAAATGTTTGCCCAGTCTATCGCCATGTCGGAGGTCACGCCTATGGCTCTATTTATCCTGGACCAATTGGGGCGGTTATCACTCCTGTGCTTGGTGGATACGAGGATTATAAGGAGCTCCCCTACGCGTCATCTTTGTGTGGAGCTTGTACAGAAGTGTGTCCAGTTAAAATTCCTTTACATGAGCAACTAATTCTACATCGACAGAAGATTGTTGAAGAAGAGAAGAAATCGGACTTGGTAGAAAGACTAGCCATGCAAGGATTTAGTATGATAACTAGCTCCTCAAAACTATTCAATGTTTCTACTAGAATGGCCCCATTTCTTGTTACTCCATTTGTTAAAGATGGAGTGATAGTAAAAGGTCCGGGTCAAATAAAGTCATGGACGAATATCCGAGATTTACCTGTTCCACAAAAAGAGAGATTCAGAGATTGGTTTAAAAACAGGGAGAAGGGAGGAAGCAGACATGGCCAAAGGGGAAATTAAAAATAGAGAATCCTTTCTAGATACGATTGCAAACAATCTAGCTCGTCCACGGAAAACGTCTGGCGTCGAACGACCAAAGTGGAGTAATCAAGTACAATGGAATGTACTTGCCAATTATACACAAGATGAGTTACTTGATGTATTGGAAAAACAATGTGATTCAATTCATACAGACTTAGTTCGTACATCAGAAAACGATTTGTCTCAAGCTTTGCGCAATGTGATTGAAGGATTTGGTGGGAAATCTGTCATGACATGGGATGATTCTCGTTTTAATTCTTTTGGCCTTGCAGATTCCTTTCGAGCATGGAAGCAGGATGGTATTGACGTTCATAAGTGGGATGCTTCTAACGGTGATCAAAGTATTCAATTGGCCGAGCAAGCCGACGTAGGAATTACATTTAGTGACATCACTTTGGCAGAATCGGGCACTGTAGTTCTTTTCAGTGATCAAGGTAAAGGACGCTCGGTTAGCTTACTTCCGGCGACATATATTGCAATTATACCAAAGAGTACGATTGTCCCTAGAATGACGCAGGCAACAAGAGAAATTCACCAGCGGGTGGAAAATGGGGAGCGTATAGCCTCCTGTGTAAATTTCATTTCAGGGCCCAGTAATAGTGCCGATATTGAAATGAATCTCGTTGTTGGAGTCCACGGTCCGATAAAAGCAACGTATATTGTTGTCGAGGACTGCTAATTAACAATTGAAGAAATTAACAACGTAAATAACCAATCGACAACTGCTTAGTTGAGTGATTGGTTATTTATTATTTTACAAGTGGCTTTAGTTTTATGGAAAAAGAGATGGTTAATTCCAGTTCTGTGTTAGAGGATTATCTCATCACAGATCCACCAGAAATTTTTACGGATTCGCCTATGATATTAGAAGCGGCATCTGTTAGTAAAAATGCAATGGTATTGGCTACTTCTTCTGGTGAAGTAATTCGACCCGATGGAAGTTCTTTACTAGCAATTTCATACTGCTCTTTGTAACTGAGGTTCTCACGATCTGCTTTGTTCTGAATTGCTTCACGACCCATGTCAGTCTCAACATAGCCTGGGCAAACAGCATTTACTCTAACACCATGTTTAATAGCTTCTAGGGCAAAGGATTGTGTAAAACCAATAAGTGCGAACTTTGAACCGCAATATGCTGTACCTCCGTATGTCCCGCGTAGTCCTGATAAAGAAGAGACATTAACGATATTTCCTCTTTTTCGCTCCTTCATGTCTTCATACACCTGCTGTGATAATAGGACAGGCACCGTGTAATTTAAATCCATGACATCTTCTAATTGTTCTTTTGTAAGTTCCTCTACTGTATCACCACCAAATATTCCCGCTGAATTAATTAGGAGGGAAATAAATCCGTTTTCATTTGAGGAGGCTTGAATAAGCTGATTTCGTTCCTCACTGGATTTTAGGTCTGCGCGATACACAAATACTTTAGATTGTTCGTTTTTGTCTAGAATTGCTTCTTTTAACTCATCTAATTGTTTCTGTCGTCTCCCGGTAATTGTGACTTTAGCACCCATTTCAGATAATAACAAAGCAGTTTGATAACCTATTCCTCCGGTTGCCCCGGTTATTAAAGCATGCTGCCCTTTTAAAGATTGATTAGAAAAAATAGTCATTGAATAATCCCGCCTTCCAAAAATATCTCATCATAGATAATTTCCATAAATATTAAAAAAATCCTCCCTATCAAATCAATAGGGAGGAAATAAATGGAATTTAGATTATTCGGTTAGACTCCTTTAAATGCATTTCTATACACCTCTGCAAGTTCTGTTACTAATGGCAGCTTAGGGTTAGCTGTAGTGCATTGATCTTCAAATGCCCGGTCAGCCAAATAGTCAACTTTATTTTCAAACTCTTGTTTATCAACACCGTTTGCCTCAATGCTCATTGGTATATTTAGTTCCTTAGCAAGCTTAACAATTTCTTTTATTAGGCTTTCTACTCCTTCCGCAGTAGTTCTTGCAGGTAATTCTAGGGCTTTAGCAATCTCTGCATAGCGTTGGTCAGCGATAAAGTGTTCATATTTAGGAAATGCAGCAAATTTCTTCGGCTTAATAGCATTGTAGCGAATAACATGTGGTAACAGAATAGCATTTGAACGGCCGTGAGCAATATGGAACTCTGCTCCCAATTTGTGTGCAAGGCTATGGTTAATACCTAAGAACGCATTGGCAAAGGCCATTCCCGCAATGGTAGATGCGTTATGCATTTTTTCACGAGCCTTTTCATTTGATCCATCTCTATAAGCTGTTGGTAAATACTCGAATACTAGCTGAATTGCTTTTATTGCTAATCCGTCTGTGTAATCATTTGCCATAATAGATACATAAGCCTCAATCGCATGTGTTAAAACGTCCATACCAGTATCCGCAGTAACTGCTGGTGGGACAGTCATAACGAATTGCGGATCAATAATTGCCACATCAGGTGTTAATTCATAGTCTGCTAGAGGATACTTGATATTGTTCTGTTTGTCAGTAATAACTGAGAAAGAAGTTACTTCTGATCCTGTTCCAGATGTAGTAGGAATCGCGACGAATTGAGCTCGTTTGCCTAGTTCTGGATATTTATAGATACGTTTTCGAATATCTAAGAATTTTTGTTTCAAACCATTAAAGTCTGTTTCTGGATGCTCGTGGAATAACCACATACCTTTTGCGGCATCCATAGCTGAACCACCGCCAAGCGCGATAATAACGTCAGGTTGGAAAGCATCCATAGCAGCAGCTCCGCGCATAACAGTTTCTTTGGATGGATCTGGCTCCACATCAGAAAAAATTTCACAGTGAACATAATCTGGTCTTTTACGTAAGTTGTATAACACTTTATCTACATAGCCTAGTTTAACCATCATAGGATCCGTGACAATAAATGCTTTAGAAATTTTAGGCATCTTAGCTAAATATTGTACTGAATTTTTCTCGAAATATATTTTCGGTGGAATCTTGAACCATTGCATATTAACATTCCTTTTAGCCAACTTTTTAACGTTAATCAAATGAATAGCACCCACATTCGTTGAAACTGAGTTACCACCATAAGAACCACAGCCAAGTGTTAAAGAAGGCATATAGGCATTATAAATATCACCAATTGCACCTTGAGAGGATGGGGCATTAACAATTAAACGTCCAGCTTTCATTCTTCTTCCAAATTGATCGATCACTGATTGGTCTTCGGAGTGAATGACAGCAGAGTGCCCTAGTCCACCGAACTCTAGCATTTCTTCAGCGCGCTGTAAGCCTTGGTCTGTGCTGTTTACTTTATAGCAAGCAAGTACTGGGCTTAGCTTTTCACGAGAAAGTGGATGGTCAGGACCGACTCCGGTTAATTCTGCAACTAGAATTTTTGTTTCTTCAGGTACTTTTACGCCTGCCATTTCAGCAATTTTAACCGGCTTCATACCTACGATAGAAGGATTAACAGCACATGTATTTTCATTTATTACTAGCTTTTCGACTTTTGCCTTTTCTTCAGTATTTAGGAAATAACAACTGTTATCTATCATTTCTTGTTTAATAGCTTCATAGATTTCCTTGTCAATAATTACTGCTTGCTCAGAAGCGCAAATCATACCATTATCAAATGTTTTTGATAAAATCAGATCATTAACGGAACGCTTAATATTTGCTGATTTTTCAATGTAGCATGGTACGTTTCCTGGTCCTACACCTAATGCAGGCTTTCCTGAACTATATGCTGCTTTAACCATTCCTGCTCCACCAGTAGCTAGTATCAGTGAAACTCGGTCGTGATTCATTAATGCTTGTGTAGCTTCTAGTGATGGCTTTTCAATCCATTGGATACAATGTTCTGGTGCACCAGCTTTTACTGCTGCTTCATATAACACACGAGCCGATGTAGAGCTACATTTTTGTGCAGAGGGGTGAAACGCAAAAATTATCGGATTACCAGTCTTAATTGAAATAATTATTTTAAACATTGTTGTTGAGGTTGGGTTTGTTACTGGAGTTACACCTGCAATAACTCCAATAGGTTCAGCAATTTCGATGATACCATCATGCGGATTCTCATTAATAACACCGATTGTTTTATCATATTTTACATTGTGGTAGACGTATTCAGTTGCAAAAATATTCTTAATAATTTTATCTTCATAGACACCGCGACCTGTTTCTTCAACAGCTAATTTCGCTAATTGCATATGTTGGTCTAATCCCGCTAGAGCCATTTCCTTAACAATGGAATTGATTTGTTCTTGATCTAATTTTTTCATTTCTGATAAAGCAATTTTTGCATTATCGACTAACTTGTCAATGCTTCGTAATACAGTTTGCTCTTGTTCTGGTTTTCTCTCAACTTTTGTCGCCATTTAAAACCCTCCTAATATTTAATTGTGAATTAATGAGCATAAACCTATAATAGTCATTTAAACTACTGATGGGTTACGGGGGATCTTTACAAAGGATACATCCTTATACATTCTAGCTGTTGGCTTAATTATAATGACATAATTCCTAGTCCAGATATATTGTGGTATTTCCTTCGCGTCATCAATCATCATTGCTTCAAATACATCATTGATTTCTTCCTCAAAAGATTCCTTTGTATAAACGTCCGTATCTGTACCAAAATTTTTCCACTCGTATAAGATCATAATTCTCACCCCTTCGCTCTTTTTCTAATTTCATCATAACAGTTGACAGCGTTTACAAAACCTCCTATATGTGGCGTATTTGTGAAATGTTTCACAAAGTGTACAGGGTAGGAACTTAACGCCTACTATGAGATTGTAGTATCATGTAATTATCTAATAAAAAAGGGGGATCATCAGTGATTGATTTAAGAAGTGATACGATCACAAAGCCAACAAGAGCAATGCGCCAAGCTGCTTATGAAGCTGAGGTAGGAGATGATGTTTATGGTGAGGATCCTACGGTAAATAAGCTAGAAGAAATGGCAGCTAATACTTTAGGTAAAGAAGCGGCCTTATTTGTAACAAGTGGGACCCAGGGGAACCAAATAGCTGCACTAACTCATTGTCGACCAGGGGATGAGGTAATTTTAGAGGCGAATGCACATATTTATCTCTATGAAGCTGCGGGTTTTTCCGCACTAGCCGGAGTCCAATCCCGACCATTGCAAGGAGAACGAGGGGCAATGGACCCTGAAGATGTAGCTGCCGCGATACGGGCAGACGATATTCATTTTCCTAAGACTAGTCTGATATGTTTAGAAAACACCCATAATAAGGCAGGTGGAGCAATTCTTCCCTTGGAAAATATGGAAGCAATTTATCAAGTAGCTAATAAGAATAACATTCCTGTTCATTTAGATGGTGCCAGAATTTTTAACGCTTCTGCTGCTTCAGGTATATCTATAAAGGAATACGCTAAGTTCACTGACACGGTTCAATTTTGTTTATCTAAAGGGCTTGGAGCACCAGTGGGTTCGATTATTGCTGGTTCGAATAATTTTATTGAACAAGCCAGAAAGTGGCGGAAACGTTTAGGTGGAGGATTAAGACAAGCGGGTGTTATTGCAGCACCAGGCATTGTGGCATTGCGTGATAATGTAGATCGGTTAGTTGACGATCACGAGAATGCTGTACGATTGGCTAGTGGGTTAGCAAGCATAAAAGGGCTAAAAGTAGAAAATATAGTGGAAACAAACATTATCTTAGTAAATGTAAAGGATGCTGGTTTCACCTCCTCAGATGAATTCTTAGAAAAATTAACCTCTAAAGGAATTCTAGCAGGTTCCTACGGTCCTTTGACGGTAAGGTTTGTAACAAATTACCACGTATCTAAAGAAGATGTGGACAAAGTTCTGACGTCGGTTTCTTCAATAATATAAGCTAAAAACTCTCTAAGCTTTGTTAGAGAGTTTTTTCATAAAGAAAGTAAATTAAAAAAAGTTTAATAAAATGCAAATAAACACACCGGCATAAGCAAAGGTGTGTTTATTAGAATGTCAGTTAAAAAGACGCTATAGTTCAAGTAGTTGAGCTTCATTACTATTCGTGTTCATTAAACGTATTTCTTCAGGATTAATTTTTAAAACAGTATAGCTAGGGTCATCTACTCCATCGAACCATGGTTTCAGGTCATCATTCCATAACTTATGTTTTAGCTCAGTGGAGTCAGTAACTTCAGCCTTGCCTTCTATTTCAAGATATGAATCTGTTAAGCCCTCTAGATTATATCCAATAAGGATATGAACGTTATTGTTGGTTTTTAGATCTTCTACCTTATGTGTTCTTTTATCGGTTGCAGAGTAAAGTGTAAAGTTTTCATTAAAAAATGTCATGTAGCGTGAATAAGGTTTATCTTTCCTTACTGTTGAAAGTGTGCCTATTTTATTTTTGCTTAAGATTTGTTCAGCAACCTTTTTAATTTCTGACTGTTGCAATAACGATCACTCCTATATAGTTTATTTTATAATCAGACCTACCCCTTATTATGATGAAGAGCAACTAAGTTATTCATTGCAATTTATCGTTTTTTCTTGAAGGATTATTATCGACAGGGTATTCTTAAAGTAATAGTAAAACTTCTAACTAAGATTAAGGAGCTTGAATATGCTTGTTGTTATCATTATATGTGCTCTAGTTATCCTATTTGTTTTAGGCTTATCGTTAATGACAATAAATAAAGGATATAATTATAAACATACAGTTGATCCGATACCTGAAAAAGGAACAGACGACGAAAACTCTCAAGATAAAGAAAAACAAGAAGATTGATAAATGACTAAAGAGTTAGCAACAAAAAGCAGAAGCGATTAATAGCTTCTGCTTTTTTATATCCTAATGATGAATTCAGGAAGCTTGTTAGCGTATCTAATCACACGAAAAACCATATAATTGAATATACTGTAAAAATTAAGTCCTCTATACCTCTAGTACGGCTCTATTTTTTTATTGATTTGAATGTTATTACTTAAGTGTTTTTGAGCTTTGGCTGTTTTCAAAAAGATTTTTGTTTATGACACAATATTTATAAACTACGAAGTAGTATCTTCTATCTCTGACACTAATTAAAATTGAATGCTTATATGCCGTTCCGGCAGAATACTTCGCTTTCCATGGGCACGGCCTCAGCCTCCTCAGAATCAAAAAGCGATTCTTCCGGGGTCTTCGGACACGCGTTGTTCCCATAGGAGTCTACGTATTCCGCCTCACTGGTAGTGGTGTTCTAATTATCGAGGGCAAAGTCTGTGATTGTATGTTGAGAGAATTTCCCACTCTTGAAATCTCAGCTACTTAAAATTTTTGAACTAAACTACGCTAGTTTTGATCTTATCTATCTCCCTTTTATTATTGCTGCAGATATGATGATGATTGGAGCGGAGGGCAGTCGACTCCTGCCGGAACAGCACGCGTCTGAAGACCCCGCAGTGGCGGTTTTTCCGCGAGGAGGCTGAAGCCGTGCCGGCGGAAAGCGACTGCCCGAAGCGCAAATCAACTAGTAGCTACTTTACGACGCAATTTACATCAACTGTGAGTAAAAAAACAACAAAACTTACGATAAAAACCTAACCTTTAAAAATTTGTTTGTAATTGAAAGGAGAATCGTGATAGTGAGAGATGAAGACATTCCTTTTATGCAAAATTTAAAGTTCAAGAACATATCTGAAAAAAATATGTCTTTTAGCCAAGTTTTTGACCATATTGAAGATTTCATGAATAAAGATCCTAAAGCAAACTATCGATTGATGGTAGGAACGGATTCACAAGTTCACAAACTACACACTATTTTTATAACAGGTATTGTTATTCAATGTAAAGGTAAGGGAGCTTGGGGGTGTATTTTACCCGTGAAGTTTAATCGAAGATATTTGAATTTACATGAAAAAATTTCAATGGAGACTACTTTAACAGAGCAAGTGGCTTATCTATTTAATGAGGAAAGAAAAAACAGGTTAATTGATATTGTATTACCACATATTTATAGAGGAAGTTCTTTTACGATGGAAGGACATATAGATGTTGGGTTAGAAAAAAGGTCGTTAACCCGTTTTTTAGCTAGTGAAATGATGGCTAGAATTGAATCGATAGGACTTGAGCCTGTTGTAAAGCCTGACTCAATTGTTTCCTCTGCATACGCAAATAGATATACAAAATATTGATCATTATACATACACCTGATAAATCAAGCGTATGTATAATGGTTAATGTTTACAATGAAGAGCGAAAAATGGCTGCAGCATCATCTTTATTTAGTTTTTTGAAATTACCAAATTCGGGTCTTGCGGTGACAGTTTTTTCTGCCATAACCTCGATACTATCTTCTTTAATATTGTAATCAGACAGGCGAGAGGGTGCACCAATGCTATTCCAGAATTCCTTGAATTTATGAATTCCTTCTAGTGCAACATCACGATCTGTTTTGTTAGTTGGATCAATATCAAATACACGTGTTGCAAGCTGTTTAAAACGACTAACATTTTCATCTAAGGCATATTCCATCCAATTTGGAAGGATAATGGCAAGACCTCCACCATGAGGAATATCATGCACGGCTGAAACGGCATGCTCAAGGTTGTGAGATGCCCAGTCACCCTGGTAGCCCATGCTCACCATTCCGTTTAGTGCCATAGTTCCGTTATATAAAATAGTTGCGCGATGCTCATAGCTTTCTAAATCTTCTAGTAGTTTTGGCGCGGTCTCTATAACTGTGCGTAAAATACCTTCGACCATTCGATCTTGGAGTAATGTATTCGTCTCGTGATGGAAATAATGTTCAAGCGCATGTGACATCATATCTACCATTCCATAAACGGTTTGATCACGAGGGACAGAGAAAGTATTTACTGGATCTAAAATAGAGAACTTAGGGTAAACTAGAGGACTACCCCAACCATGCTTTTCATTTGTTTCCCAATTTGTAATTACTGATCCAGCATTCATTTCTGAACCTGTAGCAGCTAGTGTTAGTATTGTACCAAATGGTAAGGCGTCATCAACACTTGCTTTTTTCGTAACAATATCCCATATATCGTTGTCTGATCTGGCTCCAGCAGCAATTGCCTTGGTACAGTCTATTGTACTTCCCCCTCCAACAGCTAAAAGGAAATCAATGGATTCTGTTTTACAGATTTCAATGCCTTTTCTGGCAGTAGTTACCCGAGGGTTTGGCTCCACTCCTGCTAATTCAAAAACTTCAGCACCAATCTCAGCTAATGTTTCCTTGACCTGGTCGAAAAGTCCATTACGTTTAATGCTTCCCCCACCATAAACCATTAAAATCCTTTTGCCATATTTAGGTACTTCTTCTTTTAATTGTTCCACTTGCCCTTTACCAAATATTAACTTGGTCGGGTTAAGATATGTAAAGTTTTGCATCTTATATCAGCCTCCGTATTTTATATAATGCCGAATGAAAAATATATTGTAAAGAAATAGACATCGTTAGATTTGGTCAAACGGTTTCATCTTATTCCAATGATATAATCTTTTTAGACCCAGGGATACCATTGAAATCACCTGATATATTATTCAGGTGATTTCATTGGTATTTCTCTATTAGACGTCGAGCATGTAACAATTTAATCGCTAGGAACTTACCATTTTCCCCCCCGTTGACATGAATAACCTGCCCAGAAACATAGGAGGAATCACTAGAAGCCAAAATAGACATAGGCAGGTGCGATTTCGTATGGTTGGCCCGGCCGTTTAAAAGGTACATCTTGACTAAACTTATATGGTGCATTTTTAGTGTATTTAGTTAAAAAGTTCAGGTTAGATTAGTTGACTTATACCCCGCTTTATCTATATAATTTCTCGTGTTCTAAAAACTGATAAGTATAGAAATGACCCGATGGTCAATCGGAGTTAGAAGAAAGTATAGAGGTGACCTGAATGAAGGATAAACAATTTGAGATTATGAAATCAGCAATTAAATTATTTTCTAAAAAAGGATATTTTTCTACTTCAATGCAGGAAATAGCTGAAGATTGCGGAATTTCAAAAGGGTCTTTATATAAGTACTTTGAGTCAAAGGAAGAATTGCTCGTTAAAGTATTTGAATATAATCATGACAAGATGATACAAAGAGCTAAATTTATTAGTTCGAATCAATCTCTTACCCCAAAGGAAACTTTAAGGCAGTTGATTGTAATTGAAATTGAAGGAATAGTAGAGAACAAAGATTACTTTAATTTAATCTCAAAGTCCCTGCCTATCGACAAGAATAAGCAATTTAAACCATTAATGCAGCGAATTAGGGCAGAGATGTTAACTTGGCATAAAGATACCTTAATACAAGTTTACGGATCAAAAATTGAAGCAATTGTATGGGATTTAGTAATTGCGCTCCAAGGAATAGTAAAAGAGTTTATCTATTTAAGGATATTAGATCAAAAAAAAGTAGAGTCCGAATTGGTTGCTGATTTTGTAGTGTTTAGTATGGATGCCATTGTAGGACAGGAGCAAGCTAAAATTGCTCCTGTCCTAACAGATGTGATGATGGAAGATTATCAATTAATGACAGATAAAATCCATTTAACTACTGAGGATCAAATACTCGAATTGCTCAATCAAATCGAGGAAAAGATAAAACCCATAAGAGCTGAGGGTGAAGATAAGGAAGGTCTTTATTCATCTGTCTTGTTACTAAAAGAAGAAGTGTTAAAAAAAGAGCCGAGGCTTTTTTTAATTGATTCTTTGCTAGCTTACTTAGATAAACGGTTAGAAGTGGAGTCACAAATTTTAACGATTAAAAAATTATTAGATCTACATGACTGATAGAAAGAGATGTGAAAATAGATGGGTAACGAACAAGCTCAGATGGTTCAAGGCCTCGATAGAAAAATGATTGTAGCTGTATTAATCTCCGGTGGTTTTATATCGATTTTAAATCAGACATTGATGGCTACTGCGATACCTCATGTTATGGATGACTTTGGTATCACTGAGAACACTGCACAATGGCTAACAACAATTTTCATGCTGACAAATGGTGTGATGATTCCAATAACGGCTTTTTTAATTGAAACATTTACGACTAGAAAATTATTCATGACAGCAATGTCTATTTTTGCTGTTGGTACAATAATATGTGCAATCGCACCAACCTTTATTATTCTTATTTTGGGAAGGATTGTCCAGGCTAGTGGAGCGGGTATCATGTTACCACTTATGATGACTGTGTTTTTAACTATTTTCCCAATTGAAAAACGAGGAGCAGCTATGGGGATGGTTGGTTTAGTGATATCATTTGCTCCTGCTATTGGTCCAACGCTTTCGGGATTCATTGTTCAAAATTATTCATGGAGAATTTTATTTTACGTTATTTTTCCAATCGCAATCGTTATTATAATATTTGCTTATCTAGCGATGAAAAATGTAACAAAACAAACATTTCCTAAAGTTGATTTCTTTTCAATTATTCTTTCCTCGTTAGGATTCGGTGGCTTGTTATTTGGTTTCAGTAGTGCTGGAGATAATGGTTGGGGAAGCGCATCTGTCATTGCCTCGATCATAATTGGTGCTATTACACTTACTTTATTTATATTACGTCAATTCAAATTAGCGCAGCCTATCCTAGAGTTTCGTGTGTTTAAATACAAAACTTTTACGATTACAACAATTATCGGCATGATCGTTTTTATAGGTCTAATTGGATCAGAAACGATGCTACCAATTTATATGCAAAGAATGGCTGGATTTACGGCGTTGGAGTCTGGGATTATGATTATGCCTGGAGCAATACTAATGGGACTGATGTCACCGATAACGGGTAGGATATTCGATAAAATAGGTGCACGCCGATTAGCGATTACCGGCATGTCATTAATGACAGTTACGACCTTACTATTTACCAATCTATCTACAACAACGTCTTTGACATATTTAACTATCGTATTTGGTATTCGGATGTTTGGTATGTCAATGGTAATGATGCCTGTGACGACTGCTGGCTTAAACCAGTTACCACTAAGGTTAATTCCACATGGAACAGCCATGAATAATACAATGAGACAGGTAGCAGCATCGATAGGAACAGCTATTCTTGTAACTGTAATGACAAGTGCTGCACTAAATACAGGGGAGAACGCATTACCTAGCGATGAAATACATGGTGTAAATGTTGCTTTTTGGGTAGCTACATTTATAACTTTAGTGGGTCTAATCCTGTCATTCTTTATTAAAGGAACGACTCCAGCTGATGAAAGAGCAGCAAGACAAAAAGAAGAAAGTGCAGAGCAAGGATAATTAATACTGTTTAATGACATAAAGTAAAAGGCGCTAGGACAAATCCTAACGCCTTTTTTGTGCAAACGAAAAATAAAAATGATCAGAACATATAAAGTGGCATTAAGAGAGAATTCCCAGATTTTTGGCTAATGAGAATAGAATTAAAACATTGGTGAAAGGAATTCTAAATAGAAGTTAGCTATTAGGAGTGGAAATATGAAAAAGTACATTATTATACTAATTTCAACTATGATTATAAGCATGTACACAATATCGACTAAAGCAGAACCTATAGATTATACCGAGGATTCAAGAGAGCTACAGTATCAGGATATACTCATGTTATTTCTAACTCCACCAATTGAAAAGGCTGTCGATAGGTATTATTCAAGGTCTTTAAACGTGACTCCAGTTGTATATCCTTATCAGATCAATGTAATTGACTTGAAAAGGAAAGATTCTTTTAGAACATTTCATTTTGAAGTTAAACTAGAGGTGACACCAGTTGTAGGACCACATATTTCTGTTGGAAAAGACCAGATAATATTTGAAATAGCACCAACACTCCCCAGTAATGTAAAACTTATTAATTATAAGCATTTAGAAACACATGAGCTCCCCCAACATTGGCAACATATTAAAAAAAATCATGATATCTCTTTTATAAATAAAGATAACGATAAAGGATTCGTTAGTATAGTGAAAAATTTTGCCTATTATTTTCAGTTTGAGGAGTTAGTAAAACCAGAATAATAGTACACCTTTTTTCTCAGACTAATGTAATGGGAATGAAAGGGGTGCTCCTGATGGGCGAAAAAAGTTCAAATCCTAAAACAAAAAACTTAACTTGGTGGAAGCTTTCATTAGTGGGTATCGGTGCTATTATTGGAACGGGGTTCTTCTTAGGTTCCAGTATTGCAATAAAACAAGCAGGTCCCTCTGCACTAATTGCATTCCTACTCGCTGCAGTTGGTACGTATATTGTATTCGATTCACTTGCAAAAATGACTGCAGAGCACCCAGAGAAAGGGTCGTTTAGATCATACGCTAAAAAAGCTTTTGGAAAGTGGGCTGGTTTCAGTAATGGCTGGGTCTATTGGTCATCTGAGCTACTTATCATGGGAAGTCAGTTAACGGCTTTGGGGATTTTTTCTAGGTATTGGTTTCCTAACACCCCGTTATGGCTATTTGCAGCAATATATGGAGTGCTCGGAATTATCGTAATATTAACAGGCATTAGTGGATTTGAACGATTTGAGAACATATTTGCAGTAGTAAAAGTAGCGGCTATTTTAATGTTCATTATAATAGCTGGAGCGGCTATCTTTGGATGGCTAGATGGAAATCGACCTGACCGCTCTTTTACTGTAAGCTATGAGGGTCTTTTTCCTAATGGGTATATGGGTTTTTGGACAGCAATGATTTATGCTTTTTATGCATTTGGTGGTATTGAGGTAATGGGAATAATGGCAAATGATCTTAAAGATCCTAAACAAGCACCAAAGTCTGGTAGTATAATGATTATGACCTTAGCAGTAATTTATGTCACATCGCTACTAATGGCCATTTACCTTGTGCCCTGGGATCAATTTACGGCGAATGAGAGTCCATTTATTATTGCCTTAGAAAACTATCACTTGGCTTTTGTTCCACATGTTTTTAATGGGGCTTTAATTATTGCGGGATTTTCGACTATGGTTGCTTCCTTATACGCTATTACCACCATATTGTACTCATTAGCTTGTGATGGGGACGCTCCTAAATTCTTCAATAAGACAGGTAAACGAAATATTCCATTTCGAGCTCTGGGTCTAACAATTATTGCTCTAATTATTTCTATTGTAATTTCATTGCTTTTACCAGAAAAAATTTATGAGTATTTTACAACAGCTGCAGGATTGATGCTATTGTACACATGGTTATTTATTTTGTTTTCCTACAAGAAGCTTGTTCGATTGAAATTAATGGGAAATAGTAAACAAATAGTGGGATTAATTCTTGTTTTATTAGCTATCTCTGGAACTATGTTTGATAAGGCAAGTCGGCCTGGTTTTTTTGTGAGTATGGGGTTTATTGCAATCATTGCAATTGTTACTCTTTTCATGAGGAATAAGTGGAAACATCAACCACCGGAAAAACCTGCTCCGAATACTTTATTTAAAAAATAAGGAGTGGATCTTCTCACTCCTTATTTTTTATGGAAGGGGCATTGGGATAATGTAGTTTGATCATCTCTCAGAAAATATTGTTTGGATTCAGAGTTATCTTGGTTACCGTACTTTTTAAGATCTGGATGTGGAGAAATGGAATCGTACTGTATTAATCTTTCTCTTATTTTACTCTTGATATGCTTGGCTGAATGTAGAAGTTCAAATTGTTCGAAAACTAAGCGAGGTGTAATGGCAAGCATCAAATACGGGAATTGTCTACTTAACCTTTTCTCGTGTGAAGGAGTTGCGCAGTAAATGAAAAACCTTTCTCCATGGAAGCAGTATTCCCATAAAGGGTGAGCTGGTGACTTCGGAATATCACTTGGCCATTCAATTTCATCGAATTCACTAACCTCATTTAATATTTTCCAGAATATTTTTTCATAATCAAGAGTAGTATTTGGATTCGGTTCATCATTTAGTTTGTCAAAAAAAATTATTAATGAGGAGTAATTCCCTGACTGGGGATAACAAAGAGCATATTCCTTTAATATATTTGCAACTTCTGACGGTGTATTTTTATTCATCGGATTACCTGTAAATCCATATTTAAATTGACCTAATGCGAACCCCTGAGTAGCAGGAATACAAGGAAACTTAAGTTGTTTATTGGTGATCTTCTCTACGAAACATTGATAAGCGTCATATTTCCACTCACTTAAATGTTTATCTTCAATAATGTCATTTGTCTCTAATAGGTACACCTATATCATCCTTTCATAAACACCTTATTAATTAAAAGGAAGATAGGTGACTGTTCTAAACAAATTGTTATTCTAAATGGAACAAAATTTTAAACGCCTGGAGACCAAAGTAGAGCCCGAAACCTACTAATGATAAACCTGACAAGAATGATATGAGTATAAGTACCTTATCTGTCAAAAACTTTCTAAAGCTGCTTGCCACAATTGCCATCGTAAAATCCCAAATAAGTAAACCAATAATAATAGCGCAACTATATATTGCAAGATGAGATACATCATATTCAGAGGCGGTCTTTGCTAAGACGGAGCCATAAATGCCTAACCAAAACAATATTGTTAATGGGTTTGATAGCGATAAAAAGAAACCAGTGAAAAATGTTTTAGTATAGGAGTCTGTTTTACTTCGTGACTGGATAGGAGAAATATCATTAGCGCGAATTAAGCTCTCTACTCCAGTATAAAGCAAAACAAAACACCCAAATGACCATAAGAATGTTTTCATGAAAGGAATTTCTAAAAAGTGAACAACTCCGAAATAAACGGCTAGCATGTACACAATATCTGCAGTCATAGATCCTAAACCTATTAACCATGAATGAAAAAAGCCGCTTTTGATACCCTTGTCCAACTGTGCTGCATTAATTGGTCCTATTGGTGCAGCTAATGATAGCCCTAAAAATACATAACTTATAAAAATGCTCATTACTTTCTCTCCCTTATGAACAACTTGTACAATTCTATTCAAAAGGGAAAGTATTTAATACAAAAATCATTAAAGGATTTAAAAAACGCACTACCTGTCCTCCTAGATAATGCGCATTTGGTGCGTGACCTATTGTGTTCGGTTAGATTGCTGTGTTTCTTGAAGTAATCGAAGTAAATCTGAGGCGTGTTGTAATTCTCGTTTGTCTTGGATGTTGCCATATTCAACCTGGGCGTTACTTAATAGTTCTTCTGCAAAATTAAGATGGTTTTGAGCTTCTGTATAGCCATTAGCATTTGACTGAGCCTCTTCCACCCATTTTTGTGCGTCTTTAACAGCTGAAATCGCATCATGTACCGAATGTCTCTCCAATTAAGATTCCTCCTCTAATGCTTTTTCATAAGCGTTAAATAGCTCTTCAACTTGTTCCTCTGGTACATCTGTTAGTAACTGTTCTTCATTTTCATAAACAATTTCTTTTATTGAAAGAATATCACCTGCTGAATACAGAACGTAATTTTTTCCGTTCATTTCAATAACAGCATCAACGGTGTGGGTGGTTTCATTTCCTTCTTGATCCTCAATCACGATGGAATCATCTGCTTCTATAATTTGATTGTTTTCCATTTATATCACCTCATAATTATGATTTGTCTTTTTTAGTTATTTATTCAATTTGGAGGGAATAGTGGTGTGGATAGAAAAGTTGAAACTGTACCAATAAAAGATAGTCCGGTTATTATAACAGAGTAATACAGTTGTTTTTTTGATAAGGGATACTAAAGACAATGCCGGTTTTCACATCCACTAAATTTCTTATTTTATATGGATTCATCGCCTGTTCAGTAAGTTAATAATTGATTGTAAGGATAGTAAATTTACAATTATTAAATTATGAACATTTTAAGAACAATTAATATAACAGTTTGGATTTGTGACAAAAGTCACATCTGATTTTCGTGCGGTTGATATATAATCAAGTTAAGAAATTCAAAAGTTCAGAATTGAACAAGCGGCTAACCTTATGAGGAGGTAATTTAAAATGAAAGTATTAGAAGAAATGAAGGAAATGAGCTCATGGACTGGTTTTAAAGAAGGAAGATGGCAAAAAGAAATTGATGTTCGTGATTTCATTTTGCGAAACTTTACACTATATGAAGGCAATGATGAGTTTCTATCATTACCAACCGAGAGTACATTAGCTTTATGGAACCAAGTAATGGAACTAACTAAAAAAGAACGTGAAAATGGTGGAGTGCTAGATTTAGATACTAAAATTGTTTCAACTATAACTTCTCATGGACCTGGGTATTTAAATAAAGAAAAAGAAAAAGTAGTAGGAGTTCAAACTGACGCTCCTTTTAAACGGTCATTACAGCCTTATGGTGGTATGAGAATGGCAGTTGCGGCAGCGGAATCTTATGGCTTCAAGATTGATGAAGAGGTTGAGAAGGTATTTACAGAATACCGTAAAACCCATAACCAAGGTGTATTTGATGCTTATACTCCTGAAATGAAAATGGCTCGTAAGGCTGGTATCGTTACTGGGCTACCAGATGCTTATGGTCGTGGAAGAATAATTGGTGACTATCGTCGAGTTGCCCTTTATGGTGTTAATAAATTAATTGAAGAAAAGAAAAAAGACCTTGATCTAATTGGAAACGGCGCAATGTCCGAAGAAATTATTCGTGACCGGGAGGAAACATCTGAACAAATTCGAGCATTACAAGAACTAAAGCAGTTAGGCACAGCTTATGGTTTTGATATTTCTAAGCCTGCTACCAATACTCAAGAAGCCTTTCAATGGTTATATTTTGGTTATTTGTCAGCAATTAAGGAACAAAATGGTGCAGCGATGAGTCTTGGAAGAGTTTCTACTTTCTTAGATATTTATATCGAAAGAGACTTAGCAAATGGTGTTATAACAGAAGAGGAAGTACAGGAAATCGTGGATCACTTTGTAATGAAGCTTCGCTTAGTGAAGTTTGCGAGAACTCCAGAATATAACGAACTGTTTAGTGGTGATCCAACATGGGTTACAGAATCACTTGGTGGTATCGCGCAAGACGGGCGTCCATTGGTTACAAAAAATTCATTCCGTTTCCTACACACACTTGATAATTTAGGCCCTGCACCTGAGCCAAACTTAACTGTTCTATGGTCAGTAAAACTTCCGGATAATTATAAGAAATATTGTGCTAGAATGTCTATAAAATCGAGCTCTATCCAATATGAAAATGATGATTTGATGCGTGACATTTATGGTGATGATTATGGTATTGCTTGCTGTGTATCTGCAATGGCCATTGGTAAACAAATGCAATTTTTTGGAGCGCGCGCGAACCTTGCAAAAGCATTGTTATATGCAATCAACGGCGGTGTCGATGAAAAACTAAAAATTCAAGTAGCTCCTAATTATGCACCTATCACTTCTGAGTATCTAGATTATGATGAAGTAATGGCAAAATACGATACAATGTTAGATTGGTTATCTAGTCTTTATGTAAATGCTCTAAATATAATTCACTATATGCATGACAAATATAGTTATGAGCGTATTGAGATGGCGCTACATGATCGAGAAGTTCTACGGACAATGGCTTGTGGTATTGCTGGTTTATCAGTTGTTGCTGACTCACTTAGTGCGATTAAACATGCTAAAGTAAGAGTAATTCGTGACGAAAATGGTCTTGCAGTCGATTATGAAATTGAAGGCGATTATCCGAAGTATGGAAACAATGACGACCGTGTTGACTTAATCGCAGCTGATTTAGTGAAAAGCTTTATGAAGAAAATTCAAAAAATCAAAACATACCGTAACTCTACACCGACCCAGTCAATTTTAACGATAACCTCAAATGTAGTTTACGGAAAGAAAACTGGAAACACCCCAGATGGACGTAAAGCAGGAGAACCATTTGCACCTGGTGCTAACCCGCTTCATGGACGTGACACCAACGGTTCGCTAGCTTCATTAAGTTCTGTAGCTAAGATGCCATATGAATACTCTTTAGACGGTATCTCTAACACATTTTCAATTGTTCCTAAAGCATTAGGAAAAGAACAAGCAACTAGAGAAGCAAATCTTGCTGGTATGCTAGACGGATACGCAATTAAAAAAGGACATCACTTAAATGTTAACGTATTTGATCGTGAAACATTGCTTGATGCAATGAATCATCCAGAAGAGTATCCACAGTTAACTATCCGAGTGTCTGGTTACGCAGTAAACTTTATTAAACTAACTAGAGAGCAACAAATAGATGTTATAAATCGAACATTCCATGATAGTATGTAAAGTTTTTAAGAGTTTACTATCCGGGGGAATTTTAATAATCCCCCGGTTTCAATAAATGTTAGGAGGGCGAAACATCATGAAAGGTCGTATTCACTCAGTTGAAACTTGCGGAACAGTTGATGGTCCAGGACTACGTTATGTTATATTTACTCAAGGATGTTTACTCCGGTGTCAGTTTTGTCATAATCCGGATACATGGAAGATTAATCAAGGAAAAGAAAAGTCAGTTGATGAGATTGTAAATGACATAAAAGATTTTCTTCCGTTCTTCCAATCATCAAATGGTGGCGTAACAGTAAGCGGAGGGGAACCCCTATTGCAGCTTGAGTTTCTAATTGAGTTGTTTAAAGAACTGAAGAAACTAGGAATCCATACGACTATCGATACCTCAGGAGGATGTTTTAGTCGCTCTCCTCGCTTTATGAAAAATCTAGATGAATTGTTAGAGTTAACAGATTTAGTACTATTAGATTTAAAGCATATCGATCCCTTAAAGCACAAAGAGTTAACTGGTATGTCCAACGAACATATAATAGATTTAGCTAATTATCTATCTGAAAAGCAGATTCCTGTATGGGTGCGTCATGTATTAGTACCGGGTATTAGTGATTTTGATGAATATTTATATCCACTCTCTGACTTTATCCAAAAATTAAATAACGTAGAAAAAATTGAAGTTCTCCCTTACCATAAACTGGGGATATATAAATGGGAAAGTTTAGGGTTAGAGTATAAACTGCAAGGCGTAGAACCACCATCCGAGGAACGAGTAGAAAACGCAGTAGCTATCTTAAATAGAACAAAAGTTTTACAATAAAAAACTTGGTGAGGTAACTTCTATAAAAACAGCAAATCCATATGGATTTGCTGTTTTTACATTTTGTCTAAAGTTTTTTGGCTATTTTTGTTTAACATATGGTAAGAAAAGGAATAGATAGAATAGACTTGATAACAATAAGACTCTTAGAGGGTCAAATTTAATAAAAGGAGAGATTATATTGAGTAATGTAATTTTTACATCACATGCAACAGCAAAAGGTGGCCGAGATGGTCACGTAAAATCAGATGATGGGTTAATAGATTTAAAACTAGTTAACCCTGCCGGAGATTCAAATGAGAAGGGATCAAATCCTGAGCAGTTGTTTGCTGCTGGATATGCAGCATGCTATGATGGTGCACTTAATCATAAGGCTAAGACAAAGAAGAAAGATATTGAGTCTTCAATTACAGCTGATGTTAGTTTTATGAAAGACGAAGCAGATAATGGTTTTAAAATAGGTGTAACCCTGAACGTTGAAATTAAAGGTGTTAGCCAAGAAGAAGCTGAAGAGTTAGCTAAAGAAGCACATGACTTTTGCCCATACTCAAAAGCAACTAGAGGCAACATTGATGTAGTATTAAAAACAACTGCAGTATAACAAAAAATATCCCTTTCCTAAGGGATATTTTTTTGTATCTAATTATGAGTTTAGCGCCTTGTTGGCCAGGTTAACATCATTTTTTAAACAATTTATTAAAGTCATAGGTGTTTTATTCATAAATTGAGAAACTATATCATGATTGGTTATTGGTATCAAGTAGATTCCTTAATGCTGGCGTTGCATTTTCCGGCCTAACCGTTTAGCTGAGGTGGCGAAAATTTTATTTGTTATTTTTTTGTAAAAGCTGTTTAATTTCTTGTAACTCTGTTTGTAATTCAATCAATTTTAAATCGGTTGGAGAAGGTGTTTCTTCCCTATTAGCTTTTTCAACGTCGGTAACGATAACACCAATAAGAAGGTTAAATATGACAAAAGTTCCAATTAAAATGAAACTCACAAAATACCACCACGAAGAACCGTCTTCAGCTAGAATTGGCCTCATTACTCCACTTGCCCATGATTCAAGTGTTACAACTTGAAAGAGAGTCAGTAGTGAGGCATGCAACGTTCCGAAAAATTCAGGAGCAATTGATTGGAACATCATCGTTCCAATAACACCGTAAATATAAAAGAAAATACCAAGTAATAATAGGATAGTCCCCATTGATGGAATGGTAATTATAAGCGCATTAACTATTTTCCTAAGAGAGGGAATGACAGAAATAGCTCTTAATACACGTAGCACCCTCAGAATTCGTAAGACTGTGAAATAGTGTCCACCTACTAAAACATGACCACCAAAAACTATAATAAAATCGAAAACACTCCATGGGTCCTTGAAAAAGGCTCCAATTGATTTACTTCCAACTAATCTGATGAGTATCTCAATTGTAAAGATCCAGAGTAATATCCTGTCTGCTATGTGCAACCAAGAGGAGTACCGTTCTACGATAGCGGAATATGTTTCTAATCCAACAAGGATTGAATTCATTAATATTAACACAATTACTATATTGGTGAAGACCGAGTGCTGCGAAATCTTGGAGCACAATGTTTTTATGGTTTGCATTAACTGACGGTTCCCCTTTCATGTATTCAGTAAAAATAATTGTAATAGATGAATCAAAAGTTAATTATATCTTTAAAATAAAGGTTGGCACAAGGATATTTTTACTAATGATAATAATGTCAATTTCCAATGACTCCATTTTGGGACCTTTATAGTAAGATTGTCAGTACTATTATCCGGATAGTTTTGTTTTAGTTATTCAAGCGATTAAAATATACATAAGTCTAATTGTACATTTACGATACTTATAAATGATACAATTAACTCTTAATGCATAGATAACCTGTAATTTTGGAGGATTAATTATGAGTTCAACTATAAAACGAATATTATTTATTGGTGCTGGTCGAATGGCTCAGGCTATTATTAGTGGTCTTAAAAATCAATCAGATTTTCAGATTTCAGTTACTAACAATGGAAATGATCAACGATTAAACTATGTTAGAGATACATTTGATGTTGAAGTAATTGAAAGCTGGAGAGAAGAAATTGAAACAACAGATGTGGTTGTTTTAGCAATGCCGCCGGAAGTACATGATTCTTTACTAAATGAATTAGCTAAATTTATCGATAAACATCTTATTGTTACTGTTGCTGCAGGGATTGGCCCCACATATTTGGAAGAGTCTTTGCCGGATGGAACTCCGGTTGCTTGGATGATGCCAAATACCGCAGCTCAAGTGGGGCAATCCATGACGTTATATACATGCGGAAAGCATACCGATTCTTCCCATGAAGAGTTGCTTCAAAAGATGCTAAGTGGTATAGGTTCCTACGAGAAGGTAACAGAAGAGCAAATTCATGAACTTACACCAATTACAGGAAGTGCTCCCGCATTTATTTATAAGATGGCTGAGGCGCTTGTAAATAATGCAGTGGATTCTGGGATTTCAGAACAGCAAGCAAGAAAGCTAGTCTCGGAAATGATCGGTGGAGCCGCATCAATGTTGAAAAATGGGGAATCACCAAAAGAATTAGCCGAACAAGTTGCTTCTCCGGGGGGAGTAACTGCTGCTGGCTTAAAGGTGTTTGATGAAAATAATTTTGAAAGCTTAATTAATAATGCTATTAAGGCTTGCCATCAAAGAGCTGAGAAATAACTTAATAAAAAAGAATGAGAAGGGAATTTTGATAATCCCTTCTCATTCTTTAATTTAATCGATATCTGCAGTGTTGTCACTTTTTGTATTAGTTGAATTAGCTAAACTTTCCTTTATTTTGGTTTCATTGTTAGTTGCAACATTGTCTAACATGCCTTTTAAATCTACACCTGATACGTCTTTTAATGTCTCAGGTAACTGGCTCATTAATTTTGTCACATATTTACTCATCCGTGTTGCTCCGTCACCATCACCATTGCCGTTGTCCACTACGGTAACTTTATCAATAGAACTGATTGGTTCTGCAATCTTTCCAGCAAATTCAGGAAGCATATTGATAATCATTTCAAGAATAGCGGCTTCGCCATATTTAGCCATTGCCTCAGCCAACTTTTCTTTAGCTTCTGCCTCAGCAAACCCTCTAAGTCGGATAGCTTCTGCTTGCGCCACCCCGTCTAGGCGGATTTTTTCAGCCTCAGCTTCAGCACTTTTGACACGTGTTACTTTATCCGCTTCTGCCCTTTGTTCAGTAGCGTAACGTTCAGCTTCTGCTTTCTTAGAAATCTCTGCTTCATATTGACGTTGTTTACGGATAACTTCCTTTTCGTCAATTTCGATTTGTTTATTTTTTTCAACTAGCTGAACCTGCATTTCTTCTTCTTTTACTTGCTGTTCTGACTTCGCCCCCTGTAATTTATAAGCCATGTCAGCTTCAGCTTTTGCAGTATCTTGTTCACGTTTATAAGCAGCAATCTTTAATTCTTTATCTTTTGTTGATTCTGCAATTTGTGTTTGACTAAGTAGCTCGGCACTTTGACTTTCTCGCTCTGCACGTGCTTTTTGAATACGAGCATCGCGCATCGCATTTGCTTCGGCAATCTGAGCATCACGTTTAACTTCCGATATTCTAGGTTTTCCTAAAGCCTCTAAATAACCATTTTCATCGCGCACATCTTTAATAGTAAAAGAAACAATTTGCAATCCCATTTTTTTCAAATCAACGGCCGCTTGTGTTTGCACTTCTTGTGCGAAACGTTCACGGTTTTTGTATATCTCTTCTACGGTCATAGTACCTAAAATTGCACGCAAATGCCCTTCAAGAACCTCTTGTGCTTCTTTTCGAAGTTCAGAGTTATCTTTTCCGAGAAATTGCTCGGCAGCAGTAGCGATGCCTTCTGTGGTGCTTTGTACCTTGATAATAGCCGTTCCATCAGCCATTACTGGTACACCGTTCTCTGTGTAAACATTCGGTGTCGAAATATCCAAGCTATGAGAACGTAGGCTTATTTTTTCCGCCTGTTGAAAGATTGGAATGATGAAAGCCCCGCCACCGCGCACAATTTTAATACCACTACTATCGTCCACTTTATAAACGTTTCTATTTCCTAGAAAACTACCAGTTACAATCATTGCATCATCTGCGCCGACAGTTTTATATCTGACTGCAAAAAGGATTGCAAATGAAATGATAACTGCAATAATAACACCAATAACAATAATAAAATCCATAGAAACTCTCCTTTTTTAAAATTCTTCTAGTTCTGAAACATACAAAACATTATCAATGACTTGAATAACTAATATTTCTGTTCCTTGTTTAATTTCTACTCCATCAAAACTCATTGCAGTTTCATTTCGACTACCGTTAGTAGATTCGATGAAAATTTCTCCCATCCCATTAGCTGGAATGGTTGTAATAACTTCACCAACTTTACCTTCTAAATCAAATATTGAGATCGAAGTAGATGCCTCAGCATTAGACATTGGTGTAACTAAAAAGTAATAAATAAGAAAATAAGATCCAGCTCCAATAAACAGGCTAAGTATCAAGACATACAGATTGTTCATATCAGTGTATTTTGTTAATAATACCCCTGATCCACCTATAACCGATAATGTGCTAAATAATAGTAATGGATTCAAAAATTCCCCTACACTATCAAACAGACTATCTAGTAAACCTTCAAGAACATCACCTAAAAATAGGGAAATGATGGCTATTCCAAGACTTCCAAACAACAACCACCAATAAATTTCTAATGCTCCAATAAGATCACGTCCTTTCTTTTTGGTCTTCCATTAATATATACGACTTATTAGTAAAAAAGTTCCATTTTTTGGATAAATATCACATGATAAAAGGATAGAAAATAGATTGTTATACAGTGATTCTGATAGTTCGAAAGATTATAAGGAAGTTCCGTTCGATTTTTACTAGTAGAATTACTTTTTATAAAAGTCACCCAAGTATATTATTGTAGGTTTGACATTAACAAAATAGTTCCTTATAATTTAATTAAATCAAAAAAAATTGATTAAGAGAGGGATTCGATGAGCGCTACTCAAATCGTATTAAACCAAGAACAATTGTTTAAGACATATGAGAAAAAGTTTAAAGCTTTATCAGATGAAATCCGATTAAAGGTTCTATATGAATTGAATCAAAGAGGGCAGGTATGTGTTTGTGACCTTACAGATATTATTGGATTGCCACAATCTAAGCTTTCCTACCACCTAAAGATTCTTCTGGATGTTGAATTAGTGAAAAGAGAAAAGATAGGCACTTGGAATTACTACTGTTTAAACGAAGAAGAAGTGAAGTCACTACTTTCGGAGGAACTATGTTGCTTGTTTTACCCGAGTAATAAGGTTGGCCAGAGTTAATAAACAGAATAAGCAGTAACTTGAGATGCAATCTTAGTTTAGAAACATAAAAAATCTTAAAAAGATAATAAAATTAATAGAAATAAACTTAAGAGGTACAATTTTAAACTAGAATTGTACCTCTATTCTAATTGTTTTTTTTTACTTTTCCCTTAAGCATCCAGGTGCTTAATTTTTAAACGAACCATTCATTTCCAGACGAAAAGATGCTTTTAAGAAACATTTTTTGGTATAAAATCTAAATTAAAGAGTTAGAATTGTAGTAGCTTATAAATGGTGGGAAGAGTGATGTGTCTTGAGATTTATTAAATGGTTAATTATGATAACAATTGTTGTTGCAATAGGCTATCAAGTGTACCACATTGGGACGAATGTCGTTGCTGATAAAGTGATGGAACTTGTTGTTGACGAGTTTGAGAATATGGGAGAATTGGAATTATTAAAACAGTCTATCAATAGTGACCCAGAAATTCAGCGATTTGTTCTAGAAGGAGCAAATATAGCTGAAGGATCACTTCCCTTCACTACAAAAGAAGAAGCTATAAAGGTTATAGTGAAAAAGCTTGATATAAATGAAGTTAAGGAAATTAAATCTACGATTGAGAATGGAGTAACACCGCAGGAGCAACAAGAACTACTTAGAAGAGCAGAGAGTAAGTTAACTGTAGATGAATTAAATGCATTAAAGGTAGTTTTTTACAAAGAAATATATAATAACTAACTCCTTAATAGCTGAGTTAATGAAGATTCATAATAAACCTAAGAGGAATAGATCCTAATGTGTAAGTAAGGTGAAACTCGACCTACCAAAGCACATTATAATGTTGATTCATTCCTCTATTAAATTATTAAATTAGTTTTCTAATACATATTTGTCCCTACTAGCTCCGAGCCCAAATAAAAGCATGAACGAGGAAACAATTAGAATTGTGATGATTGGGATAAACCATGAATGACTTAAGTCAAACAGAAGTCCAACAAAGATGGGACCAATTGATGCCAACAAATAACCAAATGATTGGGCCATACCTGATAGTTCACCTGCCTGTCTAGCATTTGCTGTACGCATACCTAACATAGCTAGAGCTAAACTAATGCTTCCTCCAAGGGCAAAACCAATTAAGGTAATGGATAACATCATAATTGGTAGAGGTCCATTAATTAATAACCCTCCGTAGCCGAAAAGTGCACATAAACCAATAATAATTATTATCCCCTGTTGATTTTTGAATTTATTAGCCAATATCGGGGCTAAAAATGTAGCGGGAAGGCTGATGAACATCATGAACGATAGTAACCACCCAGCTGCTCCCATCTCATATCCAAAGCTATGCAATATTTCTGGTAACCAAGACACTGTTGTGTAAAATAGAAAGGACTGTAATCCCATAAAAACCGTAACTTGCCATGCGAGTGGAGACCGTAACATCCTGAATCCGGAGGCTTCAAATAATTGTATTTCACTTGTTGATTTTTGAGTTCTGATCAAGTAAATCCAAATCATTATGCCTATTAAAGCCAATATAGCCCAGCTGAGCAATGACTTTTGCCAGCCTAGCCCTAAATCTTTTGTAAGAGGAATGCTAATGCCTGAGGCTGTTGCTGCTAGTAAGGACATACAAGTAGTGTAAATACTAGTCATCAGGCCCAACTTTGTAGGAAACTTATCTTTGATAAACCCTGGTAGTAATACGTTGCACACAGCTACTCCGAGACCGACAAATATCGTTCCGACGTATAGAGTAGAGGTGAAGGCAATGGATCGAACACTAATACCTAAAAATAGTAAAATGAGTCCGAATAGCATGGTTTGCTCATTGCCAAACCTATTTCCGAGCTTCGGAGCGATTGGTGACATTGCTGCAAAAGCTAATAAAGGCAGACTTGTAATTAATCCAGCGCTCCAATTTGCTAATCCAATGTCATCCCTGATAATTCCAATTACTGGACCGACAGATGTTATTGCTGGTCTAAGATTAAATGCGATGACAATAATGCCGATGGTCAATAAAATTTGTTTTGATGAAAATTTATTAATTGCTTTGAAAATATTCATGTAAGAGTCTCCCGTATCTAATGTTTAGAAAATACTACTTTTTATCTGTCGTAATAAAGTATAAAGTAAGATAGAATAGTCATCAAACTTCAATATTCTTTTATTCTGGATTAATCTGTTAATAAAAGACTTATTAGGTTTTAATATTGAAGGTATTTGCTATTATTCATTAAGCTGTTTTAAAACTAATTTAAGGGCAGTGAAATCAGTGAACCCAAAATTTAAAGAAGAACTTTTTTCATGGATTAAAGCTATAGTAGTTGCGTTGCTAATTGTTCTAATTAGTCGGCAGTTTTTTATAACTCCTTCTATTGTTAAAGGGGAATCAATGATGCCGAATCTTCATGATGGGGACCGAATCATTCTTAGTAAAATGACTAGGATTGATCGTTTTGATGAAATCGCCTTTCATGCTCCTGATTCAGATGATAATTATGTAAAAAGAGTGATTGGGATACCAGGTGATTCAATTGTTATGAAGGAAGATAATCTTTATATCAATGGTGTAGTATATGAGGAACCCTATTTAGATAAACAAAGAAGTGATTTACCATCTAACCAAAGCTTAACAGAGGATTTTAATTTAAAACAATTAACAGGCGAGCAGCATGTTCCGGATGGATATCTATTCGTATTAGGAGATAATCGTCTGATTAGTAAGGATAGCCGTTACTTTGGTTTTATATCTGAAGAATCAGTGATAGGTGATGTGAAAATTAGAATTTGGCCGTTAAATACTTTTGGTATTCTAAAATAGGTAATATAATGTTTAAAATAGCCAGACACCTTATCAACTAAGAAAAGTGTCTGGCTATTTTTAGGTTAAATGCTATTTCGGTGTAGTAAAAATTAAACAGTTTTTGATGTTGGTTAAAACAACGCATATAAATCTACTCGGTCTTTAACAGTAACTCACGAGAACTTCATCTATGTGTTTGGTCCAATACCGCGTTCAATCTTAAAATTTGTGTAAATTGGTCATCATATTAGAACCAATTGATAGGTTCTGGTTTTAAATTGTGGAAAATGTGTTTGGTTTCTGTGTATTCTTCTAATCCTGGTTTTCCTAGCTCTCGACCAATTCCAGATTGTTTAAATCCACCCCATGGTGCGTGTGGGAAATAAAGGTTGAAGTCATTAATCCAAACAGTGCCCATGCGCATCTTAGCTACACAACGCTCTGCTTTAACAATATCACTCGTCCATACACCACCGGCGAGTCCATATATAGAGTCGTTGGCTAGTTTAATAGCTTCTTCCTCTGTACGGAATTTCTCAACAGTAATTACTGGAGCGAATGCTTCTTCTTGGACAATACTCATGTCTGTCGTACAGTCAGTAAAAATAGTAGGCATGTAGAAAAATCCTTTTTGAAGTTCAGGTTCTTCCGGACGGTACCCACCTACAGCAACTGTCGCACCTTCTTTTTTCCCTGCTTCTACATAGGCTTCAACTTTTGCCAAGTGTTCAGCAGAAATTAAAGGTCCCATTTGGGTATCATCATCAAAACCACTGCCCAATTTAATCTTCTCAACTCGAGCTACTATTGCTTTGACGAATTCATCATGAAGGCTCTCTTCAACAATAACTCTCGTACCAGCGGAACAAATTTGTCCAGCGTGGAAAAACACTGCATTTAGTGCATGGTCTACTGCTGCTTCAAAGTCAGCATCAGCAAAGATAACATTAGGATTTTTACCACCTAGTTCCAATGCAAGTTTCTTTACATTGACGCTAGCAGTTTGCATAATTTTCTTTCCGGTTTCAATTCCTCCCGTAAAGGAAATAAGGTCAACGTCAGTGTTACTCGAAAGTTCAGATCCAACTGTGGTACCTGGACCTAATACAAGGTTAGCAACACCTGCAGGAACACCTGCTTCTTCAATTAATTCAAATACTTTAACTGTAGTAAGTGGTGTGATTTCACTTGGTTTCATGACCAGTGTGTTACCAGTCACTAGTGCAGGTGCTAATTTCCATGAAGCTTGAAGTAATGGATAATTCCAAGGTGTTATCTGACCGCAAACACCAACTGGTTCTCTAACGACCCTACTAATCGAATTCGGAATTGGTGAATCAATGATTTCTCCACCATCTTTATCAGCTAGCTCTGCATAATAACGGAAGACACCAGCGATGTCGTCCATATCTCCACGACTTTCTATAATCGTTTTACCTGTATCTAGGGATTCGATTTTTGCTAATTCCTCTTTATCTCTTTCAATTAACTCAGCAATTTTACGTACGATGTTTCCACGCTCAGTTGCTGGAGTAGAAGGCCAATCACCTTGATCAAAGGCTTTTCTAGCAGCTGCAATAGCATTTTTAGAATCAGTTTGATCACCTTCTGCGACTGTAGCAATCACTTCTTGATTAAAAGGATTAATGATGTCTCGAGTATTACCTGAATTGGCATTTACCCATTTGCCATCAATGTATTGTTGTTTAAGGGTCAAATTATTCACTCCAATTTATCAAAGTTTGTTAAATAAATATTTAATGTTTTTAACTATTTAAATGTTATCACTTGGCTTTGTACTCTGTCAAAGGATAGCTGCTATCTTTTTCAATTTTATGCTAACCAAGAAGAAGCTTTTTATGTGTCTGACGTTTGAAACGCTTGCACTTCAATTTAAACAGATTTGACAAATTTCTTAAACAAGATAACATTAAGTATATATAGAATATATTTAATGATCTAAACGCTTTTACTACAAAGGGGCGAATATATGGATAAAACTAAGAATGAATTTGCTAAACTGGAAGAAGCAAAACAACACGTTATTGGTGCAATCGCAGAAACAATGGACCTTTACGGTGTTGCGCCATCAGCAGGTAGTCTATATGCAACAATGTATTTTAAGGATAAAATGACTCTTGATGAAATGCGAGAGGAACTTGAAATGAGTAAGCCTAGCATGAGTACCGGGGTACGTAAGCTCCAAGAAATAGAGATGGTTAAAAAGACATTTCCAAAAGGAACACGAAAACATACATATGTGGCTGAGAAAGACTTCTTTCGTTCTTTTATGGTTTTTTACTGCCAGATGTGGGAGCGAGAATCAAAGATGAATATGGAAGCCATTGAAGCAGCTCAAGAAGAGTTTGATCAGATAATAAAAGATCCAACTGTCAGTGAAGAGGTTGTTAATCAAGCTAAGGAACACTATCAGCTAGTTGAAAACTCAAAAGACTACTATCGATGGTTAGAAAGTTTGGCAGATAGTATTCGGAGTGGGAAAATATTTGACTTTTTACCAAAAAAGTAAACGTAAACGTCTATGTTACCTAATGGTATCGCATAGGCGTTTAATTCTATTGAAAAAAGGAGGATTTGTTGTGCGTTTATGGCATGAGGCACTGATTAGTCATCTACCTCGTCAACAGCTACTAGGGCAACATAGAGAATGCTGTGCCTTAAGAGGTAATGGGTGGGGAAAACCGCACTCCACAGTTAATTATGTGTTCTATCATTCACCATTATTATTATTTGCTTATCATCAAGTTATAATGAAGGAGATGATTGCGAGGGGCTACAACGTAAATGAGCGTTGGTTAGATCCTTATCATAGAGGGAAATCATGTGAACCTTATGCAAAAACTCAATTTGCAGAAGAGCCTAGTAACCCGTTAACTCGAGAAAAAATCTATCCTGAACATGATGAGTCATATTTACAAGAGTGTCTAACAAATCTAAAAGAAAAAGGAATTATTGTTAATCTGGATCCGGGTTAATATTCTGTGCTAAGACTTCTACATTCATTTGAGTGTGGAAGTTTTTTTGCGCTCCGGGCAGTCGCTTTCCGCGGGCAACGCTTCAACTTCCTCGGAAGAAACCTACTTCCTGCGGGATTTTCAGCTATTGCTTTTCCCGCAGGAGTCGACAGCCCTCCGCTCCAATCACAGTGTAGTTATCTAATACAACACTATACTAGCGTTGGAAATACACGAAGACTCACAAAAAATTAAAACCTTCGGACGATGAAAATTTCTAATTAATGAGTAGTGATATTTTATGAAATAAACGTTTCTTAGTGTTCTTTACGAACAAGGAGGCTGAAGTGTTCCCCACGCAAAGCGAGTATTTTTCCGTAGCGGCGAGCTAGCACTAATCCAATAAAGACCGTAAGGAAGTGAGATAGTTACGCAGCAGTCTATAGATTTTGTGTCAAAAACAACAATCTTTTATAAAATATCCTTTGTTTTAATAATATAGCTAATTTGAGAAACAATAGTCTAGAAAAAAACTACTCGATAAGCTAGGTGAAAATATGGAATTAAGTAATAGTTATCAACCAGGAGATATTGTTTATGTAATCATTAGAAATCCACATGTACAAGGAGTTGCTAATGTACAGGAGGCAGCTATAGTAAATAATCCTGATCATCCAGGAGAAATGGCGCTTTTTGTTTATGAGACCTATTATCCTTTAACCGACGAGGTAGCTGTATATCAATCACTAGTAGAAGCTGAAGAGGACTTTCAGCAAGCCTTTGGTTCAGCTGATATTGAGGATTATTATGGTTAAACCATTTGTTCCACAACTCGTTTATTTCGAACCTAAGGCTTTAGAATTTCCACTCGGTAAAAAGTTAAAAGAAAAATTTGAAAAAATGGATTTAGAAATAAGAGAAACTACGTCCCATAATCAAGTGCGGAACTTACCTGGTGACAATGATTTCCAAAAATATCGAAATGCAAAATCTACTTTAGTTGTCGGAATCCGAAAAACATTGAAATTTGATACTTCTAAACCGTCTGCAGAATATGCAATCCCTTTTGCCACTGGGTGTATGGGACATTGTCATTATTGTTATTTGCAAACAACGATGGGGAGTAAGCCGTATATCAGGACCTATGTAAACACAGAAGAAATATTTGACCAGGCGGAAAAGTATATGAAAGAAAGATCGCCAGAAATTACACGATTTGAAGCTTCATGTACCTCAGACATCGTAGGGATTGACCATCTAACACATACACTAAAAAGTGCGATTGAATTTTTTGGTAAATCTGAGCATGGTTTGCTCCGATTTGTTACAAAGTTTGCTCATGTTGATCATTTGCTAGATGCAAACCATAATGGGAAGACTCGTTTTCGTTTTAGTATAAATGATGATTATGTGATTAAATTTTTTGAACCAGGAACATCAAGGTTACCAGAGCGCATCGAAGCTGCTGTGAAAGTAGCGGAGGCAGGTTATCCGTTGGGCTTTATTATTGCCCCAATTTACTTACATGAGGGCTGGCAACAAGGTTACCTAGAAATGCTAGAAAAATTGGAATCCTCTCTCCCAGAATTTGCCAAAAGAGATCTAACGTTTGAAATGATTCAGCATAGATTCACTCAACCAGCAAAACGGGTAATACAGAAAAATTACCCGATGTCCAAACTTGAGTTAGATGAATCCAAACGGAAATGGAAGTGGGGGAGATATGGGATTGGTAAATACGTTTATAAGGACCATGAGCAGGAGGAGATGAAGGACACAATAGCTGGGGCTATAAATCGTCTATTCCCAAAGGCAAAGATTGAATATTTCACTTAATACGGGCTGCGGTTAGTTTGACAATAATTGTGTTTAGTGTTTTATTAGAAGGGAATTAAATATAAGAAATCCGCTAGGGGTGCCACTATGGCTGAGATAAGGATTATTCCTTTATCCCTTTGAACCTGAACTGGTTAATACCAGCGTAGGAAAGTGGAGACGGGGATAAGTATAATTATACTTTTTTTAAAAAACAACCGCTCCAATTCCTGGGGCGGTTTTTATATTGTCATAAACGCAGGTTTCCTAGGATTTTTCTATCAAGAGTAGAGATTAGTATTATGATATTTTCAAAATAATTAGGGAGAGAGTTAGAAGGGGAGGTTTATATCGTATGAGTAAAGTTAGAAGTGCATTGACAATTGCAGGTACTGATCCTTCTGGAGGTGCTGGAATTCAGGCAGATTTGAAATCATTTCAGGAACGAGAGGTTTATGGGATGAGTGTAGTAACTTCCGTAGTTGCTCAAAACACATTAGGTGTTACTGACATTCATAATCTACCTGTTTCTTTCATAGAAAAACAGCTCCAATCAGTATTTAGTGATATTGAGCCAAATGCAGTTAAAACTGGAATGATAGCAACAGTTGATATGATGGAAGTAATAGCAGAGATTTTAAAGAAACAATCCGTTCATTATGTGATAGATCCGGTTATGGTTGCTAAAAGTGGCCATAACTTAATGGAGGAGCCTTCAAGAAAAACAATCCGTGATGTATTGATTCCTCTTGCCTCTGTGGTTACGCCTAATGTACCCGAGGCTGAAATATTAGTAGATTTTACTATTACTAATACAGAAGATGCAAAAAGGGCAGCAAAAGTAATTGTTGAGGAATTGGGTGCAAAAGCAGCCGTGGTTAAGGGTGGGCATCTAACAGGGGAAGCGATTGATGTATTGTATGATAAACAAGATTACCACTTTTTTAAATCTGAGCGTACTAACACTAAACATACACATGGGACTGGATGTACATTTTCTGCAGTTATTACTGCAGAGTTAGCAAAAGGAAAGTCGATTGTAGAAGCAGTTGCGATAGCAAAACAATTTATAACTGATGCGATACACTATACACTAGGTATAGGAAAAGGAAATGGTCCAACGAATCACTGGGGTTATCGTTTGAAAAGCCTACCTAACCAAGGAGGAGAGTAAATTGAGTGAAATAGCAACAATGATTAATAAGGTTCGCCATAAACAACCACTTGTCCATAATATTACGAACCAAGTAGTCGTTAACTTTACTGCTAACGGCCTATATGCATTAGGTGCAGCGCCAGTGATGGCTAATGCAGTTGAAGAAGTTGCTGACATGGTGAAAAATGCAGATGCATTATCTCTAAATATTGGGACGCTTACTACCCCGCAAGTTGAGGCAATGATAATTGCTGGGAAGGCAGCGAATGAAAAAGGTATTCCAGTTGTACTTGATCCGGTTGGAGTTGGAGCGACGCCGTTTCGTACAGAAGCTGCCCAAAAAATACTAAAAGAAGTAGACATTTCGATTGTAAGAGGAAATGCTGGCGAAATAAGTCACTTAGCCGGGCTAGATATACCTATGAAGGGTGTCGACACCAACTTGAAGGGTGATAATAGAGAAGTCGCGCTTAAAGTGGTAAAACAACTTGGTTTACCTGTTATTGTGACAGGTAAACAGGATGTAATTACTGATGGAAAGAGATGTTACCTAATTGATAACGGAGTTGAACTATTAACAAAGGTAACTGGTGCGGGATGCTTATTGAGTTCAGTCGTTGCTGCATTCTTAACTACCGGTGATGATTTATTAGAAGCAGCTACTGGGGCAGTTGGATTCTATGGTGTTGCGTCGGAAGTAGCGGCAGAACATATTAGTGGTCCTGGGAGTTTCCAAATAGCACTATTAGACGCAATTTATCAATTAAATAGTGATGTAGTTAAAGATACAATAAAGTTAGATCATATTATTGTTAGTGAAAAGGAAATGTAATGATGAATTTAAAAAGATGTCTGCGTGTCTATTTAATTATGGGTAGTAACAATACGGTAAGGGATCCGTTATCTGTCTTAGAGGAAGCTTTGAAAGGTGGGATTACTCTCTTTCAATATAGAGAAAAGGGTGCCAATGCTAAGGTGGGGCAGGAGAAAAAAGAATTGGCAATGAAAATGAAACGATTATGTCATAAGTACTCCGTTCCTTTTATTGTAAATGATGACGTACTATTGGCATTAGAAATAGGTGCAGATGGTGTGCACGTTGGACAGGATGATGAGATAGTAGCTTCGATTAAGGCGCAGTGCCCGAAAGATTTTATTATTGGTGTTTCCACAACAAATAGTCAGGAAGCAAATCAAGCGGTCAAGGATGGTGCAGACTATATTGGTGTTGGGCCAATTTATGCTACTGATACGAAAGAAGATGTAAAATTACCAATCGGTCTAGAAGGTGTTGCTGAAATTAGATCTACTGTTGGTGACCTTCCAATCGTTGCTATTGGCGGTATTAAAACTAGTCATGTAGCGGGAATTATTCAAGCTGGTGCAGATGGTGTGTCAGTTATCTCTGCTATTAGCCAAGCAAAGTCACCAAAAATTGCAGCTAGGCAACTGGCATCATTAATCAATCCTTCATAAGATGAATGGAAACAACGCGTGTCTTAGTTGCGAGCTAAATGTTCTAACAAATAATAAATCTTTGTTAAACTAGTAGTATGAATTTAAGGAGGCGGTCAGATGCGTTTACAAAATAAAAAGGTGATTGCTTTAGTGGAAGATGATTTCGAAGATCTTGAACTTTGGTATCCGGTGCTTAGGCTTAGAGAAGAAGGTGCAGAGGTTCACTTGGTAGGTAAAGAAGCAAATAAAGTATATGTAGGTAAGTATGGTGTTCCTGCGGAGTCAGATAAGGCTTTTACTGATGTGGAAGTTAAGGACTATGATGCAATTTTAGTACCTGGGGGATGGGCTCCTGATAAATTGAGGCGCTATCCAGAAGTATTAGACTTCGTTCGTCATATGGATGATAATAAAAAACCAATTGGTCAGATTTGTCATGCTGGTTGGGTGCTTATTTCCGCGGATATTCTTAAAGGGAAAAAAGTGACGAGTACACCAGGTATTAAAGATGATATGACTAATGCCGGTTCGACCTGGTTTGATGAAGCAGTAGTTGTCGATGGGCATATTATATCTAGTCGTCGCCCACCGGATTTACCACCTTATGTTAAAGCATTTGCTGATAAACTAGCTTCAGAGTAATAGAAGTAAGTCCCTTCTTAGATAATAGGTGGGGACTTATTTTTGTTATTTGTTATAATTGTATAGATATGGAAGCAGGTGAAGCAATGAAGGTTTCTATTACATACATAATTTCAAAGTTTGCTGCTGCAGGAATTACATTCTCACTGTTCTATCTAGTAAGTCTCATGATATCTAATTGGGATTTTGCAAGTAGCAATGATCTTTTGAAAAATCCATACATCTGGCTTTGTTTTTTTGGATATGCTGTTATTAGTTCCATTTTGATTGATTATTTGTTAAAAAGAAATGGTAAAACCTCGTGGTTTTATAGCTTTATTTATTACACTATTGCTAGTGTCGTAATTTGGTTGCTACTCTTTTTGCCATCCATCTCTGATTTTTTCTACTATCTAGCTATGGTTTTATACGCTGGCTTTATAACGGTTTGGTGCTCATGGGCATATTTGGTTGTATATCGCCTGATAAAAAGAAGAAGTGGATTATCAATTGGTTTGATGGTGGTAAGTTTATTGTTTTTACTAGCTATATTATTTTTCCAACCTTCTATACAAAATGGATGGCAACAATCTACCACTGAAAACTCTTATCATGCAAGCTTCGATTTGTTTAGTGGAGAAGAAAAGATAGAAGTGGATTTAGAAGGAGAGCGGATCTATCAGATTACACTTAATTGGAGCATTTCTGAAGGTGGCCATGGTTGGAAGGTAAGAGGAAAAGATGATTACGTAAAGCTAGAGGAAACAGATACGGCTACACAATATCTGTTACATACTACATATGCAGGTCCGTACTATTTTTTCGTTAGTGGTAATAAGGCAAAAGGGAATGTTGATGTATCTTGGGTAGAGGTTATCCGGTAATTTAGCTTGAAAAAAGAAGGATTGGAGTGTTATAGATGGATGTTTTTATATGGATACTTATTTTAGCATGTTTTGTTCTTAGTTTTTTTGGAATAATATTTCCGCTTATTCCGTCTCCGTTGGTTTTATGGATTGGTTTTTTATTGCACTTTTTCTTTATAGAAGGGAATTTAACCTTAATATTCTGGGGCGCGATGATTATTCTTACAATCGTTTTGATTGTTTCGGATATTATTGCTAACAGTTATTTTGTGAAAAAATATGGCGGGAGTAAATGGGGAGAACGAATTGCGGCAGTTGGCGTAATTGTTGGTTCATTTATTTTTCCTCCATTTGGGATAATTCTAGTCCCATTTATTGCTGTACTGGCAGTAGAATTATCACAAAAGAGGTCTACAAAGGAATCTTTTCAAGCAGCTATAGGATCCTTACTCGGATTTCTCGGTGGTGCCTTTGCTAAGGTTGTTATACAGGTTATTATGATCATTTGGTTTTTTATAGCTATTTAAATAATAGGTTATCAGCTTAGGGATGATTTTTGTAGACGGATATCCAATAGGTAATTTCCGAAAGGGATAAACGCTACTAATACCGAGCTAAAAATCCATTTCCACGACCATCTAATCCTAAAAGTTACGTATGCAATTACAACAATATAAATACAGAAAAAGGCTCCATGTATGGATCCGACAACTGTAACTACTTCCGGGAGACCGGCTAGGTACTTCAATGGCATTGCAATAAAAAGAAGAAGAATAAGAGAAGTCCCTTCTATAAAACCTGATATTCTAAACATGCTAATTGGTGATGTAAACAATTTAATACCTCCATTATGAAAGGATATACCTTTCATAGTATAAAACACGGAGAGTAATCAGAGCAATAATTAAAAAAATCTGTCACCTGCTATTTTAAAAAAATCTGCCTCTGTTGAACAAAAAAGGAAGGATGCAATTTCATGTCAATAAAAAGAGTGTTATCCATTGCTGGTTCAGCGGCTCAAGGTAGTGCGGGGATTCAAGCAGACCTGAAAACTTTTCAGGAAAGAGATGTTTATGGTATGGCTGCGATAACTGCTATTGTTGCGAATAATTCTATTACAGAAAAAGGTGTTTTCATTCACTCTAGTCAAGAAATAGAAGCGCAATATTATGCAGCTATTGAGCATGTCGGAGTGGATGCTATTAAAACAGGCATGCTATTTTCGGAGGAGATAATTGAACTTGTTTCAGACCTATTAAGAAATGCTCCAACGAAGAACATAGTGGTTGATCCAGTAATGATAGGGAAAATGGGATCGCAACTACTTAAGGATGATGCAATAGAAGTTATGAAAGAAAAGCTATTTCCTATCGCAACAGTAATTACACCAAACTTACATGAAGCTGCCCGTATTTTAAACCAAGAATCTTTAATATCAATTGCAGAGATGAAGCGAGCTGCACAAGAATTGTATGAATTAGGCCCAAAATATGTGTTGATAAAGGGTGGGGCAACGCTTAATGCGACCGATGTATTATATGATGGGAAAAGTTGTCTAGAACTGCATGCGGACCTAGTAGATACCATCCATACTAGTGGAGCTGGGTGCAGTTACTCGGCAGCTATTACAGCTGAATTGGCAAAGGGGAAATCAATTCATGAATCGGTTGAAATTGGAAAGAAGTTCGTAACGATGGCAATTAAATATTCATTATCCTTTGATAGGGGAATAGGCTCCACTTACCATGCCGCATTAGGCAAGTTCGGCGGTGAACGGCAAAAAAAGTAGCGATTGCTTAAGCAATCGCCAAATAGAAATAGGTGGGAAACACTATTAAACAACTGCTAAAGGAAGTTGCCCTCCGTTAACAGGAGTTTACGCTTATTAATAACTCTTTGTCACCAAGTCCAAATTGCATTTGTGTTAGTTTCTTTGACGTATTAAGTTATATTTATTATCATAAATCGTATTGTCAGAAAACTCAAGTTTTTTAATCAATACTTTGATATTTAGTTATAAACTTTGCTTATTATCCGCCCTGAAATTTTCTCTGGCGTAAGTCCATGCTTATCTAATAAACTTTCGTTCTTCCCGCATTCACTATATTCATTCTGAACACCGATTCGAATTACAGTTGTTGGATATTCCTCAGATAAGAGCTCCGCAACTATGCTGCCTAAACCCCCACGAATATAATGCTCCTCAACTGTAAAGACATAATTTGTTTGTTTTGCAGCTTTGATAATCGCTTCACTATCAATTGGTTTCAAAGTTGGTAGATGGAGCACGTACAGGGATAGTCCTTTATTCTTAAGAATTTTTACAGCTTTAATAACCTGATAAGTCATACTTCCAGTAGTGATAATTGCCACATCAGTTCCTTCTTCAAGAACCTTACCTTGACCAATGGTAAAGGATTGATCGGTTGTGAAATTCGGAATATCCTCGGCACGAGTAAGTCGAATATAAACGGGACCATTATAATTATACATGGCTTCCATCGCAGCGCGCGTTTCATTTGCGTCTCCTGGGGCTATTACGGTCATATTGGGTAACATCGTCATTAATCCAATGTCATCTAAAGAGTGGTGGGTTTTGCCGGTGTTACTAGTTAACAAGCCACTATAAGCACCGCATAATTTCACGTTTGCCATGGTTTGATCGATACTGACAACTAGTTGATCATAAGTGCGTTTCGTTAAAAAGGTGGCAAAGCTACAAACCCAAGGCTGAAGCCCAACACTCGCCATCCCAGCTGCTACACAAATCATGTTTTGTTCAGCAATTCCCATTTGATAAAATGCCTCTGGTACTTCTTTTTCAATCGTTGCTAGTCGGGTAGAATTGCCTAAATCACCATCGAGGGTAACTACCATCGAATCAGACTGTGTGATTTCCGCTAGTTTCTTACCAAAAACAGAACGCATACTTTCTACTTTCCCAATGGTAGTGGTCATGATGGCTTCACCTCGATTGATGTATTTTGACGTTGTTTACTTTTAAAGGAGAGTAAGATGCTATTTAGTTCATCCATTGCCTGTTCATATTCTTTGTTTGTAGGTGATTTGGAATGCCATTCATACTGATTCTCCATGAAACTAACACCCTTGCCTTTAACAGTATGGGCAATAATCATTTTAGGAAGCCCATTCTTGTCCGTTCTTGCTGATTGCAAGGCGGATAATAGCTGATTGAAATTATGACCATCTACCTCAAAGGTCTGCCAGCCAAAGCCTTGCCATTTCTCTAGAGCTCGCTGCTCTGGAGCGCGTCGTACACGTTTATCCTCGCTTTGTTCCTCATCGCTTACTGTCCATCCAAATTGCTGCAGTCCGTTGAGATCTAGTATTCCAATAAGGTTATCTAGGTTATATTTTTGTGCGATATTTACTGCCTCCCATATTTGACCTTCTTGACTTTCACCATCACCAATTACGACATAGGTATAGAAGTTTTTGTCTAAACGTTTGGCGGCTATAGCCATTCCGACACCAGCGGACAAGCCTTGTCCTAGTGAACCTGTAGAGAAATCTAAGCATGGGAGTTTTGTCATATCGGGATGAGCTTGCAAACGTGTTCCTAAATCGTCAAAGGTTAATAGCTCCTCTTCGGGAAAATAGCCCTTTTTTGCTAAGGTAACATATTGAGCAATTCCGGAATGTCCCTTGGATAAAATGAAACGGTCGCGCTCTTCCCATCCTGGATTCTTTGGATCTACCTTCATTTCGTGAAAGTATAAAGCCGTTAAAATATCTGTGACCGATAGAGGTCCACCCAAGTGACCTTGCTGTTTTCTGTACACTGTTTCAACAATTCCCTTGCGAATCTCGGTTGCAATCGTGATTAATTGTTTTGACATCTTTGATTCCTCCTTGATTCTCGATTTATTCCATCTGGTGAATTTCTTGTTGTCCTACTTTTATTGATAAAAAGAAGATGGAGAAAATCTGACGATACAGATTTTCTCCGTTTTGAATCCTCAGGAGTTAGACATATTAAATTCGATGCTTTATTCGATGTGTTAATTCAAGCGAATTATTAGTAAACATGTTATAAATAAATGGTTCCAAGTCTAAGAATCGTAGCCATACGAGAATGCTATTTTACTAGTTAAAGAGATCTACGATCAAACCAATAATAATACCAATCACTCCAAAATCAGAGTCTCCGAACGTAGTGCTTTGGAAACCTAAATTTCCAAGTACGGGTAATAGGAACGCAGGTAAGAAACTGATCAAGACCCCGTTTACAAATCCACCGATTGCAGCTCCTTTTCGACCGCCTGTAGCGTTACCGAATACACCAGCACCGGCACCTGTGAAGAAGTGAGGTACAAGACCTGGAATGATTAGAGCTAAGGAGAAAATCCCTAGTAAAGCCATACTGATTAAGCCACCAACAAAACTAGCGATAAATCCAATTAGTACAGCTGTTGGGGCAAAAGGGAAGACAACCGGCACATCAAGAGCTGGCTTTGCACCAGGTACAAGCTTTTCAGCAATACCACGGAAGGCTGGGACAATTTCATTAAGAATCATACGTACACCGGCAAGGATAATACTTACACCAGCAGCAAATGTAATACCTTGCATGATGGCGAACATTACGTAGTTTTGATCACCTGCATAGGTTGCAACAACTTCTGGCCCCGCAACTAAGACTAAGAACCCAAAGATAACAATCATCGTTAGTGCAGTCGCAACTAAAGAGTCACGTAGGAAAGACCAGCTATCGGAAATCTTAATATCCTCAGTAGATTTTTCTTTGTTACCGAACCACTTACCTACGTAACCAGCAGATACATAGCCAATTGTTCCAAAGTGGCCCATCGCTATGTCGTCTCCGCCTGTTACTTGACGCATAAAGGGTTGAGCGATTGCTGGCATTAAAACCATGACGAAACCTAGAATTAATGAGCCGATTAAGACAACCATAAATCCATTTAGGCCACTAGTTCCTAATACAGCTGAAAGTAGAGCTGCCATGTAGAAGGTATGATGCCCAGTTAAGAAGATATACTTCATTGGTGTAAACCGAGCGAATAAAATATTAGCTATGAAGCCAAAACCCATAATAAGTGCTGTTTCCTGGCCTAAAGTTTGCTGCGCTAAAGCAACTATTGCTTCATTATTAGGTACAACACCTTGAATATTGAAGGCATCCATAATAATGCCGCCTAAGGAATCAAGAGAGCCAATTAAAACATTCGCACCAGCACCTAAAATAATGAAACCGATGATGGACTTGAGTGTACCTGAGAATATTTTTGAAATGTTAGATTTAAGAGCTAGTAGCCCAATTAAAACCATTAAACCAACGAGGATCGATGGTATACTTAAAATCTCAGTCATTAAAAACTCGAAAAATGCCATTTATTTGACCTCCTTTTTTATTCTCCCAAGACTTCAGCTAAAGCCTCTGCAACTTCTTTTTCACTAGCAATGTTCTTAATAGCTACAACTTTTGCTTTTGTTCCTTGAAGCTCCTTTACAAACTCATGATTTGTGACAATTAAGTCAGCATTTGCACTAGCGGCAGAGCCAATATCAATTGCTTCCACTTCCCCTTTTATTCCTTTTGCCTGTAGAACGCGTTCAACAGTCATTTTTAGCATGAGACTTGTGCCAAGTCCCATTCCACATACGGTGATAATTTTCATTTTTCTTCTCCCTTTCAATTATTGATTTTATTGAAGCATCATTTTGAGAAGTAGTTTAGCAATTCTTCTGTTGTTGTTGCTTGAAGCATAAGTGCTAACGATGCTTCATCCCTTATCACCTCCGCAATCTGTTTTAGCAAATCTAAATGAGAAGAATTATCTAATGCAGCTAAACAAATAACGAGTTGAGCTAGTTGTTCTCCTCTTTCACCAAATACAACGGGTTCCTTCAATAACAAAAGACTAATTCCTGTTTTCAAGACTCCGTCCTGAGGTCGGGCATGGGGCATGGCAACTTTAGGCGCAATAACCATATAAGGTCCAAGCTTTATTACATTATCAATCATTGCTTCAACATATCGCTGCTCGACCATTCCGGACTTAACTAAGAGCTCTCCTCCTTGTTGAATTGCTTCCTGCCAGGTATTCACAACAATCCCAACTTTTAATAATTCAGGCTCTAACATCAGATAACACTCCTTGGTAACCAAGCATGTAAATTGAAATAAAACGCTTCCAAATCTTAAATCTTAGAACTAGCTTTAGCTTGTTTCTTTATTCCTGTTATATGTTTCCAAGCTTTCGTTTATGCTTATTGAAGCACCAAATGGAATGTATTAATAAAGAAAAGGAGGTTTGTGTGAATACAGCATCACTAGATATCATGACATCATAAATTTGTTTATATTATTTTATGAAAACCTTTCCGGATCATTGTGATATAATTAAGTACATATAGGTAAGTGTGTAAAAAATATATAAAAAATTAATGATAGATAGATAAACTAATGGTGGTGATCAGTAATGGGTGAGGAAAAAGAAAAGGATAAACCAACGTTTAGTCGAGGAAGAATCACAGTTTATGTAATAGTAGTGGCGATCGCAATCTATTATATAGTGTCAGCGATAGTAATGTAGTAAATTAAAAAGCTAGGGGAATAAAATCCCCTAGCTTTTTTTGATTAAGTGTACAAGGTAACTTGATAGAATTAGTCGAAGGATAAACAGAAGCATTGCAAACTATTAACAACGATATTTTTCTATAGTTTATAAAGATCTGGTCTACGATCTGAAAAAATAGGGATGGTATTCCTAACTTTATCAACCTGTTCAACATCAATCTCGCCATAAAGTATGGTTTCCGTGTCTTGTGCTTCTGAAATCATTTCACCCCATGGACCGATAATCATAGAATTTCCACCAAATTCATTATTTGGGTCTGAACCTACTCGGTTGCAGCCAATCACGAAGCACTGATTTTCAATAGCTCGGCTTATTAATAGTGCTTTCCAATGGTCAATTCGCGGCTTGGGCCATTCGGCTACTACAAACAGTAACTTAGTATCGTTGAGCATATGGGTGCGGATCCATTCAGGAAAACGAATATCATAACAAATGACACCTGCACTACGATGGTTCTCAAGTTGAAAAATCCCATCGTCATCTCCCTCTACTAAATGCTTTTCTTCATTCATAAGCCGAAATAGGTGAGCTTTACTATACTCTTTTATTAGCTCACCCTTCCTATTTATAACAATCATTGTATTGGTAATCTGATTTCCAGTCTTCTTTGCAATTGAACCAGCAATGATATTAACATGGTATTTTTTGGCTAAATTTGATATAAATTGAATCGATTCCGTTCCGTCTTCATCAGCAATTTCATCTAATCGTGTTAAATCATACCCAGTTGTCCATAATTCGGGTAGTACTACTAAATCAACCTTATCTTTAGTTATATTTTTAAAGTGTTGTACTATTCGATCCTGATTAAGTTTTGGATTTCCATAGGATATATCCATTTGCATTAAAGCAATTTTCATAATGTTAGCTCTCCTAGTTATTAAAAGATTAACCGATAGTTGTCTCTACAAATTCAATCGCTTCCCGTACTTGTTCCTTTTTAGAGATATTCATAAAGTGAATAGATTCACCTGGTTGGACCGCTTTTTCTGAAATTGTTTCGATGGCGAGACTCTGGTTATGTATTACCCCTAACTCAGCAAGACTACTCGGAAGCTTCATTTTTTTGTAGTGAGGGAGAAGGTAGTTTATTTCATCAGCTCTTTTCTCTAAGGCTAACTGAACCAATACCCCATAGGCAACCTTATCACCGTGTAAATGGTCGTGTGTTTCAGGAACATGAGTTAATGCGTTGTGAATGGAGTGTGCTCCGGAGATTCTACCATACTTGTCTCCATAGCCCCCTACCATTCCGGCTGCTAATATAATCGTTTCTAATGTGTGAATAAAATCTGAAGAGATCTGCCCTTTTTGTAATGAATCAATCGCTGAATTCCCTTTTTCTAACAATACATTTCGGCATAATTTGGCTGCATGTAAAGCAACTTCTAATGGGATAGGTTTATCAGGTAAATTCCTTGTTAAAACATCCGCTTCATACCATTTAGCAATTGTATCACCAATCCCTGCTCTAAGAAAAGGTACTGGTGAGTTGATAATAATATTTGGTTCTACTAATACCATAAAAGTACTTTTTGGAAAGATAGTATATTCAACAAAGTTACCAGCTTGATCATAGAAAACACTAAGAGGTGTCCATGCAGCGCAGTTTGATGCCAGCGTCGGTATCAATACAACAGGTAGATTTAAAGCGTGTCCATTAGCTTTGGCGATGTCTAGTATTTTTCCACCTCCAACACCAATAATCACATCAGCTTTTTCTTGTTTTATAATAGTGTTGATCCGGCTGACTTCCTCATGAGTACACTCGCCTGAGTATTTGATAGTAGTTGTCGGGATATTAAGGTTTTTTACATATTTTTTAGCAGCATTCCAGGATTTTTCACCATGAATAATAACGCTCTGTTTAAAATTTTGCTCAGACAATTTTTTTGGTAATTTCTCAAGCACACCCTGGTAACATTGATAGATCGTTGGTGCCCCTTGTACTTGAATCGGCTCCATTTTTTCACCTCGCAATAAGTTTTTTTGAAACGATATTCTATAATCGAATTTAATGAACCGGTAACAAATAGCTATGGGTTGCCAGATTAAGGGACTTGTTTAAATACTCCCGGATAATGGTGTTGTTTTATATATCAGAATATTGTTATAATTTGAGGATATTATGACACCCGACTACCCTACTGTCAAACAGTTTGAAAATGAATACATACTAGATTAATACTAAATCGAGTTAACAACTATGCAGAATAGAAGCAGGAGAGTGAAAGCAATGCAACGATTTGAACAATCTGATACCTTAAAACGATTACCTGAACAATTTTTTGCAAGCCTTGTTAAAAAAGTACATAAATTAACCAGTGAAGGTTATGACGTAATAAATTTAGGTCAAGGGAATCCAGATTTACCAACACCTTCCCATATCGTAGAGGAACTAAAGAAAGCAGCAGACAATCCCATTTATCATAAATATTCGCCATTTAGAGGGCAATCATTTTTAAAAGAGGCAATTGTTACTTATTACAAAAGGGAATATGGTGTTGATCTTGACCCTGAAACAGAAGTGGCCATTTTATTTGGAACTAAAACAGGCTTGGTTGAAATTAGCCAATGTTTGCTTAATCCAGGGGATTTGGCATTGTTGCCAGATCCGGGTTACCCAGATTATATGTCGGGAATTGCGCTAGCCAATGCAGAGACAGAACTGATGCCATTGTTAAGAGAAAACAGTTATTTACCGGATTATTCGACTATAAATCAATCCGCTTTAGATAAAGCAAAACTTATGTTTTTGAATTATCCGAACAACCCAACATCGGCCACAGCAACAAAAGATTTTTTTGATCAGACAATCGATGTAGCTAAAAAACATAATATTTGTATTGTTCATGATTTTGCATATAGTGCATTAGGGTTTAATGGAAAAAAACCTCAAAGCTTCTTACAATCAGAAGGTGCTAAAGAAACTGGTGTGGAAATGTACACCTTATCTAAGACCTATAATATGGCTGGATGGAGAGTGGGCTTTGTGGTTGGGAACGCTTCTGTAGTTGAAAGTATCAATTTAATTCAAGATCATCTGTATGTGAGTTTATTTGGTGCTGTCCAACAGGCTGCAGAACAGGCCTTATTAGGTGATCAAAGTGAAGTGATGAAACTTGTTCAAATATATGAAAGAAGAAGAGATACTTTTATAGCAAAGCTCAACAAAATAGGTTGGAAGGTAGAGCCGCCAAAAGGGACCTTTTTTGCATGGTTACCTGTTCCAGATGGTTATAGTTCGGAGAAATTTGCCAATTTGTTATTAGAAGAAGCTCATGTTGTGGTTGCCCCTGGAAATGGATTTGGTGAAAAAGGTGAGGGGTATGTAAGAGTTGGATTGTTAGACAGTGAAGAACGTCTAGAAGAAGCTGCAAATAGAATCGGTAAATTAGATTTGTTTAAATGAAGTTTATTTTAGTAGGTGTTGGATTTAATAAGTAAAATTAAAGGGGAGAATTGGGCTTTATTCAATGTATCGGTTTCCGCTACCTAATAATAACTTGTGAATTACGGCACTTAAATTAACGGGTGGCAATAATTTAACAAAGGTCGTCGATTACGACGATCCTACTTTTGTATTTAAGAACTACTGGAATTTTTATGTTAAAGTAGTTTGTACTAACTCATCAACACTTTGAACATATAACAGTGGAACTATATGGCGCATATCCTATTTTAATAACATTCGCGTTTGGTCTAATTCAAATTTCAATTTCTGCTCACTATATTATTTATTTCACTCAGAAAAATTTGTATCCTATATTATTCAATTTACATAATCTATACGCTCGCCCACATCATTACTATAATACAAACCCCTGCAGATGGTGGAGAAATTGAGGGTTTTGCAATTAATATCGGATCAATTACTAATTCAGTGGTTTTATTTACACTTGTTTTTATTGCTTATTACTTTTCAAGTATCCTTTCACAGAAGCTGTTTATTGGGAAAGATATTACATAAACCTAAAGTATTATCGAACAAAAATTTATCAAAATTGTTATTCAACACAAGCCCTAATATGGTATCTTAAAGTATGATTAGATTTGTTTATTGAGAGGAAGATTTCATGACTAAAGCGACAGTCGGAATTATTTTTGGTGGTAAATCTGCAGAACATGAAGTTTCATTACAGTCTGCTAAAAATATCGTAGATGCAATTGATAAAAGTAAATATGATGTTGTCTTAATTGGGATAGATAAAGAAGGAAAATGGCATTTAAATGATCAGTCCTCCTACCTTTTAAATGAAGAGAACCCTAAGCTTATTCAGTTAAACAAAACGAATAAAAGTATTGCAGTCGTACCTGGAGAGAGTAGCAATCAATTAGTAGCTCTGTCTGATTCCCAGGGACTGGACCAATTGGATGTTGTATTTCCAATTCTGCACGGAACTCTCGGTGAGGACGGTAGTATTCAAGGAATGCTCCGAATCGCAAACCTACCTTTTGTAGGTACTGGTGTTTTAGGGTCTGCAGTGAGTATGGATAAGGATATTGCTAAAAGGTTATTAAAAGAAGCGGGTATTCAAGTAGCTAAGTCTGTAACGTACACAAAAAATAAATTGAGTTCAGTTAACTATGAAGAAGTAAAAGAGAAGCTGGATTTGCCAATGTTTATCAAGCCGGCTAACCAAGGGTCTTCTGTCGGTGTAAGTAAAGTGAGAAATGAACAAGAATTTTACCAAGGGCTAAAAGAAGCATTTCAATATGACCATAAAGTACTTATTGAAGAGACTATTGTTGGGCGTGAGGTTGAAGTTGCAGTTCTAGGGAATGAGGATCCAATTGCTTCGTTACCAGGTGAAATTTTGCCTCAAACCGATTTTTATTCGTATGAATCCAAGTACATTGATGAAAAAGGTGCAGATCTAGCTATCCCAGCTGAATTGTCCGATGAGATTACTGAAAAGGTGCAAAAAGCAGCTATCGAAGTATTTCAGTCATTAAACTGCGAAGGTTTAGCGAGGGTAGACTTCTTCCTTAAAGAAGATGGTGAGTTGGTTGTAAATGAAGTTAACACTCTTCCGGGCTTTACAAGAATCAGTATGTATCCAAAACTTTGGGAAATAAGTGGGATTTCATATCCAGAATTAATTAATAAATTAATTGAGTTAGCTATCGAACGTTATCAGCGAGATGAACAATTAAAAAATGCTGTCTGGGAAGATTAATATAAGAAATAAGACCAAGGTAGGAAAATTCCAAACCTTGGTTTTTTTAGTTACTTCCTAAAGTTAACAGGAGTACATGTCTTGGTTTAACACATGATAATTGTTGAATAGTTAAAAAGCTATTCAATATCCCACAGGGAGTGATCGGTTATGGCAGATAATAATAATAAATTGTTAGTGCCAGGTGCTGAAAATGCGATGAACAATATGAAAGAAGAAATCGCAAATGAGTTTGGAGTTAAGCTAGGTGCTGACACGACAGCTCGAGCAAACGGATCCGTGGGTGGCGAGATGGTCAAAAGAATGATTCAGATTGCCGAACAAAGTATGGAGAACAAGTAGGATTAAACAAGAGGGAACTCATAACGAGTTCCCTCTTTGTTATTCTTTCTTTTTATTTTTCTTACGTACAATTCTAAAGGCAACTAATCCGGCTGCGGCTATTATTAATAAAACAGGAAGATTCCCGGCAATGAAAACAAATAGTCCAGAAACTGCAGAAAGTAAGAAATTAATACTTTCATTAAACTGTTGCTTTGTTTTCTCCCACGTGTTTAGTCCCTCTTCGTTTATATTAGGTATATTCACTCTGTTCTCATAAATGTGAATAGTCACCGTTGCTAAGTCAGATTTATTTTGTAAATAATTCATTCGACCTGTAATTTGTTCAATTTCCTCTTGGACCTTTGATAGATCGTTTGAAATTTTCAAAAGGTCCTCGGTCTTTTCAGCATCTTCCATAAAGGAAAGAAGTCTCTCTTCTACAACCCTTTTCGATTTTATACGAGACTGTAAATCAACAAATTCTTCGGTTACATCTTGACCTGAAACGGATTTTTCTACTACCTTCATATTACCGTCTTCCACTACTTTAATAAATTGTTGGAAATTCTCTTGAGGAATACGAGCGGTGATTGAACCTTCTTGAAGTCCATCTTCAGATCCACCATAACTGCTTGATTCAACAATAAAGCCACCAGTATCTTCTACTTGTGATTCGAGTTCATTGATAGCCTCGTTATAGTTTTTTACCTCGACACGAAGATTTCCGTTATAAATAATTTTTCTATCTATGGTGTTGGCTGAATTGGTTTCTACTTGATTCGGTTGTTCGGCAGCTTCGTTTGCTGTATCTTGGTCATACTCAGCATCAGCCGAATCTGAATCACTGGTGGCCATTTCCATCTCACGCGAGCTTTCCTCTGTATTCATAGCCTCGCCTTCTGCAGAACCAGCATCATCAGCAGATTCATCATTACCAGCACATGCTCCTAAAATGAAAATAATACTAATGATAAAAATAGGCATTAACCATTTTCTCATTTTGTCACACCCCTTTTTTATTTCTTTTTCAATTAGTCGTTGTATATTACAATAATGTTACAAAAATCAGATTATTTCTAGTGAAAGATGTGTGAATTGTTATTTTAACAACAAAAATAGACCCTATCTAAAATGGTTTCTACCATAGCAGAACGTATTCTACTCCCTAGTGAAATTATAAAGGGAACCAAATCGTATATGAGTGAATAGAGTGTTCGTATCCCTACTGCATGAATTTTCTCATTTGTGTGGTTTTTTCAATTGTTTAAACATATCTAATATGCCTGTTTGATCCATGGTTTTATATTGATAAAACTTTTTTAAAAAAATTTGTAGTTTATGGTTGAATTAATATACTATATAGTGCATAATAATTCATACAAACTCAAAACAGGAAAATATTATTTAATAATATATATTAAGGGGAGATAACATATGGGTAAAGAAAAAATCGTATTAGCATATTCTGGAGGTCTTGATACTTCCGTTGCAATTAAATGGTTACAAGATAAGTATAATTATGACGTTATTGCAGTAGGACTTGATGTTGGTGAAGGAAAAGACCTTGAATTCGTTAAAAACAAAGCAATTGATGTTGGAGCAATTAAATCATATACAGTTGATGCCAAAGCATTATTTGCAGAAGAATATGTCTTGCCAGCTTTGAAAGCAAATCTTCTATATGAAGGAAAATATCCTTTAGTATCTGCACTATCTCGTCCTTTGATTGCTAAGGTTCTTGTTGATATTGCAGAAAAAGAAGGTGCAGTAGCTGTAGGACATGGTTGTACTGGTAAAGGAAACGATCAGGTGAGATTTGATGTTGCTTTTACTGCATTAAATCCAGAGTTAAAGATTGTTGCTCCAGTTCGTGAATGGAAGATGACTAGAGATGAAGAGATAAAGTATGCACAGGAAAACGGAATTCCAGTTCCAGTTGATGTCGATAATCCATATAGTGTTGACCAAAATCTATGGGGACGTAGCAATGAGTGTGGAGTATTAGAAGATCCTTGGGTAGAGGCTCCAAAAGAAGCTTTTGACCTAACGGTTGATCCGTTGGATGCACCAGATAAGCCTCAAACAGTTCAGATTACATTTGAACAAGGGAAGCCAGTTTCTATTGATGGAAAGTCACTTCCGTTAGCTGATTTGATTCTTGAGTTGAATAGTATTGCAGGAAAACATGGGGTTGGAAGAATTGACCATGTAGAGAATAGATTAGTCGGTATTAAATCACGTGAGATCTATGAGTGCCCAGCAGCAATAACATTAATAGCAGCACACCAGGAGCTTGAGGCTCTAACTCTTACTAGAGAGGTTGCTCAATTTAAACCAATAATAGAACAAAAGCTAGCTCAAACTATATATGATGGTCTATGGTATTCACCACTAACAGAAGCATTGAAAGCATTTATTGAACAAACACAAGAATATGTTTCGGGAACAGTAAAAGTTAAATTGTATAAAGGGCATGCACAGGTTATTGGTCGTGAATCTGCTCATTCACTATACGATTTTGATCTTGCAACATACAACAAAGGTGATGCATTCGACCATGAAGCAGCACTTGGTTTTATCAAATTATGGGGACTACCAACTGAAGTTCATTCATCTGTGACGAAATCACTAAAAAAGAAGGATGCTTCAATTGAGAAGGCGTTAGTAGATGTAAAGGAAGCAGTCAAACAATGAAACTATGGGGCGGACGTTTTACTAAACCAACCAATGAACTAGTTGATGAATATACGGCATCGATCCGTTTTGATCAAAAACTGGCAAAATACGATATTCAGGGAAGTCTGGCCCATGTAAATATGCTCGCAAAATGTGAAATCATTTCTAAGGAAGACGCCGAAATCATTGCTGAGGGATTACAAGCCGTCGCCAAAAAGATTGAGGCTGGTGAAGCAGAATTAACTGAAGTGAACGAAGATATTCACATGAATATTGAAAAGCTTCTAATAGATGAGGTAGGCGCTGTCGGTGGTAAATTGCACACTGGCAGAAGCCGTAATGATCAGGTCGCTTTAGATATGCGTCTTTACCTACGTGATGCACTGGTTGCGCTTAGTCAACAATTGCTTGATGTTCAACAAGCGCTTTACAAACAGGCAACAGAAAACTTAGATACGATATTACCAGGATATACGCATTTGCAACGTGCCCAACCGGTATTGTTTGCTCACCATATGATGGCTTACGTATTCATGTTTCAACGTGATTTGGATCGATTGGCAGATAGCTTCAAACGAGTGAACCAGTCTCCGCTCGGAGCTGGAGCACTTGCTGGTACTTCTTTCCCAATTGACCGTCATTACGTTGCTGAACAATTGAATTTTGATGGCATTTGTGACAACAGCCTAGATGCAGTAAGTGACCGTGACTTTGTTGTAGAATTTCTATCAAATGCTTCACTGGTTTCTGTTCATCTATCACGACTATGTGAAGAACTAGTCCAATGGTCAAGCGCTGAATTCAATTTTGTTGAATTAGATGATGCGTTTTGTACTGGAAGTAGTATGATGCCGCAAAAGAAGAATCCGGATGTTGCAGAATTAGTTCGAGGCAAAACTGGTCGTGTTTACGGCCACTTGATGGGAATGCTAACAACACTAAAAGGATTGCCGCTAGCATATAACAAGGATATGCAAGAGGATAAAGAAGGTATGTTTGATACAGTAGAAACTCTACAAGGAGCATTAGCACTTTTCGCTCCAATGATAGAAACGATGGATATCAAAAAAGATAACATGTATCAAGCTGTTGCCAAAGACTATTCCAACGCCACTGACTTGGCAGATTACCTTGTTGGCAAGGATTTACCTTTTAGAGAAGCACATGCAGTAGTTGGTCAGGTAGTCCTAGATTGTATAAACCAAAATAAATATTTACTGGATTTATCAATAGAAGAGTTCCAAAATTTTTCACCAGTAATTGAAAAAGATATATACGATGTTCTTTCTCCAGAGGCTGTCGTCAATGCGCGTAATGTAGCTGGGGGAACAGCTAAAAATCGTGTCGAAGAGCAAATAGTAACAGCAGAGGCGTTGTTTAGTAAGAGTGAAAGCTGGATTATAAAACGTAAAGAGCAAATTGCTCGGATAATTGAAAAATAACTTGAATTAAAATTTTCAGAACTAAGTCCTCGCCTATGGACGGCTTAGTTCTTATTTTTAAATAAAAATGTATAATTATTAGTAAACAAGCATAATTATTTATTTTGACTGTTAGGGGAGGAGTGGAATCATGGTTGAACAAATAGGTTATCTTAATTTAAGTACTGGTGATTCATTAGAAGGAAAGTGGTTAGGTTCTTCGGTTTCAGTTGAGGGGGAAATGGTTTTTAATACTGCAATGACAGGATATCAAGAAGTAATGACTGATCCTTCTTATGCAGATCAAATTGTGACAATGACTTACCCACTCATAGGCAACTATGGGTTTAACGATATTGATTATGAGAGTGTGAAACCTTCTTTGTCTGGCCTTATAATATCTAGTCCTTGTCACACACCTGAACACTACCAATCCAATTCTTCCATACTTGATGTGGTTAAGAAATATAAAATACCGACTCTATATGACATCGATACAAGAGCGCTTACTAGGATTATCCGCGAACATGGAGAAGTCTATGGTAAGATTACGACTAACAAAAATGATACTCCAGTTAAAAATACTGTTGATCCGGATGTTGTAAGAAAAGTATCTGTAACAAAGAGTGTTCATTTTAAATCTAATGTACAGCATGTAAACTTCCCGTCACATGTTGTGGTGATGGATTTTGGATATAAACATTCCATTACACATTCATTGAGAGATTTAGGGTGTGACGTTACTGTTGTTCCGTTTGATACAACCTTAATAGAAATACAGAAACTAAATCCAGATGGTGTTGTGTTATCCAATGGACCTGGGGATCCCAAGAATCTTAGCTATTTGAAAAACAACATAAAGGAGATAACAGAATATTTTCCGACGCTGGGTATATGTCTTGGGCATCAATTAGTTGCATTAGCATATGATGCACAAACTAAGCGTTTACCGTATGGACATAGAGGTAGTAATCACCCAGTCAAGGATATGATTACAGGGAAAGTATCGATTACATCACAAAATCACGGATATGTCGTGGATATGAATACTGTCAATGGTAGCGACTGGAACATCTCTCATATTAATGTGAATGATAAGTCAGTTGAAGGGTTAATACATCGTACTAAGCCGGTAATGACTGTTCAATTTCATCCGGAAGCACATCCTGGTCCTATTGACACACACGCAATTTTTGATAATTTTATCAACCAGATAATCAGCAAGGGAGAGAAACAGCATGCCTAAGCTAGATCATATAAAAAAAGTACTTGTAATTGGGTCAGGGCCAATTGTAATTGGGCAGGCTGCTGAATTCGATTATGCAGGGACTCAGGCTTGCCTAGCTTTAAAAGAAGAAGGTATCGAAGTCATCCTTGTCAATAACAATCCAGCCACGATTATGACAGACGAGAACATTGCAGATAAAGTATATTTAGAGCCTTTAACCTGTGACTCCGTAGCCAAAATTATTGAAAAAGAGAAGCCGGACGGATTATTGCCGACACTTGGTGGACAGACGGGATTAAACCTCGCTGTTTCTCTAACAGAAGCTGGAGTATTAAAAAAATATAACGTAGAGTTACTAGGAACCCAATTGGATACAATTCAAAAAGGGGAAGATCGTGAAATATTTAAATCATTAATGAAAACGATGGGCGAACCGGTTCCAGAAAGTAAATCGACTAGTTCGATAGCTGAAGCGGTTCGCTTTGCTTCGTTCGTTGGCTATCCACTGATTATTCGTCCCGCATATACACTTGGTGGTGCTGGTGGTGGAATTGCAGATAATGAGCAGCAACTTAGAACAATAGTTAAAAATGGTATTCACGCTAGTCCAAATAGCCAGGTATTAATCGAACAAAGTGTAAAAGGTTGGAAGGAAATTGAGTATGAAGTAATGCGTGATGCAAATGACACGTGCATTATAGTTTGTAATATGGAGAACTTTGACCCTGTTGGTGTTCACACTGGTGATAGTATCGTTGTAGCCCCATCGCAAACGTTAAATGATAGACAATATCAAATGCTCCGTACCACGTCATGCAAAGTAATTCGAGAACTTGGGGTGGTTGGGGGCTGTAATATTCAATTCGCTTTAAACCCAGACAGCAATGAATACGTAATTATCGAGGTAAATCCTCGAGTTAGCCGATCAAGTGCGTTAGCTTCAAAAGCAACAGGTTATCCGATTGCAAGAATTGCTGCCAAATTAGCGCTTGGATATCATTTGGATGAGGTGTTAAATCCTATCACCGGTGACACATATGCTAGTTTTGAACCAGCGATTGATTATGTTGCTGTGAAGATACCACGTTGGCCGTTTGATAAATTTTCATCCGCAAACAGACTACTTGGAACACAGATGAAAGCTACTGGAGAAGTAATGGCACTTGCAAGGAACTTTCCGGCTGCATTAAATAAAGCAGTTCGATCATTAGAAGTTGGCTTAGAACGTCTGTATTTACCCTCGTTAGTTCAACTAACTAACCAACAGCTAGAACAAGAGTTGATAGAGCCAACAGATGAACGGTTATTTGTTGTAGGTGAGGCATTAAGAAGAAATTATACAATTGATGAAATTCATCAATTAACTGCTATAAATAAATATTTCTTAAATGAAGTTGCCCTTATTATTAATGTGGAATTGGACCTCTTGCAAAAAGGTTGGGAAAACCTTAGTTACTCGGATCTAAAAAAAGCAAAAATACTAGGCTTCTCCAATAAAGCAATATCTGATTTATTAAATATCGATTATAATGCGGTTCAAGAAAAACTAGACGAATTTGCAATTATACCATCATACAAAATGGTTGATACATGTGCAGCAGAATTTTCAGCTGACACACCTTATTATTACAGTTCTTGGAATGAATTTGATGAAGTGGAACCTTTAAAAGACAAAAAGCGGGTTGTGGTTTTAGGTTCTGGACCAATTAGAATTGGTCAAGGTGTAGAGTTTGATTATTGTTCTGTTCATGCTGCTATGTCCCTAAAAGATCAAGATATTGCAGCTATTGTGGTTAATAATAACCCTGAGACTGTAAGTACAGATTTTAGCACAGCAGACCACTTATATTTTGAACCATTAACTACTGACGATGTCCTAAATGTAATTCGTAAAGAGTCTGCAGATAGTGTACTTGTCCAATTTGGAGGACAAACAGCTATCAATCTAGCGGATGAACTAGAAAAAGCAGGTGTGCAAATTGCTGGGACATCCTTGGCTTCTATCGAGACTACTGAAGACCGAGATAAATTTTATCAGCTTCTAAAAAAAATAGATATCCCACATATACCTGGGGAAACGGTAATGGACATAGAAGATTCAAAGGCTATTGCTGAAAAAATTGGCTACCCTGTATTAATTCGACCATCTTATGTTATTGGTGGAAGAGGAATGGTTGTAGTTAATAATGAATCACAATTAGAAACTTATTTAAAAGGTGTTGAGAAAAGCACTCCAAACTCAAGAATTTTTCCGCTATTAATTGACCAATTTATTTCTGGTTATGAGGTGGAAGTAGATGCTGTATGCGATGGCGAAGATGTAGTGATTCCAGGAATATTTCAGCATGTTGAGCGTGCAGGAATCCATTCTGGTGATAGTATTGCTGTCTTTCCAGCACCAGACTTATCAGATTCCTTAAAGAAAAGGATAGAGGATTACACTAAAAGAATTTCTTCGGCACTTAATGTTAAGGGAATTATGAACATCCAATTTGTAATTAGTGAAGATCGAAAAGATATATATGTATTGGAAGTAAATCCGCGGGCTTCTAGAACTGTTCCGATAGCTAGTAAAGTCACTGGTGTACCTATGGTAGATATGGCTACACGCATCCAGATGGGTGAACCGTTAAATCAACAAGAATGGAAACTAGGCCTTCATGAAGACATTCCGTTTTTTGCTGTAAAAATGCCAGTGTTTTCTACTAACAAATTACTTGGTGTTGACCCGGTTCTTTCCCCAGAAATGAAATCGACTGGGGAAGCTATTGGGCTAGGGTTAACTGTTGGTGCTGCAATGGCTAAGGCCTTTGGCTGGAAAGAAAGAAACTTAATAAATCTACTAAACTCTGATGCTGTCTTCTTATCAATGAAACAAAAAGAGTTAGACAGTCAACAAGAACTAGTAGACATTTTGGCTAAAGATGACTTTAAATTGGTAACAGATATGGAAACAGCACAGATTCTGCAATCAAAAGGTGTTTCAGTAAACCAAACGATTAGTCTTCAAGAAGCGCAGGATATTTGCTTAGAAGATGGTTTTAAATTAATTTGTGATACACATCAAAGTAACGGATATGATGATCACTTTAAATTAAGGGAGGATGCGTTGAAATCAGATACCATTTGTTTAACATCAGCGGATACCCTTTTAGCTTATTTAAAGGCATCAGTAGCAGTACAAGAAGAGGTTCCTCTAGCAATAAATGAATATAAAAAAGATGGAAATACAATCAATAAGAAGGAGCGTGTGTTACGGTGACGGCGAGTATAAAATCTGTTAACTATCATCATCAGCTCAGCGGACGTGATTTTTTAACATTAGCTGATTATACGACGGATGAAATTAACTATCTGTTGGAGTTGGCTAGTTATCTAAAAAAACAACACAAAAGTGGGAAATCAGAACAGCCACTTAAAGGCAAAACACTTGGAATGATTTTTGAAAAGTCGTCGACAAGAACGCGTGTCTCCTTTGAGGTTGGTATTTATCAATTAGGTGGAACAGGACTCTTTTTAAGTTCAGATGACATTCAAATAGGTAGAGGAGAGCCAATTTCGGATACCGCAAAAGTACTATCGAGTTACCTAGATGGAATTATGATTCGTACGTATTCACAAGCAGTAGTCGAGGAATTAGCTGCCAATGCAAGCATTCCTGTTATTAACGGATTAACTGACATGTATCACCCTTGTCAGGTATTAGCTGATATGCAAACAATACTTGAGGAGAAAGGGACGCTTAAAGGTGTAAATGTTGCCTATATTGGTGATGGGAATAACATGGCACATTCATTAATGATGGGTTCTGCTAAAATGGGTATGAACATAAGCATTGCTGCTCCTAAAGGGTATCAGCCAGATCCAGCAATCACTGAAAGATCACGCTCTTTTGCTCAAGGAAATAAAATTGTGGTCACAGAAGATCCGGCGGAAGCAGCGAAAAATGCAGATGTAATTTATACAGATGTTTGGGCTAGTATGGGTCAGGAAACTGAACAAGAAAAACGAGTTAAAGCATTCAAAGAGTACCAGGTGAATAATGAATTGTTAGGCTATGCAAAGAAAGATGTAACCTTTATGCATTGTCTCCCTGCACATAGAGGAGAAGAAGTAGCAGCTGACGTGATTGATGGTAAGCATTCGGTTGTTTTTCAACAGGCGGAAAACCGTCTTCATGCACAAAAAGCATTAATGACAGCACTGATGGGATAATGGTAAAAAGCCAACCAGAGGTGTAAACAATATTATTAGGGATAGGCCTTAACGTAATCTACGTAGGGTTTATCCCTTTTTTGCTGTTTTCTAAAAGATTGTTGTTTTTGACACAAAATCTATAGACTGCTGCATAACTACTGTTGATTTCTTCCACTCTCTTTTAGAATAAGCTGCTATGTTGATTTTCGCTCCGGGCAGTCGCTTTCCGCGGGCAACGCTTCAACTTCCTCGGAAGAAAACCACTTCCTGCGGGATTTTCAGCCGTCGCTTTTCCCGCTGGAGTCGACTGCCCTCCGCTCCAATCAACCACCAAATAAGATTAAATAGCTATGTTATTGAGGTTATAAACACTCTACTAGTGTATTAATAACATGAAAATTCTATTTTGTGCATATGTTGGAGTTCATCTCAGCTTGAACAGAAATCTATTCAAAGCTTCGGAAAAATGCGACACTCCTATGGGAAAGGAACAGTCTGAAGACCCCGCAACGAGCGTTTTTGGGACTGCGATTACTCGCCCCACCGAAAACATTTTCTCGTGAGGAGGCTGAGGCGTTCCCCATGGAAAGGGAGTGTTTTTCCGAAGCGATGGATGATCACTTATCCTATAAAGGATGGGTGAAGTCACGACAAAGTTACGTCGCAGTTTATATCAAGTTCGAAGATTAAAAAAAAACTAAGGTATGAGCTTTTAATTTTGAAAAAATGTGTATTCAGATATTTTGTGTGATATTATATAAGTGAGTAATCACTCATATTATGCAAAGGGGTGTGATTTTATGGATTCTTTCATAACAATGAATGAAGTTTCTCAGTCATTTAATGGTGAAGATGTTCTAACATCTATCAATCTCGAAATTAACGAAGGAGAGATTTATGGATTACTAGGACCATCTGGTTCTGGAAAAACTACGTTGGTAAAGACAATTGTCGGAACGTTAAAACCATCTAGTGGTACAGTCTATGTTCAAGATGTGGAAATGCCGTCACTAAAGAAATTACAAGACATTGGTTACATGGCCCAAGCAGACGCATTATATAGTGAATTAACAGCAAAAGAAAATCTAGCTTTTTTTGCTAAATTATACGGAATTCCAAGACATAGCATCTCCAATCGAATCGACGAAGTGTTAAGCCAAGTCGATCTATTAGAAAGTAAAAATAAATTAGCCGATAAATTTTCTGGTGGGATGAAAAGACGATTATCTTTAGCGATTGCATTACTACATAAACCAAAAATATTAATTTTAGACGAGCCGACTGTTGGGATAGACCCAATATTACGGAACAAAGTCTGGAATCATTTTTATGAAATGAAACAACAAGGTATTTCTATTATTATCACAACACATGTCATGGATGAAGCTGAGAAGTGTGATCAGCTTGCCTTGCTGCGTGACGGTAAAATTATGGCTAGTGGGTCACCATCAAAGTTAAAAAAACAAACTAACACATCATCGATTGAACAATCATTTTTGTATTATGGAGGTGTTCAAACGTGAAAGTAGGAGCCATTGTAACTAGGATTATACGCCAAATGGTTAGAGACAAACGCTCGTTGGCTCTTTTATTATTTGCTCCTTTATTAATTCTTACATTAACCTGGCTTGTTCTAGACCAAGAGTCAAGTGATCTAAAGATTGCTACGATTGATGTTCCAGACTCTATTATCACTACTCTTAACGATCAACAAATAAATGTAATCGATATAGACAAACCCAAGTCGGCATTAAAGAATTCAGAAATAGATGCAATTATAGAAACGGCGGGTAATAGTCTGAGAATAACGATAGATGATAGCGAACCAACTAATAGTCAGGCTATTATGATGAAAATTCAACAGGCTCTTGTTTCCAAAGCTAACGTCCAGCAGGTGGAGATCAATCACTTGTATGGCTTAGAACTTTCTACAACTTTTGATTATGTCGGACCTGTTTTAATTGGTTACTTTGCATTTTTCTTTGTTTTTTTGGTTGGGGGTATATCCTTCTTAAGGGAAAAGTCACAAGGGACGATGGAGCGCTTATTTGCAACGCCAATAAAGAGCTGGGAAATAGTTGCTGGCTATATTATAGGCTTCGGTTTATTTGCCATTATCCAATCATTTATCGTTGTGCTTTTCGCAGTCTATGCTCTTGGTGTGCCATTAGAAGGATCTTTTTGGAATGTAGTGCTGATCACACTACTTCTAGCATTAGCAGCATTAACATTAGGCACATTGCTTTCGACATTTGCTAAGAATGAATTCCAAATGATGCAATTTATTCCGGTAGTGGTTGTTCCTCAAGCATTCTTCTCTGGATTGTTTAACCTCGAAAATGCTCCCCTATGGGTGGAATGGATTGGCAATTTTATGCCGATGTATTATGGTGCGGAAGCATTAAAAGAAATAATGATTAAAGGGAACAGTATTGATGCCGTTGTATTGGAAATAGCTGCATTGATAGGGTTTTCATTAGTGTTTTTCGTTTTAAATCTTGGTACCTTAGCTGGATATAGAAAATAAACTAAAAAGGCGTGTATGTAGTAATGGATGAAAAATATGTCAAACAGTTATTAGAGATGGAAGGGCAAGAGTTAAAATTAACGGAAAAAAAGGTTAACATCCTTGTTGCTGCAATTGAAATTTTTGCTGAGAAAGGTTATTCAGCAACTTCAACTAGTGAGATAGCAAAACGTGCAGGTGTTGCAGAGGGAACCATTTTTAGGCACTATGATTCTAAAAAGGATTTGCTGTTAGGAATTACGAAACCAGCTATCTTAAAAATGGTAGTTCCCTACTTTGCATCACAAATGGTGGAAGAAGTATTCAAAGATGAAATTACAAGTTTTGATGGTGTATTACGTGCTTTTATAACTAACAGAATAGAATTTGTTAGAAAAAACATACCATTATTTAAAATTGTGCTTCAGGAAATAGCATTTCATAATGAATTGCAAGAGACATTTCAAGAATCATTTTTGAATCAAATTCTACCAAAAATAAGTGAAACAATTTATATTGCTCAGAAGTCTGGACGATTGAAAGACTTCTCAATACCTACTACTCTTCGTTTCATTATGTCTACGGTTATGGGGTTTATTATTACACGTTTTTTGATAATGCCAGAAGCCGAGTGGAATGAAAAAGAGGAGATTGATAATATGGTTGAGTGTATCATGAATGGCATTAGCAAAAATAATTGATGTTACCATTAAGATCAGATTAGGCACATGTGCTTAAAAAGCACATAGATTATAAACAGACAGTAAAACGTTATTGAAGTTAGCCCGATTTTACTGCTATAATTTATCCTGTGGGTTTCAACCCTGTATAATTGTGTTGTTAATCTAAAATAGATTCTCTAACACCCAAAGGAATGATTGAAATGGTTAATTACCATCATGTATATGAACAATTATTATCCATTACATCTAATGAAAATGTGATGGTAGATGAATATCTAAGAAACCATACGTACACTAAATTAGGCGGAAAGGCTGATCTTTTTGTGACGCCTTCCTCTACAGAAGAAGTCCAACAAATTGTTAAATTAGCTAAACGCGAGAATATTCCATTTACGCTACTTGGGAATGGATCTAATTTAATTGTTAGGGATGGCGGAATTCGGGGGATTGTCCTTAGTCCCAAGCGATTTACAACAATTAAAAGAGAAGGTAATAGTATTATCGCTGAAAGCGGTGCAAAGATTATTGATGCATCCCGGCAAGCCTTAAAGGAACAATTGACTGGATTGGAATTTGCCTGTGGTATCCCTGGAACAGTGGGAGGCGCTTTGTTTATGAACGCCGGTGCCTATGGAGGAGAAGTTAAAGATTGTTTACGCGATGCTGTTATTGTAGATAAGGAAGGTCAACTAATTACACTATCAGCAGGTGAGTTGGATTTAGATTACCGAACTAGTAATATCCCCGATAAAGGATATATTGTTTTAGAAGCTCGTTTTGATCTGAAACCTAGTAGCTATGATGAGATAAAAGAAGTCATGGATGACCTTACCTATAAACGTGAATCAAAGCAACCACTAGAGTACCCTTCTTGTGGAAGTGTGTTTAAACGGCCACCAGGTTATTTCGCTGGAAAGCTAATTCAGGATAGTGATCTACAAGGTAAAGGTGTTGGTGGTGCCGAGGTATCTACTAAGCACGCTGGCTTCATTGTAAATAAAGATAACGCCACCGCAACAGATTATATTGCAGTTATTGAAATGGTACAAAAAACTGTCAAAGAAAACTTTGGAGTAGAATTAGAGAGAGAAGTTAAAATTCTTGGAGAAGACTAAAATTTAAGAAATATCTGATGAAAGCTGTGATTCCCCTTTATTCGCAGCCTTTTTATTGAGAATGAAATTCTATTATGAGTAGTAAAAAAAGTTAAATGTGTGAACATGTGATTCAAATTAATGTAATTTAAATTGTGAAGTGATATAATTTAAATAATCGAATATGGATTTCCTTTGGGGCAGGGTGAAATTCCCGACCGGCGGTGTTAAACATTTATGTTTTTAGTCCGTGACCCGGAGCACAATGTGTGAAGGTGGATTTGGTGAAATTCCAAAGCCGACAGTAAAGTCTGGATGAGAAAAGGAAAATCTACGTACATTAGTACGTTTATTTGCTTTTAATTCTAAGCCCCAGAATTTTTCATTCTGGGGCTTTTCTTGTTTCCCCTTCCAATCAAATGGAAAGGGGTGTGATGCGATGACAAAGGAAGAATACATGAACCTAGCACTCTCTGTTGCTGAGGCTACTATCGGCCAAACAAGTCCAAATCCATCCGTTGGTTCTGTAGTTGTAAAAAACGGAAAGATCATAGGAATTGGTAGCCACTTAGAGCCAGGAAAAGAACATGCAGAGGTGCATGCACTAAAACAAGCAGGAATCAATGCTGAAGGTGCAGAAATATATGTTACTCTTGAACCTTGTTCACACCATGGTAAAACGCCACCATGTGCTGACTTGATCATCGAACACAAACTTAAGAAGGTATATGTTGCTTGCTTAGATCCAAATCCGGCAGTTGCTGGTAGAGGAATCGAAAAATTAAGGCAAGCAGGTATAGAGGTTGAGGTAGGCCTCCAGGAAACAAGAGCAGAAGAATTAAATCGTAAATTCTTTCATTTTATTCAATCAAAAAGACCGTATGTAACGTTAAAGGCCGCCATGACTCTTGATGGTAAAACAGCAACTTCTACTGGTGATAGTCAATGGATTACCTCATCAGCGGCAAGGTTAGACGTGCATAAACAACGAGATATTCATGATGCCATTCTTGTTGGAATTAATACGGTTCTTCTAGATAACCCTCAATTAACCACCAGGTTGCCCCAAGGTGGCAAAAATCCCATTCGAATAATTTTAGATACACATTTACGTATTACCCGAAATAGTAACGTGTTGTCAAATGAAGCACCAACATGGATTGTATGTGGTTCAAAGGCAGATATAGATACCTTTTCAGTCGAGTACCCAAATATAAGGCTTTTTCAGTTAACCACGGAGAATATAAAAATAGAAGATGTACTAAATCTGTTAGGTGAACAAAATATTCAGTCGTTATACGTAGAAGGTGGGAGCACGATTCAGGGTGCTTTTGTAGCGAAAGGTTTATTTAACGAATGCCATTGGTATATTGCACCAAAATTACTTGGTGGTAAAAACGCTCTAACGACCGTAGGTGGGGAATCTCCCCATTGGATGAAGGATGCGATAAATCTAGAGATCGAAAAAATAGAAAATATAGGTCCAGATATTAAAATTACTGCTCGACCAAAGAAGGAGGAAGAGTAAGTGTTTACAGGTATTGTAGAAGAAAAAGGGCAAGTTAAAAGTATAAATAAAAATAAAAGCTCTCTAACTCTAATTATTGAAGCGACTACAGTAACATCAGATGTTTCAATTGGAGACAGTATAGCTGTAAATGGAGTTTGTTTAACAGTAACATCATTTGGTAACAATTGGTTTTCCGTTGACGTCATTCCAGAAACTTTTAGAGGGTCTTCATTAGCGACTATTAAGATAGGTTCTCAGATAAATTTAGAAAGAGCGATGAGTGCATCTGGTAGGTTTGGAGGGCATTTTGTTTCAGGTCACGTTGATACTGTAGGTGAAATTAAACGAACATGGACGGAAGATAATGCGCTATATATCTATATTAAACTCTCTGATGAAGGATTGCATTATGTCACTCTAAAAGGATCTATTTGTGTTGATGGAACCTCTCTAACAGTATTTGGCGTTAAGGAAGATGGATTTATTATCTCTCTTATTCCTGAGACTCAAAGAGCAACAGTATTAGGAGAAAAGAGACAGGGAGATATTGTTAATGTTGAGTACGACATGCTAGCCAAGTACATGGAACGATTAATTTCAGCTAAAAAAGAAAATAAAAGTACTAGAGATGAAAGTATCACAATGGAAAAGCTTCAGCAATACGGTTTTTAAGGAGGGAATATTCTTATGTTTCAAACAATCGATAAAGCTATTGAAGAGTTAAAAGAAGGAAAAATGATTATTGTGGTAGATGACGAGGACCGTGAAAATGAAGGTGACTTTGTTCTTTTGGCTGAGCATGCCACACCAGAAGCCATTAATTTTATGGCTAAAGAAGGACGAGGGCTTATATGTACTCCAATGTCGGAGAGCTTTGCTAAGAAGTTTGAATTAGACTCAATGGTAGCCAATAATACGGATGCCCACGGTACTGCTTTTACCGTTAGTGTCGATTATAAAACAACTCATACAGGAATCAGCGCCCAAGAACGTGCATTGACGATTAGAATGTTCTTGGACGAGGAAACGTTGCCTACTGATTTTAAACGTCCAGGTCATATCTTTCCGCTAATAGCAAAAGAAGCGGGTGTTTTAGAAAGGTCCGGACATACTGAAGCTGCTATTGATTTAGCGAGACTTGCTGGATCTGATCCAGTTGGAGTCATCTGTGAAATCATGAATGATGACGGAACAATGGCACGTGTTCCGGAGCTTGAAGAGTTCGCAACTAAACATGATATGTCAATGATTACCATCAAGGATCTTATCTCGTACAAAAAGCTACATGACAAACTGGTAGAAAAAGAAATTGAAATTAATCTCCCGACTGAATTCGGCGACTTCAAGCTTGCTGCCTATACCGAAAAATTTACTGGTAAGGAGCACCTAGCTTTATTTAAAGGTGAATTTCACCCAGATGAAGCTGTGCTAGTAAGGATCCATTCCGAGTGTTTAACTGGTGATGTTTTCGGTTCGCATCGTTGTGATTGTGGCCCTCAATTGGAAAAAGCCTTACTCCAAATCGAGGATGCTGGTAAAGGTGTGCTCGTTTATATGAGACAAGAAGGAAGAGGAATTGGCTTATTAAATAAGCTAAAAGCATATAAGTTACAGGAGCAAGGCTTCGATACCGTAGAAGCAAATCACCAACTTGGTTTTCCGGATGATTTAAGGGACTACGCTGTTAGTGCTCAAATTTTAAAAGACTTAGGATTGAAAAAGATTAGGCTATTAACAAATAATCCAAGAAAGATCTCTGGAATGGGCGATTATGGATTAGAGGTAGTAGAACGGGAAGCAATTCAAATTCCTAGTAATAAAGATAATGAAAAATATTTGGAAACAAAAGCTAAAAAACTAAAACATTTATTAAAATATTAGGGGGAAATTAACATGGGTACTATTTTTGAAGGCAACTTAGTTGGTACAGATTTAAAAATTGGAATTGTTGTAGGGAGATTTAATGAGTTCATTACTAGTAAATTACTAGGCGGTGCAGAAGATACACTAAGAAGGCACGGCGTAAAAGAAGAAGATATATCCATTGCATGGGTTCCAGGTGCATTTGAAATACCGTTAGTAGCAAAGAAGATGGCTACTTCAGGTAAATACGATGCTGTTATCACACTTGGAACGGTTATTAGAGGCTCTACCCCGCATTTTGATTATGTTTGTAGTGAAGTAGCAAAAGGTGTAGCAAATGTCTCAATGCAAGAGAATCTACCAGTTATATTTGGTGTACTAACTACCGAAAATATTGAACAAGCAATTGAGAGGGCTGGTACCAAAGCCGGCAATAAAGGTGCTGAAGCAGCCGTTTCAGCAGTAGAAATGGCTAATCTAATGAGATCACTTGATTAACAAAAATAAATACTAATAAAGAGCGGGAGTAGCTTTCAACTAAGCTGCTCCCGCTCTTTAATTATAAAAGAATATCTATAATTGCTTGTTTTTATCATATCGAAAAAAGGTAAAAGAGAATGACCACAAGGCATCAATCAATAAAAAAACAGACCAAAACATGCTTATGATACTATATTGAGGGTTGGAAAAAAAGAAAAACACGTGTGTTAACAAATAGAGTAATAAATGAATATAAAATTTCTGTCTTTCTATTTTGGCATGGATAAGCCCGGATGCGTTTTCAAGTGGTCTACAATTAATACCCCTACCAGAGTTATTTTTAATCTTAGCAACTTTTCTTAGGATAAATAGATCAAGTTTATACATATCCTTACGCCCACGTGTTATAGCATAAATATATATAAATAATACACTGATTTGGAAGAAGGAAATACGTTGAATATTGTAATAGTCTAAAGCAGCAAGAGGGATATTTAGAAACTGATTTAATATAGATAAGGCAAGGAACAAGTTTTGTGCTTTAGAATCATACAAGTATCGCAATACTAAAAAAATGATAAATGTACACCAAAAAATCACCTCTGACCCTATAAGGATTAACCATCGGTATTCAAAAATAAATTCTATCATAGATAACCCCTAGTTTAAGTGACGTTAAAAGTATCTTATAATAAATATATTGGACAACTCCTAAAACATACTGTTTTGATGAATATATTTTCAAAGATATAACTGGGCAGTTGCGATTTAAAGGATTGTATTTTTGTTAAAAGTAAAAATCACCTCTGAAGAGAAGTGATTTTGTAGATTATAGTAAAGCTTTAATATCCGACTCGATGTTCTCTGGTTTAGTTTTTGGAGCATATCGCTTTTGAACATTACCATTCTTGTCCACTAAGAACTTTGTGAAATTCCATTTTATTTGGTTTGAAACAATCCCTGGTGCTTCTTTCATTAAGTGTTGAAATAGTGGATGTGCATTTTTCCCTTTTACATCAGTTTTACTAAACATCGGAAAATTCACACCGTAATTTATTTTACAAAAATCTTGGATATCATTATCAGATCCTGGTTCCTGATTCATAAATTGGTTACTCGGAAAGCCAAGTATTACTAATCCCTCATCCTTAAAATTATCATAAAGTTTTTGTAATCCTTCAAATTGTGGAGCAAATCCACATTTACTTGCCGTGTTAACGATTAATAAAACCTTCCCTTTATAATCAGCTAATGATTCTTCTTCACCTAATATTGTTTTAACTGTGTAATCATATATAGACATCCGCCATTCTCCTCCCTTGGATTACATGAAACATACCAATTGAACAAAAGAATGTCAAAGTAGAGGTAAATCAAGAAGGATAGAAGAGAAAATCAATGGGTGTTGTTAATAAAAACGAAAAAACAGACGACCGAAACGGTCGTCTGTTAGTTAGGATTGTGTAATCCCATCTTCTTGTTCAATTTTATTCAGTCTAGCATCAATTTCCTCTTGAGATAAGTTGTGCTCCTCAACGTACATGTTTCTAGGAGAAACACGGCATTCGTGAGTGCAACCACGCATATATTTATGCTCATTTTCTTCAGAGCAAAGAATTTGTTTATTACATTCCGGTTTGGCGCAATTTACATATCGTTCACAAGGCTTGCCATCAAAGTAGTCCTTACCGACAATGACATGTTCCTTGCGGTTAATTGGTACATTAATACGTTCATCAAATACATATAGTTGGCCATCCCAAAGCTGACCTTGTACTTCAGAATCTTTTCCATATGTGACAATACCACCATGCAGTTGCCCTACATCCTCATAGCCTTCCTTTACCAACCAGCCCGAGAATTTTTCGCATCGAATACCACCAGTACAATAAGTCAGGATTTTCTTGCCTTCTATTTTATCTTTGTTTTCTCTAACCCATTTAGGTAAATCGCGAAAGGTTTCAATGTCAGGGCGAATTGCTCCTCTAAAATGACCGAGATCATATTCATAATCATTTCTAGCATCTAAAACAACTGTATCTTCATCCTGCATTGCTTCAAAAAACTCTTGAGGACTCAAATACTTACCTGTAGTTTCTTTAGGGTTAACATCATCTTCTAAACGAAGTGTAACAAGTTCAGGGCGTGGTCGCACGTGCATCTTTTTAAATGCATGACCATCTGCTACATCAATTTTAAAGACCATGTCTGAAAATAGAGGATCATTATGCATTGCTTCTATATACTTATTTGTCTGTTCGACTGTACCGGAAACAGTGCCATTAATTCCTTCGTTTGCAACCAAGATTCGTCCTTTTAATTCAAGGTCCTTACAAAACTGCAAATGCTCAGCGGCAAAAGCCTCGGGATCTTCAATGTGAACATAGTTGTAATACAGTAATACTTGATAATTCATTTCCTTTTCCATGTTTAATTACCACCTATCCATTCATATTTGCAAGATATAAACGTGTTTAGGTCGATTTTTATTTACATTGTCTCTTGCAAGAAATATATTATACCAACATTTAGACCATAAAATCAATGTCGAATTTTCGGGTACAGTTTTTGAGTAACTAATCTTGCTTTTTCTGGATAAAAGTAGTAAATTTAAAGAGCAAAAGGAAATTGATTGTTGAATATTTCTTTACGGTCTCTTAACAATAAGTGGTGTAAAGGTAATATCTTGATTCAATTACTTTGTACTTCTAATTGTAAGGAGGTCATTTAAAATGACAGGAAAAGTAAAATGGTTTAATGCAGACAAAGGGTTTGGATTTATCGAAAGAGAAGATGGGGATGACGTATTCGTACATTTCTCAGCTATTCAAACTGATGGTTTCAAGACTCTTGATGAAGGTCAAGAAGTTGAATTTGAAATCGTTGAAGGTAACCGTGGACCACAAGCGGCTAACGTAACTCGTCTGTAATAATTTTATTATACAAGCGAACAAGGGTGTATCTCCTAGGGAGATGCACTCTTTTTAGTTAATAACTCTATGTGAATTTTGTTGTTATATAATTGTCGCAGTTGATGTAAATTGCGACGTAACTGCTATGATGACTCTCACTCCGGGCAGCCGCTTTCCGCGGGCAACGCTTCAACTTCCTCGGAAGAAAACCGCTTCCTCCGGGATTTTCAACCGTCGCTTTTCCCGCTGGAGTCGACTGCCCCCGCTCCAATCACCATTATATAATGTAGTTATCAAATCCAACACTATACTAGCGTTGGAAATACACGAAGACTCATAAAAAAAATAGAAACCTCCACGCAATGAAATATACAAAATAATGAGTAGTAATGTTTAATGAAATAAACGTTTTTTTGAGTTCATCTCATTTGAATAGAAAGCTACTTTAAGCGGAGGAAAAATACGACACTCCTCGAAAATATAAAGCAATTTTCTTCGTGTGTTGCAAATTCACGGATGTCATTTCTGGTCCTATGGGAAAGGAACAGTCTGAAGACCCCGCAGTGAATGTTCTTTACGAGCGAGGAGGCTGAGGCGTTCCCCATGGAAATGGAGTGTTTTTCCTCAGCGGTTAGATAGCACTATTCCCATAAAGACCGTAAGGAAGTCAGATAGTTACTTCGGAGTCTATAGATATTGTGTCAAAAAAACCTAAAACTAAGGAGGGTATGATAATGAGTAATAAAGAACTAGAAGATAAAATAATTGAGCAGTATCAACAGGACGAGAAAATGATGATATTAGTATTTGCACAATGGTGTATAAATAATGACTTGGACCCGTTTGAATTATATTTGGAAGCTTATCCGACACAAGGTAAAAACCCAGCTTTACTGGAGGCAATTGATTTAACAGTAACGAAACAAGAGTCAGAGGACATAGCTGTTGAATCAGTATTAGGGGTGCTACAACTATTTGGTAATGATGACCTAGCTTTTGTTGTCACGCAACAAACAAACAACAATAAAGAAGATTAAAAAATTCACCTAGTTATAGGTGAATTTTTATTTCTGCTTCCTATTTAAACAACTTGATCAATGCTTGTGTCCCACTATCCTCTTCTCCGCTTTCTGCTAACCTTTGGTAGAGAGAAAGTGAAAGTTCTAATCCTGGTGTTGTTAAATTCATTTCTTTTGCAGTTTCAAGTGCTATAGTCATATCTTTAATAAAATGTTTCACATAGAAACCTGGTTCATAATCACCTTTAATCATCCTAGGAGCAAGATTAGTTAGTGACCAACTTCCAGCTGCACCAGTGGTAATGCTTTCTAATACTCGTTCTGGATTTAAGCCTGCCTTCTCAGCATATGTAATTGCCTCACAGACACCGATCATATTAGAAGCAATAGTGATTTGATTACACATTTTTGTATGCTGTCCCGCCCCTGATTCTCCCTGTAGAATTATATTTTCACCCATAACTTGAAAGAGAGGGAGTACAGTTTTAAATGCCTGTTGTTCACCCCCAACCATAATGGTAAGCTTTCCGTTTCTTGCCCCAATGTCACCACCTGACACGGGGGCATCTAACGAGTGAATTCCCTTTTCTTTAGCAATGGAAGCAATTTTTTCAGTGAGTAACGGGCTGGACGTAGTCATGTCAATTATATAAGAACCTGATTTTAAATTATTTAGTACCCCATTTTCACTTAAATAAATTTGTTCGACGTCACTTGGATAACCAACTATCGAGATTACAATGTCTGAATCTGAAGCCAATTCTGCGACAGAATCTTTCCAAGTCGCACCTAGCTCAATTAATTCAACAGCCTTAGATTTTGTTCGTGTATATGTATTTAAGTTATATCCTGCTTGTAATAAGTTTTTCGCCATACTTTTCCCCATGACTCCAGCACCAATAAATCCAATTTTGTATGTCTTTATCTCCAATTTGAATCATCCTTTCATGTTAACTAATTATATTCGATACCTGTTTTAAGACCTCCTTTAATTATACTTATTCGGCTAGGCATAAACTATTAATATATTTTTTATAGGAAAAAATATGCATTGCAAGAAAAGATTGTTTGTGATAAATTCAATATATTGTAACAATTAATAAAATTTAATACTACATCTTGTAGAAATGTAAGTTCAGGTGACTTCTTAGTCTGAAAAGGGAACTTGGTGTAAATCCAAGATTGTCCCCGCAACTGTAATTGTAGACGAACGAGTAAATCCACTGAATTTGATTGCTTTTATGCATCAATTTGGGAAGGAGCTCTAGTAGGGTGAAGCATAAATCAGTAGACCTGCCTGAATTTACTCAGTGTTTCTTATCTTCGGGGGTTGAGACGGAGAAACGATAGAGTTATAGGTACTTTTATACTGGATAAAAAGAAATATCTTAGTATAAAAAACATAGAGTGAATCCGCTATCAGTTATTAGTGGATATTCTAATGCCGATCTTCTGTCGTTTTTTGTCCGCTCATGTCATCGTGAGCGGTTTTTTTGTATTTTTTTGTAAATTATTTTAGTTTTTTTAAAAACACAAGGGAGGAAGATAAAAGTGCTAGAGATGCAAACGAAAACAATCGATTGGAAATCACAGGTATTAGAAAGATTAGTTCAGAAGTTTGAGGAGTTTGATGTGGACCCTTTGCTCCAATATGGGGATACACTACTTCAGCAAAAACCTTGGCTGGACGAAAAAGAATGGGTGTATCAATTAATTCTTGAAGCACTTTCCCTTCTCGACGAAAATGAGCCTAACTGGACATATGTTGCCTCATCACTTTACCTTGAACTACTTTACTATGATGCATCACAACAAAGAAAATACGACTTTACTGAAAAATACGGCCCGTTTTATCAACTAGTACAAACCCTCACTTCCATTGGTATTTATAATACGGCTCTTCTAGAATCGTATAGCCAGGAAGAAATTAATGAATTGGGAAAAACGATCGATCCTAAAAAAGATGAACTGTTTACATATATTGGTTTGCGTACATTAGCTGATCGGTACATTGCAAAAGGTTATCAGAAACAGGTTTATGAGCTTCCTCAAGAGCGTTTTATGATTATTGCAATGTCATTGATGAAAAATGAGACAAAAGATAAGCGTCAAGAACTTGTTAAAGAAGCTTACTGGGCATTAAGCAACTTATATATGACCGTTGCGACACCTACATTATCCAATGCTGGGAAAAGCTATGGACAACTTTCTAGCTGTTTTATTGACACTGTGGATGATAGCCTGCAAGGTATTTTTGACAGCAATACAGATATCGCAAACTTGTCTAAGAATGGTGGAGGAATTGGAGTATATCTAGGGAAAATAAGGAGCAGAGGCAGTTCAATCAAAGGTTTTAGTGGTGCTTCTTCTGGAGTTTTACCTTGGATGAAGCAATTAAATAACACTGCTGTTAGTGTTGACCAACTTGGCCAAAGAAAAGGTGCTATATGTGTATATCTAGATATTTGGCATAAAGATATTTCTTCATTCCTAGATGCTAAGTTAAACAATGGGGATGAACGATATCGCACCCACGACTTGTTTACTGGAATCTGTCTGCCTGATCTATTTATGGAACAGTTAGAGGATAGACAAAGTTGGTTCTTGTTTGATCCACACGAAATAAGAAGTGTTATGGGTTACTCATTAGAGGACTATTATGATGAGACTAAGGGTGATGGAAGCTTTAGAAAAAAATATTGGGAATGTGTTAACCACCCGGATTTATCAAAGGAAGAAGTACCGGCAATTGACATCATGAAACGAATTTTAAAAAGTCAACTAGAAACAGGTGGTCCGTTTATGTTTTATCGCGACCAAGTAAATCGCCATAATCCTAATAGCCACTTAGGGATGATTTACTCAAGTAATTTATGTACTGAAATTACTCAAAATCAAAGTCCGACTTATGTAACAGAACAGTTAACTGTAGATGGAAAAATAGTAATTAATAAGCAACCGGGTGACTTTGTTGTATGTAATTTATCGTCAATTCACTTAGGGAATGCGGTTATGGATGAAGTTTTAGAAAGACTAATACCCATCCAAGTAAGAATGCTGGATAATGTAATCGACTTAAACACAATTCCTGTTCTTCAAGCTCAGATAACCAATCAAAAGTATCGAGCTGTTGGCCTTGGAACGTTTGGATGGCACCATTTGCTCGCACTTAAGAAAATTAGGTGGGAGAGTGATGAAGCGGTTGAATATGCAGATGAACTTTATGAAAAAATTGCTTTCCTAACGATTGAATCAAGTATGAAGCTAGCAAAGGAAAAAGGGTCTTGTGAGGCTTTTGAAGGTTCTGATTGGCAATCGGGTAGTTATTTTGAACAAAAAGGTTATACAACCGGTGAGTCTCAACTACCATGGAATCGATTAAAAGAAGAAGTAGGAACATTTGGAATTAGAAATAGTTACTTAATGGCTGTAGCACCAAATTCATCTACGTCTCTTATCGCCGGAAGCACTGCTAGTATTGATCCGATTTTTCAAAAGTTTTATTCTGAAGAGAAAAAGGACTATAAGATTCCAGTAACTGCTCCAGATTTAAATTCGGAAACAACTTGGTATTATAAATCAGCTTACTTTATCGATCAGCACTGGAGTATTAAACAAAATGCTGCTAGACAAAAGCATATTGATCAAAGTATTTCTTTTAATATGTATGTACCTAATACAGTCCAAGCAAGAGAGTTATTAAATCTTCATTTAGATGCTTGGAAATCCGGGCTGAAAACAACGTATTATTTACGGTCCACCTCTTCTGATTTAATTGATTGTGAATCGTGTTCAAGCTAAAGAAAGGACGGATAAAATGTCAACAACTTTAAACAAGCGGAAGCTGATGGACAAAGATGCCCCAAATAAATCAACCGGAATAATAAATGGGCAGAGCTCAAATGTGTTGAATTGGGATGATGTACGATTTCCTTGGGCTTATCCCAAATATAAAAAGATGTTATCTAATTTCTGGACTCCGTTCGAAATAAATATGTCACAGGATATGAGGCAGTTTCCGGAACTCTCAAAAGATGAGGAAGACGCATTTCTTAAAATTATCGGGTTGCTAGCATTACTCGATAGCGTCCAGACTGATTATGCTGGTAAAGTTGCTGACTATTTAACAGACTCCAGTCTAAATGCATTAATGATTATACTTGCCCAACAAGAAGTCATTCATAACCACTCGTATTCCTATATCTTATCGACTTTAGTTTCAAAACAAAAACAGGATCAGGTATTTGATTTTTGGAGGACAGAACCAATCCTCCAAAAAAGAAATGAGTTTGTTACGGATGGATATGAAGCATTCGGCGATCAACCAACAATTGAAAACTTGTTAAAATCATGTGTCTTTGATGTTATTTTAGAGGGTTTGTTCTTCTATTCTGGTTTTGCTTTCTTCTATCACTTGGCCAGAAATCAAAAAATGGTAGGAACATCAACAATGATTAACTACATTAATCGCGATGAGCAGCTCCATGTGGATCTATTTGTGCGAATTTATAAAGAGGTATTAGCGGAGAACCCAGAATATAATACAGATGAATTAGAAACCTTTGTCTATGATACATTTAAACAAGCTTCAGAGTTAGAAATTGATTGGGCAAGACATATCATCGGTAACAAAATTGATGGTATCCTTTTACAAGATGTCGAAAACTATATAAAGTTCACAGCTAACACACGCTGCAAGCAGTTAGGATATGAAAAGCTTTATCCGGAAATAAACAAAAATCCCTTACGTTGGATCAAGGCTTACGAAGAAGTCGACTTAGGAAAATCAGATTTCTTTGAACAAAAATCAAGACAATATACAAAAGTAAACAACACAGATAACGGATTTGATGATTTGTGAGGAAGAGTAGGGGTGTCTTATCAGATACCCCTACTCTTCAATTTCTAGTATATGTACATGTTCTTCACCTAAATAAGAATGAACCTTGTTATTTTTAAATATTAAGCAAGCTTGGTCATCGATTCCGTAACCAATCTTAATACCTGTTTTAAGCAGTCCTTTTTTTAGGTTTTCAGCATCATTCCATTTGGTGTAGTGTACACTAATCAGTACATTAGAAAGTAGACCTAATCCATTTATTATCATAGCTTTTTCATTGTTTGTATCAATCGGTGATAAGAGAACGGTAGTCGTTGAAAGAAGTGCACCTGCAGAGTTCCCGGCTATCGGTACTCCACTATTATATTTATTTTGGATAAGACTTTTGAATGGTTCACTCGTGTAAATTGCATGATATGTTTCCGTGTGGCCACCACCGATAAAAATACCAGTAGAAGATTGAATAACTTCTTTGGCGTAACTATAATCAATCTTTCCGTTTTGATCGGATATTATAACGTGAATATTTTTATCTTTCACTCCGTCTTCAATCCAATACTTTGTATATCTTGGTAAGTATTCTTGCCACCCATCACGATAAATTAGTAATAATGCTATTTTAGCTTGAGCCCCACCTGCTTTTTTTGCGAAAGCAACCGATGCCTCCTCCTGTGATGGATTTCCGCCAAATAGGAAAAGATAGGAATCTTTGTTCATAAATACCTCCAATTAAAGTTGCTTTTTACAAAATATATCATTTGTTAGCGAAAATCGGTAGGCATATTTATTTATTAAAATAGTCCATTTCCAGTAAGATAAAAGATATTTCAAAAAATGGATTAAGGGTGATCAATGTGGAATGGCAACTGAAAAAATTTAATGAATTAACTACAACTGAGTTATATAAAATAATGAAAGCGAGAGTGGATGTTTTTGTAGTTGAGCAAAACTGTCCCTACCCAGAATTGGACAACCATGACCAAGTGTCTTTACATTTATTTTCAGAAAAAGAAGGAATAATTGTAGCCTATTCTAGGTTAATACCTAAAGAGAATATTTATGATCAAGCTTCGATTGGGCGAGTACTAGTAGATAAACACCATCGTGGTAAAGATTATGCAAAAAAGTTGATGAAAAAATCAATAGAAGTTATTTTGGACGAATGGAAAGAGAATGAAATTAAAATACATGGACAGGAGTATCTTCGTAAATTTTACGGTTCCTTAGGCTTCAAAGAAATTTCAGAAGTGTATTTAGAGGATAACATTCCTCACGTAGATATGATTTTAAAGGTAGAGGAGAAAATATTAGATAAGTGATCGAAACTGTTTCCTAAACTTCCAATAACTAATCCGGTTGTGAAGTAAATTACGGTTATACTATAAATGCCCCACTAAGACACAGTGTCAGGAGGCGATTAGTAGTGATAAATAATCAGCAAGTAAATGAATGCAAACAGGATCTAATGGAGCGGAAGAAGGAAGTAAACAAACACCTAGAGGACCATTTTGGTTTAGACTATGAATTAATAAAAGAATCCATGGGTGAGCTTTCTAATTATGATAATCACCCGGGTGATCACGGTACTGAGCTATATGAGAGAGAAAAGGATATTGCATTAAATGAACATGCAGAACGTGAGTTAAAAGATATTACTGTTGCGCTACAGGCAATTGAAGAGGGAACCTACGGGAAGTGTGAGGAATGTGGTGTGGAGATCTCAGCGGAACGACTTCTCGCAATGCCTACCACAAGACGTTGCATTGACCATGTAGAACATGATATCGATAAGGTTCGTTCGGTAGAAGAAGATGTGATTCATTCAAGTGTAAATGAAATGGAAACCGAAGTAGATGAAGAAGAATCGACTGTTTTTGATGCAGAGGACTCATGGCAACGCGTAGAAAAGTTCGGTTCTTCAGACGGTCCATCAGATTTTTATGATACCGAAAAAGATTATCAGGATATGTTCTTCAATTCGGATGAATTAGTTGGTAGTGCAGAAGAAATTGAAGGCTTCTTATTAGTTGATATGGAAGGTAATTACATTGGTGTCAATGAGAACCATGAAGATTATGAATCCTATCTAGATGAAAATGAAGTGAGTTCAATTTTATACGATCAAAATTTCTAACAAAATTCACATGAGGGTGACTTGCTAAATCGAAGCAGGTCATCCTCATTTTTTCAATCAAACGTGAAGGTCTTTCTTATTATAGAAAATATAAGTAACGGCTAACATTCCAATAATGATTACAAAGGATAATACGATGGAAATTGGATCAATGCCATGCCCATTAAGGATTTTATCTGCAACAACATACTTAAAGGGAGTAAAAAATTTGAGTGCTCCTAGATTTTCATTCATATCCACCCCAATCGACAATAAGAAAGTGAATAAAAGTATCGCGGCAGCTATTGTTGGCGCTGATTTCGGCTGTTTTTTTGATGCAGCAGCAATTCCAGAACCGACTGTCAAAAAAATAAACTGCAATAGCAACAGACCAGATGTTAAAATCACTATATCTTGCAAAATCACATCCATGTCACTATACCTAGCAACAAAAATAATGGAAAAGATTAGTGAAATGATATTTAACACTAGTATTTGGATAATAGATGCAATTAATTTTGAAGTAATAATATAGGTCCGAGTGATTGGTTTAGCAATCAGAAATTCAACTGTTTTGTCTCGTTCTTCCTTAGCAACGATAGTAGCACCTAACATAGCAGCATGAATCGTTAACATAATGACTAAATACAAGTAGAGGACACCATAAAAGCCTAACGGTGTTGTTAAATCTAGGGAACCTGTTCCCATAATCGCCTGCATGATTTTAGGCATATCTCCCATTAATTTATTGATTGACTGCCCAGAGGACTCCATGCCAGCGTATTTGGACATACCGCTTGCAATAATAGCGATAATTCCGAAAGACCAAATAACCAATGATTTTCGATGGGCTTTTAGCTCTCGATTAACAATGTTCAATTTCATCCCTCCTTTAAACAGCGTGAATGTCTTTCCTTACATAAATGATGTAACTGGCTGCAGTTAAAACAGACACTAGTACAATACTCAAAACGACAAAAGTTAGATCATAGGCTTGATTTTGCAAAATATAGGGGGCATCAAAGTATTGAAAAGGTGTAATGTATCGGAACTTTTCATCTCCGATGCTCGATGCAAACATACTGACTATAAAGAAGCCAAATACTGTTCCTAATGAGATAGGGAGAACGGATTTAATTTTAGGCACAAGTACAGACATACTAATGCCAATTGCTAAAAAAACCACTTGGATGAATAGCAAAGTAATTGAAATCATCAAAAGAAGCTTTTGATCAAAACTATTAGGTTCAACGATGGATGCCATAGCTAAGACAGTTATTAAATAACCTATATTAGTACTAACAATAGATGTTAGTGCTGCTAGTAATTTTGACGTCAAAATTTGTTGTCTTGTCACTGGTTTAGTTAATAAAAAATCCGCAGTTTTTTCCCGGACTTCTTTTGATAAGATGCCGATTCCTAATATCATCGCTTGAATTGCACCGCAGAGTAAAATATATAAAAAAATGTAAGAATAGAATCCCAAAATAGAAGTAAAAGTGTCCATATCAAAATTCATTGCCTTAAGCAGTGCATCTGGAAACCCTTCTAACATCTTCCTAAGGCTTTCAGCTTCTTTCGAGAATGTTGGATACATAGACATGAAAAAGATAATTAATAGCGTTATGGATAGTGTCCAAATGATGGTTGACTTGCGAGTCGCTTTTAGTTCATGCCAATACATGTTCATCTGTCCTTATCCTCCTTCTCATAGTAATGCATAAAGATCTCTTCTAAATCCGGTTCTTCTACCCAAAGGTTTGTGATATCTAGCTCAGCAATTTTATCCATAATAGGATTTAAGTCCCCTTTAAACAGAAAACGAATGACATGATCATCTACCTCAATATCCTTAATTCCATCTAGTGCAAAGATTTGTTTGTTAATTTCTGATTTGGTCTCTATTCTAAATTTCTTATAATTACTTTCTTTAAGCGTACTAATCTTTTCTACCTTAATGATTTTACCTTCTTTTATGATAGCTACACGATCACATAACCGTTGCACTTCACTTAAAATATGAGAAGAAAATAAAATCGTGGCACCCTTTTGATTTTCCTCCTTAAGTAATTCAAAAAAGGTTTGCTGCATAAGTGGATCTAGTCCACTAGTTGGTTCATCTAATATAATCAGTTTGGGAGTGTGCAGTAGTCCTTGTACAATCCCTACCTTCTTTTTGTTACCAAAGGACAAATCATCAATTTTTTTGTTTAAATCCAAATCCATACGTTCAGCTAGCTCATTAATCCGGTTACTACAATCCTTTTTGTAAAAACTAGCGGAATACTTTAACAAATCGATTACCTTCATATTATCGTAATAAAAAACTTCTGATGGCAGGTACCCTATTTCTTTTTTGATTTCTGGAGCTTCTTTTATGAAATCTTTTCCGAAAACAGTAGCGCTTCCACTCGTGGGATAGATGAGAGTTAATAAGGTTCGAATTGTTGTGGATTTACCAGCTCCATTAGGCCCAATAAAACCAAAGATTTCACCTTCCTCGACAGTCAGGCTTACATCACTAATTCCCCGTGCCTTTCCGTATTTCTTCGTTAGATTCTTAATTTCAATTACATTCATGTCTTTCCCCTCCGTCATCTATTTTTTCTAACTAGGGCAATGATTCCATCCTATTGATAGAATGCATCACGTAATAACTCAATATAGGGATTCATATCTTCGACAATTTTATCAATATCGTACTCAGTTATATCTAACTCTTTCATGTTTTCTTGTTCTTGTTCTCCAAAGCCTTGGAATGTCCAAATAATTACCTGCAATGCCTTTTGAATATCGACGCCCTCCTTGAAAAGGGAATAATCAATTCCATCAAAGACTTTGTGGTAGGCACTCTCTATTGTTTCTTTTAGTTTTGTTTGTTCTTTAACTGACTCATCCTGAATGGCGTTTGTTATAAAATCAAACATGCTCGGATACTTTTTGAATAGATTTAATTTTAATCTTGTGATTTGAACATACCTCTTTAAGACATCTTTTTCTAAAAGGTCCATTTCTCCGAAAAATTCATCCATCATCATTTCCACAGAGTATTCAAACAAAAAAATGTTCAATTGTTTCTTGTTTTGAAAGTAATGAAAGAGCAATCCTTTAGAGATTCCTGCATTTTTAACAATTTCGTTTGTAGATGCTTTTTCATATCCCTTTTGACCAAATTCCTTAAGGGCTGCATTAACAATGCGTTGCTGTTTTTCTGGTTCTAAACTTAAGAATTTTGAATACAATTAAAGTCCTCCTGATTCATTTAGGGATCCCGCATTGACCGAGTTGGTCAATTTAAGTTTATTATATTCCTATTGACTACTTTGGTCAATCAGAATATTGGAAATATTTAGTTATGCTTTTAAGCTTCGTAACTACTACATCGATTTGCTTTCTTTCGCTCTAGTTAAATCGGTGCTATACTACCGTTTCGGCAGAATACTTCGCTTTCCATGGGCACGACCTCAGCCTCCTCAGAATCAAAGAACGATTCTTCCGGGGTCTTCGGAACGCGCTGTTCCCATAGGAGTCTACGTATTCTGCCTTCACTAGTAGTAGTGTTCTGATTATAGAAGAATAAAACCCATGGCCGCTAGGTTTAATGGGACAATTATCCAATTATCCAATTAAAAGAGAATGTTTACACGCAGCTTAGAGAGGTTTTCTGTTCAAGTGAGATTTAACAACAATAAACGTTTATTTAATTAAATATACTCTCTCTAAGAATAGTGGTTATATTTTTGAAAGGTCTTTGTTTATCTCTTACTTAGTATAATGTTATGTTTAATAACTTCAATAAACCAAAATAGCTGTTTGCACTTATATGCTGTTTGATTGGAGCATAGGGCAGTCGACTCCTGCGGGAAAAGCGACGGCTGAAAATCCCGCAGGAAGTGTTTTTCTTCCGAGGAAGTTGAAGCGTTGCCCGCGGAAAGCGACTGCCCGGAGCGAAAATCATCATAACAGTTACGACGCAGTTTATAGATTTTATGTCATAAACGATAAATTTGGTTAACGCAAAAACACCACCAAAAAGGTGGTGTTTTTAGTTATTTATATAAATTCTCAAATGTATAGAAGGGGAAAGATTTTGAGAATTATTTTAATAACTTTATGAATTACTTAATGTTAATGATGTTGTTAGCTGTTCACCATTTCTGTAATAAGTGATTGTTATCTCTTCACCAATTTCAGTTTCTGAATATAAATACTGTTTCAGTTCCATCATTGTTGTAATATCTTGACCATTAATCTTCGTTATTACATCGTATTGCTCTAGCCCTGCCTGATCTGCTGGAGATCCAGCTTCTCTATTAGCAATAACGATTCCTTTCATCACACTATCATCAAGTTGAAGTGTTTGTTGTTTGTGTACTTCTGGTACAGTACTCAAAGAAACTGCACTAATACCAATAAATGGTCTTGCAACCTGTCCGGTAGTTTCAAGCTGATCAATTATTGGTTTAGCAGAGTCAACTGGAATTGCAAATCCAATTCCTTCAACAGCAGCCTGGGCAATTTTCATCGAGTTTATACCTATAAGCTCACCTCTGTCGTTGATTAATGCTCCGCCACTATTTCCAGGGTTAATTGCCGCGTCTGTTTGGATTACTTCCGTTGTCCAATCTGGCTGGCCATCAGAGTTTAAATCCACTTCTACTGATCTTTCTAAGCCGCTAATAATACCCTTCGTAACCGATCCGGCAAACTCTGTACCTAATGGATTTCCAATAGCGATTGCCGTCTCTCCAACTGTAAGTGAATCAGAACTTCCAAGTGTTGCAACCTGGGTAACTTTGCTACCATCAATTTTTAACACTGCTAAATCAGTTAGTTGGTCTACTCCTAAAACCTCAGCTTCTACATGATCTCCGTTTGTTAATATTACTTCTACCTCATTAGCACCCTCGACAACATGGTTGTTGGTAACTACATAGGCATAACCATTTTCTTTTTTATAGATAACTCCCGATCCGGTTCCCGCTGCATCTGATTGTGACCATAAGTCCGCTTGTCGAATATTAGATACACCTACAACTGCATCAGATACATTAGCAAGAGCTGTATTTAACGATATGCCGTCATCAGTAGCCGAAGCTTGGATAACATTATTCTCTGTACCGTCATCTGTTACTGAGTTTGCAGTTTGAGTTGGTTGGCTGTTATCAGTAGGTAACTCTAAAACCCCAGTGAAAAGTAGGGAAGCTCCTGTAACAGCAACTACAAGTCCTCCGGCTACTCCGCTAACAAACATGGATACTACACCTTTGGATTGTGGTTGTTGGTGACTTCTTTTAACCTGTGTTTGGTTCTCAGGTTCTTTCTCGGGGACAGAATCTTCTTGAAAAAGATTTTGTTGTTCTGGCTCTGGTTGTGTATAACTTTCTTGTTGTTCTATGGAATCTTGATGTGCATCCTCTGATCCTTGGGAGAATGTATATGTTGTTTCCTGATCGTTATTTTCTTCAACATCTTTATAATAATTGTGATTATCATTATCGTAGTTTTTCATATGAAATCACGCCTCTCTTTTAATTTGTTTTTTCTTTACAGTTTTTATTCTAATCTGTAGGTTTGGCAAGTCTTAGGTATAATTGTGGAAAAAGTGTGTAATCAATCAAAATAGGTTCAATTTTTCTTTGAATATGCGAAAATGATGATAAGAAAAGGAGGCAGACTAATGAAAAACAAAATATTCATTGTAGAGGACGATCCTAATATTCGAGATATTGTGTCGGCATATTTGAAAAAAGAGGGTTACGAGATATCTATGGTTGACAATGCAGAAGACGCATGGGAATTGACTCGAGATTCAAGACCTGATATGTGGATATTGGATATAATGCTACCAGGAATGGATGGATATGAACTGTGTAAAAAAATTCGGCAAGAAAGTGAAGTACCCATCATCATTATATCTGCCAAAGACGATGAAGTCGATAAGATTTTAGGCCTAGAGTTAGGAAGCGATGATTATTTAACAAAGCCATTCAGCCCAAGAGAATTGGTTGCAAGAGTGAAAAGAATTTTTAAACGCATAGATTCTTCTGTAACGGGAGGTTTAGAGGAAGAACAGGAATTGCAGTTAGGGGATTTAGTAATTAACACAAATGATCGAAGGGTTTTTTGGCAAGGGAAAGAAGTGGAGGTAACTGCAAAGGAGTTCGACTTGTTAACGATCCTAATTAGTAATCAAAACCGGGCATTTGCACGTGAAGAGTTACTTTCATTAATTTGGGGAGAAGATTATTTTGGTAGTGACCGGGCTGTCGATGATCTAATTAAGCGTCTGCGGAAAAAACTCGAAGATCTACCTATCGAGACGGTATGGGGATACGGGTATAGAATGCGCAGTAAGACAGAGGAGGTAAAATGAAACTACAGTATCAACTAACTGCTGCATTCACTGGCCTTTTAGTAATTATAATGTCGGTAGCCGCTATTACAATTTATTCATTAATACTCAACCTACTCATTCAAGATGAACAGGTTGAATTAGAAGCCAAGGGAAATCTGTTGGTAAATTTGTTAAATGATTACAACTATGAAAATGTGCAAAGACTTAATCTATTATTGCAAGGTCAGGAAATACAACTGTTTCTTTATAATAAAGAAAATAACCAACTACTTTTTACAAATTTACCCGTACCACTAGTGGAAAACTGGATTAATACTTATGACGTAACAAATGATAAAGAAGAAATTTGGAAAGCTGACAATGGAAGCTATGTTGTTTCGAGAGTGGACTCCTATTCTCAGCAATCACAAGATGAATTAATACTAGTAACCCCATTGGAAGATTTACAAGCAGTTCAACAGACTTTTTTCAACCGTTTGCTTGTAGTGTTTTTGGTTGGGATAGTAATTGCTGTTCTACTAAGTTACTTATTAACAAGACGCTTAGTAACGCCGCTCACTAGATTAAAATATCAATTAAAAAAGATTGAAAACAGACAATTTGACGAAGTTGAAGAAATTCATGCAACGGGTGAGATAAAGGAAGTCGAACAAAGTGTACTAGAGATGGCAAACGAACTTAGCCGTTATATACAATCTCAACGACAGTTCTTTCAAAATGCAAGCCACGAGTTAAAAACTCCTTTAATGACGATTCAAGGTTATGCGGAAGGGATACGCGATGGTGTTTTTGTAAAAGAGGAGTCGGATCGTGGGTTAGATGTTATTGTTGCTGAAATAGCACGCTTGAAAAAGATCATTAATGAGATGATTCTCCTAGCTAAATTGGATAGTGAGGAAAATATTTATCGAGAAGAATTAATAAAAGTTAACGATTTACTTAAACTAACAGTAGAAAGAGCGTTGCCACTGGCTAATGATCAACAAGTAACTATTACCCAGAACGCTCCGAGTGATATGACATTGTATGTTGATAAAGAAAAATTACTCCAGGCTATGATGAATATCATTTCAAACGCTATCCGGCATGCATCATCGAACGTTGCTATCCATGCGGAAGAGTCTGGTGACTCTGTAAATATTTCGATTGCAGATGATGGAAAAGGAATTTCTGAAGAACTAATGCCACATCTGTTTCACCGGTTTGTTAAAGGCGAAGGTGGGGAAACAGGTCTAGGACTGGCAATTTCACGTGCAATTGTAGAGCGCTCAGGTGGAACTATAACAGTGGGAAAATCGGATCTTGGTGGTGCTTTGTTCACGATCAAGATATAAAATGAAGTATTAACTATACTTCTTTGTATGTTATATGGTATAATTGGCAAGTTGTAATCGGAAATCGGAACTTGAACTCGTTACAAAAGAGGAGAGAATGTACATTATGCAATTAAGAGAAGACATTCGTAACATAGCAATCATTGCTCACGTTGACCACGGTAAAACTACGCTAGTAGACCAACTGCTTCGTTACTCTGGAACTTTCAGAGACAATGAACATGTGGATGATCGTGCAATGGATTCAAATGATCTTGAGAGAGAACGCGGAATAACCATCCTAGCTAAAAATACAGCAATTGAATATAAAGACACACACATAAATATTATGGATACACCAGGACATGCTGACTTTGGTGGTGAAGTAGAGCGAATCATGAAAATGGTTGACGGGGTACTTCTGGTTGTTGATGCTTATGAAGGTTGTATGCCACAAACACGATTCGTGTTGAAAAAAGCACTAGAGCAAAAGTTAAATCCTGTAGTAGTACTAAACAAAATCGATCGTCCAAGTGCTCGACCTCAGCAAGTAATTGATGAGGTACTTGACTTATTTATCGAACTTGGTGCTGACGATAGCCAACTAGAATTCCCGGTTGTTTATGCTTCTGCATTAAATGGTACATCTGGTAATGAACCGGATGAACAAGAAGAGTCTATGGAAGCTGTTTTTGAAACAATAATTGAAAACATACCAGCTCCAGTTGATAATTCTGAAGATCCTTTACAGTTCCAGATAACATTATTGGACTATAATGAATATCTTGGCCGTGTTGGTATTGGTCGTATCTTCCGCGGATCGATCAAAGTTGGTCAACAGGTTTCGTTAATGAAGAAAGACGGATCTGTTAAGAACTTCCGTATATCTAAATTGTTTGGTTTTATTGGATTGAAGCGAATTGAAATCCAAGAAGCTAAAGCTGGTGATATTATTGCATTAGCCGGACTTGAGGATATTAACGTAGGTGAAACAGTATGTCCTACTGATCACCCGGAAGCATTACCAATTCTTAGAATAGATGAGCCTACCCTTCAAATGACATTTGTTGTTAACAATAGTCCTTTTGCTGGTAGAGAAGGTAAATATATTACTTCAAGAAGAATTGAAGAGCGTTTAATGACTCAGCTTGAAACAGATGTAAGTTTGCGTGTTGATCCTACAAGCTCACCAGACGCATGGACTGTATCTGGTCGTGGTGAATTACACCTATCTATTTTAGTTGAGAACATGCGCCGTGAAGGATATGAAATCCAGTTATCTAAACCACAAGTTATTATTAGAGAAATTGATGGTGTTCGTTGTGAGCCAGTTGAACGTGTGCAAGTAGACGTACCAGAAGATCATACTGGTGCTGTTATGGAATCATTAGGTTCTAGAAAAGGTGAAATGATTGATATGGTTAACCAAGGAAATGGTCAAGTTCGTATGGAATTTAAAGTTCCATCACGAGGATTAATTGGTTACTCCACTGAGTTCATGACTCAAACAAGAGGATATGGAATCATCAATCACACATTTGACAAATATGAGCCTCTAATTCCTGGTCAAATAGGTGGAAGACAGCGTGGTGTGTTAGTAGCTTTAGAACATGGAAAAGCTTCAACATACGGTATTATGGGACTAGAAGATCGAGGTACAATCTTTGTAGAACCAGGTACAGAGGTCTATTCAGGAATGATCGTTGGAGAACATAATCGTGAGAACGATTTAACTGTTAACATTACAAAAGAAAAGCATCTTACTAACGTGCGTTCTGCTAACAAGGATCAAACGTCAACAATTAGAAAAACACGTACAATGTCGTTAGAGGAAGCAATTGAATATCTTAACGATGATGAGTATTGTGAAGTAACACCTGAGTCAATCAGACTTCGTAAGAAAATCTTAAATAAAAATGAACGTGAAAAAGCTTCTAAAAGAAAAACTGTATAAGTTGCTTGAAACCAGTGAATTAAATTCACTGGTTTTTTCTTTTGTAATAAAGGTAATAGTGTTTAAAAGAAGAATTAATCAACTAAGCAAAATATTTCATTAGGAGTGATTACTATTAAGTACTACCTAATTATGCTATCATCACTTCTTTTAGTGGCTTGTAGCGGGATGGAAAATAATGAAGATACTTCTACTGTTCAAGAACAAGAAGAAATGGAGGAATCCGTAAATGGAGGCAGTGAAACAGAGGTTACTGCCACCAATTTAGAGGTGCCCTGGGAGATAGTTGAGTTTAACGATACAATTTACGTCAGTGAGCGACCAGGTTCAATAACTAAGGTAACAGCTGATGGCGTTACTCGGAAGTCGGTAAAACTAGAAAAAAGTCTGGCGAATCGATCTGAAGCAGGTTTATTAGGATTGGCATTTCCTAGTTCGTTCTCTGAAAATAAAGAAGCTTTTGCCTATTATTCTTATGCTAATGAACAAGGAGTGTTTCAACGAATTGTTCGGATACAAGAGCAAAGTGAGCAATGGGTAGAAACAGCTGTACTCGTCGATGGTATCCCTGGAGGTCAATATCATCAAGGAGGGCGTATTGAAATAGGACCTGATGATAAGCTTTATGCTACAACCGGAGATGCAACCGTGCCTAATTTAGCTCAAAATAAAGATAGTCTTGCAGGTAAAATTTTGAGAATCAATCAAGATGGCACAATTCCAAACGACAATCCGTTTGCAGATTCTTATATTTACTCTATTGGGCATAGAAATCCACAAGGCCTTGCATGGGATGAAAAAGGTAATTTATATGCTACTGAACATGGTAACCAGGCTCATGATGAGATAAACTTAGTTCAACCAGGTAATAACTATGGGTGGCCTGAAATTGAGGGTGATCAACAAGCAAGTGAGATGCTATCACCAGTAGTTCAATCGGGAAATGATACATGGGCGCCTTCAGGAACTACTTTTTATAATGGCGACTTTTACTTTGCAAGTCTTAGAGGAGAAGCAGTACGAAAATTCGATGTAGTTTCTGAATCTCAGGAGGTCGTTTTGGATGGTTATGGTAGGATTCGTGATGTCCTTGCAACTGATGAGGGGATCTACTTTGTAACCAATAATACAGATGGTCGAGGAAATCCAATCGAACAAGATGATCGTTTAATTTTATGGAAACAGAATTAATGCTAAAGTGGAATGTTGATCGGCCACTTGAATAAAATAATTCACAGTCGAGTAGAGGGAGTTTTGTTAGATGATTAGGTTTACAAGAAGGTTAAAATTTTTATTTAACTTTAAGAAGTCAATTCCTTTTCTGAAGGAATTCTTCTTTTCAAGTCAGGTTAAATCAGCACCAAAGATTTTCTCTATCGTATTAATTTTAGGCTATATTATTTTTCCTTTTGACATTATTCCGGATTATTTGCTAGCGTTTGGAATTTTGGATGATGTGGCCATTGCGGGTTTAATATTACAGCAAATTGTTAAGGTAGCTCCAGAACAATTAAAAGAAAAATATGGTTTAAATAAAGTTAAAAATAAAAAGGTTAGGTAGCTCAGCTACCTAACCTTGTAAAATTCACTTATTCTTCTTTTCTATTCAGTGCTTGCTTTCTATATCCGCCAGCAATATCTGCGTGCTTGAATTCTTTGCTGTAGTGCACCTCTTGGGCGTCAGATAGTTCAACTCCAACCTGTTTAGTCGGTTGATATTGAGCTTTTCTTGCCATGTGTAAACATCCTGTGAACCTCTCCACCTAAATCATAGATTTTGATGGAGCATTCCTTGTCTTAAATACAGTACAAACTAAGCGATTAAGCCACCCTAGGTGCCTCTAGAGCCTGAATAAGACTAATGAATGAAGACAAGGTTTGAGATGTTCTTTTTGCCAATACAGGGACTTTTGCCTGCAAGGACAACCATGACTTTTCAGACATGGATTTTTGGTAAGCTCTAATAAAGTAACGAGCCGCTATATTATAGCTAGCTGAAAGATCAGCATGATATACCTTGCCCGTAGTAAATGTGGCAAGGTCTTTTTTATGGCTACGCACTACTTTTCCTGTGCCATCATAGGCCAATGCACTTGTGTTTCTAGGGTTTACTCTTGAAATTCGCATTCCTAAATAATGCGCCATTTCTTCTACTTTACTTTGGATAGCTGTTTTTCTCCAATAACGTAGTTTAAAACGAAGTTTCTTCGCTCCCCAAAAACCTTTTGGTACGCGCATTTTATTGAGGTACTCAAAGACAACAACATCGCAATTATACTCTTTTGCGAAAGTCGCAATCTCATGCGATGTATGGTTAATGATATGCTTTTGTAGTCCGTTAATTTGTCGCCAGTAATTAGGTGCAGGTACCCAACCTGATATGCGTTGTACTTTTCTTAGTTTATTCGTCATGCGATACAAATGGTCTTTTTCTTTGGCTTGATTAATGAACTTTCTAGCCAAGACAGCGCCTGCTGAATCCACGACCGAACAAACTGCAGAGTTATTAATACCAAGGTCTACCGAGCATACTTTTTGATCTTTCATTATTGTTTTATTTAATGTGACTTCGTTTGTATAACTAAAATTCAGAAAATATTTCTTTCCAACCCTAACAAGCTTCGGATTATGCTCTTTCCAATCCCAAATGTTACGCTTATAAAGGTCTTGTTCTTTGAATGTGATATCTATCCATACCCAATCATTTTGATAAAACACTTTTATTTGAGCGGAAGTATCTGAAGTTCTCTCGAACATGTTACCTTTATAAAACACAGGAAATTCTTTATGTGCTAATTGCAACGTTGGTGCCTTATTTTTAAATTTCTTTCCTTCAGAAAGCGCCATTTCTTTTTCTTGTAGCCAATTTCGATAGTTAGAACGATAGCTTTTCACTTTTCCAAAAGCAGATGCAATGGCCCCTCTTCTAAAGTAACATGGTAATTTATAAAACCTAGAATTAAACTCTCTATATTTGGGGATAGGGTTTGATTTTGTTCGATGTATTAATTTTTCTACAGCCGGAACAATAGACTTCGCCTGAAAATCATCAATAGTATCAAACTCAGTGTCTATCACTTCCATAATAAATGTTAAGGCTTCATTATAGATAGCCAGTGTAGCATCGAAGATGCGAGAATGGTTCGTAATTTTATGTCGTACTGACTTTGCCATCTTCATTATCAAACCCCCTTAACAAACATATGTTCCTATGATAAACTATACCATAAGAGTGAATCAGTTGTAAATGAATAGGTGGTGCACTAATGATCAATTATCAAAAGAATAGACATGCATATTATAAACTTACTTACCACTTAGTTGTCGTAACAAAATATAGACACAAATTTCATATCAGATAACATTATGGACCGCTTGAAAGAGATAACACTTTCTCTGTTTGACAGGTGGGACTGTGATTTAATTGAAATAAATGGCGAGGAAGATCATATTCATATTCTTTTTGATGCTCCTCCACAAATAAACCTCGCGAACACGATTAATAGCTATAAAACAGTTACATCAAGATACATAAGAAAAGAGTTCCCAGAGGAACTCTATAAGTATTATTGGAAACCTTATTTTTTGAGTAGAAATTATATGATATTAACTACAGGTGGAGCAACGATAGATGTGATTAAAAAGTATATTGAAGAACAGGGAAAGTAAAACCTTAGCGCCTAACCCCCGCTAAATCGCAGATTTTGAAGGGGAATGCGGCGCTAATTTTTGTTCAATATGTTTATGGCCAACGCCTGCAGGAATGACAACAGCATCACCTGCATATATGTTTAAAGATAAACCGTGGTTTCCGCCGAACATTATTTTGGCTTGTCCACTGATTACTCCTAGCACCTCATGTGAGTTACTGTGAAAATGGTGGTAACTAAAAACACCACCCGTCCAACTGTTTTTCCAATTATTAGTTCGAAAAAGCTCACTAAAATTTGAAAAATTATCCTCCATTATACTAGGGTAGACGAGCAGTGGCAGCTTAGAGTTCGGTATTTCCCCATCATCTTTAAAAAGAAAGGTTTGCTCTAGATTATATTCCACATTTACCCTCCTTCACTTTGATATGCCCTTTCAATCGAAAGAAACTTTGGTTAATGGGCCTAGACAAATATATCTAGCATTTTTTTAAAGTCATCAAATAATTTAGGGTGTTCATTTTCCTTAAGGCCAAAAGTTAGGCTTCGGTAGATATTGGAATAGTACCATTGTTGGGCCGATTTATCTCTTTTAAATGAATCCCACATACTTTCACCTAGTTCTTTTTCATTCTGTAAAAGGGAGGAAAGGTTATCGATCTTATCTGCGCACACTACAAGTTTAGCGCCGACAGAGGCTGTTTTTATTGTCTCAATCGTATGTTTTTTTCGCTCTTCCCAACTTAGGGATTTATCAGGCTCTGAAGCATAACTAACTAAACTTGCTACTTCCTTACCAAACATTGCTTCAATTTCATCCAGTGTCCCATCAGTATCTTCAACTACGTCATGTAAAAGACCAGCGATAACCACTTCTTCTTTGTGGCCATGCTGTAACAGTAACATCCCTACCTGAAATGGGTGGGAAATGTACGGTACATCATCAACTTTACGCTTTTGCCCGTCGTGTTTTCGTGCTGCATAGGATATCGCTTGTTTTATATTCATAACTTCACCTCAATTTCATTATAAGATAAATTAGTCTGTAGAGTGAGTGATATCACTAGAAAAATGAAATGAGCCGACTAATTTCTTAGCAGACTCACTGTTATAAAACCTTCTTGGGCAAAATTTTAATGTGGATCTTTAGTTCTTGGTTTCGTAGGATTGCAATCTGGTGGATTGGTATGGGTTGACTCTGCAAGTTTCATAAGGTAATAGCATTCTTCTCTAGCCATATGATCAGCCATTAGTCCAGAGAAAGTTCCTAGTACAGTTTCCGAAAGTTCCATTTCCTCTAGCTCATGAAGGAAAATTCGAAACAGATTTAGTTCTATCTCAACATCTGAATTAAACCTACTTAAAGCTGGAAATGTATCAACATTGGCGCGCAAATAACCTGTTAGTTCAACTGCTTTTAAGTAAAAATTGTTAAAATGCTTAGTGAATTCCTTACTTTTTTTCTTTAATCGTTTTTCTACCCCATCCATTTGGTCGTTAATAGCACCAGCATGCCCTGAAGCATCTATGAGCCAAACTAAGTGATGGTGAAGTTCATGAAAAATAGGAGGTAGTTCACCTTGCTTCAAGAAATTCAACACTAGCTGATACTCCTCCAACTCATTAACCATATGATTTAGAAAAGTAGGACCTAAATGGATGCCGATTTTCCCTTTTAATTGTCTTTCAATAATAGAGAGTTTAAATTGTTTAATATAATCAGTAGCAGACTCTGCCTGTTTAGTAAAAGAAATTGCATTTGATTCAGTTATTGATTTAGATTGTTCAAGTAAATCATCAAAACTTTTAACAAAATCCCTCGCCTTTTCTATATCCTTTGTTTCCTTTGGATATAGAGAATCTCGAATAAATCTTGAATGGTCACCTAAGACTTGTAACCAAAATTGGTGTTCAAAAGATGCCCCTTGAATGAAATCTTTCAATTATGCTCAGCCCCTTTGTTATACATCAAGATGATGCAGTTTATTCTAGCGAAGAATGAGAAAAATTAACGCTTAGGTAGGTAATTAGTTACGGTTTACTAGTGTCTATCTTTTCAGTTTATTCACCATCACCCTGAAATAGTATAAAAAAATAAAAATTAACACATTTCATTTTTAACTTAAAATTAAGAAGAATATTTTATTGAGACTCCTGTAAAATGATGATATTTCAAAAGTATTGTCATTTGTTGTAATATATAAATATAGAAGCGAAAAAAGAGAGCAACTATTATATTGAAAAAAGGGAGTCGTAATGAATGCAAAAACAGTTCGGATTAATCCTTTCTATTCTTTTAATTAGCATTTATATAACAGCATGTGGAGTAGAGAATGAAGAAAGTAAAAATTCCAATGAAAACAGTGAAGTGACAGAACAAGAGAAAAAACCAGAGGATACAATTGAAGTTCCGAAATTAGAGGAACCCGAAGAACCAAAAGAGCCTGAGACAATAACGAGTGAAATTACGATATCTGCTATTGGAGATATGTTAATTCATGACCGAGTATATGAAGAAGCACTAACAAGTGATGGATATGATTTCAGCTCAATGTTAGCGCCTGTAAAACCGTTTCTAACAAAATCAACAATCTCTATAGCTAATCAAGAGACAATGATTGGAGGAGTTGAACTCGGTCTCTCATCCTATCCTTTGTTCAACAGCCCTCATGAAGTTGGTGATGGTTTACGTGATATTGGTATCGACGTTGTGACCCTAGCAAACAACCATACATTGGACCGCGGAGAGGAAGCTGTTCAAAGTGCAATTAAGCACTGGGAAGAAATTGACATGATGTACACAGGGTCATATAAAAACCAGGAAGATAGTCAATTAATCCGTGTTTACCATACCGAAGAGGATATTGATGTTTCTTTTCTCAGCTATACTTATGGAACGAATGGAATTCCAGTTCCAGAAGGGAAAGACTATTTAGTGAACTTAATAGACAAAGAAAAAATGGCCAGTGACATTGAAGAAGCTAAAGATTTGGCTGATGTAGTAGTGCTCAGCCTCCACTTTGGTAACGAGTATGAAAGAATGCCTAGCCAACAACAGAAAGACCTAGTTCAATTTGCTGCCGATCAAGGTGTTCATGCTATAATTGGGCACCATCCACACGTTCTTCAACCAGTCGAATGGGTGGAAGGTAAGGATGGAAACCAAACGTTTGTTGCTTATTCTTTAGGGAATTTCTTATCAGGTCAAGTGGATTTTTATCGATGTGTTGGTGGTATCGTTAACTTTACCGTAGAAAAGACTGTCAAAGGTGAAGAGGAAACAATAAAGGTGAAAAGTCCTCAGTTTATTCCTACGTTCGTAGAGCGTGGCAAAGAACAATATTATCAAGTAACCCCTATGTATCAACTTACAAACAAAGATCTGCAAAATGCGGAAGAACATTATCAAGAAATTAAAGCACATATGTCCCAGTGGGTCCCAGAACTAGAATTCATCGAAAGTGAATAGTAAGTAGATAAATGGAGTCTCAATTTTTTATGAATTGAAACTCCATTTCTTTCTTGGTATAAAACTGTCATCAAGGTGTCTCCTTATGAATTATACATATATAATTCACTCGGGATTTTTGATATACTTACTGAGGTGAAAAGTACTGACATGAAGAGTTTTTGTATTACCTACTAAAAGGAGATAAACTAAATGAATTGGAAGAATATTTATCGTGGAATGCTTATGGGAGCAAGTGATGTTGTTCCAGGTGTTAGTGGTGGTACGATCGCAGTAGTTCTTGGCATATATGATCAATTGATTGAATCAATAAATGGGTTTTTTAGCAAGGAATGGAAAAAACATTTCGGTTTTTTGTTTCCATTAGGTGTTGGTGTTGTAATAGCCATCCTATTATTAGCAGATTTAATTGAATGGTTATTTGAACATTATCCTGGCCCAACGCAATTCACATTTTTAGGATTAATTATCGGGGTGTTACCGTATCTTTATACTAAATCCGATGCTCGAACTACGTTCAAAGCCCAACATTTTATCGTATTAATCATAGGTGCTGTACTAGTCGCATCCATGCTATTTTTTAGATCGGGAGAATCTGATCCAGTTACCGATGTAACATTGACAACGTATATCTGGTTGTTCTTTTCAGGATTTCTAGCAAGCAGTGCAATGATTTTACCTGGTATTAGTGGTTCTTTTCTATTGTTAATAATTGGTGCTTATACTACTATTCTAAATGCTGTGTCTGAAATGAAATTAGACATTCTTGTAGTTCTTTTCGTTGGTATTGTACTTGGATTGATAACAATGAGTAAAATAATCCATTATTTTATGGAAAATTATACAATTGGAACCTATGCATTAGTTATAGGGTTAGTTGTTGGTTCGGTTTTCGTTATTTTTCCAGGCTGGCCTTCAGATGTATCAGGACTGGTACTAAGTGTTTTTACGTTCTCAATTGGATTATTAGTTGCATTCTTATTGGGTCGAATTGAATATAAGCAGTAGGCACAAAACTTGATTTGAGAAAAATACAGTGGTAGTTTTGTTGCTAAAGAAAGGGGTTCGGATATGGAACAAATTAAATCAAAAGAGCAGTTTAATGAAGTGATTAATTCAGAGAAGCCAGTTATTGTGAAGTTTTACGCTGATTGGTGCCCCGATTGTAAAAGAATGGATATGTTCATCGGCGATGTCCTAGAGGAGTATAGCCAGTACGAGTGGTTTCAATTGAATAGCGATGAGGTAGAAGGGCTCGCACAAGAGCATGAGGTGATGGGAATTCCGAGTATTTTAATTTTCCAAAATGGAGAAAAATTAGCCCATCAGCACAGTGCCTATACAAAAACACCGGAAGAAATTGAAGAATTTTTACAACAACAGTTGGGTTAACAATAGCGAAACTCTCGTTCACTGAACGGGAGTTTTTATTTTTCTAAGTAGCTTTACTTCATGATCAACAAAAGGCTGTTTTCTAAAAGACTACTGTTTTAGACAGAATATCTATAAACTGTGTCGTAACTAATATGTTGATTTGCGCTCCGGGCAGTCGCTTTCCGCGGGCAACGCTTCAACTTCCTCGGAAGAATACCACTTCCTGCGGGATTTTCAGCCGTCGCTTTTCCCGCAGGAGTCGACTGCCCTACGCTTCAATCCCATCATATAAGAGTAAATAGCTATTGTTTGGTTTATGAAGTTACCAAATACAGACATTATACTACGTAAGAGAAAAGCAAAAACTTCTCAAAAATCCAATCATTTTTCTTCGTGAAAGTAGTTATATTGCATTAAGTAAACTTTTTTGGAGTTCATCACACTTGAACAGAAAGCTATTCTAAGCTGCGGATACCCCTTTTCAATTGGAGAAATGTCCATGAAACATAGATTCACGGGTATTATTTTTCGATAATCAGAACACCACTACTAGTGAAGGCAGAATACGTAGACTCCTGTGGGAACAGCACGCGTCCGAAGACCCCGGAAGAATCGTTCTTTGATTCTGAGGAGGCTAAGGCCGTGCCCACGGAAAGCGAAGTATTCTGCCGAAACGGTGTAAAGTAGTATTAAAAAAAGAAGGTAGAAGGCAAATCCCAAGTAGAAGTTACGACGCTTTTTATATCAACTTCGAAGCAACAAAACTTACAAAAAAACTGGAGGATTCAAATGATACGATTAGCTAAAGATGCAGATTTGACTAAGATAATGGATATAGTAAAAAACTCAGTGAAGGTGATGAATCAAAAAGGTAACTTTCAATGGGACGAGACGTATCCACTCGCTACTAATTATCAAGAAGATATTGATAGAAAAGAACTATACATCTATGAAGAATCCGGTCAAATTAAAGGGGTAATAACAATTAGTGAAAACGAACACAGTGAGTACCCCTCGATTTCGTGGAGTTCACCTGTAAAAGCACTAACCATTAAACGCCTTGCGGTTAATCCTGAAGCAAGAGGAGGAGACATTTCTGGCGCATTGTTTTTATTTGCGGAGAAAGTTGCCAAAGAGAAAGAGATTCCTTATTTAAAAACAGATACCTTTTCAAAAAACAGTTCGGCTCAAAGGCTATTTGATAAGAATGGATATCTATTTGTTCAGGCAAAAGAAGTCAAGGAGAAGGGCGATTCACTTTTGTATTTTGAAAAGTTTCTATAAGTGGAAGTCTCAGACTAAAGCATGGTAGCCCTGAAAAAGGCTACCATCTTTTAAACAGTACGGGTTTCAACAGTTATTTCTAATTTGTTTCCTTGCTGTATAATAAGGAATCCATTTTCCAACTGATATTCATTACTATTAGTTTTGAGCTGATATACCTTTAGAAAAAGATTTATCATCTTTGTTGGGTTTGGAACAATTAATTTCACGGTATTAATTTGTTTATTATTTATCAAAGATGAATCAGAAGGGACATTTCCTTGCCCACCCCATTCAATGATAAAAGGTAAAAGTTCTTCAGATTTATAATCGAAAGCAGGGAATAGCATTCTCCAGCTAAGAGTTGTTCCATCAGGACGTTTTCTATTACCTTCGAATGGCCCCGAATAATTGATGCCATTCTTTTCAAAATGCCTGATAAGCCCATCCATATCTTTAGTTCGTAATGCGAACTGTATAAGCCCCTCTTTCCCATGAGCTAGCTTGTATGTGAGGTGTTGGATAAGTGGATTATCTGCCTGTCTAGCTATTGATTCATCGTACACAGATAACCATTCTAGATAGCTATTATTCTCAAAGTAACTCAAATAATTGTATGTACCCCAATTGACATGGGATCCACCTTGTATGTTCTTCACGTTATTTAATTGACTGAAGCTCTCTGCAGTTTTTTTTGCATCTACCGAAGCGATAACAATGTGATCGATAGCAAGCATGATACTCCTCCTGACGAATAGTATATTTAATAATACTATACCATTTGAAATTAGAAGTTGTATGTTAGACTATTTTTAACTATATTAAAAGTTCTAATTTGCTTCTCAACTTATATGTTAGAATAGAGAAAAATCAAATTAATTTTTTAATGAGGGGATACAATGGGGAATATTTCAGTCATTCAAAGTCAGTTAATGCCTCCACCTGTTAAAGAAAGTTTTTTAAGACGTGCAAATCTACATAAAAAATTAGCCTCTATTCCTCACTATCCATTGACTCTACTACATGCAGGGGCCGGTTACGGAAAAAGTACAGCTCTAACTTTGTTTGTCCATGATATCGAGTCTTCCACTTGTTGGTATTCTATTTCTTCTAATGATGATGACGTTATACCTTTTTTAACAAAACTAGTTCATGCTATTAAAAGTAAACATCCAGAATACGGTGAATCGATCTTAGCTGAACTCAAGTTCTTAAATGAGTATATTAGTGATGAACAAATTTGGTTACTAGTTTCCATGCTAGTGAATGAGGCTGTTAGATTAGAACAAAAAATCATTTTAATTTTGGATGACTATCATCACATTCAGAAATCCGGAACAATTGAAAAATGGATGAAATACTTTTTAGAGCATATACCTGCTAATCTTCGCGTGGTTATTTCTAGTCGCAACAAACTAAATTGGGGTATTTTGACCTCTCTAAAAGTTAAGGGAGAGCTATTAGAAATCTCACAAGAAGATTTGTTGTTAAGCTTAGATGAAATGGAGCATCTTCTAGAGGATACATATAATATTTCCCTGGAAAAAACTGAACTAGATAAAATAAATCAATTAACAGAAGGCTGGGCTATCGCATTTAGCATGTTAGCTGATAATCTGCAAAACAGCATATCTCCTAGTTATATTCTGGATAATCGCAAAGAAACATTACAAGATTTATTCGACTTTTTGGCCTTGGAAGTATTATCAAAACAATCGCTAATTAATCAACAGTTCTTGCTACAGACAAGTATATTGGACGAATTGTCACCTGAGATGTGTGATGCAGTGTTAGAAGTAAATGGTTCCGAGTCTATTTTGTCTAATCTATCCGAACAAAGCGTTTTTGTTCAAGAAATAGACGGAAGAAATTACAGATATCATGCACTGTTTAAGGAGTTCTTACAAAATCAGTTGAGATTGAAACATGGTGATGAGTATCAAAAATTAAATAGAAGAGCAGCAAACATATATGAAGGTATAAATATAGAGAGTGCTATTCATCATTACCTGCAAATAAACGAATATGGGCATATAGCAAAACTGATAAGTAATCATGGTAGGGTGATGCTAAAGAATGGGAAACTTCAGACCCTATTGGAGTATTTAAAACCGATTCCGAGTGATCTGAACGACCAATTTCCTATTCTTTGGTTTTATCAAGGTGAAATTAACCGATTTAGGTCTTCCTATGAATGGTCTGAATCCTGTTATAAGAAGGCAATCAAGATAGGTGAAAGTAATGATGATCGCTATTTAACAAGTATAGCCTTAGAGGGAATTGCGAGAATATATTTAGATACTATTCAACCTGACAAGGCGGAACGAGTACTGCAAAGGGCGATCACTCTGAGAGAGGAATCAAGTGGAAGAAAAGAAGAGATGGCCAAGTTGTATCAATTATTGGCGGAAAATTTACTCAACTCCGGTCAAGCAATAAAGGCCGAAAAGTGGTATGAACGCGCTGAATCTCTTGATCTACCATTAGAAGACGGTAATCTAAAAGCTCGTCTTTACCTACGAACTGGTAGGCTAATTAATGCCAAAGAACTTCTCTTGAAACGAAAGAATTCCAGAAAAGATCAGGATACGGTCCACCTTTCCCAATCGCACCGTGAGACAGACATTTTATTGGCTATTATTGAATCCTTTTTAGGAAATCCAGAGGATGGTAAGAAATACGCGGAGCAGGGAATGAAGCTTGGAATGGATATACAGTCGCCTTTTGTTGAAGCATGTGGTTGGATGCGAATGGGGCACGCTGTACAGTTGATTGACCGTTATGAGGTAGTACTAGCTGAGAAATGTTACCAGACATCTTTAGATATAATGGAGAAAATTGATGTATCTAGGGGTAAGGCTGAGCCTTACATGGGTTTATGTATCCTTTATGGAAAACAAGGAAGATACGATAGAGCAATTGAAGCTGGACAAAAAGGGTTGTATGAAACGGAAAAAGTAAAGGATTTGTGGCTATCTACATTAATACAATTATGTATGGGAATATCCTCTATCTATTGTGAAAGATATGAAAATGCTTATAAGGTATTAGAAGAAGTGAAAATACAGTTTGAACAGTGCGGAGACAGGTATGGTATTATGTTGACGTCCTTTTGGAAATCATACATTTCATATAAGACAGAAGACTTAGAGCTATTTGAAGAAGAAATTCGACATTTCTTAACCGAGATACAAACAGGTGGTTATGAATTTTTTCTAACAAAACGAACCACATTTGGTCCATATGATATTCAGAGCTTAGTTCCATTGTTGCTACAAGCTCAAAAAAGTAATATTCATAGCTTGTTTATCTCTAAGATCATTTCCGAATTAGGTTTGAGTAGCATTGAAAATCATCCAGGTTATACATTGAAAATTCAAACGCTTGGCAAATTAAGACTTCAATTGGGTAATATCTTCATTGAAGAGACAGACTGGCAAAGAGGCAAAGCGAAAGAATTGTTTGAATTTTTCATTACGAATAAAAATAAGTTAATAGCAAGAGAAGTCATCTACCGAGAAATTTGGCCTGATCAAGATGATGATGCAGCTAATCGGAGCTTCAAAGTTTCATTTAATTCACTGCTCAAAACAATTGAACCCCATAGAAAAGCGAGAGAAGATTCATTCTTTATTAAACGTAAAGGAAGTTTTTATGGGATAAATAATGATTCAGTCTATCAATTGGACACGCTTTTATTTGAAGAGTGGGTGTCTAAAGGTTTGGCAGAAAATGATCCGTACCAGGCGAAGGAACTGTTAAATAGGGGGTTGAATTTATATGAAGGGGATTATCTACCAGATAGAAGGTTTGAGGATTGGTGTTTAACGGAAAGAGAGCGCTTACAGGTTATTTATTTACGTGCTGCTGAAAAAATAGCTCAGGTTTCCGTGCGATTACATGACTTTGAGTTGTGTATTTACTGGTGCGAAAAAATACTCATGGAAGACAACACTTGGGAAGAGGCATATCGTTTGCTTATGTATTGTTATTACCAGAAAAACAATAGACCACAAGCAATTAAATGGTTTAACAAATGTAAAAAGATATTGATCGCTGAGTTAGGCGTTGAGCCAATGGAACATACCAAAGAAATGTACCGGATGATTAGAGAGGCAGTTGAAATGAATCTATTTGATTGAACGATTGGTAGTATTATCTCTATATGTATTCTAAATATGACTTCCGATATGAAGGAAGTCTTTTTTTGTAACTCCGTTGTAACTTTGTTTAATTATGATGACCTCAGTAGGTAATCTTACAAAATCAAGGGGGAAAATAAGATGGCGTGGAAGCAATATTTAAGTGTACTATTTATGAGTCTTTTACTTGTAGTGTTTATGGTTGCTTGTGGAAATGATGAAGAAGCTTCTGAAACAGATGCTGAAACAGAAACCGAAACGGAAACAGAGACGGATACAGAAGCAGAAGAAACTGACACTACCGCAGAGGAAGAGGAACCAATGGAAACAGTGAAAATTGGTGTTTTAGCTTCCTTAACAGGTGCACTTGAGGCTTATGGTGTACAGACGAAAAATGGTTTTGAACTTGGGATTGATTATGCAACAGGTGGAACAGGCGAAGTTGCTGGAAAGAAGATAGAAGTAATTTTTGAAGATACTGAGACAGACCCAAAGGTTGCAAGGCAAAAAGCACTAAAGTTGATTGAGGATGATGGTGTTGATTTCTTAGTGGGATCATCAAGTTCTGGAGATACGCTTGCTGTAACACCACTAGCTGAGGAATATAAAAAAATTATGGTTGTTGAACCTGCCGTAGCTGATAGTATTACAGGATCTGAGTTTAACGAGTACATCTTCCGTACTGGAAGAAATTCTTCTCAAGATGCTGTTGCAGGCGCAGCAGCTATCGCTGATGAAGGAGTTAAAATAGCTACTCTTGCACCAGATTATGCATTCGGGCGTGATGGAGTTTCCGCATTTGTAAAGGCTGCAGAGGATTTAGGTGCAGAAATTGTTCATGAAGAATATGCAGATCCAGCTGCAACTGACTTTACGGCTAATATTCAAAAGATAATTAACTCTGAACCCGATTATCTATTTGTTATTTGGGCTGGAGCAAATACTCCTTGGAACCAAATTGCTGATATGAAATTACAGGATAGGGGAATTAAAATATCTACTGGGGCACCAGACATTGCAGCGTTAGCAACAATGCAACCATTAGTGGGTATGGAAGGATTCACTGTTTATTATCATGACCTACCTGATAATGAAGTCAATGACTGGCTAGTAGAAGAGCATAAAAAACGTTTTGATGGTGCGGTACCAGATCTATTTACGCCAGGTGGAATGAGCGCAGCAATCTCAATAGTCGAAGCGTTAACCCAAACAGAGGGCGACACGAATGCAGACTTGTTAATCGATACGATGGAAGGGATGAGTTTTGAAACTCCGAAAGGAACGATGACTTTCCGTCCTGAGGATCATCAGGCATTACAATCTTTGTATGCGATTACATTGGAAGAAAAAGAAGGATTTGACTATCCCGTACCAGTTCTAAACAGAGTATTAGAGCCGGAAGAAACAGAGCCTCCAATCATGAATCAATAAAGTAGAACTTCCACCAATGGGATCTCTCCCATTGGTGGTTGGATTATGTTTTAAATACCCTTACCACCTTTTAGGTGAGGGTATGATTTTACAAAAAGAAGATTTCTAAGTTATGGGGTGATTCCGTTGGAAACAATACTTGAATCAAAAGGTTTATCGATAGCTTTCGGTGGACATATAGCTGTCAATCAGATATCCATATCTATTTTGGAGAAGCAGTTTACTTCAGTAATAGGCCCAAATGGGGCTGGTAAAACAACGTTATTCAATCTACTAAGTGGTCAACTTTCTCCGACTGCAGGAAAAATATTTTTTAAAGGCCAAGACATAACTTCATTTTCACCCACTGATAGAGCACGACTTGGAATTGGGAGATCCTTCCAGATAACTAACGTTTTCCCAAATTTAACTGTTTTAGAGAATGTCAGGCTTGCAGTCCAATCCCAGGCAAAGGTACGCTATCAAATCTTTGCTCATTATAAGCACTACAAGCAATTTGAAGAGAAAGCTTTATCTCTACTAGAAACAGTGTTACTAAACAATAAAGCAACAGTAATAGCTAGCAATCTTGCACATGGAGAAAAAAGAAAACTAGAAATTGCTATGCTTTTAGCCTTAGAGACAGAAGTATTATTACTTGATGAACCAACTGCAGGAATGTCAATCGAGGAAGTACCCGCAATATTAGAAGTAATTAAGAAAATTAAAGAGCAAGGAGATAGAACCATCGTATTAATAGAGCACAAAATGGATATGATTCTCGATTTATCTGATGAGGTTATGGTCTTATTTCATGGTGAGTTGCTTGCTAGAGGTACTCCTGCTGAAATTATGGATAACGAGAAGGTTCAATCTGCCTATTTAGGAGGATCATATGATGAGCACCTTGCTTGAATTAAATAACGTACAGACGCATATTAACCAATTTCACATCTTACATGACATTTCATTTGAAGTGCCTAAAGGTGAAGTTACTGTTCTGTTAGGAAGAAATGGTGCTGGAAAAACTACTACTCTACGATCGATTATGGGACTTAATCCACCAACAGAAGGAACAGTTAGTTATAAGGGTCAAGTGATTAATAAATGGAAACCACATATGATTGCAAGAAATGGCATTGGGTATGTCCCTGAAGATCAGGGGATATTTGGTGACTTAACAGTGGGAGAAAATATTCGTGTTGCGATGCAGAAGGAAGATGAGACTACAACGGAACATCTAGAGTGGGTATTGGAATTGTTTCCGGATCTAAAAAAGTTTTGGAAAAAGCCTGGAGGTCAATTAAGTGGGGGTCAAAAACAAATGTTGGCAATTGCCCGTGCTTATGTAAACGACAATGAATTACTCTTAATTGATGAGCCAAGCAAGGGGCTAGCTCCAATTATCGTCGAAAAAGTAATGGAATCTATTTTATACATGAAGGAAAAAACAACAATTGTACTTGTAGAGCAAAACTTTATGATGGCTAGCAAAATAGGTGATAGCTTTCATATTATTGATGACGGAAAAACGGTTCACAATGGAATGATGAGTGATCTTAAACAGGATAAAAACTTAATGAAAAAATACCTTGGAATTGCTTAGGAGGTGTGGTTATGGATCTTTTTTTTAGTTTAACAGTAAACGGATTAGCAACTGGAATGCTTATTTTTCTTTTAGCTGCTGGACTCACACTTATTTTTGGATTAATGGATGTACTAAACTTTGCCCATGGTGGTTTATTTGTATGGGGTGCATTCAGTGGGGTTTGGGTTTATGACTTAACTGGTAGTTTTTGGTTAGGAATAGTCGGGGCAATTATTACAGGGCTAATACTTGGTGCAATAATTGAATATTTAATTATCCGACCAGTTTACGGGAATCATGTACAGCAAATATTAATTACTTTAGGTTTGATGCTTGTATTATCAGAGCTAATAAAAGTAGTATTTGGTCCAGACCAAAAAGCGGCAACTGCTCCAGAGTATTTACAGGGTAGCTTTATGGTTGGTGACGTTATTTTAATAAAGTATCGATTATTTATTATATTGGTAGGTTTTATAGTTTTTGGAGTAACTTCCTTGATCCTAAAACGAACTAGAATTGGTCTAATTGTTAGAGCGGGAGTTATGAATAAGGAAATGGTGCAAACCCTAGGAGTTAATATTCGCTTAGTATTCATGCTGGTGTTTATGGTTGGTGCAGCAATGGCAGCACTGGGTGGCATGTTGATGGCTCCATACTCGGGTGTAATCTATGCAGAGATGGGTTTAGAATTTGGTATTTTAGCATTCATTGTTGTAGTTATTGGTGGAATGGGAAGTTTTTCTGGATCGTTGCTCGCCGCAATATTAGTTGGGCTTGCGCAAGCATACATGGCTTATTATGTCCCAGCACTTTCACTAGCCGTAAACATGCTATTAATGACAGTAGTCCTTATTTTCAGACCACAGGGACTATTTAGGGTAGGGGTGAAATAAATGCAACAGTTACGCTTAAACTTCGAAAAAAGTACGTGGATTTATTTAGTTATAGCTTCCTTGTTATTTATTCTTCCCTTTATGATGTCAGGAAGAAGTATCATGTTTCTAGTTATGCAAATATTCATCTTTGGTATATTTGCAATGAGTTATGATCTACTGTTGGGATACACAGGTATCGTTTCATTTGGACACGCGATGTTCTTTGGTATTGGTGCTTACTCAATAGCGATTGTATTTGATCTAAATGAACCGACGATGTTTTATTTAATTGTTGGAGTTTTAATAGCTGTCTTATTAGCAGCAATTGTAAGTTTTGTTGTTGGTATTCTTACTTTGCGATTAAAAAGTCACTTCTATGCAATGCTGACATTAGCTCTAGCAGGTCTATTTTTAGTTGCTGCTGAAAAATGGAGAAGTGTAACAGGTGGAGCTGATGGTTTTACCATTTCAGTTCCGGAATTTTTCAAGGATCGGACAAATCTGTACCTTGTTTGTTTAATAGTAATGGTTCTTTTTTTCTTTGGATTGAGACGATTTACTAACTCTCCACTTGGAAGAGTACTAATGGCGATTCGAGAAAATGAAGGGCGTACAGAATCGTTAGGCTATAAGGTATTACATTATAAAGTGATTGTCAGTGTTGTGTCAGGTGTTGTGGCTAGTATTGCAGGTGTCTTATATATGCTATCACTACGATTTGTCGACACGAGTGTGTTTGCTACTGAAGTAACCCTAGACGCGTTATTAATGACCATTATCGGTGGAGTTGGTACATTAGTTGGGCCGATTATTGGAGCCGCTCTAATAGAGTTTGCGCATCATTGGTTATCTGATTTATCTGATGTACATTGGATATTTGAACGATGGATCATACTATTTGGTGCGGTATATATATTAGCAGTTATCTTTTTCCCGAAAGGAATTGCAGGAACAATACAGGAGTTGTATAGGAAAAAGAGGAAAAAACGACAGGACAATAAGGAAATTAAATCAGAAGATAAAATGGCGGGTTAAAGGAGGATGTGATTTGAGCCAGTTAATTACTTCATTCATAGTTAGATGTCACATTATTGAATCTGATAAACCGGAAAAGAAGGATTACCGAATCAAGTTGACACATGTTCAAGAAGAAAGCGAACTTTCCTTTGATTCGTTTGAGGAAGCAATGAATTATATGAAACAAACAGTTAATAACATACAGAGCTAGTAAATGGGGGAAGAGCTTATGAATGTCGGCATAAGAAGTACTGGTATTTACATCCCAAATCAAAAAATGACTTCTAAAGAATTAGCGGAGCAATCAGGGCTTCCGATAGAAGTTATTGAGCAAAAAATGGGGATCAAAGAAAAACCATTACCTGGTCCTGACGATCATACTTGTGCAATGGGTGTCGAAGCAGCGAAGGAAGCAATTGATAGAGCAGGTATTAATCCAACTGATATAGATTTGGTTATCTATATTGGCGAGGAACACAAAGAATATCCGTTATGGACAGCAGCAATTAAGCTTCAGCAAGAGGTAGGAGCAATTAATGCATGGGCATTTGATGTGGCACTTCGGTGCGGCACAACAATCATGGCGATCAAGATGGCAAAGGACATGATGATCGCGGATGAAACCATTAAAACGGTATTGTTAGCGGGTGGCTACCGTAACGTTGATTTTATTAACTATCAGAACCCTAGAACAAGGTTTATGTATAATCTCGGTGCTGGTGGCGGTGCAATAATACTAGAACGAGATATTAATAGAAACGTAGTGCTAGGAAGTCATCTAATTACCGATGGATCATTTTCCGAAGATGTAGTAGTAACTGCAGGGGGTACCAAAAATCCAATCACTGTGGATAACCTGCAAGCAGGAAAATATCAGTTGGATGTATTGGATCCAAAGGGCATGAAGGAACGCTTAGAAGAGAAATCAATTAAGAATTTCTTAGAATGCATTCGAAAGGCTTTGACCAAAAGTGGGTATAGTCAAGAAGATATTGATTATGTTGCCATGCTCCATATGAAACGTTCTGCCCATCATTATGTATTGGATGAATTAGGTGTATCATCTGAAAAATCTATTTATCTAGAAAATTACGGACATATTGGTCAAATCGATCAAATAATTTCTTTACAACTTGCAGATCAACAAGGGATGTTGAAAAAGGGTGATATTGTTGTTTTAGTAAGCGCAGGAATTGGCTATGCCTGGGGAGCTAACGTAATTCGTTGGGGGTAATAGAAAGGGTGAAAGTATGTCCAGTTTAGATTTAAAGCAAGCCACAATCCAAAACGGTGAAACATTAGGTTATAGGGAAAGAAGCGGTGGAGAAAAAGTAGTAATTCTAGTGCATGGGAATATGACTTCTTCGGTTCATTGGGATCTTGTACTAGAAAGTATGGATAACAAATATAAGCTTTATGCAATCGATTTGCGCGGTTTTGGAACATCTTCCTATCATAAACCAATTGAAACAATACAAGATTTTTCGAAGGATCTTAAGGAATTCATAGATCATTTAGGTTTGTCTGATTTTGCTCTAGTAGGTTGGTCTTTAGGTGGGGCAGTATGTCAGCAATTTTGTATCGATTATCCGGGTTATTGTAATCGCTTACTCTTAATCGCGTCAGCTTCTACCAGAGGATACCCGTTCTTCGGTACAGACGAAAAAGGCTTGCCGGATACGACAATGAGGCTAAAAACACTCGAGCAGGTGAAACAAGACATAGGAAAAACAAAAGTCGTTCAAACAGCTTACGATAATCGCGATCATAATGTATTAAAAATGATCTGGGATTATGGTATCTACACCAATAACAAACCAGATACAGAGCGGTATGAAAAGTACTTAGATGATATGTTAACACAACGAAACTTAGCTGAAACTTACCAGGCGTTAAATCTATTTAATATTAGTGGCTATGACAATGGGTTAACCAAGGGGAAAAATGAAGTAAGCATCATTACTATTCCTGTCTTGGTTATAAGAGGTGACCAGGACCTAGTCGTTACAGATAGAATGACGAAGGAACTCCTTGAAGACTATCAAGGTAGAGCTGAGTATGTTGAGATGAAAAACTGTGGTCATTCACCATTAATAGATAATTTAGATCAGCTATTAGGACACATGGAGCAATTTTTAGAGAGAGAGGAGCAATCCACATGACAAGACTAGAAGGTAAAGTTGCAATTATTACAGGTGCAGCGAATGGAATCGGTCTCCAGGCTGCAAAAACTTTTGCCATAGAAGGAGCTAAAGTCATTATTGCTGATTTTGATGAAGCTGTTGGTAGAAAAAGACAAGAGGAATTAAGCCAATCTGGATATGAAGTCATGTTTATCCAGGTAGATGTTTCCAACAGAGATAGTGTTGACCAAATGGTTGATAAAGTTATTGATCAACATGGCAAAGTTGACATTCTTATTAATAATGCAGGTATTACTAGAGATGCAATGCTATCCAAAATGACTGTGGAACAATTTCAACAAGTAATCAATGTTAACTTAACAGGAGTGTTTCACTGTACACAAGCAGTATTGCCTCAAATGGTTGAACAGGGCAAGGGAAAGATTATTAATACTTCCTCAGTATCTGGAACCTATGGCAATGTAGGACAAACAAATTATGCAGCAGCAAAAGCTGGAATTATTGGTATGACGAAAACATGGGCCAAGGAGCTAGGTAGAAAAGGAATTAATGTAAATGCTGTAGCGCCGGGATTTACTGAAACAGCAATGGTCACGGATGTCCCAGATAAGGTAATCGACCAAATGAAAAGCCAAATTCCAATGGGACGATTAGGCAAGCCTGAGGATATTGCAAATGCATATCTATTCTTGTCTTCGAACGAATCCGACTATGTAAATGGTCATGTTCTTCATGTTGATGGAGGAATAATGATGTAAGGAGGAAAGAATGATGAGAGATGTAGTTATAGTAGCCGCAAAACGAACCCCGATTGGTAGTTTTGGAGGTGCTTTTAAGGACTTATTACCAACAGACTTAATTGTGCCGGTTATCAAGTCAATTCTTTCAGAAAGTAAACTGAGTAATAGTGATGTCGATGAGGTAATCCTGGGGCATTGTATTCAGCGAACTGATCAGCCAAATACAGCAAGAACGGCAGCATTATTAGCAGGTCTTGATCAAACAACCACCGGATATACTGTTCAACGTCAATGTGCATCTGGTATGCAAGCAATTATATCAGGAGCCTTACAAATTCAGGCTGGTCTTTCTGATGTAGTTATTGCTGGTGGTGTAGAAAACATGAGCTCCAGCCCATATATATTAAATCAACATCGATTTGGTCAACGCATTCAACACGGACAAATAAGAGATAGTGTATGGGAGATTCTTGAAGATCCAATCGATCACATTATGATGGGAGAAACAGCAGAAAATTTAGCAGAAATGCATGATATATCAAGAAAAGAACAAGATGATTTAGCTTTACTCAGTCACTCTAGGGCAGTTCACGCAATGGAATCAGGAAAATTCGACTCACAAATAGTACCGATTACTGTGAAAAAGCGGAAAGAAAACATAGAGGTAACTAAAGACGAAAGCCCAAGAGCAGGACTGACATTAGATCAGCTTACGAAACTCAAGCCAGCTTTTAAACAAGATGGATCGGTTACTGCAGGTAATTCTTCTAGCATTAATGACGGAGCGGCTGCGCTATTATTAATGACAGCATCGGAAGCTGAGCGAAGAGGACTAGAACCGATGGCTAAGATAAAAGGTTACTCAGTTGCTGGTGTGGATCCAAGGATTATGGGACGTGGGCCAGTTCCTACGATAAAACAAGGGCTATCTAGTGTTAATTGGCAATTGCAAGACGCCGAATTAATTGAAATCAATGAAGCTTTTGCTGCGCAGTACTTAGCCGTGGAGAAGGAGCTTGGATTAAATCGTGAAATAACAAATGTAAATGGCAGTGGAATCAGTTTAGGGCATCCAGTCGGTTGCACAGGTGCAAGAATTACAGTGTCGTTATTACATGAGTTAATTTTACAAGATAAACGTAAGGGGATCGCATCGCTATGTGTTGGCGGGGGTATGGGTGCTGCATTATTTCTAGAAAGGTAGGTTCAGTAACTAGGTTGTAACTCTTGTTTACTATACTTTCCTTAACAAGTTAAAGAGGAGAGATTGGTGTGGGCTTTGAGCTGGATTGGATTAAAAGTAGATCCGTTTTACTTCCAAATAAATGTGCAGTGATTGACACAGTGTCAAACAATGCATGGACATATAGTCAATTAAATGATCGTTCAGCTTATTTAGCTGAGTATTTTTTATCAATAGGGGTTCAAAAAGGTTACCGGATTGCGTTATTAGCAACCAACCATGTATGTTATTTTGACTTTTTATTTGCTTGTATAAAGATAGGAGCGATATTTGTCCCATTAAATTGGCGACTATCTACTAGTGAGCTAGGTTATATGTTAGAAGATTGCACACCAACAATTGTAGGAATACAGTCATCTTTTATCAAACAAACCGACCAGTGGAAGTTGGATTTTCAGTTGTTAGAAATTGACTCAAATAATTATATTTCGAGACTAAACAACAGACCAAGAAATACAAAAACGAAACTGGATTTATCGGAAAACGACCCATTGGCCATGATCTACACCGGTGGGACCACAGGAAAACCTAAAGGTGCAGTCCTGTCACATCGATCTATTGTATGGAATGGTATTAATACGATAGTTAGTTGGAATCTAACAGATCAAGACACAACCTTAACATGCTTGCCAATGTTCCATACTGGTGGATTAAATGCACTATCGATTCCAATCTTAATGGCAGGTGGAACCGTTGTGCTATCGCCAAGTTTTCGGCCAGAACAGGCGGTAAAACACCTAATCGATTATAAGTGTACAATTGTGTTGTTTGTCCCAACGATGTACCATATGTTAATTAAATCAGCTGACTTTGAAAAAGCTAACTTTCCAAATATGAAAGTCTTTTTATCTGGTGGTGCTCCTTGTCCACTGGGGATTTATGAAATATTTAGTCTTAGAGGATTTGCTTTTAAAGAAGGATATGGTTTAACAGAGGCCGGTCCAAATAATTTCTATATTGATCCTAAGGATGCTAAAAGAAAACCGGGTTCTGTCGGAAAGCCAATGCTATTTAATGAAGTCAAAATAGTAAATTCCAATGGAAATAAGACTAGTGATGATGAAGTAGGTGAGCTATTATTACGCGGAAATCATTTGTTTGACTATTACTGGAATAAAAAGGATGCTACAAGCCGTGCAATTGTAAAGGGATGGTTGCATACAGGAGACTTAGCTAGAATGGATGACGAAGGTTATGTCTATATTGTCGGCAGAAAAAAAGACATGATTATTACTGGTGGAGAAAATGTTTATCCTTTAGAAATAGAAAATTGGATGGAATCCCACGATTCAGTTGAAGAAATAGCTGTGATTGGAGTTTCAGATGAAAAATGGGGTGAAATGGTTATTGCATTTGTCGCTCCCCATCATAACGTTTCAGTTACCGAGGAAGAATTAAAGGAATATTGCAAGAAAAAAATGGCAAGTTACAAGATACCAAAACGGTTTTATATCGTTGATCAATTACCCAAAACGCATGTAGGAAAAATTAATAAGAATCAACTAAAAAAACAATTGAGAAAAGTAAAAGAAGACTAAACATAACCCTTGGTCTTCTTTTATTTTTTTTCACTAAAGTTTCACAAAAAATTAGGTTTAATAACTTTATTGAGGAGAAATAGTTATTGTACACAGTTTTTGAAGGAGGGTAACTCAATCTATGAAAAAAAGTTTATTGATTATAATAATGTTAGGAATGATAGCAATTCTTGTAGCATGTGGAGGAGCCTCGGATGATACCGATCAACAAGCAGAAGGGGATTCTAATGAGCAGGAAGGACAAGCTCTTACAATAACCGCAACGGACTTTGAATTTGATCAAGAGGAATACACCGTATTAGCAGGAGAACCTGTAACAATTGATTTTGCAAGTGAACAAGGAACACATGGTATCGGAATTGATGAATTTGAAGTAAATATTAAAGGCGATGGATCAGCAACATTTACCCCTGAAGCATCTGGTGAATATGAAATTTATTGCACTGTGCCTTGTGGTACCGGTCATTCAGATATGAAATCTACTTTAGTCGTTCAATAATAATCTTACTCGATAAAGATACTCAAAATAGTAACTAGTGTTACTTACTTTTACCCTGTAAAGTAAGTGTGAAATGGAACTAAAAGCACCCTTTATGGGTGCTTTTAATTTCCAGAAAAGTTCAGTTTATAACGAACTATTATTTGTGTTAAATTTCAAAGGCCCCCTCTACTTTGAGTAAACCCTTCATCTATAGTTTTCTTCTTAAAAACACCTGTTAACAATATAATAAGTCCTACTATGAAAAGGATTGGAAACAAGTACCACATAATCAGTCCAGCCCATGCGTTTTCAACAATAATTGCATAAGTTAATCCAATTGAGAAGGATAGGAATGGGGCTATTGCTACCATAGTGGTGATGCCCCAAATGATATACTTTTTTCTTTTCGGCTTTCCATTGCTTAATTGCAATGCAACTACTGAACCTAGTATTGCTATGGCTAATCCTAAAAAAATAGCCATTGTATTTCACCTCTCTTTTCACTTAAAAACGTGTTTATTATTAGTACAACCTATCCATATGTACTATCATCTTTTTGTTGTACCTATTTGTAAAAAAGCCATAAACAGGCTATCAATAAACTAAAACACCATCCCTGAGAAAGCGAATGGTTTACTTTGTGCATACTGCAATTCCTAGAGGATAGTTACGGTCTTTCTGGAAGGGTTCAATTAACACACCTTTCTGACAATAAAACTCTTGTTGAGAATATCGATCAAATAAGGAATAAAACTCTTCAGGTGTTAATTGATGAACATGAAAAGGTGATCCACATGGTATACCTCTTCCTTTCCCAAAAGGGGTTGAGATGACTACAGTTCCTCCTTTTTTTAATAAAGAATAATAATTACTTAATATTTTCTCTTCCTGTTCAATATGCTCTAGGGTTTCAAAGCTGACAATCGTATCGAATAGTCCAAGCTTATTAACAAGTTTTTCGTCAATGGCATCTTCAACCTGGAAAAAGGATTTTGGGTGATAGTAAGTGCTTTTGGCATATTTAATAATTTTCGGATCAATATCTACACCAATTACTTCATCTACATTAGACTGCTTATCCTTTGCAATTAAATGTGTTCCAAATCCAGAACCGCACGATAAATCAAGAACTCTACCTTTGACAAAATTTAAAACGAATTGATATCTAGCAATGTGTTCTAATAATAATTTGTTCATTGGTTTCATGTATTCTGGTATAACTCGTTCCCCTGTATCTTCTAACAAACAGAGCACCGCTTTCTATTAGTTTCTATTCTAATTATGCCATAAGGTTCCTAGACATCCAAGGGTCAAGTGGAAGGGTAGTTGACAAGAATTTTACTACTTTAATATAATACGTGTAATTCGAGATAATAAGAGAGGGTGAGTGTAATGGATAAAGAAGATTTGTATAATCGGAAAAAACAGGATCCCTCGTTAAAGCTATTTGTAGTATTATCAAAAGCTTACCGTTCAGTTGCAGATCAAGTTACGGTTGATATTCGGAAAAAAGGGTTAAATCCCACTGAATTCGGGGTGCTAGAACTACTGTATCACCAAGGGGATCAACCCTTACAGAAAATTGGCGATAAAATCTTGTTGGCAAGTGGAAGTATTACCTATGTAGTAGACAAACTAGAGCAAAAAGGATTTGTCTTAAGAAAACCATGTGAACAGGATCGTAGAATAACCTATGCATCTATTACTAGCGAAGGAAAAGATCTGTTAAATGAAATTTTCCCGGAACACTGGAAACAAATTGAGTCGATAACCGATGGCCTTACAACTGAAGAGAAGCAACAGGCAATACAGTTGTTGAAAAAAATTGGAATGCATGCGGAACAATTAAAATTCAAATAAATAATCACTAACAAAAAACAGTGAATCTTGTGACTTTTGTCACTGAATAAATTCATAAAGGCAATTAACATAGAAATTGAGATTGGGATGTCTCTGCTCTATAAATAATCGGTATGCTAGTGTCGGAACGCTAGTTTATCTAAGAGAATCTGAACCTAGGTTTTCGACAAACGAAACGCTTGTCCATTATTGGATAGGCGTTTCGTTTTTTGCTTTATATAAGTGAAATCTCAGTATAGTCGTGTGTAGTGTTGCCTCTTTCCTTGCATAAATTTTTAACGGTAAGTTTATTACGTTTAGGAACTGTTTCCGCTGGGAATACCATGATTAGATTGAAAAGGAGGCAGGTCATGAATGTATTAGTAATAGGTGCTAATGGCAAGGTTGGTAAGCACATAATTAAGAAATTACAGGAATCGAATCACCAACCTGTTGCCATGGTTAGAGACACAGAGCAAGTTCCTTACTTTGAACAGTTAGGTGTAAAAACGGTCTTAGGTGATTTAGAAAAAGACTTTTCCAATGCCTTTTACGGTGTCGATGGTGTAATATTTGCGGCGGGGTCCGGTCCAAACACTGGAGCTGACAAAACAATAATTATTGATCAAGAAGGCGCAATAAAATCGATAAATTATGCAAAACAGTTCGATATCCAACGTTTTATGATGTTAAGTTCAATCAAAGCTGATCAACCCGAAGAGGTTCCTGAAATGAAACATTACCTATTTGCAAAACATCGTGCTGACGAGTACTTAAAAAGCTCAGGATTGAACTACACGATTGTCAGGCCGGGTGGATTAACCAATGAAGTAGGCACGGGTAAAGTGCAAATGGAACAGCATATCAAAGAATTCGGAACGATACCAAGAGAAGATGTTGCTGCCACTCTCGTTTATCTTTTATCTGTTCCAAGAGCTAAAAACAAAAGCTTTGATTTGGTAAGTGGAACGACAATACTAGGTGAATTACTAGCTTATTAAAGCTCCTTTCCAATATTGGAGAGGAGTTTCACTCATTCCATTTCTCGGCATAACGCAGAACCGACCTCTTTTTAAGGCGAAGATAGCTTGATAGGAGTATGGATAAGCATTTCAAAAAATGGTTTATCTATGCAAAAAAAGGGTATTTAAATAAGGAATGAGCGATGGACAGGTTCATAATAGTTATAGGAGGGGCAACATGACTAATCATGATGTGGTCGTTTATGTGAGTAGTAATTGTAAACAATGTGAACAGGTACTCTCTTTATTAGACGATTGGGGTGTTACCTATCAAGAAATAAATACATCTAAAGATAGGGATTATATGAAGGAATTACAAAAAAACAACATTTACGGTACACCTGCAACATTTATTGGCAATGAAATTGTATTAGGATTGCAAAAGAATAAACTAAAGCGGGAACTCGGACTTGAAGCTAATAAGACATTTTTATATACAAGTTCATTTAATAGGTAATGGTCAAGTAGGTAACGAAACCTGCTTGACTTTTTTAAGGTAATTCTGTTACACATACTCCAAATGGTTAACCTGCTCAAGATAGTCCTCTGCAGATAAGTTTTTAGTCTATTAACAATTCTTTTTCCTATTGCATAAACTAAAGTAAATATGAAAGTTCCGAAAGAGGTGTTCACATGACTAACTTTAGAGCGCCATATTTCCCTCAACAAAACTATAACTACATGCAATCATTTCCTTACCCTGAGCAACCACCGCAAAATCAAAATATAGGAATGATACAGGGAAATGACGCACCAATATCTGTATCACCATATCACTACTTTGCAAAACCTTTACAGCCCATTGAACAGCCAGTACAGCAAGCCCAACACTGGAATACTAACTATCAACCGGTACCAAATGCACCAAAGCAACCATTGAACCAGCCACCTACTAAAGGACTAATAAGCTATTTTCAGGACAGTAATGGGCAGGTTGATATTGATAAAATGTTAAATACAGTAGGGCAAATGGCTAACACGTACCATCAAGTCTCGCCTATTGTGAAGGGAATTGGATCGTTTGTAAAAGGTTTCAGATAATAGGGAACGCTAATCCTTGTCAATTTGGCAGGGATTTCAAAATTTAAGTATTTTACTATTCGTTAAAAAGCAAATTTTAATCAAACGATTATTTTGACGTATGAAATACTTCTAGGAACAGATTATAAGTTCTACAAGGATATGGTTACACAGCCTGTGGTAATCTCCCAGTTTTTCAAAAAAAGAATGATTATCAATATAAAAGGAGATTCATTATGGTAGTAGGATGTTTATGTATTCACGGTTTTACTGGAGGAGCTTATGAATTAGATCCACTAGCTAATTATTTAAGAAATTATACCGATTGGCAAGTAGAAGTTCCAACATTACCCGGCCATGGTGAAGTTCTCAACCTAAATGAGGTCACCTTTCGGCAGTGGATTGATCAAGCGGAAGTTGCATTAATGAAATTAAAGAAAAAATGCGACAAAATTTATCTTATTGGATTTTCAATGGGAGGTATGATTGCCTCTTATCTCGCAGCAAAACATAATGTGGCTAAATTAGTCTTGCTATCAACATCCAGAAAGTACATTAGCTGGACGCAAATGACAATGGATATAGGGCGGTTTGTTAGGATGGGTTTTTCAGGTGAATTAAATGATGACCCATTATTCAAACGATATATGAGTAAAAGAGGTGCTGTTCCGGTCAAGGCAATGATTGAATTTTTAAAATGCATGAAATTCACGAAGCCTTATATAAAAAGAGTGAAATGTCCGGTATTAATTGCACAAGGTATACAAGATGGTATGGTGCCATATAAAACAGCCGTTTACTTAGACAAAGAAATTCCAACAGATACTAAGGTTATCTTCTTTAATGATTCCAAACACCATATATGTTTAGGGTCGGATAAAGATGTACTAATCGATAGAGTGAACTTGTTCCTGTTGCAATGAAAATCGCTCTAAAATTTCTGTTAGCTAGTTTAGGGTAGGAATGACAGGGCCATAACTTATTCCCTGCCAATAACCCTACATTTTCTACCATAATATAGGTGGGTATTATATGAGCACCACAAATTGATTACTCATTTTGTGAATTGTCTTTTCTCTGGGATATAGTGATTCTAGTTTTTCTAGAAGTGCTAACAGCAAACAAAAACAAACCGAAGATTACTATGGTACCACCTAGCCATTGTGACCAGGAAATTAGTTCACCCAAGATCAGGTAAGCAAGAATGGAAGCTCCTATAGGTTCAAAAATTATACTCATGGAAATAACTGATGTACTTACCCACCTGATTGCCCAGTTAAATAATGTGTGACCAAAAAATGTAGGAATAATAGCTAGTGCTATAAATACCCACCAATGATCCAGAGGATAACCAGTAAAAGGATGCTGCAAAACTAAATTGTAAATTATTAATGTTATTGCACTTATACCATAAACAATAAAAGTATAAGTCATTAGGGATAATCTTTTTCTAACATTTTGACCCATTAAAAAATAGACGGTTACCATCACAGCACCTATCAATGCAAGGATATCACCAAACAGGGCTAAACCACTTACTTGAAAGTCCCCCCATCCGATTATGATACTTCCTGTGATAGCAATAACCATGCTAATGATCGCACCAGCAGAAAAGCGCTCTTTAAAAAAGATGTATGTTCCAATAAAGGCAAAGAGAGGTTGTAAGGTAACTAAAACAACAGAACTTGCAACAGATGTATAATTTAACGATTCAAACCAAAAAATAAAGTGAAATGCTAGAAATACACCTGCTAAAACCGAAAGTAACCAATCTTTTTTAGAAACTAACCGAAATTCATTTCTGTGTTTTAACAAGACATAAGGAGCCATAATCAGAACAGCGATAAGTAAACGATAATTAGCAATTATAGAGGCCGGAGCGGTATTAGCTAATTTAACTAACACAGCAGCAGTCGATACCGATAGTACTCCAATTACTATAGCTATATATGGATTAATCGGAGGTTTATTCATAAAAATCCCTCCCTATAATAGTCATTTTTTCTTATTTTAACACTCATTTGTTTGAAAATCATTTCTATTACAGGTAGAATTAGTAAACAGAGTGTGATAAGATGTATTAATCCATTGAGTGCTCGCTATTAGGCCTCTTCCGTTGTGTGGAGGAAGGCTTTTTTCACGTTAAAAAGTAGGACTATTTTGTACTATCAAAATTTATCAAGTTGAGCAATTGTTCGTAAACCTTACATCAAAGCATTAATAAAAATCCATAACGTCTTGTAAGGAACAAACGCTATTAACCTGGTTGATTCAACTACTTTGTATAGGAAGGTTGAATCGGGTGGTAGTACGACGACCTGATGGTCTGTCTAGGATAGGCTTTGGCAAGTTCTGTGGTGAGGAATGTTGGTCTCACGACATGTTTAGTTTTGCCGAGTTAAGAAAAACTCAAATCTGTTATTTGAAGTGTTATGCAGAGTTTTTCTAATCAAGTCAGTTTGAACTAGTCGAACTTTAAGATTAACCATATATAATAAAACGTATTTGATCGTCGCTTAAGGGTCGACATGTAATTTAACGTGTTTTAATATAAACGTGCTGAATATGAGATCTAAGTAAAAAGGAGTAGGTAAGAAATTGACAACATTTAATGAATTAAATATTTCCAAACCAATTATGAAGGCATTAGAAAAAATGGGGTTTGAAGAGGCAACGCCGATTCAAGAGCAAACAATACCTCTAGGTATGCAAGGGAAAGATGTTATCGGACAAGCTCAGACAGGTACTGGTAAAACAGCAGCATTCGGTATTCCAATGATTGAAAAGATTGATCAAAATGTTAAGAAAATTCAAGGTTTAGTTGTGGCTCCAACGAGAGAGCTTGCTATTCAGGTTTCTGAAGAAATTCACAGACTTGGTAAATTTAAAGGGGTTAGAGCCCTACCTGTATATGGTGGACAACACATGGATCGTCAAATTAGAGCTCTTAAAGATGGTCCGCATATCGTTGTAGCTACACCGGGTCGTTTACTCGATCATATTCGTAGAAAAACGATCAATATAAGTAATGTTCATACAGCAGTTCTAGATGAAGCAGATGAAATGCTCAACATGGGATTCATTGATGATATTCGTGATATTTTAAAATCAATTCCTGAGGAAAGACAAACACTTTTATTTTCTGCCACAATGCCAAAGGAAATCAGAGATATTGCTTCAACGTTAATGAAGCAACCAGAAGAAGTAAAAGTTAAATCAAAAGAAATGACTGTTTCAAATATTGCTCAATTTTTTGTTGAGGTTCACGAAAAACAAAAGTTTGACACTCTAACAAATCTTCTAGATACTCACACACCTGCACTTGCTATTATCTTCGGCCGTACGAAGAAAAGGGTCGATGAAGTAACAGAAGGTTTGCATGCTCGTGGTTTCCGTGCGGAAGGAATACATGGTGACTTAACACAAGGTAAACGTATGTCAGTTTTAAACAAGTTTAAAACTGGTAAAATTGAAATCCTTGTTGCAACAGACGTTGCCGCTCGTGGATTAGATATTTCTGGTGTAACTCATGTGTACAACTTAGATGTTCCACAGGATCCGGAAAGCTATGTTCACCGAATCGGTCGTACAGGAAGAGCTGGAAAAACTGGAGAGGCAATTTCATTCATTACACCAAGAGAGATACCTCATCTACATTTAATTGAAAAAGTAACGAAAAGCAAGATCAAACGACTTCAGGCACCATCAATGGATGATGCTAGACGTGGTCAGCAACAGATTACAGTAGAAAAGCTGAATGACACTATTAATAAAAAAGAATTACAAGAGTACAGAGAAACAGCAACAGAATTGCTTGATCAATATGATTCTGTAACAGTTGTTTCCGCAGCATTAAAAATGTTAACTAAAGAGCGTCGTGACTCACCAGTTACCCTGACATCAGTTTCACCTGTTAGTATTAAAGGTGGAAAAGGTGGCGGTGGTAAGAAAAATTACCGTGGTGGCGGCGGAGGTGGCGGTGGCGACAAGAGAAATAACTTCTCTCGCAAAGGTAAACCAGCCGGCCGTAACCGTAAGTTCCAAAATAAACGTGGCTCTAGTAGTCGTAACCAAGATTCTTAATATAATTAATAAGAAGTGCCGTCAATTGTTGATGGCACTTCTTTTTGTTTTATTTGAAAATAGTTTTACACTTAATTTAACTGAAATGAAATTTCATTTTGTTGTTTTTTAATCTTCGCACTTGATATAAAAAGCGTCGTAACTTTGCCGTGACTGTACCCCATCCTTTATAGGATGAGTGATCATCCCTCGCTTCGGAAAAACACTCCCTTTCCATGGGGAACGCTTCAGCCTCCTCCGAGAAAACCGCTCGTTGCGGGGTCTTCAGACTGTTCCTTTCCCATAGGAGTGTCGCATTTTTCCGAAGCTTTGATTAGCTTTCTGTTCAGGTGATAAGAACTCCAAGATATGTTTAATAATGAAAATAAACTACTCATAAAATAGAATTTTCATGTATTTATTACACTAATGGAGTGTTTGATAATTTCAGACACAATAGCTATTTATTTGCTTTTATATGATGGTGATTGGAGCGGAGGGCAGTCGACTCCTGCCGGAACAGCACGGGTCTGAAGACCCCACAGTGGCGGTTTTCCACGAGGAGGCTGAAGCCGTGCCGGCGGAAAGCGACTGCCCGGAGCGGAAATCAACATAGCAGCACATTAAGGAAAAGTGTTAGAAATAAAATTAAAAAAGGTTACGTCGCAGTTTATAGATTTGCGTCAAAAACAATTATCTATTACAAAACAACTTTTAAAAAATATAGTAAATCATGCAACCTGATTCAATTGAATTGCATCTATACAAGTAGATGGTTTAGGGAGAGAGTCTATTGGATATTATCGATCGTTTAAAAGCACAGGAGGAATCTGCATTAATAGAGATTATGGACCAATACGGCTCGTATTTAAAGCGTACAGCTTATTTGACTTTAAAAGATAATCAATTAGCTGAAGAGATTGTCCAAGATACATTTATCAAGGCATTCCAAAAGATTGATCAGTTACAAGAAAAACAAAAGTTGAAAAGCTGGCTTACCACAATTGCAGTTAATTTATGTCGATCAACACTGAGGAAAAAAAAGTTACAACTTTTATCTATTGAGGAGGATTACAAGCAATTTGAAAGTGAACCAGACCAAACACCTGAAGAACAGATGTTAAAACTATTGAGGTTCACAAACCTCTCAGAAGCAATTATGTCATTGGATTACAAGTATCGCGAAGTTATTACATTACATTATTTTAATGAGTATAGCATTAATGAAATTGCAGATATAACTAGTTCCAAGGAAAATACAATCAAGAGCAGACTTTTAAGAGCACGACAACAATTACATGAGTTACTTGAGAAGGAGGAAATACGAATTGGATAAAGTAAAACAAAAGCTGGATGAAGAGTTAAAACAAATCACATTTTCTTCTAATCAAAAAGTACTCAATAAAATTAAAAAGAAGTCTGTTTATCAAAAGTGGAAAGATCTCTTAAATAATGAAGTGACTATTCCTTTAATTCCAGTTACAGGAATAGCGATGGGGCTAGTTGCTATAATTTCCATTTATCCAATCATTAATAATAACCCCACTGTACACAAAGAGGAATATCCTGTAGAAAATAAAATTATCGAGAGAGCAGGCAGTCTCTACTGGGAATCTTGGTTTAACGAGGTGAGTAAACATGAAAGTTAAAATCAAGGTTAAATATTTAATTTTGCTTGCTATTGCTATTCTAATTTTAGCAGTAGGAATTACTCAATGGTTATTACCATCCATCCAGGTAGAGATAGCAGAAAAAAGTACCGGTAAGCCTTTTGAAGAAACTGAAAATATTATTGAGTTATTAAACAGTGGTGATATTCCTGATTACAAAAGGCTTGATTTAATTGAGGAACATTTAATCCATTATGGCTATACAAATAGTTATGATGTTGAAGCGGGTCCATCAATGAGACAGGGTCCAACGTTACCATTGAATGCCACGCGCACAAAATATGTTGAGTGGTATGTAGAAAACAGCGATGACAAGAATGAAAGTTATTTTCATGCAGTTAATCAGCTGGCTTATAGCTATGCAAAACAAGGCGAGTTACAAAAAGCACAGCAATTCCTAACTAGCGTACTTGACTCGATGGATAATCTAAATGTTGACTATTGGAATTTATACAAAACAAGGGCTGAAGTTATGGCCCATATCGATCCTGAACAAGCTATTATTGATATAGACAAAGCAATTGGTTATCCGTATTTAACGAGTGAATTCACCGCGTTAAAGACCCATATTTTAAAAAATCAGGGTAACTATCAACAAGCATTAACTGTCATAAGTGAGACCGATTCTGGGGAAATTTCATCCCAACTAGCGAATCAAAAAAGGAATTTAGAAAACTGGGAAAAGGGTGCGTCATTACAAAAGGTACAGGGGAATTTTACTACCTCGAACGGAGACCCGATTTCTTTTGCTAAAGTATATTTACGAGTTCCGGGGAGTACAAATCACAGTATTATGCCAGAAGAGGAAATCCATTATGCAGTGACTGACGCGGAAGGAAGCTTTACAATTGCTGGTGTTCCTAGAGGATATTATCAGGTTCACTTAGGCATAGACATAAATCAAATGAATGGATATAAATGGGCAGTGGAGAATGATGAATGGCTAGAGATTGAAGGAGATATGACAAAAAACATAATCCTACAACCGTTAATCACAACTTCAAAACCTAGTAATTATCAAGAACTTACCGATGATGAGGTTCACTTTGAATGGGAACCAGTTGAAGGGGCTGCATATTATCAACTTGGGCTTGGTCTAGAATATGGGGATCACGGCAGTTCTTCAAGTCCAATGGGTGGAAAAATAGAAGGCAATAAAGTAACTATACCTGTTGAACTTATTTTTTCGCATCAAACTGGTATAAGTTTCGATGAAAATGAAGACGGGGATTTGCAAGTAATTCCTGAATCTTTACTTGCTTTTGCTAATCCAAATGCTGACCTCTATTGGTATGTCGAAGCATATGATAAGGAAGGAAATTTAATCACAGCTAGTAACGGATTTAGATTATCGAAGGAAACCATGGGAGACGTACCATACTTTAAACTAAAGCAAAGAAAACTAACCAATGCTGATCAATTACTTTTAAACAATAATATTAGTGGTGCACTTGAACAATATAAAAAGGCGTTAACTGATGATCCTAACAATCTTCATGCATTAAGAATGGTTGAACGTATAGTTTTATACGGTGATCGCGACAAATCATATGAAGAGGCTCGCACAGAGGCTAGGGCTTATACCGAAAAGTTAGCCGAGTTAACTAATTCTTCAACATACTGGTTTAGTTTATCGCAGGCCGCGTTCGCTAATGGGAAATGGGACGATTACTTCAAGTATTCTCAAAAAGTATCTCAAGCCCTAAATGGTGATATGTCTGATTATAGTAAAAGTATTTATGCGATTGCCCTAATGAAAAATGCCAAATTAGGTGATGCGGAAGAGCACTTCCAAGAAATTATGGAATCAGATAACAGCAATCGATTTTTGCCAGCATGGACCGCACTAAGACTTTATCAATCCAAAGACTTTGAAAGTGCAAAGCAATTAACCGAAGACTATCCAATACTCTCTCCAAATGAAAATTTAAACTGGGCGAGCCTTATTGAACGGTTGAGAGACCATGTAACGGCAAATAGTGAAAATAAGCTGCAATTCGAACGTGGATTAGAATTATATATGAGTGGAAAAGAAACAGAGTTTGAACAATGGTTAAAGAATCAGGAAGAAGGTATTATCAAGAGTTATTTTACGGAATTATCTAGGTTATAAGGATGAAGCTCAGACATAAATTTAGTGTCTGAGCTTCATTTATAAATTCAAGATTAATCACGTTTAAAGAACCAACTGTAGAGTAAACCAATTAGTAATAGCACAGCAGCATAGCCAACTAAGGGGTAGAGGTATTCTACCATTGTAGAGAAGCCTAGTTGGCTAAAGGTAAACGCACTTAAAGTTGTGATAACAATTAGTCCCTTTTGGTTCTTTTGTGAAATGAAATTCAATCGAGCGATAAATCCGTATAAATTACTAACGGCCGTGGTATAAATGGCGATAAAAAGAATCACTGCAAAAATTAGTTGAATGGTCGGTGAAATATTTTTTGCAATAAGGATCATTGGAATCTCAACTTCAGATGCAGCAACAATATTAGTTAGGATACTAAAATTAATCGTAACTATGCCAATACCAAGTCCAAGTCCACCGAATAAAGCACCCCAAAATAATGTTTTCTTTTCAGATGTTTGAGCCCCTAGTGGAGCTAAGATTGCAATGGCTAGTACTAAATTAAAAGAAACGTAAAGAACTGCGGATATAAACCAGTTTGGAGTGGCTGCGTCAAATTCAGCTGCCAATTTTAATTTTTCGGTAGTTAATGGATTTGTGATGAAGTTATAGAGGGTTATGAACAGAATAGAGACTATTAAGATAGGTACAACATAGCTAATAGCATTAATTACACCAGATATACCCTTTAGTACAGTTACTAAGCAAACAATAGCCATAATTGTCGTCCCAATTAATGGTGACATGTAAAATTGTTCCTTAAAAATAGCACCTGCGCCAGCAATCATAGCTGCAAATGCTCCAAAAAGAACAACTGTAATAATAATATCTATCACTGTCCCAAAGATTTTCCCATTAGTGTACTGAACCACATTAAGATAAGATTTTGCTTGTAGTTTATTACCCAAATTTAAAATGATATAGCCTGCAAAGAAAAACAGAATTGTGGCAAGAAGAATTCCCCATATCCCCCATATCCCAAACACACTAAAGAATTGGAGTACTTCTTGTCCTGATGCAAAACCAGCCCCTACTATTGTACCTATATAGGTTGCAGCAATTTTAATCGCACTAATATTTTTTTCAGTGGAATCATCCATAAAAGTTACCTCCTTGCATAGACAAATCGGTTTCTAATATGTTAAAGATGTTTATGATAAACATCTAACCGTTTGAATCAAATTATAGTCTTTATTATACATTAAATTTTCAGGAATTTAATACTTAATAACTAGTTTTGTTACTTTTAAAGGGGTAATACAAAAAGGCTATGCCACTGATAAGTGGGATAGCCTTTTAGAATTAGAATGATTCTATGGTAAGCATAACTTGTAAAAGGTGGTATATTTGCTTGCTAAAAAACCTGTTGGTGGGTAGCCTTTTAAAACAAAAACATACCTACGACTGAAATAGCAGGGACACCCATAATCATAGCTAATCCAGTAAATGTTAGAGTATTGATAAAGTTTTTATATTCCTCAGGGTCATCTGCGGAATTAGTCAATGCATCGTTACGGGAGACAAATACATTGAAAAATGCATAACTTAAAATCGCGATTATTGTTAACAAAGGTAAGGCCACATTATTACTAGTATCATTGCTTTGCATTTGGATAAAACCAAAGATAACCAATAATATCGGTATAGCTTCGATTAAGGCAACCCTTAGAAAGAAGCTTGATTGAAGCTTTGAATAAGCACCTGTAGTTAAGTTTTCATTTTCATTCCTAATTTGAATAATAGTAATGATGTTTTTGTAAGCATAAAGAATTCCCAATACCGCAATCGTAGAAGCTAGCACAAATAACCAAGCTGGAGCTATCATTGAATTCCCTCCTGTTATATTTTTGATCGCAATCGTTGTCTTAAATTAAAACAGTCATAAGGAGTTGTTCCCTCCTTTTATAAACTTTATGCTAAAAGAACCTACTTACTAATCCCAGCAATACTAATACAACAATAATTACCCAAAGTGCTGGCTTGAAATATTTTCTTATCGGTAGTCTTTTTTTATTCCAACGGTTTGGGTCGAATTGAACGGAATCACTATTACTTGGACGACGATTTTTCCAAACCGAAAAGGGCTTTACATTGTTTAATATTAGTGGGCCAAGTGCCACCCCGCCAATAAAGCCAAATAGATGTCCTAGGATATTAATCCCTGGTCGTAAAAAGGTCATGACTAACCCGATAATTAAAATAGTGGTGATAATCTGCGCGTTCCCTCGATCAATCAAATGCTTCCTAAAGAAAACCATAAACATGTAGACACCAAACAAACCATAAATCGCACCTGATGCCCCTACATGTACATAATAGGCTTCAGGGTTTGTGAAATAAGTGAAGAAATTACCTATAATACCAGTTAGAAAATAAGTGAATATAAATTTTGTTTTTCCAAGCATCTGCTCAAGGGCGGGACCAAATAGTACAAGTGAGAAAGAATTAAACAGAACGTGCATAATACCATTTGGATCATGAAGAAAAATTGGTGTGACCAACCTCCAATATTCTCCTTGGTTAATTAATAAATTAACTCCTGCACCCCATTGAAAGATTAGATTCCCAAGTGGTGGTATGATTAAAACTGATAACCATATAACAAGTTGAATCGCGATTATAATTGTTACAATAGGATAAAAACGAATGAATTCTTTAAAATTCTCCGTGCGTATAAACATAATTTAGCTCCTTTAGGTAGATATTTACTTTATCAATTGGTTAATCAGTCGTTAACCCTTAAAAGAAACAGGTCAATTTTAAGGATAACGTGATTGGATCAACAGTTAAGATGAGCCCTCCAACTAAAGGAGGTTCTCTTATATATAATACTTCACTTAATCTGTTATTCACAAACAATAGCAATAATGGAATATAACACTAAGGATTCATTTGTTATAATTATTTTTAAAAAAAAGAAAAGAGTTGAATGTTATGATTAAAGGAATTGGGGTAGATATCGTAGAATTAGAACGTATAGAAAAAATACTACATCAAAATGAGCGGTTTATAGAAAGGGTACTAACGGAAGAAGAGAAAGTTATTTTTGATAAACTTCAATCAGACAAAAGGAAAATTGAATTTTTAGCAGGCAGATTTGCAGCTAAGGAAGCTTATTCAAAGGCAATTGGAACAGGTTTAGGAAAACTAAGCTTTCAAGATATTGAGATAATAACTGATGAACTTGGAGCACCCAAAATAAGTGTAAAGGAAGCCTATGGATCTTCTATTTTTGTTTCTATTTCACATAGCCAGGCTTACGCAATCGCTCAGGTTATAATAGAGAAATAGGCGGAATAGCACCTAGAATGCAGACTTACATCTATTACATGTATAATCTATAATATCTATAAAATTCGGTTTAATTATAGTAAGCTTTTTAATACTTGTCAGGGCTAGTCTGCATAATTACATAGTTTGTCTCATATATTCTAGTGCGGGTAGGAGGGAACTTTGTGCATATTGTCACCGCAAATGAAATGTACGAAATAGATCGGTTTGCTATCGAAAACGCAGGTGTTGATGGAACTATTCTGATGGAAAATGCGGGAAGGGCTATTGCTGAAAAGGTAGTAAGCCTAGTAAAAAAGTCAGAAGAGATTCTTGTATTGGTTGGAAGTGGTAATAATGGGGGAGATGGCTTCGTCATCGCTAAAACCTTGTTAAATCAAGGGTATAAACCAACAGTATTACAACTAGCTGCTAATGAAAAAATCAAAGGCGCTGCTCTCTACCATAAACAACTATTCATTAATTATGGTGGTACTATTCAACAACTACAAGCTTCTGATGAGATTACAGTTTTCCTCAATAACACGGATGTTGTCATTGATGCGATGTTAGGAATAGGTATAACTGGTACATTAAGGCCACCATTTGATCAAGTGATCAAGGCTGTGAACGAAGTTGATAAACTTACTATTTCTGTTGATATTCCAAGTGGGGTTCCTGCTGATGAAGGCGTCTTGGACTTTATTGGTATTGAGGCTGACTATACATTTGTTATAGAAGAACCTAAAATGAGTGTTTTTCTTGAACATTGTACAGCTTACTATGGTAATTGGTCCGTAGTTAAAATCGGTTTACCTCATCAAGCTTACGCGAATCAGATAAAACGTAACACTTGGGTTGAACAAAAAGTAAGAACAACGCTTCCAAGTAGAGATGCTTTCTCTCATAAGGGGAGTCATGGTCGTGGCTTAATTATTGGTGGAAGTCGTCAGATGCCTGGTTCTGTAGCGATGACTGCTCTGGCTTCACTTCGAGCAGGTTCCGGTCTTATTACTATTGCTACTGTAAAGGAAGCTATATCTTCTATTGCACAGCAATGTTTGGAAGCAACCTTTTTACCTCTTGCAAGCCAAGAGGGTGTCATCTCGGAGCGCCAGCAGATTGATATTTCAACATATGATGCTATTGCGATAGGCATGGGAATGGGGAGAAAAAAAGACACTGGACTTCTAACCAGGAAGATTGTTGCAAAAGCAAAAGTTCCTGTACTGATTGATGCTGATGGTCTTTACCATATTAGTGAGGAATTGTCAGTGATTACTAATAGGAAAAGTCCAACAATCCTTACTCCTCATTTTGGTGAAATGGCAATGCTCTTGGATACAACTATTCAGAATGTAATCGCACATCCTTTCTCTTTGGCTGAAAGTTTTTCTCGGAAGCATGGAGTTTATCTTGTACTCAAAGGTCCAAATACAATTGTTTCGGATCCAGAGGGTAATCAATGGGTAAACACAACAGGGAATGCAGGCTTAGCAAAAGGTGGAAGTGGTGATGTTCTATCAGGGATACTGCTTGCGATGATTATGCAGAGACAAAAAATGACTGAAGCACTTTCGAATGGTTGTTTTATTCATGGAAAAGCTGCAGATAATTTAGTTGTCAAAAAGCATTCTGAACAAGATTTACTGGCGACCGATGTTATTAAAGGATTAGCTTCCGTTTTTCGTACATTTTCATAACGTTTGCAGGTGAACAAGTTCCCTTTGTCCTTTGAAATGAGACAAAGGAGTTGTGACCATGAGAAAATATTTCGGCATAGGGATCATTACCCTGTTGATCCTAGTTTTAGCTGCGTGTGGGGAAAAAACGAAAGAAGACGTAGTCAATAAATTGGAAGGCAATCTTGAAGAAATGAGTGGGTATCAAGTACAGGCGAGTATGAGCTTGAAAACTGGCGAGGATAACCAAACGTATAATATCGACATTGCCCATAAGAAAAAGGACTACTACCGAGTACTGTTAAAAAATGAAAAAGATGAAGAGGGCAGTCAAATTATTCTGAGAAATGATGATGGTGTATTTGTGTTAACGCCTGCACTGAATAAAAGTTTTAAATTTCAGAGTGAATGGCCAACCAATAGCAGTCAACCATATTTATATCAATCATTGGTACAGGATATATTAAAAGATTCAGATGCTACTTTTAAGTCTACTGAAAATCACTTTGTATTCGAAACTAAGACAAACTATCAAAATAATAATAACCTTCCATATCAGGAAATATACTTTGATAAGAAAACATATACACCTGTTATGGTGAAGGTTTTGGATAAAGATAAAAACCCTCTAATTGAAGTTCAATTTTCTGGGTTTACACTTAATCCGGAATTTGCAGATGATACATTTGAGATTGAGAAAAATATGACGAGTAGCTTATTTGGTGTCCCTGTTATGGCTGAGGGAGCAACAAGCAATGATTTAAACGTTTTGTATCCGTTAGAAATGGCCGGAGCAGAGTTAATTGAAACAAAAGAAGTAAGTATTGATAGCGGGAAACGGGTAATTCTATCTTATGGAGGAGTAAAGAACTTTACTTTAGTTCAAGAAAAAGTAGATGCATATCCGACTAGTGCAGCCATGCCTAAAACTATACAAGGTGAACCGGTAAGTTTAGGGTTTACAATGGGCGCATTAACAGACACCTCTTTAGAATGGAGTTATGATGGCACAAGCTATTATTTAGCAAGTGAAGAACTAACTAGAGAAGAAATGATCGATGTAGCAAGCTCAGTATTAGGCCAACAGGTTAAATAGTAATGGATCAAGCAGGCTCCGCCATAAGGGTCTGCTTTTATTTTTGTTGTTTTAAAAAAATGATGATTTTCTACACAAGATCTATAGACTGCGTCGTAACTTACACCACTTCGGAAATACACTACGCTTTCCGCGGGCGGCTGTTGAGCCTCCTCGTGCTACGCACTGTGGGGTCTCAACTATGCCTTTATATCCCGCAGGAGTCTCCGTGTATTTCCTCCGTTGAACTTTATTTTCGAGGAGCCTACATATTCTGCCTACGCTGTTAATAGTCTTCTGATTTTCGAGGGAAAAAGTCTATGGTTTTACGTGAAAAGAATCCATCTTCTTGAACACAAGCTATCCAAGCTACGAAACTACACTAGATTTAGGTTTTTATCCATCTTCCTTTCTTTATTGTTACATATAAGATGGTGATTGGAGCGGAGGGCAGTCGACTCCTGCGGGAAAAGCAACAGCTGAAATTCCCGCAGGAAGTGGGTTTCTTCCGAGGAAGTTGAAGCGTTGCCCGCGGAAAGCGACTGCCAGGAGCGCAAATCAACTAGTAGCTACGTTACCTCGGATTTTTCATTAATTGTGCAGTCAATCATAATAGTAAACAATCATAGATTGCAGTAGTGTAATTCGTTGTAGTATTCTTATAGTCAATAGGATCGAACCTTAATTGGCTTTCCTTGTAAAATGAATATAATAAACAGCAGGAGAGGAAGCTAGATATGGAGCATAAGACTTTTTATCGTGATTCATGGGTTGAAGTAGATTTGCAACGAATAAAATATAATATTACCCAATTAACAGAACGCCTCTCTGGTGGTACAAAAATATACGCAGTCGTGAAAGCAAATGGTTACGGTCATGGTGATATTCAGGTTGCAAGGATAGCCCTTGAGTCGGGTGCTTCAGGTTTAGCCGTAGCAATTTTAGATGAAGCAATAAAATTAAGAAAATTAGGAATTAAAGCCCCAATACTTGTTATGGGATGGATTCGACCAGAAGATGCTCCAATCGCTGCTCAACATGATGTTGCAGTGACATTTTTCCAAAAACAATGGCTACAACAAGCGAAGAAGAATAGTTTTGATTGTCCTTTGAAACTACACATGAAGTGGGATACAGGTATGGGTAGGATTGGGATTAGGGATGAGGAAGAACTAATCGACACCCTTAAAGAACTTAATGATGCTAGGTTTGAACTAGAGGGTATTTTCACACATTTTGCTACAGCTGATGAGGATAATAAAACCTATTATCAAAAACAGTTAGATAATTTTAATAATCTCTTGGACACGTTTAAGTCTATCTGGGGGAAACCAGTAACCATTCATACTGGTAATAGTGCTGCGAGCATGCGGTTTCCTGAAGATATGCAACATTATGTTCGTTTTGGAATTAGCATGTACGGCTTATACCCTTCCCAAACGGTGAAAATGGAAAGGCCTATCGATCTAAAACCAGCTTTTTCACTTCATAGTAAATTAATCCACATTAAAAAAGTATCCGCTGGAGATTCTATCAGTTATGGAGCAACATATACTGCTGAAAAGCCTGAATGGATTGGAACAATTCCACTAGGTTATGCTGATGGGATCCGCCGTAAGTTACAAGGCTCAGATGTACTTGTTAACGGTAAACGTTTTCCGATAGTTGGAAGAATCTGTATGGATCAATTAATGATAAGATTAGATAAATCCTATCAAATAGGGACCAAAGTAACTTTGATAGGCGAACAGCAATCTAATGAAATTACTATGGATGAAATTGCCACAATTTTAGATACGATTAATTATGAAGTTACTTGTATGATTAGTAATAGAGTTCCAAGGGTTTACGTAAACCATAATAGTTGATTCGATAGCCTTAATTAGTGAATGTTGCATGATTTCACCCACTTTTGTATAAAATGTAGTAGGATGATTAATCTTTTTGCTGTTTCTATTTATTTAAACATACCAACCTTAGCAATATTATTATTTATTGATTGTATTCTAAATATGTTGAGAGCTTTCACTATAAATAGGAAAAAACCAAGTTTTTCTAACAAAAAAGTTGTAGAATGGCTTTGCAATGCTCCCTAGAGAATGATATGATAAGAATGGATTATTAGACTGGGCTTGTAGATATGGTGGAGGTGTTTGGTTGTGTCAGAGAGTTTGCAAGAAATTGTTGTGAGACTACCTAAAAACCTACTAAATGAGGTGGACGGATTGATGAAAAATGAGAACAGTGATCTGAGCGACTTTATTTGTCAGGCTACAAAATCGTATTTGCGCGAAAAGAAAAAGCGTCATATCCGAGAATCCATGCAAAGAGGTTATATGGAAATGGCTAAAATTAATCTCAACATTGCTTCAGAAGCTTTTCAGGCTGAAGAGGAGGCAGAAAACACCCTAGAGCGTATAGTGAGCGGGGTGTAAAGACTTGATTGTAAAACGAGGCGAGGTTTATTTCGCCGATCTTTCCCCTGTAGTTGGATCGGAGCAGGGGGGAGTTCGTCCTGTATTGGTCCTACAAAATGATATTGGTAACCGTTTTAGCCCCACGGTTATTGTTGCGGCCATTACTGCGCAGATACAAAAGGCTAAATTGCCGACGCATGTAGAGATAGATGCGAAAAAATATGGTTTTGAACGTGATTCTGTTATTTTATTAGAACAAATTAGAACCATTGATAAACAACGGTTAACAGACAAGATAACACAATTGGATAATAGCATGATGGAAAATATCAACAAAGCATTAGAGATTAGTCTTGGATTGACTGATTTTTGATGTTTACATAACTTTGGCTATGTCCAACAATTAATTTATATGATTAACGCACCCTTGTCATTAATTACTGGCAAGGGTGTTTACTGTTTTAAGACTAATAATTCTGAGATAAGGTCTAGTCCGAATGGGTCAAAAGATTTGCGAAGAATTGATAAACATGTGACAATAATATAAAAAATAAAGGTATTTTGGGGGGAAGAGAATGGACAATAACTTAAACAGTATTGTAATAAATAATAGTGATACAATCGTCAAAGATTGGTTAGAACAAGTATCGAAGAATCGAAAAAATGATTACACTTCAACTATATCAGAGGAACTGTTTGAAAGTACAAATCGTCAATTTGTAAATGTTATTTTTTCTAGTCTTGAAAAACAAGGAATCAGTACTGAATTAGATGATTTCTCTGAGAGATTAATTAACCTCGGATGGCCTTTAAGCTATTTGACAGACGGCTTGCAGGCATTTCGAAGAGTTACTATAAATTTTATTTTAAGCCAGTCAGAGCAGGTGGATTCAGAATACTTAAGTGAAGTCTTGGATATGGTTGATAATTGGGTCGATCCAATTATTAATCAATTAGTTAATGAATATTCTGGAAGCTGGGAACATATTGTTTCATTGCAACAAGTAGCTTTGCAAGAGCTTTCGGCCCCATTAATTCCTGTGATGGAAAATATAACAGTAATGCCTTTGATTGGTACGATTGATACAGAAAGAGCAAAATTAATTATGGAGAACCTACTTGAAGGTGTAATTAAACATAATGCAGAAGTGGTCTTAATCGATATAACAGGTGTTCCAGTTGTTGACACTATGGTAGCGCACCATATTATACAGGCTGCTGAGGCAGTTAGATTAATAGGGTCTACTTGTATTTTAGTCGGCATACGTCCAGAGATAGCTCAAACAATCGTGAACTTGGGAATCGACCTTGGTAAATTCCCAACTAAAAGTTCACTCAAAAAAGGTTTTAAAACAGCACTTGAATTAACAAATCGGCGAATTGTTAAATCGGAAAACTCGGATGAAGGAATTGAGAAATTATTAGATTCTCTGGATAGGGAGTGAGCGAGTGAGAATTCCAATTTTAAAGCTTCATAATTATTTATTAGTATCAATCCAAATAGATTTAGATGATAAATCAGCCATTGAATTCCAAGAGGACCTTTTAAGTAAAATTCATAAGAGTGGGGCAACGGGTGTAGTCATTGATTTAACATCTGTAGATATTATTGATTCATTTATAGCGAAAGTCCTAGGAGACGTTGTAACTATGTCTGATCTAATGGGGGCAAAAGTAGTCTTAACTGGGATTCAGCCAGCAGTAGCGGTGACATTAATAGATTTAGGGATACATCTACAAAATGTTCCGACTGCATTAGATCTGGAACAAGGATTAATCAAACTTCGCCAGGAATTGGAGGAGTGACTATGGACTTCCAATCCTGTGTTAAAATACAAAAAGAATGGGATATTGTAGGTGCTCGTCAAATGGGCCGAGAATATGCCAAAGAAATAGGCTTCGGTACAGTAGACCAAGCTCGCATTGCAACAGCCATATCAGAATTAGCTCGTAATATTTATTTATATGCAGGAAAAGGAAAGGTTTGTTTTGAAACAATTGATGAAATTAACCACAAAGGATTATGTGTAGTCGCCCTTGATGATGGGCCAGGCATTCAAGATATTAGTCAGGTGATGGAGGACGGCTTCTCTACTTCTGGAGGGCTAGGTGCTGGTTTGCCTGGAGTAAGACGTTTAATGGATCAGTTTGATATTATCTCACAACCTGGTAAAGGAACTGAGATACGAACTGTGAAATGGGTTCGTTAGTAGAGGAGGTCACTGATTGAACAGCAAGAATTTTGATTTAGAAAACTATCGTAAACTTTTAAAACAATACATGATGACACAAGATGAAAAAGCACTGTACCAAGCAGAACAGTTTACAAAACTCTCGATGCAGAACAATATATCGCCAGAGGAAATCGTAAATGTTCACATTCAAGCGCTAAGACAAATCTCCCCAACTATTCCTAAAGAAATAGATGTTTCCTTGAATTTTTTGTTGGAGGCAATGATTTCTTATGGGTTAGCTTACCAGGAGTTTCAATCATTACGTGAAAAACAATTGGAGTTAAAATCGGAGATTTCGGTAGCAGCCAGTATGCAACAAACACTTCTGTCTACTGTAAAACCATCTATTAAAGGCTTGGATATAGGAGCAGTTAGTGTTCCGGCTAATCAGATGAACGGAGACTATTACCATTTCGTAAAAGATAACCAAGATACACTCGGAATAGCTGTTGCTGATGTAATAGGAAAAGGGATACCCGCTGCACTTGCTATGTCGATGATTAAATACTCAATGGATAGTTTTCCGTTAAGTCAGAGAAACCCAAGTGCAATACTCGAAAATTTAAATAGAGTAGTTGAAAGAAACGTTGATCCAAGTATGTTTATCACTATGTTCTATGGCCTCTACGATCCAACGACTAGCATTTTTCAATATTCATCTGCAGGGCATGAACCAGGTTTCTATTATAATGCCAAGAAAGCTGAATTCCTCGAAATAGAAGCAAAAGGCCTAGTATTAGGGGTATCTAGTGATACATACTATCAACAGTATGAATTGGAAATTAACAAAGAGGACATGATTATCTTGTTGACAGATGGAGTAACAGAGTGTCGATTAGCTGATCGTTTTATTGAACGAAATGAAGTCTTAGAAGTTATAAAACAGTACACTCATTTATCTGCTCAGGAAGCGGTTGAACAGGTGTACAAACATTTTGAACGGATACAAGACTTTCACTTAAGAGATGATTTCACGTTAATCATCATTAAGAAGGACGTTTGAATCAATTAAATATCGGGTATAAGCCTAGAACAACGAATTTATGGGGGTAAAACATGATTATGAACCTAGAAGTTGAAGTTCTGGAAGAAGGGTCAACTACTAACGTTCTACTTATAGGGGAAATCGATGCTTATACAGTTCCAAAACTAAAGGAAGCATTGTTACCACTAACTGAACGAGAAGGACAACTAGTAGAGGTCAATCTTGAACGAGTGAATTATATGGATAGTACGGGTTTAGGTGTTTTCATCAGTGCCCTTAAATCAACAAAGGAACATAAAAGCGAACTACATTTAATCGGTTTGCAAGATAGAGTGAAACGATTATTTGAAATAACTGGTCTAGATAGTATTATTGCTATTGATTCAAAAGTACGAGGTGGAAACTAATGGAACTTTTTGATTTCATAGAAATAAAAGTACCTGCAAAACCAGAGTATGTTGGAATGGTAAGATTGAGTACTTCTGGAGTTGCTAACCGTATGGGATTTACTTATGAGGAGATAGAAGATTTAAAAGTAGCAATTTCTGAGGCAATGACTAATGCGGTTACACATGCATATGGTAAAGAAGAGGATGGGGAAGTCACTGTAGGGTTTGGAGTATATCCGGATCGATTAGAGGTAATGGTAGCGGACCACGGCGGAAGCTTCAATCTTAGTGAAGTAAAAGAAAAAATAGGACCTTACGAGCAAACAGAAACAATTGAAAACTTGCGCGAAGGCGGATTTGGACTTTTCCTCATTGATGCTTTGATGGATAAAGTCGAGATAAAAAATGACTATGGAGTTATCGTTCTAATGACAAAATATCTCCATGAGAATGAGGTGGGAATAGATGACGACCAAATCTCAACCACACAATAGGCGTGAGGATGAGGTTTACCAGTGGATAGAATACCTTCAAGAGAATCCCCAAAATAAAGAAATTCAAGAGAAAATTGTGTTAGCCTACCAAGACCTAGTCAAATCAATTGCACGTAAGTATTCTAAGAATAATACCATTCATGAAGATTTAGTTCAGGTAGGCATGCTAGGATTATTAGCGGCGATTCGAAGGTATGATTCCTCGTTAGGTAAATCTTTTGAATCCTTTGCTATTCCAACAATTATCGGTGAGATTAAGCGATTCATACGTGATAAAACTTGGAGTGTTCACGTGCCTCGTAGAATAAAAGAATTAGGTCCTAAAATAAAGAAAGCAGTCGAGCAATTAACAACAGATAACCAACAATCCCCATCTGTGAAGGAAATTGCGAATTATTTAGAAGTACCTGAAGAAGAAGTTTTAGAAACAATGGAAATGAGCCAAAGCTATAAGGCACTCTCTGTTGATCGCAAAGTTGAAGCGGACTCTGATGGAAGTACTGTATCTATTTTAGAGCTTATTGGTAATTCGGAAGAGGGATACGAAAACACTGATCAACGTATGTTGCTTGAGAAAATACTACCGATTTTATCAGATAGAGAAAAAGAGATTATACAATGTACTTATTTTGATAACATGAGTCAAAAGGATACGGGTGAAACATTAGGAATTTCCCAAATGCATGTGTCGCGCCTTCAGAGACGAGCTTTACGAAAGCTTAGAGAGGCCCTCCAATCTGAAAGCTCGGAGGTCTTTGATGGATGAGTAATGACAGTGTAGAGGTTTCTATTTATCAGAAGCCTAAAAAAGGGAATTACTATTGTGGTGATAGCTATTATTATAAAGAATCAGCAACCCAATTTATTTGTGCTCTAGCTGATGGTCTTGGTAGTGGCGAATATGCAAAAGAATCCTCGCAAGCAGTTGTCGACATAATTGCTAATGACAATGAGGCTTCAGTTGAGCAAATTTTCAATGAGTGCAATAAAGAATTGACTGGTAAACGTGGCGTGGTACTAGGTGTATTGAAAATGGATTTAGAGAAAGGTACGTATGCTTTCACATCATTGGGAAATATCGGAATTATGGCCATCTCCGATAATTGTGAAAAAAAAAGAAACATACCTAACTCAGGGTACCTTGGAGGATATCGACGACCATTCAAGATTTTTCAAGGGAAATTAGATGAAGGTATGGTTTTTATTATGTTTTCTGATGGAGTTACCTCTAGGGCTCTATCTTCAAAGTATTTTTACAGTAAAGATGTTCATACAATTACGGAAACATTTTCAGCTGTAAGTGCCACAAATCAAGAAGATGATACCACATTGATTGCAATGAGATATTCGTAAAAATGTGATGAATAAGGAAACCTCTTATCTATTAAGGTAGGGGTTTTTGTTTGTTAATAGAATTTTTACGGTTAAGTTTCAAAGTGGGAAGTAGCCAGTATGTTTGATATGATAAGATGGATAAGAGCATTAAGGAGGAAACAAATGTGAGTGAAGAAAGACTGAACGAAAATTTAATTCAATGGGTTTCTAAAGAGACTAATGTATCTATCTCATCCATTAAACAAGTGATTGGGTTATTAGAAAAAGGAAATACAGTCCCATTTATAGCTCGGTACCGTAAAGAGCAGACAGGGGCATTAGACGAGGTTCAGATTAAGGATATAGAAGATAAGTGGAACTATGCCTTGCATTTAGCTGATCGAAAAGAAGAAGTGATTCGTTTAATTGATGAACAAGGAAAGCTTACTCCTGAATTAAAGGCAGAAATAGACAAGGCAAAACAGTTGCAGCGTGTTGAAGACTTGTATAGACCATATAAACAAAAACGAAGAACAAGAGCAACAGTTGCGAAAGAAAAAGGCTTAGAACCGTTAGCTCAGTTGGTATGGGAACAGAAGCTGCAGAATTTAAATGAAGCTGAGTTTTATCTATCTGAAGAGAATGAGCTTACTACAATTGAAGAAGTCGTTGCAGGTGTAAGTGATATTATTGCTGAATGGATTTCTGATGATCCTAGTTACCGAGAATACATAAGAGACAAGACCTTCAAACTTGGTCGCATCCAAAGTGACGATAAAAATAAAGAAAAAGATGAAAAAGGCATTTTTGAAATGTATTATAACTATCAAGAGCCTATTCGTTCGATTGTATCGCACCGTGTACTTGCTTTAAATCGAGGAGAAAAGGAAGGGATAATAAAAGTTGCTATCGTCCCTCCAGTTGATGAAATCAATACCTATTTAAATAAAAAAGTTATTAAAACATCTACTTCTGAAGAAATTAAAGGTTTGTTAGAGCAAACGATAGAAGATAGCTATAAGCGTTTAATTCAACCTTCCATAGAACGAGAAATTAGAACTTCATTATCAGAAATCGCAGAGACACAAGCGATAGATATATTCTCGAAAAACTTAAAAAGCTTATTACTTCAGCCGCCTTTAAAGGGGAAAACGGTTCTAGGGGTAGATCCTGCGTTTCGAACTGGTTGTAAATTAGCTGTAATTGATGAAACTGGAAAGGTGCATGCTATTAATGTCATTTATCCTACAGCGCCTAAAAATGACGTTAAGGGTGCGGAGGAAGTTGTTGTAGGTCTTCTAAAAAAACATCAAATTGAATTGATAGCAATTGGTAACGGCACTGCTTCCCGTGAGACTGAACAATTTATCGCTGATTTAATCACAAAGCATGGTTTACCAATTTCTTACTTAATTGTTAATGAAGCTGGCGCAAGTGTATACTCTGCATCTAAATTGGCTAGAGAAGAATTTCCAGACCTTCAAGTTGAGGAAAGAAGTGCAATATCGATTGCTAGACGTGTCCAAGATCCACTAGCAGAGCTTGTGAAAATCGATCCCAAATCAATTGGTGTTGGACAATACCAACATGATGTAAGTCAGAAGAGTCTTAGTGATTCACTAACCTTTGTAGTCGAAACAGCAGTTAACCAAGTCGGAGTTAATGTTAACACTGCTTCTGCGTCTCTATTGCAGCATGTTTCTGGACTAAGTAAAACCGTCGCAAACAATGTTATTAAGCAAAGAGATGAAGCTGGTAAATTTAAAAATCGAGGTCAGTTAAAAAAGATACCTAGATTGGGTAACAAAACCTATGAACAAAGTATTGGTTTCTTACGAGTTCTTGATGGAGAAGAACCGCTAGATCGTACGCCTATTCACCCCGAAAGCTATCAGGCTACAAAGGGCCTACTGAAAATGATTGGTTGTACAACAGACGATTTAGGAACAGAGAAACTACAAAATCAATTGAAAGATCTTAATTTAAATACTATTTCCGAACAACTTAACATAGGAAAACCAACGTTAGAAGATATAATGAATGCGCTAGTTAGTCCTGAAAGAGATCCGAGAGATGATTTGCAAACCCCGTTATTAAAACAAAATGTATTAGCGATGGAAGATTTAACACAGGGGATGGAATTACAAGGAACTGTTCGAAATGTAGTGGACTTCGGAGTATTTGTTGATATTGGTGTAAAGCAGGATGGTTTAGTTCATATTTCTAAAATGTCACAGAAGTTTGTAAAACATCCAATGGATATCGCATCGGTTGGAGATGTAGTAACTGTATGGGTTGATAATGTAGATGCACAAAAACAACGAATTGCACTTTCAATGGTTCAGAGCTAACACTTAATCGAACAAATTACTTTAAATCTAAGGTAGAAATAATAACAAAGATACCAAGTTAACCCTTTGGTATCTTTGTTTCCTATTCCTATGACAAATGTTTATTTCGGTAAAAAAACCAACATTGATTGAGAATTTTGATTTGATATAGGTCTTTTGTGTGGAAGGCTTCCGTCATTTGCTTTTTAAACCAATTGGGCATCTGTCTCTTCCTCCTCGACAAATGAAATGGTAATAGGCGATTATCCAGTTGTGTTAGGATATGCAAGATATAAATGGGGTGTGACTTTATGAAATTGATAACCCAAGTTGAATTGGAAAGTTTGGTAAACAGGTTATCTATGCGTTATTTTAACAAACCGTATATAGATGATGTATCATTTAATCCCCGTCTAAGGACTACAGGTGGGAGGTACATCCCTTCAAAAAGAAAGATAGAATTGAATCCGAAATATCTAGAGGAATTAGGGGAAGTGGAATTCCAAGGGATAATAAAACATGAACTATGTCACTATCATTTACATATAGAAGGTAAAGGTTTTAATCATAGAGATCAGGAATTTAAGCAACTATTAAAACAGACCGAATCACCTAGGCATTGTCAGCCGTTACCCTCGATGAAAAAAAGTATCAAGTACAGATATATTTGTTCGCAATGTGGGCAAGTATATAATAGAATGCGAATCATTAATGTGAAAAAGTATAGGTGTGGAAGATGCAAGGGAAGCTTAAAACAACTTAAATAGAAGAAGGTCTCCGGATAGGGAAAAAGGTTTTATAAAATCATTGACGAACAGACTCTTCCATGTTAAATTAAATAAGCCTTTGAAATACAAGGTCTGTTCCGAGGATTCTAAATTATATTCGATTACTTGACCAAACGTTATTATCATTAGTAAACTGTAACTAAGGCCTGGCTTCGATATGTTGAATCTGAAGAAGCATATAAAACAACCTCAAAACTATTGACTTCTATCTAAAATTGTAGTATTATATTTAACGTCGCTGTTACTTAAGTTATTAACGACATATATTTAATGTCTTTAAGTATGAGTGTGTTCATCCAATTTTTTAAAAAAGTTCATTTACATTATTCCACAGTAGCTCAGTGGTAGAGCAATCGGCTGTTAACCGATCGGTCGTAGGTTCGAGTCCTACCTGTGGAGCCAATGGAGAAGTACTCAAGTGGCTGAAGAGGCGCCCCTGCTAAGGGTGTAGGTCGTGTAAGCGGCGCGAGGGTTCAAATCCCTCCTTCTCCGCCATCTTTTTTTATGGCCCGTTGGTCAAGTGGTTAAGACACCGCCCTTTCACGGCGGTATCACGGGTTCGAATCCCGTACGGGTCACTTATCTAAATATGTTTTGGTCCGGTAGTTCAGTTGGTTAGAATGCCTGCCTGTCACGCAGGAGGTCGCGGGTTCGAGTCCCGTCCGGACCGCCATTATTGTTTTTGGGCTATAGCCAAGCGGTAAGGCAACGGTTTTTGGTACCGTCACGCGCTGGTTCGAATCCAGCTAGCCCAGCCATTTTTTATTTCAAATAACATATATATTAATATAGATATGCACCTTAATCCTGAAGTATTAATATAAAATATAAGAGCGATTAGCTCAGTAATTGAAATATCATGAGCCATTAGCTCAGTCGGTAGAGCAACGAGCAATACATCTTCCGAATAAACTACGAGTAACCTCGAAGCACATTACCTCATTGAATATGCTAGTAGATGAAGAGGTCCTTTAGCTGAGATAAACTATTTAGTTATTGAAATAATTCATGAGCCATTAGCTCAGTCGGTAGAGCATCTGACTTTTAATCAGAGGGTCGAAGGTTCAAGTCCTTCATGGCTCATCATTTTTGCGGGTGTGGCGGAATTGGCAGACGCGCTAGACTTAGGATCTAGTGTCTTATGACGTGGGGGTTCAAGTCCCTCCACCCGCATTTTAAACTTTATGCTGTGAAACTACACAGCATTTTCTTTTTTAATAGATAATATGCGGTCGTGGCGGAACGGCAGACGCGCTAGGTTGAGGGCCTAGTGGGGGAAACCCTGTGGAGGTTCAAATCCTCTCGACCGCACCAGAAAAAAACCTTGACTTGATATCGTCATTATGTTATATTTAAATATGTCGCTTTGTTGAGTATCAGTAGTTAATAGGATAGAATGTTTGACTACGGATCAAGAGGTTGAGGTTCGACTCCTCTCGGGCGCACCATTTCCGGGAAGTAGCTCAGCTTGGTAGAGCACTTGGTTTGGGACCAAGGGGTCGCAGGTTCAAATCCTGTCTTCCCGACCATTGAATTTATGAAACAAATCAACTATTCTTTTTAATATGCGGGTGTAGTTTAGTGGTAAAACCTCAGCCTTCCAAGCTGATGTCGAGGGTTCGATTCCCTTCACCCGCTCCATTATATAATGGGCCTGTAGCTCAGCTGGTTAGAGCGCACGCCTGATAAGCGTGAGGTCGGTGGTTCGAGTCCACTCAGGCCCACCATTTGATCCTTGAAAACTGAACGAAACAACCAGTATGTGAAGTAAGAAATTAAGCTAGTTTTTTGAACGAGCAATCAAGCTCATAAACTTTATGGAGAGTTTGATCTTGGCTCAGGACGAACGCTGGCGGCGTGCCTAATAC
>NZ_WJNG01000010.1 GCF_009649745.1 Aquibacillus halophilus | reverse complement strand
GGACTGACCAATCATTCAATTCTGAGGGAACGAACATGCTTGGTTTCTATTATTTTGACTACGAGCTAAGATATGATCTGGTTCCTTTCATTGAATCTACCTATAATACCTATGCAAATATAGAGGATACATCTGCTAAAGCAATTGATTTTAACCGTAAGCATAGAGCGATTGCAGGTCTGTCCATGGGTGGAATGCAAGCTTTAAATTTGATTTTAGGTGGTTTTCGATGTGATTCTGTCGTTTATACCGGTACAGAAACAAGATGGAAGAATGGGCTTGATACCACCGTCCATGCCCCAGGGATGGAGGACTTATTTGCTTATGTTGGTGCTTTTTCTAATGCTCCGACATCGAGTGATGGTAAAACGTTAGGAACTACCATCTCATCATCGAGTCACAGGATTGATTTACTATACATGACGTGTGGGGACGCTGATGAAGTTGCAATCGAAAGAGGATATAAAATAGCGACAACAGAGCTATCACAAGCTGCTGGAGACAAGCTGTTGGACTACTATGAAGTTATAATCAAGGATGGTCTACATGATTTTAATGTATGGAATAATGGTGCCTATAACTTTGTCCGTTTGGCTTTTGAGAAACAAAGGAGGGAAACAAAGGGACGTGCATCCTTTAATTTGTTGTTCTAGATTAAAAGATACTTTTTCCAATCTACTAGAATAGAGGTTTTTTAGCACCTTGAAAATCCACATTTCTATCATTAAATTAAAGGAATCAGATAGACGAATTATAAATGGTGCCTGCTGCAACGTATTTAAAAGCACCCTGAAGCAAACGTAATCGTGGGGAGTACACCGAAGCAGAGGTAATGCATCAATACCTTGTCAATGAAGGAATCGACGCAGAGCAGCAAACTCATTACTTACTGCGATTGTTAAACGTTGGGAAGCAAATGCAGATCTACCCATTATTCCATCGTTCTTCTGTATATTCTGGTTCTTTCAGAAGTGCCATATCATAATTTTCAGTTACATAAGATGGTTCCCAGTTATAGCCTACCCAAGACTCCCCTTTATCAACTGCACTTTTACAACTAGCAGTTAATGTAGCTGCAGCACCTGGTGGGAGAAACAATTCAGTGCCTGTCATTTCCCGCTTTTTGTCGGTTTCGAAAATAATACGGGAAGTGACAGGTGCCTTATTTTATACTCTTGTGTAGAGTGAAGACTAGTATTACATCCGCTACTCTTTTCGGTATTGGTTTAAAGAAAAACTACGAGAAGGAATTTTAATTTCAGCTGTAGTCCCATTTTTTGATTTAAATTCAATTCTCCCTTGAAATTCACTAGTAACAATTCCATGTAATATTGATAAACCTAAGCTTGTTACTTTTGAGGGGTCAAAATTATCTGGTAGCCCAACTCCATTATCGTTTACAGCAATAAATATATGATCATCTAACTTTTTACACTGTATATGAATGGTTCCAGAACTCATATTAATAAAGGCGTGTTTGAAACAGTTAATGACTAACTCATTAATGGCCAATGCGATTGAGGTAGCTTTATTATATGGTATAAAAATATCATCTAATTCTAAATGGATGGTGAAATTTGGATCAAAATTTGATAATGATATAATTTCTTCGATTATTTCTTTTACATTAATGATGCTTCGGCTTAATTTATTTTTTGATAAAAGGTTGTGTACGGATGAGATACTTTTAATTCTAGATATAATCCCGTCTAATATTGAATTAACTAAACCTAACGCGTTTGGTAAAAATAAGCTTTATGGCACCTGTTAGTTGTTGGTGCGGTAGTATCGCCCCTATGGAAAAATGCAGAGAAAAATGGAATTAATGTAAAGACCTTATCTGCACCAAACACTTGGTACATGGTGTTTCACTTTTAGAAAGGGAACGCTATATCATTTTGACCGAATAGTTAGGCTTAACTCCCGATTAAGTGAACAAATATCAGGAAATAAAGGAACTTGAGTGCTTTCAATTAATGTGAGTTGAATATGAGCTTATTTGGAGAAGCCAGGGCTATTTTATCAGGAAGTCAATAAACCAATATTCCATGATATCCTATTGTAATATCTGCAACAAAGGGCCTGACGAAACAATACTAGGCTTATTATTCACTTTCATATATAGTAACTAAATTCCATTTCACATGATATACTATATATAAATTTTAAAAATTAGAGATGGTGATTTAGTCATGCCAAAAATAACGGATGTTGCACAAAAAGCTGGAGTTTCTGTTACAACGGTTTCTCGTGTTCTTAATAATAGAGGATATATTAGTGATGCTACGAGAGATAAAGTTTATAAAGCGATGAAGGAAATAAATTATCAGCCTAATGAGCTTGCACGGTCTTTGTTTAGAAGAAAATCCAATACTATTGGCCTTATCGTACCCAAAGTAGCTCATCCTTTTTTTAGTGAGTTAACCTATTATTTAGAACATTACGCGTACAAAAAACAGTATAAAATACTATTATGTAATTCAAATCGAGATGTATCTAAGGAGAAAGAATATATAGAGTTGCTAAAACAAAATCAGGTAGAGGGAATAATTATGTGTAGTCAAGTATTAGAAGTTGAAAACTACCTAAATTTAAATTTACCTATCGTATCTTTTGACCGAGCATTATCTAAAAATATACCTGTTGTAACAAGCGATAATTTTCTTGGTGGAAAACTTGCTTCAGATCTATTAATAAAGAAAGAATGTAAAAACTTAGCCTATATTTATGGTGGAATTGGAGGTCCTCATCACACGGCGCTATTAGCAACAGATAGGTACCAGGGATTTTTAGAAGGGATGAAAACGAGAAAGGACGAACTATCAATACAAACCAAAGAAGTTAATACTTCTAAAATAGCTAACATGGCGGAGGAAGTTGCTGAATTTTTAGAAAAAAATCCTACTATTGACGGGGTTTTTGCGAGTAGTGACATCATAGCTTCAACTATTATTCAAGCATGTCATCTTTTAAAGAAAGCAATTCCCAACGATATAAAAATTATTGGATATGATGATGTTGAGTTATCAACCATACTAACACCACCTCTTACAACAATAAATCAACCTCTAGAAAAAATGAGTGAGCTAACCATTGAACTTCTAATTCGTCAAATAAAAGGTGAAAAAGTATCCTTTGATAACTCACTTCCGGTTTCATTGGTTGAGCGAGGAACAACATAAGAAATATAAATGTCAATTAGCATTTATATTTTTGTCATGTTAACCGGTTGACATGTTTATGATAACCGGTTAACATATATATGTAAGGTATAACATGCACTATAATTATTTCATCTTAAGATTGGAGGATTTCTTAGTTGAACTTTTTAGACAAGGTATTGGACGAGTTAAGAGAACCGTTGAAATTGTTACCGGTTATTAAGTTACCGGAAGATCTTCAAACAGCAAGACAGACTCCTATTCCTCCTGATGGACAATCAGAAACAGTACGGATAAGAAATCGTTACATAGCTGGTGGAGACGGTCAACAAATGCTAATTAAGATATATGAACCGATACATATAGATAATAAACCTTTACCCGCAGTGCTTTGGAGTCATGGTGGTGGATATGTACTCGGTCATCCGAATAGTGATGACCAATTGTGTGAAAGCTTCGTCGAAAAAGCAAATTGTATAGTTGTATCAGCAGACTATCGTCTTGCGCCTGAACATCCTTTTCCAGCAGCAGTGGAAGATTGTTATTCAGCATTAAAATGGATGACAGATAATTATAAGATATTAAATATTGATTTAAAAAGAGTTGCCATCACTGGTGGAAGTGCAGGTGGAGGAATAACTGCAGCACTTGCATTGTTAGCTCGTGATCGTGGAGGTCCAAATATTTGTTTTCAAATGCCATTATATCCTATGATTGACAACCGCAATATTACCCCTTCTAGCTTAGAAATTACTGATAATCAGGCAGTCTGGTTTAAAAATAATAACATTGTTGCGTGGAAAATGTATTTAGGCGAAATTGAAAACGATAACATTTCCCAATATGCTGCTCCAACTAGAGCGGATAATTTAGAAGGCTTACCTAAGACATACACATGTGTAGGACAATTAGATCCATTCCGTGATGAAACAATTGACTATGTTGCCCGTCTGGCAAGAGCTGGAGTAGAAGTAGAGTTTAAGTTTTACCCAGGATGCTTTCATGCTTTTGAGCATATAGCACCAGACGCAGAGATTAGTAAGCGCGCCAAAAATGAGTATATTAATGCACTTACAAAAGCATTTCAAACTTAATTTCGTTATGAGTTTTTTAGTAATGATTAAAAGGAGTGGAGAGATTATTGATTCATGAAATACTGGATGTTCAAATAAATGGCTCAAATGCAAAGTTATATACGTATATACTCGATAACTCAATTGAAATAGACGAAAATCGTGTTCGACCAACAGTAATTATTTGTCCTGGTGGTGGATATGAATTCACTTCAGAACGTGAAGCGGAACCAATAGCTATCCAAATGAATGCTTTAGGTTTTAATGCATGTATATTGCGATACAGCGTTTATCCACATACATATCCAACTTCTCTGTTAGAACTTGCACAATCTGTAGCTCTTGTTAGAAAAAACTCAGACAAATGGCATGTCGATAAGGATAAGATTATCATTGCAGGATTTTCTGCAGGTGGTCATTTAGCAGCAAGTTTAGGAGTGTTTTGGAAAAAGGAATTTCTAACAACACAATTAGGTTTTTCTCATGAAGATATTAAGCCTAATGGTTTGTTATTAAGTTATCCAGTTATAACGTCTGGTGAATACGGACACGTGGGATCTTTTAAGGCGTTATTGGGTGAGAACTATGAAAAATCACTACATGAACTATCTTTAGAGAATATGGTTACGAAGGATACTCCTCCAACGTTTCTATGGCACACTGGTACTGATGAGGCGGTGCCTGTCGAGAACAGTATGTTGTTTGCAAGTGCGCTTCTTAAAATCAAGGTATCAACGGAAATGCACATATACCGAGAGGGTGTACATGGGTTAGCTTTAGGAACTGAAGAAACAAAGTCCAAATCCTATAGTGAAACGGTACTACCTGAAGTTAGCAATTGGATTGAAATGGCAGGCAGATGGATACGACATCTAAAGTAAACTATTGTATAGATAATATTAATGATCCCGTTATGTCCTTATTGCTATTATTATACTAACAATGATTTTAGCTCGGTGAAAGGTTATAGCGGTGTATAGGATTAAAAGGATGGGGGAGTTAGAGAGTGCTGGATTTTGATAGCAAAATAGAATTTCCAAATAAAAAAAATGATGTTTTCGCTATAGGAGAAATTCTAGTTGATATGATCTCAACGGATTATGATAATAACTTTGAATGTGACACCTATCAGAGATATTTTGGAGGCTCTCCAGCTAATATAGCAATAAATGTTAAAAAATTAGGTATTAATTCTGCGGTCTCTTCTGCAGTTGGTAAGGATGGATTTGGAAAATTCTTAATCAATAGCTTAAATGAAAATGAGGTAAATACCGATAGTGTGCAGAACGTAGATTATGCAACTAGTCTCGTAATGGTGACCAAAAGCAAGTCGACACCTACCCCAATTTTTTATAGAGAAGCTGATTACCATTTAGATTATACAAATGGGCTTGAAGAAACATTGCTAGATTCAAAGTTTATTCATTTTTCCTGTTGGCCGATTTCAAAGAAGCCTGCGAGAAATACGATTGAAAAAGTAATAGAAGTAGCAAAAAAGAATAAGATTTTGGTTGGTTTTGATCCAAATTACCATCCAATGATTTGGAACAAAGGGGAAAATGGCATAGATTATGTTAAATCCATAATAAAAAGAGTTGATATAATCAAGCCCTCTGAAGATGATGCCGAAAGATTGTTTGGAATAGATACACCGGAGAACCAATTGGAAAAGTTTCTGCAACTTGGGGCGAAACTAGTAATCCTAACATTAGGAAAGAACGGTGCAATTGTCTCAAATGGAAAAGATACTATTCGATTAGATACTTTAGCGACAGATGTTGTTGATGCAACAGGAGCAGGAGATGCATTTTGGTCTGGATTATATACTGGGTTAATAAAAGGTTATACGATTAGGCAATCATTATCTTTAGGTTTTGGTGTTAGTGCTTTTAAATTGAAATATACGGGAGCAGTTATCTGTTTACCAGAAATTGAAGAAATTAAAAACATTTATAATTTATAGGGGGGGTGAAATAATATGGCAGTTAAAAATCAAGTGCAGCTTATCACATATCCAGACTCGTTAGGAGGTAATCTGAAGAGTCTAAATGAAATAATGTCGAATCAATTATATGATCTTTTTAAAGGCGGAGTTCATATACTACCTCCTTTTCCATCATCAGGTGATCGAGGGTTTGCTCCACTGTCGTATTTAGAAATAGAACCTAATTTTGGAACTTGGAAGGATATAAGTGACATAGGGGGGGATTATGATGTCTTGTTAGATTTGATGGTTAATCATATTTCTAGACAATCCGAGTATTTTCAAGACTTCCTTAAGAAAGGAAGAGAGTCTGAATACGCTGATCTATTTATTACGTTAGAAAAAATGTGGGATGATGGAAAGCCAAATCAAGAAGATATTGATAAGATGTTTCTTCGTAGAAAGAAGCCTTATTCAACATTTACAATTAAAGAAACTAGTGAAGAAGAAACAGTATGGACTACATTTGGAAAGACAGATCCTTCAGAACAAATTGATTTAGATATAAAGTCAGATAAGGCAAAGCAACTTTTTATAGAATTCTTTAAGAATTTCAAGCAACATAATGTGAAAATAGTTAGGCTTGATGCGGTAGGTTATGTAATTAAAAAACTTGGGACAAGTAGCTTCTTTGTAGAGCCTGAAATTTATAAGTTCTTAGACTGGATTAGGGAGACTGCTAACTCGTTTGATATCGAATTGCTTCCAGAAGTCCATTCACATTATAGTATTCAATACAAGCTTGCAGAGCATGGTTTTTGGATATATGATTTCATTTTACCATATAGAATCTTATCTACATTAATCAATAAATCAAGTGGAGACTTGCTTCAATATTTAAGAACTCGTCCACATAAACAATTTACGATGCTTGATTGTCACGATGGTATTCCAGTTAAGCCGGATATGGATGATCTGATAAATACAAGTGAGGCTCGGGAACTAGTAGATATTTGTGTTGAAAGAGGAGCTAATCTTAGCCTTTTATTGTCTGATGAGCATAAGGACCCGGATGGATTTGATGTGCATCAAATTCGTGGTTCATACTATTCTATTCTTAATAGTGACGATGATGCTTATATGGCTGCAAGGGCAATCCAATTTTTTACACCTGGCATTCCTCAGGTTTATTATGTAGGTTTATTAGCAGGTGAAAATGATCTTCAAAGAGTAAATGAAACTGGAGAAGGACGAGAAATTAATCGTCATAATTTCACATTAAGTGAGATTGAGCAATCGCTTGAAAAAGATGTTGTAAAGAGATTAATGAGACTTATTAAGTTTCGTAATGATTATAATGCATTTAATGGTAATTTTGATGTATTAAAATCAATGGATGGTGAGGTAAGACTTCGTTGGCAGCTTAGTGATAAAAAGTGTGACTTGTTTGTGGACTTAAATACTAATAAGACAATTATAGAATATATAGATGAAAATGGAGAAATATCTAAGTATTTTGTTTAATTTAAAATGGTCTTTAATTAATTCTCCATTTCTATAACAACAGGTGATGTCACCTACAACTTAGAATGCTCATAGTTTTTTAAAAAAAGAATTCAGAAGTATTAGTTTTTTTATGTGTCAACCGGTTGACATCTATATGTCAATCGGTTAACATAAATCACAGGAAGCGCTTTCAACAAAGGTGGGGGGTAATCCTAATGAAACTTTAAAACTATTATTAGTTTTTTGTGATTGGGTAAACTGCTATAAGCGGAAAGTTATTTTGGGGTCAAAAATTGAACAAAGATAATTTGAATGGGGGATATGATTTATGAAATTAAAAATGGCTAGTATCTTTAAATTAATGTCAATTGTTTTACTATCTATGTTGATAGCTTGTTCTAATGATAGTTCGAATGCTGATGAGAACTCAAATTCAGATGAAAACTCAAATGATAACCAAGACCAAAGTGAAGACGTCAAAATTACGTTCTTCAACACTTCAGCTGAAGTAAATGAAGTATTTGAAAATTTATTCGATAAATATGAAGAATTAAATCCAAATGTAACAGTTGAGTTAATTCCAACACCAATTGGTGGAGCACAAATAGAAAAATTCCAATCACTATTAGCATCAGGCACACCGGCTACTATTGCAAATCTTGATGCTGGAGCAATTCTACAATATAAGGATAAATTCTTAGATTTAGAATCAGAGAAAGAAAAATACGAGGCATTAACTACGCCTGGAACAATTGATCGTGTTTTACTTGATGGTAAATATTTAGGAATACCTTGGACATCGCAAGGTTATGGGTTGCTTTATAATAAACGAGTAATAGAGGAAGCGACAGGCGAATCATTTGATCCATCAGTGACAAGAACACGTGATGATTTAGCTGCATTGTTTGAAGAAATTGATGCTTCCGGAACAGCACCAGTAGTTATTCATGGAGCAGATTGGTCATTAGGATCTCATTATACTGGGCTGGGTTATGCATTACAATCACGAGATGTTGAAGAAAACCTTGCATTTGTAGAAGAATTGAAGAATGGGAATGTTGTTTTATCAGATAATCCACAATTCAATGGTTTAATGGATACCTTTGATTTACTAAAGAAATATAATCTTAGAAAAGATGACCCTCTTGTGTCGGACTATAACTTAGATAGTACAGCTTTTGCAAAAGGTGAGGCAGCATTCTATTTTATGGGTGACTGGACTTGGGCTGTAATAGGGCAACTTGAAGGAAGAGACGAGGAATTTGGCGTTATTCCAGTTCCAATCAGTAATAACCCGGAAGATTACGGTAATAGTCAGATAGCCTTTAGTGAACCAAAACTATTTGCTATTGATGATACAGAATCCACTGAAGCACAGCAACAAGCGGCGAAAGAATTGATAGAATGGATGCTAACAAGTGAAGAAGGACAAACAGCAATTATAACTGAAATGGGCTTAAATATGCCATATAATGATTTAAAAGCTGAAAGTCCGAACGTTATATCTAATAGTGTTAGTGAATATGTTCAACGAGGCGATGTTATTAGCATTAGTGTAATGAATTATTTTCAACCAGATTGGTGGTCGAAAGTGGGAGCATCAATGCAAAAGTACTTATCTGACAATATAGAACGAGAAGAATTATATAATGAATTTGAAGATTACTGGGAATCAACTAAATAATCTATAATTTACAAAGTGTGGAAATATTTTATTTTCCACACTTTGTCAAAGGAGTAACTGTATGAGACAAAACAAAAAACTCAAAAATATTGGCCTCTTCTTGTTGTTTGGAGGACCAACATTATTTATTTTTTCAGCCGTTATCGTTATTCCATTCATTTTTGGCTTATATTTAACTTTTACAAACTGGAGTGTTGCAACGGGAGATAGTACCTTTGTTGGATTGTCTAATTACGCAGAAGTATTTACTGATAAGGATTTTCTTACTTCATTCTGGTTTACAATAAAATATGTTTTTGCTTGTTTAGTTTTTGCCAATTTTTTTGCCTTTTTTATAGCTTTGGCACTCACAAGTAAAATAAAAGGTAAAGGTTTACTAAGAACGGGTTTCTTTACACCAAATCTAATAGGAGGTATTGTATTAGGTTATTTATGGCAAATTTTATTTTCTCGAGTTATGCCATACTTAGGTGACCAATACAACTGGGGCATTTTTGAAAAGTCTTGGTTGGGTGATCCGGATAAGGCGTTTTGGGCACTTGTGGTTGCTTCAGTTTGGCAACTTGTAGGTTATCTAGTCATCATATATATGGCAGGTTTTGCAAGTGTACCTAAAGATGTTTTAGAAGCTGCTAGTATTGATGGAGCAAATTATTTCCAGGGCTTACGAAAAATTATAATACCCCTTTCGATTCCATCAATTATTATCTGTTTCTTTTTAACGATTACTCGCGCATTCTTAGCATATGATATTAATCTATCATTGACTGATGGCGGTCCTTATAATTCTACTGAAATGGTTTCTTACCATATTGTTCAGAAAGCCTTTTTATCTAATGATTTTGGCGCAGGACAAGCCGAAGCAATCGTTCTTTTCCTTGCAGTAGCACTTATTGCAATAACACAGACATATATACTTAAGAAACGGGAGGTAGAGGCTTGATGGTTAAAAAGAGTAATAGTCTTATAGCGTTTTTTAAAACAATTGTTTTATACTTCACGCTTCTCATCGTTTTAATACCTTTTGGCATTGTCGTAATGAATTCATTTAAAACAACACAAAAGTTTATTGAAAGTCCGTTTTCATTACCTGAATCATTTAAAATTTCAAATTATGTAGATGCTTTCCAAAGTATGAATTTTATGCAAGCCATATTTAATTCATTGATTTTAACAGTTGGTAGTATTGTTATCATTGTATTTTTTTCCGCTATGACAGCTTATTTATTTGCTCGCTTTAAATGGAAAGTTAATAAGATTCTCTTTTTTGCTATATTGTCATCAATGGCACTTCCATTTCAAGTTTTAATGATTCCTCTTGTCATTTTATACGGCGAAATGGGTCTTTTGAATATGCGTCCAACTTTAATGTTTATGTATGTTGGATTTGGATTACCTTTAGGTGTATTTATTTTTCATGGTTTTATTAAAGGGATTCCTTATGAATTAGAGGAAGCGGCTTTTATTGAAGGTTGCTCAAGATTAAGAACTTTCTTTGTGGTAGTTTTGCCATTATTAAAACCCGTTATGGTAACACTGATTATATTAGAGGTTCTAATAATTTGGAACGATTATCTTTTAGCTAGTCTAATATTACAATCGCCTAATCTTAGAACGTTGCCATTATCTGTATTTAACTTTTTCTCATCCTATTCTGTAGACTATGCACCACTAATGGCAGGATTACTTATGGCAATGGTTCCTGTATTGGTTTTATATTTGATACTACAAAAACATATTATTCAAGGGCTTGTAGATGGGGCACTAAAATAATTTTAATAAAATGACAGAAGTAATCACGTAGAAAACACTTGGATTACTGCAACTAGTTACTCATACATTTTTATTCACCTAATGATTTAAATAAAAGTTTGTTGGAATTGAGGAAACAAAATGACAGTAACGATTAAAGATCTTGCAGAAAAGGTAGGAGTTACCGTTACTACTATTTCCAGAGTATTAAATAATCGTGGATATATAAGTGATGACCTTAAGAAAAGAGTACAACAAGCCACCAAGGAGCTCAATTATCAACCTAATGAGTTAGCTAGATCGTTATCTAGAAAGAAGTCAAATATTATCGGGTTAATAATTCCTGATGTTTCTCATCCTTTCTTTGCCGAGTTAACAAAGCATATCGAATATTATGCATATGAGCAGGGTTATAAGGTACTCTTATGTAATTCTTTGCTCAATAAGAATAAAGAAAGAGAATATATAGATTTATTAAAGGCAAGTCAAGTAGATGGTATCATCATGGGGAGCCAAACGATAAGCGTAGAAGATTTTGAATTAATTAACCTGCCAGTTATAACTATCGATCGAAAAATTTCTAATCAGATTCCATATATTTGTTCTGACAATTATGATGGTGGAAAAATAGCAACTGAGTTATTAATTGATAAGAAATGTAAAAAAATTGCACATATTAGTGGGAATTTGCAACTAAACTTATTAGCAAAACAAAGACATGAAGCCTTTGTAGACAAGGTAGTCCAAAACGGAATTGAATATGTAGTGGTAGAAACTGATATCAATGGTTTTGATTTAAAAGATTACGAAAAGCTAGTCCATAAGCTATTCCAGGAGCATCCAGACCTAGATGGCGTATTTGCAAGTAGTGATATGATAGCTATGCAAGTAGTGAATGAATGCCAGAAATTAGGTTATCGAATTCCTGAGCAAGTAAAGGTTGTTGGGTACGATGGAATAGCACAAGGTTATAATCGCAATTATATGATTACAACGATAGAACAACCTATTAAAGAGATGGGTAAGTTAGCAGTTGAAAATTTAGTGCAACAAATATTAACAAAAAACCCTCCTATGGAGACGATTCTTCCGGTTAAATTATTGGAGAGAGAAACTACTTGAGTTATGGCCAAAGAAATAGTTTTAAGAACATTAAAGATGAGAGAATTTATTTAGAACGTTTTAGTTTGCACATGTGGTGATCCAGAAATGCAATATCATAGATTCATTACTTTAGTTAGTGGATTTAATTTTAGTTAAGCTAGGAACAAATGTCGATAGAAATGGATCAGTTGCAGAGTCTAGTAAAAGGAGAGTGTGTACAATCGCATTGATACAGGTTAATTTTCAATCAAAAGCCTTACAAAGAGAAGTAATATTTAATGCACTTATTCCAATAGACACCATGGAGATACCAGGTAAACAGAAAAACAATCAAGGGCCAATGAAAGCACTTTATCTGTTACATGGATATTCAGGTGGTTTGACTGATTGGATAAGCTTTAGTAATATTCGAGAATTATCAGACAGGTATCATGTTGCAGTTTTTATGCCCGTAGGAGAAAATCATTTTTATATCGATGATAAAGATAGAAGAGCATTATACGGAGAATATGTAGGAAATGAATTAGTACAGTACACAAGAGAGTTATTTCCATTATCACACCTTAAAGAAGATACATATATTGGTGGTTTTTCTATGGGTGGGTATGGTGCAATTCGCAATGGATTAAAATATGCTGAAAATTTTGGCCGTATTATAGCTTTATCTTCAGCTATAATTACATATAAGATACAGAATGCAGGTACCGATTATGACGACGGTATCGCAGATTATAAATATTTGAAAAGTGTCTTCGGTGACTTAAACCAACTTCAGGGGAGTGATAAAGATCCCGAAGCATTGTTAAATAATTTAAAAAACACAGACATAAGTATCCCTAATATTTATTTGGCTTGTGGTACAGAGGATTTCTTATTGGATGTTAACCATAAATTTCGTGATTTTTTACAATCTGAAAAAGTAGACCACTCTTATTTGGAATCCCAAGGAGAGCATTCTTGGGATTTTTGGAATGAATATATAGAAAAGGCCTTTTTGTGGGCGATTCAATAGTTTTAATTAAATAGATGAAATGTTGTTTTAATATAAAACATCAGTAAAAAGTTTTATCGTATTAAAAACGTTTTTAAAAAGCCAAGGAATTAAAAATAGGTGAGGGTGCTTATCGATTAAGGGTGATAGTAGTACAGGGAAAAAAAGTAAGACAAGTATCGATAAATCTATTGAATATATCTCTACTAATATTATCAGATAATGGATTAGATGAATTACGGAAAAAATAGGTTACTAAATAACAAGTCACTTTATCAAAACTTTAAAAGGAAGAAGAATTCTATGGTACAGAAATACAAAGTACCTTTGTGCTTAATATGTAATGACTAGAGTTTGTTGGTATGTTTGTAGTAATTAAGTGTTATTTCGAAAGGGTAGAATTATGAAAGTTACTGATAATATTTTTTATAAGGCATCTGAATGGATTACAAGGTTTGCTTTTCTAAACATCTTATGGCTTATTTTTTCTCTTGCGGGTTTAGTTGTTTTTAGTTTTTTTCCCTCAACAATGGCGATGTTTTCTGTTTTACGAAAATGGATTATGGGGGATAGGGATATACCCATATTCCGTACTTTTTGGAAATATTTTAAAACCGAATTTATATCTTCTAATTTAATGGGAGTAATCATTTTACTTATCAGCTTTACTGTATATTTAAATTTAAAATATATAGATCATACTTCTAGTAATGAACTTCAGTTTTTTCATGTTCCGATTTACGTTGTTATGATTTCACTAATTTTAACAATTTTATACCTTTTTCCAACTTACACTCATTATAAATTAAATTTTCTAAACTACTTTAAGAGAGCTTTCATTATTATGTTTACAAATCCGGTTGCGAATCTATTGATGATTGTATCACTTTTTATCAGCTACTCTATTATGAGTGTAATTCCAGTGATATTTTTAGTTTTTGGAGGAAGTATAACAGCCTATATTATTATGAGATTTTGTTACAATACATTTCAAAAAGTTTGAATAGATCTTACAAATTTATTATCTTTTAAGAAATGTCTAATAATCAAAAATGCTAACATTTTGCTAATACGATCAGATGAAAAGTTATATATTCCCTTAAAGGTGTTATTGTCATAATTTGGGGAAGTATTGATATACCATACTTTCACCGTGGTTCTCGGAACATATGGTTGATGGCGATTAACCTGGTGATTTGTTGAAACCAAGCTGCAGCATATTTAAAAGAACATCCTGAAGCAAAGGTGATCGTCACAGGTAAGGGACGTGGGGATTACACCGAAGCGGAAGTAATGCATCAATACCTTGTCAACGAAGGAATCGAGGCAGAACGTATATACCAAAGAGGCTCACGCACAAAGTACAAAGGAAAATTTTATTTTTTCCAAAGAGATCATCCAAGAAGAAAATTTGTCAGATCAAATACTATCCGTAACGAACAATTACCATCAGATGCGCTCCTACATGTATGCAGAGCAAAATGGAATTAACGTAAAGACCTTGTCTGCACCAACAACTTGGTACATGCTGTTTCCACTTTCGGAAAGAGAACGCCATATCATTTTGACTGAATGGTTGGGCTTAACTCCTGATTTAGTGAATAAGTATCAGGAGATATAGTAACGTAAACTGCGGAACTGATAGGATTAATATTATATTTTTTTATGAGTGCGAGGTACCGGGAGTGTGGCCAAGAGTCTGCACGAGGTGGCTCGCACTATTTTTTGCGCATCTTTTATTTATGTAGAATTAGAAGAATGAAATTTCAATGGCTCCAATAAGATTACGACAAAACAAAGATCAAACGCCAACCACTTTGTGTGAGTGTGTGATATCAATTGGAAGTCTAGGACTAGGATTTGGAGGTAGTTTAAGAAGTGATTTGAATACAGAATATTCTCAATTAATCACTCGAGTTGGTAAATTTTCAGCTGACACTGTTACTATTGCAATTAATAATAAGTGATTTGAGAAACCACCACAAATACCTGATAGAAAAAAACTTCAAAATTAATAAAACAGATCCATAATATAATTATGATTTGTATCTTGTATCTTTAACCCGCTGTGTAGTACGGTGGGTTTTTGGCGTACAAAAATTTAAAAACTTATCGTATTATAGAAAGCCGTGAGGAAAATGGCTGTTACTAATGAGAACTTTCATGGAGATATCTACTACTTACACAAACGTATAACGAAAAAAGGAAATGCATCCTATCACTTTTCCAATAAGAGCGCTGATGCGGATGTGGACAGAGGCCTATGAAATCTATCAAAATCCAAATGGTAGGGTATTTTGCGCAAGGCAAGTGCGACGAGGGGGAGAGGGGTACTACGCAATAACCACAAAACAAAATAAGCGAAAGTTGATAAACACCTCCGCTTATTCCAATAAGGTTAATTATGCGTTGTTACAATAAACTCTATCTTTCTAAAAGTCATCCGTAATATTTATAATCTAAATATTAGAACAGCCAATATGCTTCAGCCCTAACTTGTCTCGATGGTTAACGTAGACATTATAATAGTGTTTAACTAAGACAGTATAATCCTCAAGGTAAAATTTCGTATTTAAAGATTTTTCTCAAAATCATTAAATAATTTAAATACCATCACTCGTTCACCTGTATTAGAGCTTATATCAGTATGAAAACTTTTCACTTTTTCTCCGGTTATAGTTAAAATAGTATCCTTAAGATTTTCTACACCTGATTCAACTAATTCCGAACGAGTTTTCTTTATGGTTAACATTCCCTCTTTTGTTTCACAAACGGTGTATTCAGCTGGTGTTAGAATGCCTTGTAAATTCACAATTATCATATCCCGTAATATATCTGTCTTAACGGATACAGATCCACGCCCAAGAAAGTCCTTTTCCCATTGTGTAATCGCCCAACTTATCTCAGATTCATAAGAACCTTTAGATTGTTTCATATACTATACAACTCCCTATCGAATAAAAAATCGGCCTCTTTTATTTGCTTTTTAAAATTTATTAGATGATATTCCTTCTAAAGTTGAGCACCCGTCTTAAATTTTCAATTAGAAGAAATCTCCTTATTGCATCGGATAGATAGACAAGTATAATTCTTCTAACTCAACAATTAAAAATCTATTATAACATGTAATTCCTATAGACCTTTAATATCCATCCAACAAAATCTAAATTTAGTATAACAACTAAGGCATGGGAAGGGAAATGCACCTTATCTGGGAAATAATTAAGTTCTAATTAGTAACAACCTCAGCCTTTGAGTACTTTCCATTTTTATTATTTATTATTAAACCTCTTACTCTAACATCCGACGGTACTAATGGGTGGTTGCGGATGATATCAACACACTTTTCGATATTTTCACTAACATTTTCTTTTCCAGTTAGCCATTCATTAACCGTATCATCTAAAAAATCAGCCATACTATTTTGAATGGAATCGTCTAGTTTAAGAATTTCATCTTTTATTGAATCAACTTGGGTTAGTGAATTAACTGAGGTAATGCCTTTGTCTTTTATTCCTACAACAAAAATCTCCTTTACATTGGCCTGATAAATAGCCAAGACAACAGACCTCATTATATCCCCGAAAAGATTTGAGATTACGGGACCATAGCTTTGTATGGTCACCATGTTTTCTGGTCGGATTTTAGTCGCTTCTTGTAAAATAGGCTCTAATCCGTTTTCAATGTCTGTTAGAAACAATACCTTTTGATTAGTATCTAAATTCATAGTGTACACTTCCTTTTATACGTTGATAAATTGTTGATTAAATATTACCAGTTACCAGTTTTCCCAACGTCCTTCTGGATCAATACTAGCAAGTCGAACCCATCCATTTTGAACTTTTTCACGTAATGCGGAATCATTCTTTAATAACCGTTCTACATATTCATTAGGTGAATGGATGACAATCAGCAAACGTAGAGGAGAATGATAAGCCTCGTAATCTGATTGCATGACGGATTGCCAAGGTAGTCCAGCTAACAAGTCACTTGCATTCCCCTGCATAACACCGAGCCCTGCCGTAACGGTTTGCGTCGCTTTATTTCCACTACCATAATAATGAGGCACTACCGTTGACGCGTAGTATTGTAGATTAATCCATTGGGTCACCGTACCTGGTCCCGCTATGATGTTAGCTAGGAGATCACCACTTTCATCCTGCTGCCAATCATAATTATGAAGGAAGGCTCTCCCTTCCAAGTCACAATCCTGAGTTAGTTCACGTTGGCCGATAATAAAAGCGGCATTACGGGCTAATCCCCATTCCGGACGTATTTCACTCCAATCTTCCGCAAATCGATGCGCCTCAGCTCTTGGACTTTTAATTTTTGAATAAAAATTCGGTAATTGAGCTAGACGGTCTGCATTTGCATTTTGGCTCACTTTAGGCATAATAGCTTCAATACGGTCAAATGCTTCTTGTGCAGATACGGAAAGTTCAGGAACATAAATCCAGTGTAATTCATCTACCGTTGTTTTATGCTCAGCTGCTACGAAAACGGTGTCCTCAGGAATTTCAATACTTTCAAAAGAAAGCTTTTCTCTTACTTCTGGGAGGTTACATAAAGCAGCTAAAACCCTTGCATTGAATCCACCTGCCGCTCCACCGCAAGCACCACAGTCGAGAGCAGCAGCATAAGGGTTGTTTGTGCTTTGACTACCATGACCGCATATTACGACTAATGATGCAAAATTATCTGTTAGTCCCATCATTTTTAGAGCCTGGTGCGCATAATTCACTTTTTCTTCTTCAGAAAATCCAACAGGTATCTCTGTCTCTGTGTTATGAACATGATTAAGCGAGAGCCTTGTATCAGGTTTCCGTAAGTAATTCTCACGAAGGTTACGAATGAAACGATCTGCTCTTCTAGGCGCAAAGCTCCGGGCTACCATTTGTAGACTGAGCCAAGGTCCACTTAGTTCAGGTAAAAGTAAGCTCGCAAGTACGTTCTGTTTCATTGTTTTAAATGTATTGCTTAAGGAATTAACTGCCTGCTTCCGTTGTTGATACGATTTGAGTTCATTCTCATCAGCCGACTCTTTTATTTTGTGCTGAGGCTGTAGTATAACTGGCAAGGAAGGGTGACTGTGTTTACTTCCGAGTTCATTAGTTGCAATTGGTAAACCAAAGAAACCAGCAATTCCAATCGTTTCAAATGGACCTTCTTTTTCAAGTTGACGACGAAAAGGTTCTGATCGTACATCAATACAGAATGCTAATTGAGCTAATGTAGATTTTTTTTCATTGGTCTTCCGTTGTTTAGAGCTGATTTTCTGACTTAATCGATCTGTGTGTGTTTGTTCCCAAGCCTCTAACCAAAGTTTCCTACGAAGGTTCTCGTCAAAGCTGTAAGCAAATGATAAATATTCGTTTTGTTCAGCAGCTGACATCTGTGACCATGCCTCGGTTGTAAGGTCCCCCCAATGAATCCAAGCTGCTAATAGGGGAGTAATTGATTTTTTTTCCTCTGATTGTTGATTGGACAAAGGTAAATAAGGCTTTATTAGAGCGCACTCCATGGAAATTCGAACAGCTAAATATTCTGTTAGGAGTGCATGTTCATGGCTCGATTGTCGAGAGCGCCAAAGCATCATCCCTGCCCATCCAGGTAAGGCAAGTAAATGACCTTCAAGATAAGTCTGTATCTCTGATTCAGGGATTTCTAGTACGGATAATGCTTTTTTTATAGCTATATGTGGATCTTCGGGTATGTCCTTTAAGCTTTTGCGCTGATTTTTACTAAGTGCTGGATCATATGCTATGAGACGCTTCCATGCACGAAAGAAGCCTTCCTCACGATTTGGCATTGTCCAACCAGCTTGAGATTCATCAAGATATAATTTACACCACTTAATAATATGATGATCGAGAATGTTGACTAACCTTTCACCATTTTGATTCTCAATACGTGAACTTATTGGTTGCATCGGAGAATTTTCGATATTATCGGTATTAAGTTCACTGATTTCCTCTACCAATTTATCCAGCTTATTTGATGATAAAAGGTTAGAGGGTATTGGATCTAATTTTAGTGCTGCACGACAAAATTGCTCTGCCACGTCCCGCGGGATATGGAAGGAATGTGAATCAAGCCAGCGCTGCAGATTGATTTTCAGAAAATCTTCATCTATTTCACCTTTGCTATTTGCTGATAGAATCATAGAAGCACTAGGGTAGATATCTATATCACGAGTATTTTTTAACCACTCTGCAACCTGATCAAAAGGTTGGTTTTCAAGTCCCATCCAGGGATTACGTGCTGCAAAAGTAGAAATTGGCCAAAGTGGTGCAATGACTCGGCTAGCAGCTTCAATTAAAACGTTAATATCACTTTCTTTATGAATAATACTTGTATCTTCTTTTACATTTTCTTTTATTAATACAGATGTTCCGCCCATCACTAATTACCTCCTTGTGATAAAAATTTTTTAAGGTAGTCTGGATGACTTTCTACTGACTTTGGTTTTGCTTCACCTAGTCGTACTAACCAAAGATAGAGTATTGAGAAGGAAACTGAAGACCGATGACGAGCAATCCACATACCTATAGCACTACCAAATAGTAAGAGACATACGACAATGATGACAACTGACATTGGTGGTTGGCCACTTTGAAAAACGGTTGTATGCAACCATTCATAGAAGAGGTTATGAACGATAAAATAAACGATGGCAGCTCCTCCTAAAAATGATAAGCCAACAATTCGGCCAATTTTCCCCTGTCCAAAAGCTACGAGCTGTGTCCAAGAAACAGACAATGACCACCCTAAGATTAGCGCACTAATCAATCGATATCCCTCTCCGGGAGCCATGGACCAAAAAGCAATCCCTGCAAGTAAGCCTAAAACGCGACCAGCCATAACCCATAAATAGGATGATCTTTCATTAACGCGAGACGGTGCTTCGGAACGACGTACTGCCGAACCAGCCTGTAAAAACAATGTAGCTTTGAACAGACCATGTAAAATAAGATGAATAATAGCTGCTATATACGCTCCTAATGCACATTGAATAAGCATAAATCCCATTTGCCCAATCGTGGAACCTACTAACTGACGTTTATAGTCAACCTGCACTAAACCAATTCCGGATCCAATCAATACAGAAATGCTTGCAAGAATAACTAAAATAATCGAAGCTATATCTCCGTTAAAAAGAGGTGAAAATCGAGTTAGCATAATTCCCCCTGCATTTACTAATCCTGCGTGCATAATCGCCGAAACAGGAGTTGGAGCAACAACAGATTCGATTAACCACCTTTGGAAAGGCCATTGGGCTGCAGGAATTATCACTGCTAGAACAATTAATAAATTAATCCCTGTTCTGTCCCAAGCTCCAAGCTGATTTAAATTATCATTTGTAAGAGCTAGAGATAACTGCCATTGACCTGTAACTTGAAAAATCCAGATCACGGCAACTAATAATGCAACCCAACTTAATGTAAATAAGCGACTAGAAACCTTGGCAGCTTCAGAGGCTGCTTTCCATCCACGGTTTAACCTCATTAGTAAGATTAAACAGAAGAGAGTCGCTCCCCAAGATATAACCATCAAGCGGAGGTCACCACTTAACCATGCAATTGATGCAACAGCTGTAGTGAATGTAAAAAGCATAAAATACTTACGATAAGAGCGGTCACCCATTAAGTAACGCACAGAAAAACGCTGAATGATTAAGCCAATTGTAAGAACAAAGAAAGCCATTAACCAAGCTAAAAAATCCAAGTAAAAAGGACCAACATTTTCATTCACACCAGTATTAATAAGAGCAAATAAGGAAACCAAAGGCGGTAAAGCAACGATACCAATATGAATCCGAATAAAGCCCAGTGGTACTCGTGGAAGTAAAAACAATAGTCCACTTAGCCCAGAAGCAATTAGCATAACAAAAAATAATGTTAACAATGATGACGAACTCAACGAAACTAACACAAGACATTTTCCTCTCTAAAATGATTTTATTTCAAAAGGTCATTTCGCATATTTATCTAAAAAAACCATTCTTTTTATCTGCTCTATTACGACTTTTGAATAGATTTGTATTTTCTCAAAAAAAAAACCGACAACTTCAATATTCAATGATGTAAATTCATTGAAATATTGAAAATTGTCGGTTTTCCCTCAACTAAACTCAACGAAGTTTTTTTGAAGAACTACCTTATTTGATATCAAATACATTTTGTTTATAGTTGCCTTAGCGGTAAATTGCTAATCTAATAGTATAGGTGATTTACGTTACTTTTTCGTTCTTATCCATTGTAAAGCTTTTTCATCCGTTCAATAAAAAAATTAAAAGAATGCTAAAGCCCAACTTATTTAAGAAACAAAAATTAAACATCTATCGATTATTAAGTTAACTAAAAGATATCCTAAATATTAAAAGTTGTCAATATGGGGACGGTTCTTTTGTGTCACACATTTTCAATAAACAGGAAATGTGTGACACAAAAGAACCGTCAGAGTCCAAGTGAAAGGCTTGCGTTTTCTTATTGCTCTTTATTTCTAATTGGAAAGAAGAAACGGGCCACAACTGTAAAAGGTTATATCGTTAGAAAGTCGCTTTTTGCGTGATAAGAATTAGTAGTGCAAGGATGCCAGTAAATTAAACAGAACTCCTTCATTGTTTTATTATAATTGCTCGTCAATAAGTTCTAAATAAATCGTAACCATTCCTATTTACAAACAGGAATGGTTACGATATAATTTGTTTTTAGCAGAAGGGGATGAAATTTTGAAAATTTTTGCGAGATTAATAGTTCTTCTATTGATTGTTGTTCTGAGTGCATGTGGAGCGAGGGATGAGGTATCATCCAACTCCAGTGGAGAAGTTCAGTTGTTAACCATTTATACGTCCATGTACCCGCTAGAATATTTTGCAAGTGAAATCGGTGGGGCTCACACAGATGTGATTTCTATTCTGCCAGCTGGAGCCGATGCCCATACATACGAACCCACTTCAAAAACGATGATTGATATTGCTTCTGCAGACGCATTTATATATAATGGTGCAGGTTTGGAGGCATATGCTGTAAAAATTAACCAAACTTTAAAAGACGAAAATGTAATGATAGTTGAAGCAACAAATGGTATTGTATTACTAGGAAGCAACCATGAGCATGAGGATGAACCAGATGTTCATGAAGAAGATGCTCATGAGCATGAGGATGGAATAGATGATCATGAAGAAGATGTCCATGACCATGAGGATAAAATTGATGATCATAACCATGGAGATGTAGATCCTCATGTATGGCTAGATCCAATTCGTGCGATTACTCTTGCAGAAAATATAAAAAATGTATTAATAGATATTAAACCTGATGCAACAGAAGATTTTGAGGAGAACTTCCAAGACTTGAAATCTAGACTTGAACAATTAGATGAAGAGTTTCATAGTAAACTAGAAGCACAAGAAAGAAACAAAATTTTGGTTACCCATGCAGCTTATGGCTATTGGGAAAATGCATATGGATTAGAACAAATAGCAATCAATGGATTATCACCGTCTGATGAACCATCACAAAAAAAGATAGAGAATGTAATAAAATTAGTTGATAAACATGACATAAATTACTTATTATTTGAACAAAATGTTCGACCAAAAGTAGCAGAAGTTATTCAGAGTGAAACAGGTGTAGAATCTAGGGAAATCCATAATCTTGCTGTATTAACAGAAGATGATATCGAAAAAAATGAGAATTATTTTACATTAATGCATCAAAATCTAGAAGTACTATTGAGCGTATTAGAAAAATAAAGGATAATGTGGGGATATTTTAATTAAATATCCCCACAATGTTTATGTATGGGGGAAAACAATGTTCCGTATATTCCGATCAAGTTTAATAGATTTTACTGGAATTATATTATTCGGGTTGGCAATTTTTTTAATAACATCTAGCGAATCCTTGCGTGATGCTATTAACCTGCCTACTTCGGTGTACAATATGAATACAATCTTCTTGAGTATCCTAATCGAGGCTTTACCGTTTGTGTTAATAGGTGTTGTTATTGCAGGCGTAATTCAAATATTTATAACAGAAGATCATATTAAACGGTGGATTCCTAAAAATAAATTAATGGCTATAATAATGAGTTGTGTGGTAGGTGCATTCTTTCCAGCGTGTGAATGCGGAATTGTACCAATTGTTCGAAGGCTAGTTGCAAAAGGGGTACCGATCTATGCTGGAATTGGCTTTCTCCTAACTGGACCTCTTATAAACCCTATTGTTATCTTATCAACTTACATGGCTTTTGGAAATGACTTGAAGATTGCCTTATCACGTATGATTATTGGTTTTTTTGTTGCAATATTAATTGCTTTTGTAATTAGTTTGCTTTTTAAATCAAATCAATTAAAAGTTGGTTTAACTAATTCTAGCTGTGGACATACCCACTCAACTCCTACCGAATCGATTACAAGAAAAATCGCTAATGTGCTTGTGCATTCAGTTGATGAGTTTTTTGACATGGGAAAATACTTAATTATCGGTGCGTTATTAGCAGCCTTTGTACAAACATATATCTCTACAGGAGCATTAGCAGCTACCGGAAATGGTGAAGTAGCTTCTAGTATAGCCCTGATGATGGGACTAGCCTATATATTATCGCTCTGTTCTGAAGCAGACGCATTTATTGCTGCTTCCTTTAGTAATGTATTCCCAACAGCATCTATTTTAGCATTTCTTGTCTATGGGCCTATGATAGACTTGAAAAATACGATGATGATGCTAAGTGTCTTTAAGGCGAGATTTGTGGTAACTTTCGTATTTATTGTAACCGTAATTGTATTTGGTACCTTTATTATTGTACAAGGTTTGTACTGAGAAGGGAGAGACTAAACATGCGCTTTCATATGCAACAAGCTTTCAGAGCAATTATTTTATTACTTTTTGCAATCTATATTATAAAGTTACACTATACAGGTGATATTTTAAAATTGATAAATCCTAAGTATGATGTAATTAGTCAACTCGGTGTAATAATTTTACTAGTTTTGTTTGTAGCTCAACTACAAAGAGTCTGGTCGGCTAAGAGTGAAGACCATGATGACGATCACGCTGATCATAATCATGATCATGGCTATTCTTCCATGAACATAAAAAAATTGGTTTCCTACTCTATTGTTGTATTTCCGTTATTAACAGGATTTCTCCTTCCACCTTCTACTTTAAATGCATCGATTGCGGAGAAGAAGGGTGCAATGATGTCAATAACAAATAGTGCACTTAATAATAAAAAAGAAGAAGAAGAGTTAGCTGCTGAGGTAGAAAGTTCTCAACCCGAAATTAATTTACCAGACGACCAAACACAAGGAGAATTAGAAAATCCGCCTGAAAATGACTTGCTGTCAGATGATAATCCACCAGACCCTAATCTTGATTCAAATACTTATTCACAAGAAGAATTTAGGCAAATGGCCCAAGACCTTGAGAAACAATCAACAGTTCATATGGATGATTCAGTGTACACTTTAAATATGGACATAATTAGTATGAATTTAGAAAAATATGAGGGCAAAGAAATTGTTTTAAATGGCTTTGTATATAAGGAGGAAGGCTTAAAGGACAACCAATTTGTGTTAGCAAGGTTTATTATAACGCATTGTGTCGCGGATGCAGGTGTAACTGGCTTTCTTTCTGAACTTGATGAAGCTGTAGATTTACAGGAAGATACTTGGCTGGAAGCAAAAGGGACTATTGCAATTCAAGAATATAATGGTGTGGACTTGCCAATGATTAAAATCACAGAATGGAAAAAGATTGAAGAGCTAGAACAACCTTATATATACCCACACGGTATTATGATTAGATGATGTATGGGGACGGTTCTTTTGTGTCACATGTGACACAAAAGAACCGTCAGAGCCCCAGTGAAAAGCTCTCTCTGCTTCCCGTTCACTAAATTGTCCAAATAAAATCGTTAGGTTATGGTGTCGGGTACCACGTTGGGATACGTGATATTACCGGCACTATTTTTTTGCGGGACAAGGGACCTGACCCGACTTGACCTTTGTCCCGTTACAACGTAGTAATAATCGGTCCTTCTTTCGTAAGAATAATTGTATGTTCGTATTGAGCGACAAAGCTTTCATCGGTTAGATAGGTCCAGCCATCATCTTCGGATAGGAAAACTTCCTCTTCAAGTGTAGAAATAAAAGGCTCAAAGGCAATTACCATACCTTCTTTTAAAATTTCGTCATCCCAGCGAGCGAAGTAATTGAAAATATGATCTGGTGCTTCGTGAATCGAGCGCCCAACACCGTGTCCAGTAAGATTTTTAATGACAGTCAAGCCATGCTGTTTGGCTACGTCCTCTACAGCTTTTCCGAGAGCGTTTTTTTTCAAACCCGGTTTTGCCTTCTCAAGTCCAGCGTCGAATGCTTCTTTAACAACGTCACATATTTTCTGTAAAATTATTTCTCCTTTGCCAACTACAAAGGAAATTCCAGTATCTGCGAAATAGCCGTTTTTAGAACCTGAAACATCAATATTTACAATGTCCCCTTCTTGAATGGTCCGTTCACTCGGAATCCCGTGTGCTACTTCTTCATTTATGCTAATGCATGTATATCCAGGGAAATCGTATATTCCTTTTGGTGCAGATTGAGCCCCTGCTTTTTCAAAAAGCTGCCCAGCAATTTCATCGAGTTCTTTTGTAGTAATTCCAGGTTTAGTACGCTGGACTAATTCGTCTCGAATCGCTCCACAAATTTTGCCAATTTCTTTTAATCCATTAAAATCCTCTTCAGTCTTTGCAATCATGGTGAATCCTCACTTTTTAACGTATTTTATGATTATCATTCCATTTAGATTCTAGCATAAACGGAAAGATTTTTTCTTCAACAAAATGTCCTGATTGTAGATGTAAATCACATATTACCACATACCTTCAATAAGTATCCTACTGATTACACAGACTTTTGTGGTTTAAGGCAAATCAGAAAATCTAATCTTAACCAAAAAAGACCGGGCAGCAATGGTCGCTTTTTCTTTTATTACCATAGTTTTATTTTATTTTTTTCTACTGTATAATTGAGTTAATTAAATCAAATATAAATGAGGTGGTTATTCATGACTGCTGATGAAATTTTGAAAGCAATTGAAGAAATGGACAATGGTGAACGGATCAAATTACTTAATAAGTTATTTGATAATTATTTTGATAGCAGACCTCCAAAAGAGCAAATTATAAGAGAGAAAGAAGAAATATTTTGGGGTAAAGAAGGTGAGTAAAGCAGGTAAACGTGGAGAGGTTTGGACGGTTGAGTTAAATGGAAAAAGAAGACCAGTCGTAATTGTAAGTAATGATAATGTAATAGTAGAATTAGATCATTTAATAGCAACAGTTACAAGTCAACATGAAAGAAACGAATTTGATGTTGTGATTGATTACTGGAAGGAAGCTGGATTAGCAAAACCCTCCATAGTTAGATGTTCTAAACTAAACACTGTTCACTACAAAGAGTTACTATTTAAAATTGGGAAGTTACAGGATCAAGACTTAGAGAAAGTATTGGTAGCAATCCGAAATTACTTTTAATCTTTGTGTATATGATGTGGAAAATGATCGTCGGTCTCATATTTGATATACAACTGTTCTTACTATAATAAAACTCGAACTAATAAATTAACGGGTTCCTTTTCCAATTGCGAAACTCATGAATGTGATAGGAATCGTTAGCTAAATTGCGTCTGAAATGCACCACTTATTGTGGTGCATTTTGTTTTAGTAAAATAGAGTCTAGCACGTTTATCTGTAGTTATTGTTTTTTATACAACTTCTCACTAACCTATTACATAGGATATTTAAACACTTGTATTACATAGTCATTTAAGATGGGGAGGCAAATAAACAGTGAAAGTCACTTATAGAATGATTGATAAGCAGTTAAGGATTAAAGGGATGCTATACAATCTATTAATAAACAAACCTAGTGAAGAGAAGTATATAAAATTTATGCATACTGTCAAAAAACAAATGGAGAAACGAAAGGGTCAAGACGTTGAAGGATTGCAGTTTAGTGAAGAGTGGATTACACGCAAGGATGGCACAAAATTGCGTATCTGTATTTATAAACCCCTTAATCCTAAAAAGGAAATACCTGGAGTACTTTGGCTACATGGTGGTGGATATTCTCAAGGAATCCCCGAGTTGTTCGCTAACACCTACAAAAGATTAATTGGTGCGAGGGACTGTGTAATAGTAGCTCCTGATTATCGTTTATCTATTGATGAAGCACCATATCCAGCAGCACTAGATGATTCTTACACTGCCCTTTTATGGATGAAAAGTCATGCAAAGGAACTTGGCATCAGGGATAATCAACTCATCGTAGGCGGGGAAAGTGCCGGAGGGGGATTAACCGCTGCGATTACTCTTTATGCCAGAGATCAACAAGAAGTAACTATCGCTTTTCAAATGCCTTTATATCCGATGATGGACGACCGAATGATAACGGAATCAGCTAAAGAAAATAATGCCCCTATCTGGAATTCAAGAACCAACAGGTGGGCATGGAAGTTATACCTTGGAGAATTATTCGAGAAAGATGTGCCTGTCTATGCAGCACCTGCTAGAGCAACAGACTATAGTAACCTCCCACCGACCATTACATTTGTTGGTGATATAGAACCCTTTAGAGACGAAACAATTCAGTATGTTCAAAACCTAAAACAAGCAGGAGTCCCAGTCGATTTTGAATTATTTAAAGGATGCTATCATGGTTTCGATATTATTAACCCTAAGGCAAAAATAAGTAAACAAGCAATCTCGTTTTTCATTCATTCATTTCAATATGCAGTAGACCATTATTTTGCCGAACAGAAATAAATGCATGGGGACGGTTCTTTTGTGTCCAAATTGGCGCATGCCAATTCACTTTTTCACAGGTAGTGCCTGACACCAACCCCCTTTGTGTGCCGACTATTCAACATCCCTAAAATTACAGGTGAACTAAAAATGAAAATACCGCATTTGGTTTCTCGATATAATCAGAATCTAACTATCCTATAAATAATAACTCATCAAATGGTAATAGTAAGGAATACTATGCTTCTATTCCATTGATTGATAGCCAATTTTATTTAATTTAAAGTGAGGTACTTAATTTGAAGAAAATACTATTGTTTTTAATAACTTTGGCATTATGGTTTGTTTTTGCGGGCCGCGTTACTATCGAGGTATTTTTGTTGGGAACTATTATTTGTTCTATACTATCGCTTATGTTTGTAGATAATGGTTTTAAATTAGTTCAAATGAAATATGAAACGAAAGAATTCCTATTAAAGATATATTACATATTGTTGGTGATCATTTCTTTTATCTATGATGTATTTTTATCTGCAGTCAGAGTTTCGAGACATGCATTTGAAATTAAACCTTCATTTTCTCCCCGAACAGTTAGAATCAAAACATCTCTTGAAAATACAAACAGTATGGCAATGTTAATCAATTTTATTACATTACCTCAAGGGACCTTGGCTATGGATTTCGATAACTTATCTAAAAACTATTTTATTCACTGGATAGATGTTCACAGTGACGATGAAGCAGAAATAAAGAAAGCACGTATCAGTAAACATGAGAATTTGGTATCTAAACTATTTGGTTAATCAGTTTAACTATCTTATTTTCAGCTTTTATTTACTCAATCTGGAGTGTGATCATAGTGCTTTATTTGATACTGGCAATTGTCTTATCTGCTATTTTGACCTTTTATAGGGTAATTAAAGGCCCCAGTGTACCTGATCGAATAGCTGCTATGAATTCTATAGGTGTCATGTTTTTATTAGTTTTGGTTTTATTAAGTTATTATTTTGAAAGAAAAATTTTTATCGATGTGGCTTTAATTTATGGGGTTTTCTTATTTATAAATGTTTTAGTTATGTCTAAGTACTTTAGTGAACCAGAGAAAGGAGGAGTTGGTGATTGATTTCATTCATAGTTTAAGCCAACTACTTGTTTATGTATTTTTACTTACAGGTATTTATTTTTTGTTTAGTACTGCTCTGGGAATGATTCGTTTTCCTGATTTTTATACCCGGTTACATGCTGGCTCAAAATGCCTGATGGCCGGAGGTATTGCAGTTTTAATGGGATGTATAGTGCTGGAAGGGATTGGGTTTGTTTCGTTAAAGCTTATTGTACTCATACTTTTTTTAGTAATCACTAATTCGATAGCCATTCATGTGATCGCCAGTTTTGCTGATAATTATAATATATTACCCAAAACAATTGTAGAAAACGATAGTGATGAGTAATTGGAGGTAAAGTCTTGATTAATCTTATATTTAATCTGTTAATGATATTTTTAGTAATTACCGCTTTTTTTATGGTATTTACTAAAGATATATCCAACTCAGTTATTGCTCTCCCCGTATTCGGTGTTATTCTAGTAGTTATTTTCGTAATTCTCCAGGCTCCGGATGCTGCTATGGCTGAAGCGATAATAGCTGCCGGCTTAACTACTGTTTTTTTTGTAATTACGATAAACAAAACGGAGTATTGACGACATGAGTAAAATTAATGAAAGGCTTAAAAAACTCCATACGATAGCCCTTGTTGTAGCGCTGGCTGTTTTCTTATTAGTTGTAGTTTATGAAATACATAATCTAGATAACAATAGCAAAAGATATTTATCTGAACACTATATTTCTGAAGGGGTACGGGAAACCGGAGCGATAAATCTAGTTACTTCAGTCCTATATGATTACCGGGCTTTTGATACTTTGGGTGAAGCAACGGTGATTTTAACAGCTGCTGCTATTCTATCTTTACTGGTTCCCGTAAGCAAAGCAACGATGCTAGGTACTAAATTTTCCATTATTGTTTATCAAACTACAAAATTTAGTATTCCATTTCTAGCAGTTTTAGGAGTACATTTAATTTTTTTTGGTCATCTCAGTCCTGGTGGGGGTTTTGTAGGAGGAGTTGTTCTGTCTATAATTCCCATCCTGCTAACAATAACCTATGGTGTTGAATTTTCTGAATCTAAATTAAAACCTGCCAAAAAAAAGTTGGTTGAGGATATAGGAGCAATAGGTTTTATTTTACTAGGATTACTAGGAGTAGTTACTGGAAGCAATTTTCTGGCGAACGGGCAAGCCAATTTTGGTCCGGGAAATACAGGGGAATTGATCAGTGCTGGGTTAATACCTTACTTAAATGTAATGATTGGTATAAAAGTAGGAGCTGGTCTAGCAATAATTTTTAATAGTTTGATTAAGGAGAAATAATAGTGGTAATCCCATATGTTGTAGTAATCATTTTGTTTTCGCTTGGAATTTACACTGTCATTAGCAAAAAAAACTTAATTAAAATGGTTATTGGATTTACTATTGTAGAATCTTCTTTGATTTTATTATTAATACTAATCGGTTATAAACCGAGTGGAACTGCTCCTATTCTAGACAGGCAATATGAAATAGTCGTTGATCCTATCCCTCAGGCACTGGCCTTAACAACAATTATTATTGGGGGAAGTGTTACAGCTGTAATGCTAGCCTTGGTGATTAAGATATATAAAAGATATGGAACTTTAAATGTTGATGAGCTTCGAAAATTGAGAGGATAATTTTTATTTTGGGGAGGTCCATAATGGAAGCGGCTGTCTGGGTTATAATTTTACCTTTATTAACCGCATTTTTTCTTGGAATTTCTAAGTTATATTTTAAAAAGATCCTTTTTCCCCTGGTAACCGGTAGTGCGATCATTTATCTTTATCTATTAATTTCAGTTAGTACTAATAGTTATCCCCCCAAAGTATACAGTGTTGGTGGTTGGGGGCTCTTGGGAATAAATTTAATGGTGGATCCTTTTGCCGCCATGTTTTTGTTAATTATCGCTATATTATTTTTACCCGTTATTCTTTTTTCTCTAAAATATATCAAAATTGATAAACATGACTATTTTATTCTTACCTATTTAATGATAGGCGGTATTGCCGGAATGGTACTTACTGCTGATTTATTCAATCTTTATGTATTTTTGGAAGTGACCTCGCTGAGTTCTTGTGCTTTGGTGGCGATAAAAAAGACTGATAAAGCAATAGAAGGTGCTTTTAAGTATTTGATCATGTCTACATTAGGCAGCTTTTTTATTTTACTGGCTACAATCTTAACTTATCATTTAGCTGGGACTCTAAATATGGCAGAAATTGCCCTCGAATTTAAAGAGCTCCCTTTTAAGCTAAAAAGTATCCTTATGGCCTTGTTTGTTTTTGGTTATGCATTAAAGATAGGGTTAATTCCTCTTCATGCCTGGCTACCAGATGCTTATGAAGATTCCCCTATTCCTTATAATGTTTTATCTTCGGGATTAGTGATGAAAGCTGCTGTATATGCATTAATAAGAGTATTATATATCATTTTTGGAATTGATTTTTTGAGTGAAAGTGGAATGTTAGCTATTGGTGTTTTCTGGGGAGTAATTACTTTTATTATTGCTCATCTCTTAGCATTTCAGCAAACAAATTTAAATCGGCTGCTTGCGTACTCCAGTATTGCACAAATAGCGTATATCACGATCGGATTATTTGTGGGCACGGATGGAGGATTAATTGGTGGAAGTTTCCACATTCTAAATCACGCAATAATGAAAGGGACGTTATTTTTAGTTATCGGAATTTTCTATTATAGTTTAAGCGCTATTAATATAAAAGATATTAAAGGGCTGGGTTATCAATTTCCGATAATTTCATTTACATTTGTGGTTGCTTCCCTGTCAATAGTGGGTCTGCCGCCCTTCAATGGGTTTATCACTAAATGGCTTATTATTGAAGCAGCTCTAGAAGCCGGCTTTGGTTATGCTGCCTTTTTTATTCTTGTGGGAACATTTTTATCTTTAACGTATTATTTAAAAGTAATTGTTACATTATATACCAAAACCGAAAAGAAAATAGTCATAAAAGACCCAGGTTTATCTTTAAGATTACCGACTATATTTCTGGGCAGTTTATGTATTGTATTTGGGATAGTACCTTCGTTACCTCTAAGTCTAATTAATAAAATTCCGCAATTTTTATTGGATCATAGTGAATACATAAGAATATTACTAGGTGGTTGAAAATGATTACTCCAGGTTTGTTATATCTATCAGGTGCTTTACTATTATTTTTGCCCATTACTAATAGAATAAAATACATAATGTCTTTCCTTATTACTGCAGGGGCCCTTATTGTTACTTTTTATTTAATACCTGGTTATAGCTTAGAACTGGATTTTCTTAAATATACTTTAGTTCCGTTTAAAGTAGATAATATCAGTAAATTAACGGGATTGATTTTTGCTGTCGGTGGAATGGCGGCTGTAATTTATTCAATTAACTTATGTTCCCTAAGTAATTTAAGGCTAATATTTGTGTTTATTGGTAGTGCTTTGACCGTGGTTTTTGCCGGTGATCTGTTTACTCTTTATGTTTTCTGGGAGTTAATGACGATCAGTTCATCTTTTATAATTATAATGGCAAGTGATGTAACTAAAAAAACAGGTTATTTTTACTTTCTAGTTCAGTTGGTAGGAGGGTTAAGTTTATTATGGGGGATATTTTTACAGTATTCGGCTACAGGTAATTTATCTTTACATGCGATAGAAGCTGGACTCCCTTTTTTTATGATTGCGATCGCAATTAAACTGGCCTTTGTGGGTTTCCATACTTGGCTGCCATTGGTTTACAGCAAAGCACCTTTTTATGTTGCAGTAGTTTTGTCCATATACACGACAAAAGTGGGAGTGTACGTCATGTTCCGCCTGCTATCCGGGATAAATATTTTGGCTTATGCCGGTCTTATTTCGGCTTTGTTTGGAGTTGTAATGGCCTTAAGGCAAAAACAGGTCCTTAGATTATTGAGCTATTCCATCATCATCCAGGTAGGATATATGATTATGGGTATTAGTATTGGTACTGAAGAGGGAACAACAGGAGCGATTTTTCACTTAGTTAATCACATATTATATAAAACGGTATTATTTATGGCAGTGGGTGTTGTCATTTATACAACAGGGAAGGATAGTTTTGAAAATTTAGGGGTCATGGGCAGAAAACTTCCGTTAACTTCAATCGCAACACTGGTAGCTTTTCTGGGGATAGCTGGAGTTCCTTTTTTTAATGGGTATATGAGTAAAACGATTATTAAAGATGCTTTGCACGAACCATTATTAAAATGGGGGTTGGACCTAATGAGTTTTGGGACTTCTCTAATATTTTTAAAATTTATCTATTATGCATTTTTCAAAAAAAGTACGATTAACATAGATAAAAAACCAGCGATCAGCATGCAATTTGGATTGGGATTTTTAACTGTTTTTATGATAGTGATTGGTATTAATCCTTTTTTATTAGAAAATTTAACTACTATTAATTTAGGTATTAATTATTTCGATAAAAAACATCTGTTAAGTGGAATTCAGCCCTTTCTCTGGTCCATTGCTGCATTTATTTTATTAAAGAAATATGTAGTGAAGAACTATCAGAGACTTCTCTATTATGATGGATATCGTAAAATGGCTAAACTATTTGTAGCTACAGGCTATAAGTTAAGTAACTATCATGACGGAAAATTAAATAGATATTTGGTATGGGCAACTTCCACTTTAATCGTCCTACTGTTATTGTTAATGTTTTGATGTTCATCTCCTCTTATGATGAATTAAATTTGTATCTATTAGAAGAGTTACTGGCTAAATAAGATCAGTGGCTAAAGATAATCACAATAAAGGCACGAGAGCCCGTATGTAGCAACTATCCACATACGGGCTTTGGCTATTTGGAAATTGATCTATATAGTTGTCTCACTTTCAAACGATATGATTCTCACAAAAAACCATATCATTTTGAACATCTTCAAGAACAACATCGAACATATGTAATAAATCACTGACTTGTTGATTTCTAAGACCGTAATATATGTATTTTCCTTCCTGTCTTCCTACAATAAGCCCACAGCCTTTTAAACATGCTAAATGTTGGGAGATACTTGATTGACTAACATTTAAAGCTGTAACAATTTGAGATACCGTTTTTTCTTCTTCTTTAATATTTTCTAGTATTTGTATCCTGACTTTATTTGAAAACCCGTGTAAAAACTTTATTTTCAAATCTATATCAACTTTTACCATTCGTTAAGCCTCCAATCATATTAGACATCTCTAATGTGTTCTGATACTATCACATTAGCAATACCTAATATGTGTGTCAATCATTATACCAACTCGAAGCGTATGAAATTGGATTCGAATTTTAACCCTAAACCTTGGGCAAAGGCAGAAAGTATCATCCTTTTGTTGATACTCTCGGCTACAGCTGTTCTGGGACAACAATCCCCACCACATGATATTGATACAACAATAAGAAGTACAGGAATGTCTGAAATATTCACAGTTCTCTACCAAGGTACTATTCATTCCAGTATGGATGTTTCAATCCAATTAGGGGTTTATAGTGTGTTATTTATTATAGTGAGTGCATTGTTTCTAATTTTAACTCTATTGATGTTTGTAAAAAAAGCTCCAGTTTTACTATGTTTTATAACAAGTATGTTATTTGTAGTAAATGTCTATTTGGCATTAATGCTAAGTGTTATCTAGAAAAAAATAGAATTGAGGTAGTATATGTATGGCAAAAAGAAAAAACTCTCCTTTTAAAATGGCAGTTATTATTACACTCGTTATCTTTGCTGCAATGACAGCTCTCGTTGTGATTAGCACTAATAATGATTCAAATACAGAAACTTCATTTGAAAAACAACCACCTATTGATGGACAACCGATTTTAGGTGATCCTAATGCTCCCGTAACGGTTGTGGAGTTTGGTGATTTTAAGTGCCCAGCATGTAATGCTTGGGGTGAAAGTATTTTCCCGCAACTTGTAAATGACTATGTAGATACTGGCAAAGTAAAGTTTGCTTATATAAATGTATTATTTCACGGTAAAGAATCTGAGTTAGCATCACTTTCTGCGGAAGCTGTATATGAACAAAGCCCAGAAAATTATTGGACTTTCCATAAAGAACTATTTAACGCACAACCACCAATGGAAAATCATGATGAGTTATGGATTACTAATGAAAAGCTTTTAGATATAGCAAGTAATATCTCTGGCATTGACACACAACAGTTACAAGAGGACATCGAGAACCAAACGACAATAGAAAAAGTAAATTTGGACTCCGCACTAGTTGAGGAATTTGATGTGAGTCTTACACCAACTATTATGGTAAATGGTACGATGCTTGAAGATCCATTTGACTACGAGAAAATAAAAAGTCTTATAGAACAAGAACTGGAAGGAAAATAGAGCATGGTAAACATCAGACAATACTCTTTGTATATTGCTTGGGTAGTCTCTGTTATTGCAACGCTTGGTAGTCTGTACTTTAGCGAAATACGTGGATTTATACCGTGCGAGCTATGCTGGTATCAACGTATTTTGATGTATCCATTAACCTTAATACTTGGGATTGGGACATTTCAAAATGATCCATCTGTTAAAAAAATTGTCTTACCAATGGCGGTCATTGGATGGTGTATCTCTCTATTTCATTACCTTGAACAAAAAGTTCCAGGATTTGCGCCAATTAAGCCATGTGCCAGTGGTGTGCCTTGCAGTGCGGAGTATATTAACTGGCTTGGTTTTATCACCATTCCATTTTTAGCATTAACGGCATTTACTTTGATCATCATATCTATGTTTATTTTAAAAAATGAAAAGGACAAGGCTTAATAAGAATGACCTGTACCTTTGCGTTGAGCTTTCAGAAGAATTGCTGATTAGAGGTGCCGATTAGGAATAAAGGCGCTAGATCCCATACGTTGGCTAATGTCATAGAATTTAAATCTAGGATTATTTACAGACATTTGATGCTCGTATCTTGGTTCATGCTTATTTCAACGATTCCTACTTACTTAAATGCAATATCTTAAATCCTGACTGCCACGATTTTGTGTGCAGTTTTTCTTTGGTTCAGTTATATTTGATACTTTTCCGAAAACACAGGACCAAAACACAATCTCAAATACAGACAGTCCAAGTTTTCCCATTTCATCGACACTGGTCGTTTGCTACCGCTTTCATTAGTTATTATAATGGAAACAGAGTTTCATAAGGAGGAAGTAATATGGCTTTTGAATATCATGTAGCAAAAAATGGCTCGGATCTTGGTGAAGGCACAAAACAAAATCCATTCTTAACAATTAATAAAGCAGCTTCAATTGCTGTAGCAAAGGATACTATTGTTGTTCATGAGGGAGAGTACCGGGAATGGGTGAAGCCCAAAAATCAAGGGTTAAGTCCGACGAGAAGAATTACATACCAAGCTGCTGAAGGCGAAAAAGTAGTGATTAAAGGTTCCGAACGGGTTCAAGACTGGAAACAGGTGGAAGGAAGTGTATGGAAAACCGTATTACCAAATAGTTTTTTCAAAGACTACAATCCATATATAGAAGAAGTTTTCGGCGATTGGCTTTATAAATCAAAAGTACCAAAGCATTTAGGGGATGTTTATCTAAATGGCATGTCCTTTTATGAGGCTGAAAGCTTTGAACAACTAGTAAATCCTAGTGGTCAAACGGAAGTAGTAGATAACTGGACAAGACAGGTTGTTCCAGTACATAACCCGGAGCAAACGAAATATATCTGGTTCGCTGAAGTGGATAATGATACGACAACTATTTTTGCTAATTTTCACGAGTCTAATCCTAATGAAGAATTAGTGGAGATAAACGTGCGAAAGTGTTGTTTTTATCCGGAAGAAACGGGTAGGGATTATATTACTGTAAAAGGCTTTGAAATGGCTCAAGCAGCAACGCCATGGACGCCACCTACTGCTGATCAGCCGGCGTTATTAGGTGCAAATTGGAGTAAAGGATGGATTATCGAAGACAACATAATTCATGACTCCAAATGTAGTGGAATTAGTATTGGTAAGGAAGTCTCAACTGGAAACAACTATAGTTCGAAGCGAAAAAATAAGCCGGGTTATCAATATCAGATCGAGTCTGTTTTTCATGGGATAAAATCTGGTTGGAGCAAAGAAAAAGTAGGTTCCCATATTGTTCGTAATAATACAATCTATGATTGTGGTCAAAATGGTATTGTCGGTCATCTAGGCTGTATATTTAGCGAAATCTATAACAATCATATTTATAATATTGCACTAAAACGAGAATTTTACGGGCATGAGATTGCAGGTATCAAGCTACATGCAGCAATCGATGTACAACTAGTCAACAACCGAATTCATGATTGCTCTCTAGGCACATGGCTAGATTGGCAGACACAAGGGACAAGAATTAGTAGAAATCTGTTTTATCGAAATAATCGTGACATGTACATAGAAGTAAGTCATGGTCCTTACATCGTAGATCACAACATTCTAGCTTCAGAGTATGCATTAGATAACTATGCTCAAGGCGGGGCTTATCTAAATAACTTAATTTGCGGTAAAATGGTTCACCGGAAAATTCTTAATCGATCCACACCATATCATGTGCCTCATAGCACAGAGATCTTAGGATTTGCTGTTGTTCATGGTGGAGATGATCGATATTATAATAATATTTTCATTGGGCATGAATCCTTCGAAGGTGTTGTTCCTGGTCGAAATGATTCAATGGAAGGTGTTGGTACGGCACATTTCAACGGTTATACGACATCCGAAGAGGAATATTTGGAGAAAGTACACCAGAAACCTGGTGATGTAGAAATATTTTTAAATGTAGATCAGCCTGTTTATATTAACAAAAATGCCTACTTCAACGGGGCTGTACCTTTTGAGAGAGAAAATGAAAAGATTGTTGACGACAGCTTTAATCCGAAATTTAACATCACCGAAGAAGGAAGAGATGTGTATCTTTTTTGTGAGCTTCCTGAAAACTTTGAGAAAGTGCTTGGAGAAATTCACTCTACTAAAACCTTACACCCCGTGCGGATTGTGGATGCAGACTTTGAGAATCCAGACGGTAGTGAAGTAACAGTGGATAAGGATTTAGTAGGAGAAAAAAGGTCAGAAAAAAGCGCTTTAGGTCCAATCAGTCAGTTGCAATCAGGAAAAAATCGTGTAAAGGTCTGGGAATGACAGAGTACCAGCCAACACCTAAGGGGAGATTCTTTATGAAATCGCAAGAAAAAACAGGTAGGAACGTAACGGTAACGGATGCATTTTGGAAAGGAAAAATGGAAGTTATTCGTGAGCATGTAATCCCGTATCAGTGGGAAGCATTAAACGATCGATTACCAGATACAGAACCTAGTCATGCAATAGAAAACTTTAAAATTGCAGCTGGTGAAAAAACGGGTGAATTTTATGGAATGGTCTTCCAGGATAGTGATATAGCAAAATGGTTAGAGGCTGTCGCATTCAGTTTAGAAAACACTCCAGATGAAAGATTAGAAAATACTGCTGATGAGGTCGTTGACTTATTAGAAAGAGCACAAGGAGAAGACGGATATTTAAACACGTATTATACCGTTAAAGAACCGGAAAAACGTTGGACAAATGTTCGTGATAATCATGAATTATATTGTGCTGGCCACTTAATGGAAGCAGCGGTTGCTTATTATAATGCGACAGGAAAACGTAAATTTTTAACCCTAATGTCTAACTATGCAGATTATATTGACACTGTATTTGGTGAAGAAGAAGGGAAGATAAAAGGGTATCCAGGTCACCAAGAAATCGAGCTAGCGCTAATAAAGCTTTATGATGTAACAGGAAATGAGAAATATTTAAAGCTTAGTAAATTCTTTATTGATGAACGTGGCAAACAGCCCAACTACTTTGATATTGAAAAAGAAAAAAGAAACGATAAAAATCCATTCTTTTTTAACGATAGTTATGCTTATAACCAAGCTCACTTACCTGTTCGTGAACAAAAAGAAGCAGTTGGCCACGCTGTTCGGGCTGTTTACATGTACACGGCAATGGCAGCCCTAGCTACAAGAACAAATGACGAGTCCTTGAAGCGCGCGAGTGAAACACTTTGGGAGAATGTCACACAAAAACAAATGTATGTAACGGCGGGTATCGGCTCCATGGAATTCGGAGAAGCCTTCTCCTTTGACTATGATCTTCCCAATGATATTTCCTATACCGAAACCTGTGCGTCGATTGGGTTAGTATTTTGGGCAAAGAGAATGCTTGAACTTCACGCCCATCATAAGTATGCAGATGTGATGGAACGAGCGTTATATAACGGAACGATTAGTGGAATGGACTTGTCTGGTAAGAAGTTCTTCTATGTCAATCCGCTTGAAGTTCAACCAGAAGCTTGTGAAAAACGTCATGAGAAAAAGCATGTAAAACCGGTGAGACAGGAATGGTTTGGTTGTGCGTGTTGCCCACCTAATATCGCTAGACTCATTGCGTCCATTGGTCAATATATCTATACGCAAACAGAAAATGAATTATTTGTTCATTTATATATGGGTAATCAGACGAATGTCACTATGGGAGGACATCAAGTAGAGATTAGCCAACAAACGAATTATCCTTGGGATGGCTCTGTATTAGTAACAGTGTCACCTGAAGCAGAAGCAACATTTACACTAGCTGTACGTATTCCTGGATGGGCTAGAAGTGCACGTGTAAAAGTGAATGGAGAAGCAGTTGATTATCTATCACTACTAAAAGACGGCTATGTGTACCTGAATCGGACGTGGAAAAAAGACGATACAGTGGAATTAGATTTTGAAATGACGATTGAACGTATGCAAGCGAACCCATTAGTACGTGCGAATGTGGGTAAGGTTGCCATCCAACGTGGTCCTGTAGTTTATTGTCTGGAAGCAGTAGATAATGGCATCAACTTACCAGCGATTTTCTTGCCAAGGGGTTCTGAATTACGAGCCGAATATAAAGAAAATCTATTAAACGGTGTTGTTGTGATTACAGGTGAAGCGGAACGACTGAATGCTAATGCATGGGGTTCTGAACTATATCGTCCAGCTAGCCAAACAACAGAGACAGTAACCATCCAAGCAATACCTTATTATGCATGGTGTAATCGAAAACCAGGTGAAATGATTGTCTGGGTGAATGAAAGATAGAATCCTAGTTTCAAGCACTTGATAAGGACATTCGTCTTTTTCAAGTGCTTGTACTTTTTTGTGTAAGTTGATTTTTAGGGCGAAGGGAGAGACCTTCTGGTAAAGATCAAGAAATTCACATGATTTTGCTATACCTAATTATTGTCTAGTGAATCCATATTGGGCGATATGTTCAGCAGCATCTGTGGAAGTGACCACTCAAATTTTTAAATATGATATAATTTCAAAAGTAGTTTTATTTAATCAATTATGTGCGCCCAAGTAAGGGAAGGAGAAGCAATGCATGAATTTAATGACACCATTTTCCTATAAAGGACTAGAGTTAAAAAATAGAATTGTCATGCCGCCAATGTGCCAATTTCAAGTAGAACGCGAGGATGGTATCCCTAATGAATGGCATTATGTCCATTATGTCAGTAGGGCCGTTGGTGGAGCAGGATTGATTGTTTTTGAGATGACAGATGTCGAGCCAGACGGCCGCATTACAAATCGTGATTTAGGGTTATGGTCGGACAAGCATACCGAGGCATTCAAAAGAATCATTGATCAGTGTAAAAGCTATGGGGCAAAGACCTGTATTCAAATTGCTCATGCAGGTCGTAAAGCGGAAGATGCTGCAGTACCTGTAGCTCCTTCACCAATTCCTTACTCTGAAACATCCAAAGTTCCTCGTGAATTAGATGGCCAAGAGATCCAACGATTGGTAGACCTTTTTCAAGCTGCTACGAAGCGGGCTATAGAAGCTGGAGTAGATACGATTGAACTTCACGCGGCGCATGGATATTTGCTCCATCAATTTCACTCCCCCCATATTAATCGAAGAAAAGATAACTATGGCAAGGACCTTGCTCTATTTGGAGTGGAGGTTATTCGGACAATGAAAGCAGTGATGCCAGAAGATATGCCATTGATTATGCGGATTTCCGCAACTGAGTATATTGATGGCGGCTATGATCTCGATTATGCAATGGAGCTATGTAAACGATATAAAGAAGCGGGAGTAGATATGTTCCACGTTTCCACAGGTGGAGAGGGCCCGTTATTAACACAATTTAGTTCAAAACCGGGTTATCAAATTCGTTATGCGGATGAGATCCGTAAGCAACTGAACATCCCTGTAATCGCTGTAGGTAAATTAGATGACCCTGAGCTTGCCAATAGTGTTGTGGAAGAAGAAAAAGCTGATTTAGTTGCAGTCGGAAGAGGTATGCTCGATGATCCATATTGGGCTCATCATGCTGCCATTAAGCTTGGATTTGATTATCAAGCACCTGGTGTCTATCAGGAACATATAAAATAAAGAGAGTAAAGATAGGTTAAAAATGCCAGGTGTTACATATGGACGAAGGTTCATATGTGATACCTGGCATTTTTTTGATTCAACGATAACAAGAAAGAAACAAAGAAGATCATCCGCATTCGAATCATAGCCTTGTTTCAAATTTTTTAAATTCCCCATTTAAGATACATGGTTAAGGTACAGCATTGCGCCCCTTGAGCATCTGCATGAATCGTCAATAGTATTCCAGTTGGGTTGTATTCAGTTGTTATAGGTGCGGTTGTTCCTATCGACTTGATTAATCGGTCAACTTCGCTTTGATTTCCATGTTGGGCTGCTTTTAATAATTTATAAGTGAATTCGTGATCATTAAACTTTTCAAGGATAATAATCGATTCATTAGCTATTTTTTGAAAAGCAGTTACCGACTGTTGAAAAATATCAATGTCAACCGGGGGATATTGCCGTTCTTGGTAATACCCTTGGTATTGAGGATAAAGGCCTTGATGTTGTGGGTGAGGATAACAGTTTGGATTGTAATACATAAAGCACCTCCTAATTTCTAAGAGTATTTTATGCTTCTTGCTAGTATTGGTGCCCGGATGTTAAAACAGATCATCGGCACCTGGTACTTTAGATGGATAATGTCGTTTGAGAGTACTGGGTACCTAATTTTCTCATCATAAGAAGCCAGTTCCTCTATGTGACAAATGTCTTCATAGAGGAACTGGCTTTATTGCATTACTATAAATCGGGACAAGGTCCCTCGTTCCATCAAAGAGAATCCAGGTATTCCTCAGCTGCCTCTTTAGTAGGAAATATTTTGTTTTGTCCCATTTCATCTAATCTTTTTTCCAAATAGGGAATTAGATAAGATGAACTAGTGTACGAGGCAAGGGCCTTGACACCCTTTGCTACGACTATTTTTCGAAGTTCTTCCATTTGTGGTTCAACATCTGGCGTATTAGTCATTTCACTCATCATGTCAATAAGGATAGTGAAGCCAGGAGAGGCATGTTCTAAGCTTTCTTTAATCGCATTGCAATAGATATCTACATTTTCCTTGGTAATCATCTCTCTAATTCGGATGAATTGTCTATTTTTTGTTACATCAAAATAGACCACGAACTTCGATAAGTAATACCAATAAGTTAATTTTGTTTTAATACTTGGTGCTTCGGATTCCACTCGGATAAACGCTTCATTTTGTCTACCGTCAAAAATCATTGCTTTAAACAATTGTAATTGGACATCTTCAATCGACTGGTGAAAAATGAGGGAATCGTTATTCTTTATACCTTTAGGACTCCAAGTGATCCATCCCAATGCATCGAGCTCAATTAGGAATTTACGAAATTTACGTTTTGTGTATGATAAGGTATCAACTAACTCATTTAAATCCACTTCAATTTGTTCTCCGTTGTCATGATTAGAATAATAATTTCTGAGTTTAATATATAATTCTTCTATATTCACGCAATCACCTCAGGGAAAGGGCTTATCACCCATTAAATAGTATCATTTAATTTGAATCTAACTGCTAGATAATTCCATTTTATTATACCACTTTTATTTGAGCTAGCGCTTTAAAATAAATATGAAAAATTAAATCTAGGGTGAGTTTTTCTTCAGAGGGTGAAACAAGCAATCTCTAAAAATCGAATCTGTTCAATGATGCATCTGGTCCTTATTAAATAGGAATTGGTTCAATAAATAATTCTACATTAATAACGGACAATCTGTTTGTACATGAAAATTACTGATCAAGTTTTACGATAGGTGACTAAAGGGAGGCGAAGGAAAGTTTTTAGACTGTCTCTTTTAAATCACTTTTTTGATGCTAAAAAGTTTCCGACCAAATTTTGGTCGGAAACTCTTAGACTATTATTTATAGTAAATCTATTAGATTGTCATCTGTACCGTTTCACCATCTTTATCTAATTTAAAGCTTACTTTTTTATCTCCATAAACCAGATCATACTCACCAAGGAATCCTTCAAATGAAAGCATCCCATTGTCATCTGTTTTACTAGTCATAGTTGTATTCCAATCACCTTTAATTAGTTTCTTCAATACTTCATAAGAAGGTTTTGGGCTATTATCTTTTCGTAAGAATCCAGCCGGAGCACCAAGCCATGCCCCCTCATCACTGAATTTCCAGGTTGTAATCGCTTCTACCTGAGGATGCTTGAATAGAATCGAATACATTTCTTCTACCTCTTTAGCCTGACGCTCTTCGAATTCTGGTGTCGTTGGCCAATCATCAATCTGATAATCATTCAGGTCTTCTATTTCAGGTGGCATCAGATGTCCTGATGTTAAGGTGTTTTCGGTAAAGTGAATTGGAAGCCCAAAATGTGAGAAACGATCTAGCACTTCTTCTAATTTCTCGCGGCCCCAATAGCCTTGATGTTGATGGGACTGAATACCAATCGCATCAATTGGAACCCCTGCGTTTAAACACCCATCAATTAAGATTTCAAAGTTGATTGATGTATTAAAGTCATTTAGCAATAGGGTCGCACCAGGATTCGTTTCGCGGGTTTTAGCGAACATCTCTTTAACAATACCAACACGGCCAAGATCTTTTGCAATTCTCGTAATCCCATTGTCATACTTATCAAAGATTGGCATGATTACTACTTCATTGAGAACATCCCATGTATCGATTAAACCTTTGAAGTCGGATACGTCCCTCTCAATTCTCGCAAACTGTGCTTTCAGTCTATCCTCACTGCTCATATCTAAAAGCCATGGAGCAGTTAAGGTGTGCCAACAAAGGGGATGCCCTTTCAATGCTATGTTTCTTTTCTTTAACCACTGTGCAGCAACCTTTAATTCTTCTGTTCGGGGTTTTCCTTGTTCAGGCTCGAATTGCGCCCAGTAAAAAGGTAATGTCGCAAAATTAAAAACATCCATAAACTTGTCCATTTTATCTTCCAAAAATGCAAGTCTGTCTGAATCTACACTTTTATTTGCTACTTCAATCGCATCAAAAGTGCTGGCACCAAATAAGAACTTATGGTTTGTTTGTTTTAGTCCCACTTCCTTTCCTGCTACAGGATTACCTGATGCATCTACAAGTTTAATGGTTTTATTGGCCTTACGGTGCGCGTACTCATTGGTCTGTCCCATTATGTACCCTCCACTTTCATAATCGATTTTCAAGCTACATTAAAGAAAACGCTTTCTTGTTGCTAATCCAATTCTACCAAACTTTGTTCATCCAGCAAACTAACTAATCATTAATTGGTACTTTTTTTTAAGCTCAAGCATTTCAAGATTAAAATATAACGATTTTTGGTACACTTAAATCATAGAAGAAAATGGAGGGATTATTATGCATATTGAAATGTGGACTGACTTTGCTTGACCATTTTGCTATATTGGCAAAAAGCGTCTGGAGGACGCTATTAAAATGGTTGATTACCCAGTTGAGGTTACTTATCGAAGTTTCGAATTGGATCCAACAGCGAAACGGGATATAAATGAAAACATGTACGAAATGCTAGCCAACAAATATGGAATGAGCCTCGAGCAAGCGAAAGCAAATTCCAAGAACGTCATTAACATGGCCGAAGAGGTTGGTTTGGATTTCCAATTAGATTCGCTTATCTTAACCAATACATTTGACGCGCATCGCTTGGCTACTTTTGCAAAAAAATACAGTCTGATGAAAGAAATGACCGAAAGAATTTTACATGCTTACTTTACAGAGTCCGAGCATATTGGTGACCATGGCACATTAACAGAATTAGCGGTGGAAGTTGGATTGGATCGTGAAGCAGTAGTTAACATGCTGGCGAACGGTGAGATGACGGATGAAGTACGGGCAGATGAACAACAAGCTAAGGAACTACGGATTACTGGTGTACCGTTTTTTCTTATTAATAAAAAGTATTCTCTTAACGGTGCTCAACCAGCGGAAGCGTTTGTGCAAGCCTTTGAACAAGTGAAAGCAGATAACGAAGCATAAAAAGAAGCCTGCTATTTTTGCAAATGATGCAAAAATAGCAGGCTTTTTACTGTTAGGTGCATGTATAAACTGAAAATTTACTAGGGGAATCTCACAACTCTTAAGCATCCGACAACGCTCTATACCTATTTGGTGAGTAATTTGTAATTTTTTTGAAATTACGATTGAACGATCGTAAATTGGTATACCCGCAGTTTATAGCTATCTCACCAATTGACCGCTGACTATTTTTTAATTGATAACATGCCTGTGAAATTCGATAATGATTCAGGTATTCGGTGAAGGTCATGTTCGTCATTTGTACAAACAGCTTGGACAAATACGGATAATCATATTGTAAGCTTTTGGCGACAGCTTTTAATGTGCAGTCATCGTAATAATTTCTATCGACAAAAAGGAGAATCTTATGCAACACCTTGGTTTTGGTAGAGTGTTCAACAGGAAGAAAAGCGGTCTGATCAACCAACATACTGCAAATATCGTACAAGAAACTTTTTTGGCTATAAATGGAATCTAGTGCATGTAGGTTAGGAGCATGACTTAGATGTAACACATTATTTCCTGGGACATAGCCCTGATAATTCATAAAAAAATGTCCAATTAATTCAGGGGAAAAGAGGACAATGGTAATTTTGGAATGATCGATTGTTTTAAATTCATGCATTTGGTTATGAAAAATAAATGCCAAATCATTTTCTTTTAACACATACTCTTTTTGATCAATCGTTACTTCTAATTCCCCTTCATTGACGATGATCAGTTCATACGCTCGGTGAAAGTGTAGGGGGAAGCTTGAATGAACTAGTGTGAAATAGTGAAAGGATTCTTTTTCTTCGACTCCGTGATGCTCAAAAAATACCATACACTTCTCCTCCTATGATAAAACACTAATATTGTCTTAAATTATACTATTTTTCGAGTAGAAATATAGTCTTTTAACTTACTATAATGAAGATAGATTTGTGATCAAGGAGGAAGTAAAAATGGCTTTTGAATTTCATGTAGCAAAAAATGGTTCGGATATAGGAGAGGGAACGAAACAGAATCCATTCTTAACGATCAATCAGGCAGCTGGTGTTGCTGTAGCTGGAGATACGATTGTTGTCCATGAGGGTGAATACCGGGAATGGGTGAAACCGCAGAATGCAGGATTAAGTGAGACGAGAAGGATTACCTATCAAGCAGCAGAAGGCGAGAAAGTTGTCATTAAAGGCTCTGAGCAGATTCAGGACTGGGAGCAAGTCGAAGGAACCGTTTGGAAAACTGTTTTAGCTAATTCATTTTTCGGTGATTATAATCCCTATACAGAAGAAATCTTTGGAGACTGGGTCGTCTATAATCCAGGTAGACATCTAGGCGATGTGTATTTGAATGGGAAGTCTTTCTATGAAGCGGAAAACTTTGAACAGTTAAAAAATCCTAAAATAGAAACGGAAGTATTGGATCGCTGGACAAAGACAATCGTACCTGCTCACGATCCAGAGCAAATGAAATATACTTGGTTTGCAGAAGTAGACGAAAATCAGACCACCATTTTTGCTAATTTTCATGATGCTAACCCGAATGAAGAGTTAGTTGAGATAAACGTAAGAAAATGCTGCTTTTATCCAGAACAAACAGGCATGAATTATATTACGGTAAAAGGCTTCGAGATGGCACAAGCGGCTACGCCTTGGACACCACCGACAGCTGATCAGCCAGGATTAATTGGTGCTCATTGGAGTAAAGGATGGATCATTGAAGACAATATCATCCATGATTCCAAATGTAGTGCAATTAGCATTGGGAAAGAAGTTTCGACAGGAGACAACTTTCGTACGAAACGCAAAGACAAACCTGGTTATCAATATCAGTTAGAATCTGTCTTTCTTGCCAAGCAAGCTGGTTGGAGTAAAGAAAAGATTGGTTCCCATATTATCCGAAACAATACCATCTATGATTGTGGTCAAAACGGCATCGTCGGTCATCTAGGCTGTATATTTAGCGAAATCTATAACAATCACATTTACAACATTGCCTTAAAGCGTGAGTTTTACGGACATGAGATTGCAGGTATCAAGCTACATGCAGCGATTGATGTGCAAATACACCATAATCGTATTCACGATTGTTCACTCGGAACATGGTTAGATTGGCAGACACAAGGAACAAGAGTGAGTAGTAACCTGTTTTATCGTAATAACCGTGATTTATTTGTGGAGGTTAGTAGTGGGCCTTACCTGATCGATCACAATATTTTAACTGCAGACTATGCACTAGATAACCATGCGCAAGGTGGAGCATACGTAAACAATTTGATTCGCGGAAAAATGGTTCATCGAAAAATGCTTGATCGTGCCACACCATACCATATCCCTCATAGCACGGAGATCGCAGGATTTGCCGTCGTATATGCTGGTGATGATCGCTTTTACAATAACATTTTCATTGGTGATGACCATCTAGAAGGTGTTGGTACTGACCATTTTAATGGGTACACGACATCACTTGAGGAATACATTGAGACCGTCCATAAGGATGAGGGTGATCATGAAGCATTCAATGAAATAGAACAGCCTGTTTATATTAACCATAATGCTTATTTGAATGGGGCAAATTCATTTGATAGAGAGAAGGAAAATGTTGTAGCAGCAGATTTTAATCCGAATTTAGAGATTATTGAAGATGGCAACGACGTGTATCTTTCTGTTGAGCTTCCAAAAGAGTTTGAGAATTTACTTGGGGAAATTCAAACAACGCAATCATTGAAACGAGTTCGAATTGTTGATGCAGAATTTGAAAACCCGGATGGAAGCGAAGTAACCGTAGATACAGATTACCTAGGAGAAAAAAGATCAGACAAAAGTAACCTGGGACCAATCAGTCAGCTACAAGCAGGAAAAAATCGTATAAAAGTTTGGGGATAAAATCATAGGGACGGTTCTTTTGCTTCCTTTAATTTGTTTACTACCGCACATAAATTATTGGACGTGCAATCATGAGTGAAACTATCAATCGAGTAAACAGTCCGAAAAATGGGTAAGCATTATTTCATTGCTAGTGGGAATTATGTCATTTGTTATCAATTCCTTTTACCTCTGGAGTGTTGTTGTGATTGGATGGGGATTTCTATCACTAAGACAAAAGAATCAGAATAGACGAATAGCAATGGCGGTATCATACTGGTTTTTGCTAATCCTTTATTAGTTACTTTGATTGGAATAGGGGTTGTTTATCGACAGTTAGCTATAGCCCTTTTAAAAAGACCAGTTAACTTATTATTTCTAAACTAACGACGGGCGGAAACAAAAGAACCGTCCCCATGAATCTAAATATGGTGGTGCTGACAATGAAAAAACAAGGATTTAATCCATATCTTCCTTCATGGGAATACATTCCCGATGGTGAACCGTATGTTTTTAATGATAGAGTCTATGTTTATGGTTCACATGACCGGTTTAACGGACATGCCTATTGTTTAAATGATTATGTATGCTGGTCTGCTCCGGTGAATGACTTGGCTGACTGGCGGTATGAAGGTATCATCTACAAAAAAACAGATGATCCATTGAACCAAGCCGAAACTATGTGCCTCTATGCACCTGATGTCACAGTTGGCCCGGATGGAAGGTATTATTTGTACTATGTACTAGATAAAATTTCTATTGTATCAGTGGCCGTTTCTGATACGCCGGCAGGAACGTATGAATTTTATGGATATGTCCATGATGCAGAAGGCGGTCGTCTAGGGGAGAGAGATGGAGATGAACCCCAATTTGATCCGAGTGTGCTGACCGAAGGAGATAAAAATTATCTATATACTGGATTTTGTGCAGTTGGTGATAAATCAAGAAGTGGTGCTATGGCAACGGTACTTGGGCCGGATATGCTAACCATTTTGGAAGAACCGGTATTCGTAGCACCGAGTGAACCTTATAGTGCAGGAAGTAGTTTTGAGGGACATGAATTCTTCGAAGCACCTTCGATGAGAAAGAAGGGGGATACGTACTATTTGGTCTATTCCTCCATTGTCATGCATGAACTGTGTTACGCTACCAGCAAACATCCAACGAAAGATTTTGTCTATGGAGGAGTTATTGTGAGCAATAATGACCTTCATATCGACTCTTATAAGCCGGCCGACAAACCTATGTATTATGGAGGAAATAATCATGGCGGTATCGTTGATATCAATGATACCTGGTATATTTTTTATCATAGACACACGAATGGGTCGAATTTCAGTCGGCAAGGGTGCATCGAGCCAATTGAATTTCTAGGGGATGGTTCGATTCCACAGGTAGAGATGACATCCTGTGGTTCTAATGGAGGTCCACTTGCCGGACGGGGAGAGTATCCAGCTTATCTAGCATGTAATCTGTTTTGCCGAGATGAAGCGATGTATACCGGTGATCTATGGATGGACAGCCAATTCCCGAAAATAACCCAGGATGGAAAAGATGGGGATGAAGAAATAGGATTTATTGCCAATATGACAGATTCTGCAACAGCTGGGTTTAAATATTTTGACTGTAAGGGAATAACAAAGGTCAAAATCAAGGTAAGAGGATATTGTAACGGTGCATTTGAAGTGAAAACATCATGGAATGGTGAAACCCTTGGGAAGATACCTGTTGAATTTACAAATGTATGGACTGAATACTCCTCTGACATAGCTATCCCAGATGGTATTCAGGCATTATATATTACATATACAGGAAATGGTAGGGCTGCCCTAGCTTCTTTTACTCTAGAATAATAAATAAGAAAGTTAGGGACGGTTCTCATGTACTTTTTGGAGTCATGAGAACCGTCCCTATCAGTTAGATTGATTTAAGCTGTCGTATGTCTGCGACGGCTTTTTTGACTTGGTGTTGATTTTAAGATAGTGGTTTATTTTTCTTATATAGAGGAAAGGATTAAGTAGCCCCGTTTTATCGTTATTATGTAACTAATTGTATGAGGTGATGATGATGACTAAACAGAAAAAAACTATTTGGATAATTGGTAATATACTTATTGGAATAAGTGCTTTCTTAGCGTATTTATGGGGGATTCTTCGAGCTTGGGGTGACGATGGTGGGATAATTTGGACATATCCAATTGGAGCAGTTACCGTCGTTTTAGTAGTCTTTGGTTTCTTCAATTCCTTTATAATTTCTAGTGAAAAAGCAAAACAATGGGGATTATCAGTTGTTATACTACTAGGATCAGTTATTGCTACAATGGTAGTTCATGGAATCCTGCAGAATACGATATTAGAATAACTTGTATTGTTAGCAAAATATAGCGGATAAAGGCTAAGTCCAATATCTTATAGTAGTATTTAACTATATAAGAAGTTAGATATATTAAGTTTTTGTAAATTATAGTTAATATTTACCATTTATACTTGATAATAGTTTGCTAATTATGTAAAGTGAACTTTAGACGCTATAATTGGAAAAACATTATAATGCCATTATTATTTAATGTCTCTTTACTGAAAAAAATGATGTTAATTCAACTAAACTCTATATAAATACCTATTGTGCTTCAATAGTAGAATACCCCAGTTTTCTTTTTTGATAAATTTTACTATTTGTTTCCTCACCTATGAGAATTCTATAATTTCAAACTGAAAAATATGGTGCAAATACCATACTTTATTATTGAAAATGTTTTTTTGACTCATGAAAGAGGAGAGGGCCTTATATGATCACTGAGGTAAATGGAGTTAGTATAGATTTTCATCAATTAGTTGAGCACTCAATGAACGCAATAATGCTTATTGATGGTGAAGAGATAATTTATGTGAACAAAACTAGTATGGAGTTATTTGCTATTTCAGATCTGAGTGAGGTAATAGGTCAAAATGTACTTAAATATCTTCATTCTGACTATTATGAGATAAGTAAGGAAAGGTTAAGAAGAGTAGTAGAAGATAATAGAGTTGTCGGGACTATAGAACAAAAGGTAACAAGATTTGATGGTGAAATAATTGATGTAGAGGTAACAACAGCTCCTCACCGTTTTAATGGGAAGACGCTGGCCCAAGTAACTATACGAGATATCACTGAACATAAGATTGCGCTGAATTCGATGATACAATCTGAAAAATTAAGTTTAATTGGTGAAATGGCTGCAGGAATTGTACATGAAATAAGAAATCCTTTGACATCAATTAAAGGATTTTTACATCTTATGCAATCTGGAACTATCAAAATAAACGATTACATAGCTATTATTAAATCTGAAATTGAAAACATTGAAAGTATTGCGAATGAGCTTTTGCTCTTTTCAAAACCTAGTCAACAAGATCTTAAAGAGGAAGATATAATTAAAATTGTTAAAGATGTAGTATTTTTACTCAATAACGAAGCATCAAAAAAGGATGTTACTATCAGCTTGTCAACGGACGAAGAAGATGCGACTGTAAATGCAAATAAAACACAACTTAAACAGGTCTTTATAAACATTGTTAAAAACGCTATTGAAGCAACTCCAAATTATGGGGATATAAAAATTATTATCAAACAAGAACAGCAGGAAGTAAGTGTACTAGTTAGTGACACAGGCTGTGGTATTCCAGAAGATAAGCTTCAAAAACTTGGACAATCCTTTTTCACAACTAAAGATAAAGGAACAGGACTAGGACTGATGATCACTCATAAAATCGTTAAGAGTCATAATGGCGTAATATCCGTATCAAGTGAAGTGGATAAGGGAACGACATTTTGCGTAACATTACCTAGCGTGGAAACCTAGGAAACGTGGAAAGATAGGGAAGGTTCTCATGTACTTTTTTGAGTCATGAGAACCTTCCCTATCAGTATTATAAGATCGCCAATCGCGGCGATCTTTTTTTGTTTTATAAAATAGTCAAATTGGAATTTTATGTTAAAATTAATCTAATGATTTAGTTTGATTTTCGATAATTTTACTAAAGGAGTGCATGTTTTTGTCTAGAGAACTTGAAGGCTTTCTTTATTTCGGGTTTATGGGAATATCATTCTTGGTTTCAATTTTATTTATTGTTTTTATGTTTAGAAAAACCAATAACGCTAGGAGAACATATTGGCAATCAGTCGGACTTAGCTTTCTTTTGTTCGGTATGGGTTGCATATGGTGGTTTTTTCAAGCGAGTGACGGTATTAGTATGATTTTTGGCTGGACTTATTACGGTGTAGCTTTTTTCTTAGGAATTTTGTTAAACATAGCTGTTGTTACAGTTGTTAAAAGAAATTTCTTTTAAAAGTTAATTCCACAGTAATTTTTAATCAAAGTTCAGATGTGAGGTGCGAATGTGTTATTTAATACATTATTTGAAGAAAAAAACATGCAAATAAGTGGGAAAATCGTGAACCACAGAAAAGCGGTAAGAGCAGTAATTACACAAAATAATAAAGTTCTATTAGTACAATCAAATAAGGGAGATTATAAACTTCCTGGAGGTGGCATAGAAGAAGGTGAGAGCGACTCAGGTGGGCTTATACGTGAAGTGGGGGAAGAAACTGGTTACATAAACATCATAGTTAAAGACAAGATAGGTTCTGTTATTGAAAGAAAAATAGACGCATATGATAGTAACGCTTTATTCCAAATGACTTCCTACTACTATTTTTGTGAACTTGCTAGTGAACAAAGAGTTAATCAGAAATTAGATAATTATGAGTTGGAGCAAGAATTTACTCCTAAATGGGTCTCCTTGGATGATGCCATACATCAAAATGAAAAAATGTTAATCCAAAACAGTAAAAATAAATGGATAGAAAGAGAAAATTATGTTTTGAAAGAACTTAAAAAAACAATGAAATTGGATAAATGGATAAATAGGGACGGTTCTTTTGTACTTTTTTGGACTCAAAAGAACCGTCCCTATGAATTACCTATGAATTAGCCTAAATCTTTTGCCAATCCACGAGCAGCTTGACGGCCTGAGAAGAGACATCCTCCAAGGAATGTACCTTCTAGAGCGCGATAACCATGAATTCCACCGCCACCAAAACCGGCAACTTCCCCCGCTGCGTAAAGACCTGGGACTGGTTTACCTGATTGATCAAGCACTCGTCCCGACAAATCGGTTTGAAGTCCACCTAAAGTTTTACGGCTGACAATATGCAACCGAACTGCAATAAGTGGTCCACTCTTGGAATCCAAAAGTTTATGTGGCTTTGCAACTCTTATTAATTTATCACCTAGGTAGTTACGTGCACCACGTAGTGCTGTAATTTGTAAATCTTTAGTGAACTTATTATCCATTTCTCGATCCCGGGCTTGAACTTGTCGTTCAATATCAGCTAAGTTAAGTAATTTTTCATCAGTTAAATTATTCATACCGTCTACAAGCTCAGGTAATGTTTTGGCAACTACAAAATCTTCCCCTTTATCCATAAACGCCTGCACTGGACTAGTCGGACCCGGAAGTACACGAGATAAAACTTTCTTAATACTCTTACCAGTTAAATCGGGATTCTGCTCGGAGCCTGATAATGCAAATTCACGCTCAATAATCTTCTGAGTGAGAATGAACCAGGAATAGTCAAAGCCAGTTGCCTGAATAGTTTCTAACGTTCCTAATGTGTCAAAGCCAGGAAAATTAGGAGCCGGAAGTCTTTGCCCTCGTGCATCTAACCAAAGGGATGAGGGGCCTGGAAGGATTCGAATTCCATGGTTGGCCCAAACAGGATTCCAGTTTTTAATTCCTTCGGTGTAATGCCACATCCGATCTCTATTTACAATTCGGCCTCCAGCATCTTCTGTAATGGTAAGCATCCGCCCGTCAACATGCTCTGGAACACCGGAAATCATATTTTTTGGGGGGGAACCTAATCGAGCTGGCCAATGTTCTCTGATTAGTTCGTGATTTGCACCGATACCGCCACTAGTTACCATCACGGCCTGTGACTGGAACTCGAACTCACCAATTTTATTTCGGGAACTTGCTTCACCACGAGCAGCAGAACTTTGCTCAAGCACTCCCCCTTTGACACCAGTGATCGATCCACCAGTTGAAATTAGTTCATCAACCCGATGACGAGGCCGATAATCCACTAATCCTTTTTTAATAGCTTCACGCATTCTTTCCTCAAACGGAGCAACAATACCAGGACCTGTTCCCCATACGATATGAAACCTAGGAACAGAGTTACCATGCCCCTCTGCAAGATATCCACCGCGTTCAGCCCAACCAACAATTGGAAAAAAACGTATCCCCTGTTCATGTAGCCATTTTCGTTTCTCATTTGTAGCAAATTCTATATACGCTTTTGCCCATTTTTTGCCCCAATAATCTTCATCATCTTCTCGGTCGTATCCAGCAGTCCCCATCCAGTCTTGCCATGCAAGTTCACGGGAATCCTTTATCCCCATCCGTCTTTGCTCTGGCGAATTGACTAGAAAAAGGCCACCAAATGACCACCATGCTTGACCTCCAAGAGACGCTTCTGGCTCCTGATCAAGTAACAGTACTTTTTTTCCTTTATCTGCTAGTTCAACTGTTGCAACTAGTCCTGCAAGTCCAGATCCAACAACAATTACATCGTAATCCATACCTGTTCCCCCTAATAGTACAAAAGTAATTTAATGTTTATATAAGGCTCATTTCGTAAGCTTTGTTGTTATTAATCTTCGCAGTTGATGAAAAATGCTAAATAACTGCTATATGGATTTCCGCTTCAGGCAGTCGCTTTCCGCGGGCAACGCTTCAACTTCCTCGGAAGAAAACCACTTCCTCCGGGATTTTCAGCCGTCGCTTTTCCCGCTGGAGTCGACTGCCCTTCGCTCCAATCACTATCAAATAATTAAATAGCAGTTGTATGGTTATTGTATTTATCAAACACAACAGAATAATAGCTGGGGAAATAAACGAAACTCCTAATACAGTACAAACTTGAACGTTATGAAATTTCTAATTAATAAGTAGAAATGTTTCATGAAATAAACGTTGTTGGAGTTCATCTCATTTGAACAGAAAGCTACCTTAAGCTTCGGAAAAATGCGACACTCCTATGGGAAAGGAACAGTCTGAAGACCCCGCAGTGAGTGTTCTTTACGAGCGAGGAGGCTGAGGCGTTCCCCATGGAAAGGGAGTGTTTTTCTGCAGCGGTGAGATAGCACTATTCCCATAAAGACCGTAAGGAAGTCAGATAGTTACTTCGCAGTTTATAGATATTCTGTCAAAAACAATCTTTTAGAAAACAGCTTTATATAATGAAAACCCAATTATCAAAAAGTTTTGAAAGCGTAATTACTCCAATAAGTATATTCGATAAAAATTCTGTGAATCCTTCAATATTCCCTATAGTTCACACATAGAAAAAAAGTAATGGATTTGTTTTGGTTTTCTAGTAGATGATAAATTTAAAAGAACCAGCTTAATTTATATATATAAGTGCTTGCTTATATAATTGATCACTTATATAATGAAGTCATAAATTTAATCAATTAGGCAATTCAAATAGATGAGGAGATATTTAATGGAACGTTTACGTCCAGAAGCTATTTCAAACACTAGGTATTTATTTTTTACAGGTAAAGGTGGAGTAGGAAAAACCTCTACAGCTTGTGCTACTGCTATTGCTCTAGCTGATCAAGGGAAAAAGGTACTAATTGTAAGTACCGATCCTGCTTCGAATTTACAAGATGTTTTTGAGGTTGAACTTCAAAATAAACCAACAATGATTGCAGAAATTCCAAATCTTTATGCTGCTAACTTAGACCCTGAAGAGGCAGCCCGAGCTTATCGTGAAAAATTGGTTGGACCATATCGTGGGAAGCTTCCTGATGCTGCAATTGCTAGTATGGAGGAGCAGTTATCAGGTGCGTGTACGGTTGAAATTGCTGCTTTCGATGAATTTACGCATCTATTAGCCAATGAGCAATCGACGAAAGATTTTGATCATATTATTTTCGATACGGCGCCAACAGGTCATACATTACGTTTATTACAGTTGCCAACTGCATGGAATCAATTTTTAGACAATAGTACGCATGGCGCATCCTGCTTAGGACCACTTGCTGGTTTAGAAGAGAAAAAAGATCTTTACGAACAAACGATGAAAGCTTTAGCAAATGGAGAAGAAACACAGCTTGTACTTGTTGCCAGACCTGATCGTTCTTCATTGGAAGAAGCAGCGCGAGCGTCGTCCGAACTTGAACAGATTGGCATAACTAATCAAGCAATAATAGTTAACGGCCTATTTAAACGTCAATCCGATGATCCTATAGCGATCAAGTTAGAGGAAAAGCAACAACAGGCACTAGATAAGCTGCCAGCACTATTTTCATCGATGAACAACTACTTTTTACCACTTGTTCCTTACAATTTAACGGGATTAAGTGCCTTGAGAGAGTTTTTTCAAGAAGGCATAATGACGCATCCTGAACTAACTGAAGCAAAAGCGGTGGATCGTCTTTCTTCTATTAAACAAATCGTTGATGATCTTAGTCCAAGAAAACAAGGTGTGTTTATGACAATGGGAAAGGGTGGAGTTGGTAAAACTACGATGGCAGCAGCTGTTGCGGTCGGGCTAGCCGAAAAAGGACATCGTGTACTGTTAACAACAACAGATCCGGCAGCCCATCTATCGCATGTCCTCAGCCAAGAAACTGTTTCAGAGAATTTAACGATAAGCAAAATAGATCCGATAGAAGTAGTCGATGCTTATCGGAAGCAAGTGCTAGCGGGATTAGATAACAGTTTATCTGAAGAGGAAATTGCGTATGTTAAGGAAGACCTGGAGTCCCCATGCACAGAAGAAATTGCTGTCTTTCGTGCATTTGCAGAAGTGGTTGAACAATCAAAAGATTCGTTTGTTGTTATTGATACAGCTCCAACAGGACACACACTTTTGCTATTAGACGCAGCTCAAACGTATCACCGAGAAGTAGAGAGAACTACAGGGGAAATGCCAGAATCGGTCCAAAAATTAATACCTCGATTACGAGACCCTAAACAAACGCATGTTGCCTTAGTTACGCTACCGGAAGCAACACCTGTGTACGAAGCAAGCCGATTGCAGGATGACCTCCGTCGTGCAGGAATTGAACCTGCTTGGTGGATCATTAATCAAAGCTTCCAAGCAACCAATACGTTCGACCCGGTATTAAAGGGGAGAGCTTCGTCTGAACAGAAATGGATTGAAAAAGTTTCCAGTGATTTAGCAACAAAGACAGTTGTTGTTCCGTGGCAAATCGAGGATATTATCGGTATAGCTGAATTAAAAAAGTTCGGATAAGCTATTCAGGGAGGGTGTCATATGACAACGATAAATACAATTGATGTTGAAAAGGGGTCAATAGTATTAAAGCTTTTAGGAGATAAAACGAGATTAAGTATCGTGTCTCTATTAATGCATGATGAATGTTGTGTCTGTGAGCTCGTTGAAATACTGGAAATGAGTCAGCCTTCGATTAGTCAGCATGTCAAAAAATTAAAGGCTGCTGAAATTGTTAAAGAACGAAGACAGGGACAATGGATTTTTTGTCGTGTTAATACTGAATCTGAAATTTTTTCGTTAGTTAAGAGTATCATGATTCATTTTCCTGAACAGCGAGAGAAAATTAAAGATCTTGAAATTAAAGGACTAAGAGTTTGTTGTAATTAAAGAAAATAGAAGTGCTTGGGGGTACTAATTTTTATGAGTAATGAATACCTAGAAAAAGAAAAAGGAATTGGTTTTTTTGAACGATATTTATCTGTATGGGTAATCCTTTGTATTGTAGTAGGTATTGCCGTTGGACAGTTCTTGCCGCAAGTTCCAGAAACATTAAGTCGATTTGAATATGCCCAAGTATCTGTGCCGGTAGCGATCCTTATCTGGTTAATGATTTATCCGATGATGGCACAAGTCGATTTTTCAAGTATTGTCAATGCAGGAAAAAAACCTAAGGGTTTAGTGATCACCCTTGTTGTTAACTGGTTGATAAAACCGTTCACCATGTATTTCTTCGCCTGGTTATTTTTCAAGATATTATTTGAACCGTTTATTCCAGCAGACCTGGCAGCACAATATATCGCGGGTGCAGTTTTACTGGGTGCCGCACCATGTACAGCAATGGTGTTTGTTTGGAGCCTTTTAACAAAAGGGAATGCAGGTTATACGTTGGTCCAAGTATCAGTCAATGATCTAATACTAATTTTTGCTTATGCTCCGATTGTCATGTTCTTATTAAGAATTAATGATTTTATCATTCCGTTTGATACTATTTTTCTTTCCATTGTCCTATTTATCGTCATCCCACTTTTGGCGGGATATCTTTCACGGATTGTCCTTGTTAAGCGTAAAGGGCTTGAATGGTTTGAAACTGTCTACCTTAAAAATGCAAGCAAATTTACGATTGTAGGTTTATTGCTAACCTTAATCACCATCTTTTCATTCCAAGGTGATGTCATCCTAAGTAACCCAATTCATATTGGATTAATAGCTGTCCCGTTGATAATCCAGACCTTATTTATTTTTGTTATTGCTTATTTATGGGCTAAGGTATGGAAAATCGAGCACAGTGTTGCCGCACCTGCAGCAATGATAGGAACAAGCAATTTCTTTGAGTTAGCCGTCGCAGTTGCGATTGCATTATTCGGATTAAATTCAGGAGCAACACTAGTTACTGTTGTAGGTGTTCTTGTTGAAGTTCCATTGATGTTATTTTTAGTGCGCATCGCTAATAATACGAGACATTGGTTTCCAGAAGGACAATACAGTAAAGGATAACTAAAAAAACAATAATATGAAAAACTATATATGAAGGAGTTTTACTAATGACAAAACCAATTATTTACTTTTTATGTACAGGTAATTCTTGCCGAAGTCAAATGGCTGAGGCATGGGGAAAGAAGCACTTAAGTGATAAGTATGATGTGTATTCAGCTGGAATTGAAGCACATGGTGTTAATCCAAAGGCAATTAAAGCAATGAATGAGGTAGACATTGACATCTCGGATCAAACTTCTGATACAATTGACCAAGAACTTCTTCAAAAAGCGGATTTAGTAGTAACGTTATGTGGTCATGCCAATGATGTGTGTCCGGCAACACCACCAAATAAGGAACGCGTTCACTGGGGCTTTGATGATCCTGCAAAAGCTGAGGGTTCAGAGGAAGATAAATGGGCTGTTTTCCAGCAAGTTCGCGATCAAATCGGAGAACGAATTGAAAGATTTGCAAAGACCGGTGAATAAATGGGAGAATAGTTAGAGTTCTCTTTTCTAAAAGGAAGGTGTTAACCATGGCAACAATTGAAATCTTTGATCCGGCGCTTTGTTGTGCAACTGGAGTATGTGGTCCTAGTGTAGATCCTGAACTAACCCGGATCGCAACAGCTATTTTTCTACTTGAAAAAAGAGGTATTGATATTAAACGTTATAACCTAGCGAACGACGCACAATTTTTTGTTAATGAAATAAAAGTGCAACAGCTTTTAGAGGAAAAAGGGATTGACGTTTTACCGGTTGTCCTTGTTAATAAAGAAGTCAAAAAGCTTGGTGACTATCCTACAAATGATGAGCTAGAACAATGGACCGGAATTCCAAAAATGGATTTAGACAAAAAAGAAGAGAAGTCGAAAGGCATTTCGCTGTTATAGAATTGGGTAACTATTGTACAATTAGTATGAAAGAGGTGACTAAACCATGAATATTAGTGAACAAGCTAAAAGCCTTTTAATAGATGTCATGAACGAACAAGAAATACGCACGTTACGCATTTACTTCGCGGGTATGGGCTGAGGAAGTCCAAAATTAGGATTGGCTCTGGATGAGCCACACGCAGATGACGAATTAAAAGAGATAAATGGCATCAATGTCGCAATTGATCCTATCATTAAGGATCAAACAGAAGGCGTTATATTAAATGTTAAAGAATCAAATGGAGAAAAAGGTCTTGTTCTCGAAGGCATAGAGGATTGTTGTTAGATTTAACAAGGATTGACTATTGCTAACGGGTTCCTTTACCTATCGCAAACACAAAAAAAATGACTACCAAATTGTATATCAATTTGGTAGTCATTTTTTTTGTGATATTAAATGCCCTAATTTACGTTAACTGGTGTACGCCTGCAATTTTTACTGTAAATTCATACACAATTTCAGTAATCAATAATTAAGATTTGATTCTATCCTTTGCAAGGTGTTTTGGTTATTTATGGTAAAATTAAATTAAGATTATGAGTGAATGTACTTACACTGCGCAGGATTGTTGAATAAAAAAGGTAAGGATCGTTACGAGATAACCTTAGTATTTGGTCTAGAAGCATTAAGCAAATTTAAATTAATTGAGAAGGTGAGGGGAGATATGGATAAAAAGGGAGTAATTGCATTGCTTGGAATCATCATCGTTATTATAGCTGGGTATTTCATTGTTACTTACATTTCATTTGTTCAAGTACAGAAATTTGGTGGATTTCCTATTCCCAAAGATGCTGAAGTGACTAAAGAGGAAGAAAATATTATTGTATATAATTGGTCGAAAGCTTCCGAAGAAAATGGTATCCCTAAAAGATACCAGATAGAGTTGGAAAAGGAAGGATGGGATATCGAATGGCGTGAAGGTGCTGCAACAGTGTATAAGAAAGATGGCATAAAAGTTCTTTTGATTTGTTCAACAAATTACTTATCAATTAGCCCAACAGAATAAGGTATCTTCAACAAAACGGGTGCTTTACTTATATAAGGTAAATGCAACCACATTATAAACGAAGCACTTTAGTGGAATAAAAGTAACAATTAAGACGTGATGGTAAATGTGAATTTTTTTAAAAAATTAGTTTTGGGGTGCAGTATAGAACAATAGATCATTTATACTTAGTTTAATATTTTTCTAGTTTTAGGTGCATTCGGAGCGTTTATATATTATTTAAGGGTCCACGATAGATGTACTTAAATTTATTGCGGCAGTAAAGTGGAAGAGTTGGCAATTCCTTAACTATAAAGGATAGGAGGAATTAATTTTGTTTTTATTATCAGTAGTAGGTGGAATACATTTAGGCAGTGTTATCTTTCAATTAGTTTCTCTATTACTTCTAATTGCTCTAGTTGTGGGAATCACTTCATTGATTGTTATGTTTAACAAAAAAAATAAACGACTAAGTAAGATAGAAGAAAAAGTAGATAAGTTACTAACGGATAAAGACAAGAATAGTGAATAAATCAACAGGTACGGTTTTTCTTATTGCATCAACAGGTGCTAATGCGTAATAAGGAGCACTTGAGCTTATTGTATAGAAAATGATAAAGAGTAAGGATGATTGGAATATTATGTTAAATTTAATACGTGAACAGCTGTACTTAAATTAACGGCGCAGGCTAATTCAAAAAGAATTCAAATTATCATTGGAGGGATTAGGTGAGAGTATCTGTTGGAATATTTTTAGGAAGTTTTATAGGTAGCTTTATTCTATTTACGATTTTAAGCAATTTTTTTTCTGTTGATGGTGGAAGTAATTTAGAACCAATCATTTTATCTATAGGAATGGTCATCATATTATTGCTTTGTTATTTAATCTCTATAATCCATTATCTTATAAAGCAACAACAAGGTATTATTGATGAAAAACCAGATATTACAGCTTTTTCAGTAGATAATGAAAAAAATAATTACTAAATATATTCTTCAACGTAGGGTGCTTTACTTTTATTATAAGGCGAATGCAACTTTTTTAACTAACACAACAGGTTAGTGGAGTAAGTAAATCATAAGCGGATACATTTGCTGCACATTGAAAGATTGGTATTGAGTATGTATATATATCCTTTGTAAAAAAAGAAATAGGGGTTTCTATATGTCAAAGAGAAAAGTGTATTATTCAATTATTGGTATCGGATGTTTGTTTTTATTTGTATTAGCAATCTATAACGAAAAAAATTCTAAGGATGAAATAGTAGCAAAGCAAGATTCAGATGCTCTACAGTTGATCGAAGAAAACAGCACAAGAAATGCTATTCAAATATTGTTACAAGAAAATAAGCGAGCGTTAAGTGATTGGTGGGCTTGGTCTCCAAATAAACAGATGGTGGCATTTACTTATTTAGAAAAGGGTTCTAATCCAGTAATGTATTTATGGAAAGTTGGCGATACAAAACCCACAAGATTTAATGAGGTTACTGGATTGGAGGAACATCCTGGTGAATATTATTTTTGGTCACCGAATAGCAAATATTTTATAACAGAAACTGTTGATTCGGGTATAAAGAAAAAAGGTTATGTTTACTCGGTTGAAAAACAAAAGATGATAGATACAATTCCATATGTAATTTCCCTAATTTGGTCACCTGATTCGAGAAGAGTAGGTATCGGAATTGAAAATACTGAATTTGAACCGATGATTGCAACAGAGTTATATGGTACGGTTGATTTAGGTATATATAACATAGAAACAGGAAAAGTGTCTATTGTTGAGGGAGGAACGGGAGAATACTATCTTATCCCAAGTGATTGGGATGAGGATGGATATATACATGCTGAAAAAAGATATATAAACTCATCCAGAGTAAACACCAATTTAAAATTAAAGGTAGATTAGGAAAGTATGTATATGAACAGATAATGTTTCAACTTCGTTATTTGAAGCTAAAAATAGAAGATGATATTTGATTCAATTAAAGGGTTATCGTTGTCGTACTTCTATTGCGCCAAAGGGATGACCTTAGTTTAAATTTAAATAGGTTAAAAGTGTAAAGGGGATAACATAATGCTAACAGAAAAAGTTCATATTGCTGTGCCAACAGCTTTTTTTGAAGATGAATCTTTAAATATTCAAGGGACAATAAGTCATATAAGAGACTTATATAAACAAGGAGTAAAATCTGTTCTTGTCTCTGGAAGTACTGGAGAACAGCATAGTTTAAGCCTTCAAGAGAAAATTGAAATAATAAACGGTTTAGAACTGGAAGAAGAACTCATTAGTAATATGGAAATTATCTTTGGTGTGGCTTCAATTAGACAGAAACAGGCAGAGGAATTAGCTGATAAGATTCGACACACAAAAATATCAGGTATTATGCTTGGCTATCCACCGTATGTTATACCGACACAAGAAGAAGCATTAGTTTACACTAAAACAATTATAAACCTTAGTAATAAGCCTACTATTTTATATAACAATCCAAAAAGAACTGGATTTGATTTATCAGAGAAGAGTATTATTCAGTTAAGTAAGTTAGACTTAGTGGTTGGAATAAAAGATGCTGGCAACAAAGGAAAAGTTGAACGAATAAAGAAAGAGCTGCATAACAATAATTTATATTTTTATGCTGGTGGAGAAGTGGATTTAGAAGAAAGAGTATCTCATGGATATAATCGCCTTTCATCCATTGCTGGGAATGTTTCCCCGACAGAAATCAGCGAATGGTTTGAAAAAATACATATGAAGCAAAAAGTAAGTACACAAGAAAGCGAAAAAGTAGCAAATATTATGGAACAAGTTTATCAAGGAAATGCTATTGTGAATCTGAAACAAATCATTAATCGTAAAGGTATTCCAATTGGGATTTGCAGGAGTCCAATAGGTAATATTTAATTAGATAGATAGGTATTTTAGACGATTACTAGAGTTTAACAAGGGATCATCGATTACGATGAACCAAATTTTTGATTTGAATAATTATACACTTCAATTAACGAAGCAGATTTGTTCATCAAAACGATTATTATGACAGCGCTATCAACCGAATAAAGGGTGATTGAATTGAAAACATTTAAGATTGGATTTATTGTTATACTATTTTTCTTTATATTGGTGGGCTGTCAACAAGATGACCTTTCCGATACTGCAACTGTTGCTAAGGAGCATCTTGAAGAACTGGGATTTGAAGTCCTTTCGTATGAACAACACCAGGAAAAATATGAATTAACAAGTGATAAAGTTGATTCTGACCAACTTGACCCTAACTCTATCTGGCAGGAAGGAATTATGAATAACCCTAAACCATATATAGGCGAAAATGTAGATGTAGAGAAATTTGCAGTTAAAAATCATCCTTTAGATGACAAACAATGTTGTGGTAATGTGAACGCAGAAGAGAAGGTTTACACTTATGTCTATATTGTTGAAGAACAAGTGGTGGGAGGGATTGCGATACCTGACGTGCTAGACGGCATTGGACTAAAGGGTGGTTTTTGGTCATCATTAGATGGCGAAATGAAAGCAACTATGAGTTATTAAATTTTTCAATTAACTGGTAAGGCAAGGTTTTCCCTTGTTCCACTAAGCGACAGGATTGTTTAACAAAAGAATCATATTTTTGTGCTAAAGGAAGGATTATTTAAGAAAGAGAGAGGATAAGGAAATGTTTAAATCTAAGATTGCAAATAGAATAATATCATTGGTAGTTTTTTGGATATTAGTATCGTTTGTATTGTTAAATGATAACAATATTGCAAGAAGCCCTATTTTACTGAGTATTATTGTTGTATTGGCGATTGTATTTACTGCTTATCAAGTTTATAAAATTGTAAAATTAAGGAGAATGAGTTAGTTAGTAAGCTAACTTATTCAATTGTTCAACGAGGGATTACCGAAGTAGGTGATCCTATCTTTGTATTTAAAGAGTAATTGGAATCAGCTATTGCAATTACAGGTTATTTATTCTTGTATTAAATTCTGGGGGTATATTATGCACAGGGTTTTTAAGTATTTTATCTGGTTAATTGTTATATCAACAATTTTTTATTTTGGTGGATTATATGAATTGGAATTAATAAATTATGCAGATGAGTATTATGATGCTAGACTTTTTTTGATTTATTCTGGACTATTTTCGGATATGTTTTATTAGATAGCTTATTAAAAAAATAAATTATTATTAAGTTACAGCTGCAGGAGTTGAAGGAAATCGTCAATCGCGACGATTTTTTAGTTTTTTAAAAAAGTTAACTGGAATTTTATGTTAAAATTATTATGAATGTTAAGTGAACTTTTGAGCTAATAGTAAATAAAAAGTTATGTTCATTTTAATCTTTAGGGAGTAATGATACGTGAAAAATAAAATGAGTTATTATATTTTATTGTTTATAGCATTTTTGCTACTGAGTGCTTGTAATACCCCAAATGATGATATGAAAAACAATATTGGTCCTATTATGTACGATTTTAAGGAACCGGTAGTTTTTCCATTTGATGTAAATGATATCTCCACAGAAATTGATATCCAGAACCCAGACTACTTACATCAATTTATCTTCCATTACTACAACGAAGAAACAACACAAAAAATCAAATATATAGTAAGTAAAGTATTAGATGAACCAAAGGACAATGAGGTATCAAAAGAAAATAAAACGGAGTATAAACTAGCTAATGGCAAATCAGCATATTACGAAGAAAACACTACTTCGCAATCGATATGGTGGGAGAATGAAAACGGGTTTCTCGCCCGTTTTGTGTACTATACGAATGGGAACACAAGTGAATTAGGTGAATTTAAGTTAGATGTTAAGGAATTAGTTGAATTAGCCAACCAAGTACAATAATCTTTTTTGTGCTAACGGGTACATACTCTATCTAAACAAGGAGGCGAATTAATGAGAAAAATAATACAGGTAAGTTTAACAATCGTTGTATTTAACTATGTTTTACTTACAGTTCTATCTTTTGTATTTACTTCAAACTTTGAATTAGATTTTATCGGCAAATGGGGACTATTATCTGGATTTTTATTGTTAATTGGAGCTTTGCCATTTTTCAAAGTAGCCTACTTTGGTGGAAGAGGGATAATGGGTGTTCAAACACCTGAAATTCCACCCGATGAACATTTACACCATAAGGTTCATAGCCAACACGAAAAAGAAAATGAAAAAGAAATCGAAAAGAATAGAAAATATCAAGATATGTTAACGATAGCAGGAATAACAATTATAGTTTTATCAATACTTATGGTCTAATTCGACTATCGGGAGAGTGACTTAAGACGAATTACACTTTTTGTTCCTCTAAGAGGGCAGTTATATTTAACAAACACGATAGAGAAAATTAACTCTTTAAGGGGGAATTGTTCTGTATTCACTAAAATTTTTGCTTAGTTGGGTTATTGGTGTTATCGTAGCAGGATTTATATTGAGTCTATTTCAAAACGGAAAAGTTGACTTGGGATATATTGTTATGATGAGTATTGCTGGTCTGATAGGTGTACTTATTGCATCAGGAATAAAGAAGGTTTTAGAGAAAAAAGAAGATTAAACCTTTAATCAAAGACACTCGGATTCGTTCCAGCAAAAGCTACAAATTTCAAATGGTGGCTACATCGGTCCATCCCGAAAATCTCAGATCTAGTGCGATTTTGTTTTTTATTGTTACTCCTTACATAGTGAGAAAATTTCAACCCTAGGTTAGACAGGAAGAGGTGGAAAATTTTTTTATGAAGAAAGTATATGTAGGAATTGCATTAATTTTTATAACCCTCTTATTAGTCAGTTGTTCAGAACGTGAACAATACATTCTTGAAGGTGAAAGTGACCATTGGGAAGCAAAGTTAAAAGTGATTGTAAGGGAAGATGATGGAATATCAAAAGATTTTGTTGTTACCTACAAAGGGGATTTAAAACAATTAGCTGACTTAAGCAAGTTAGAATATTCTTTCGAGACTGCAGCATCCAGTGGGAAATCGGAGATTAACTTTAATGGAGACCCTCCTCAAAAGAAATCATTTACTCATCTTAGTGGAGGCAGTGGCAGTTACTTTGACGGTGATCAATCTGTAACAGTGACTGTAAAATGGGATGAACATGAAGAAAATATGGAACTAAAAGAATAGTATGATTTTCATATGTGAACTACAATAAGAAGCTTATCTTGAATTAAACTTAAGGCAGCGTTAGTTAAACTAACTTTGATTTGATTGACTGAAATAAGGGAGGGAGATGGTTCTATGAAACAAACAATGGTTAGTTCATCATTAATATTTTTGGGCGTCTGTATTTTAATAGGTGCTTGGGTGGTTTCAAGTGCAATAAAAACTGTTGCTATGCCCCAAAGTGGAGTACAGGAAGTACATATAAATGAAGAGGTAGATACACAATTAATGAGTCATATGGGACTGCAAGAATATTTAGGAATACAAGACAATGAATTAGACTTGATACTACCAGAATTGGATGATGAAGGACGTTTAAATAGTAAACTTCCATATATACAAATTGGGTCTAGTATTTATTTTCCTGTAAAAGCTATAAACAATTGGTTAGCTGATGTAGAAGCCGAAACCTTTAAATGATGTCTAACCTATGAAAGTAACGAGTGTGGAAATAAAAAAATGAAAATAATCATTGGTTTAATATTAAAGATTAGAGGAAATCATCTAATGAATTGTCAATGTTGGTTACTTAACTAACACTTGCACCCGTTTACTTTAAGTGTAACAAATCACAATGCATATTACTTCGCTGGTTAATTATATTACTTGACTTCAATAACAAAAGCGTAGGAAGAGTCAGCATCTAAATCATCATAATCCCATTTTGCATTTATTTCATAATAATATACCCCTTGTTCACAAGGTACTGTTAATGGCTGTTTATACAATGATTTTTCGTCTTTTTTTCTTCGAGTTATTGAAATATTATTTGGTTTTGGCTCGGAATTAAAAGTAATATTGATTCTAGCATTTTTAGAAACTATTGTTGGTTGTTTCCTTTCAACAATCCCTGGTATAGAAGGAGCGTCAGCACACTCATACCAACAATATCCTCCCCTTACAACAGGAGTATTAACTGAATCTATTTCAACATCAGGAATGGGTGGTTTAGTTCCTTCTAATTTGTTTCCTGAACAACTTGCAGTTATTACGAGGATTCCTATCATTAAAAATAAGAACATCATCTTTTTCATTAACCAAATCCCCCATCGATTAACTATTACTACCAATCGTATCTGAACTATCGCACCCGGTAATTAAACAATCCTAACGGTCATACCTAAAGAAATCTTCTTCAAGTTGACGGGAACTTCCGTTAGTGGGATTCACAACATAAAATAATTTTTCTCCAGAAACTTCAACTTCATAATGATACATAAAATCACCAATAAACCACGATGAATTATCAGTAGTTTGTATTAGTTTGTAATCCGTAGAAACAAAGGTTACTTCGTCATTAATTATTTCATTTTGGACAATAACCTTCCCACCTTCATAAGTAGTGGATGGTAGATTAAATATAAATAACAATGGAATTAGAACCAATAACCCGATATTAACTAAAAACCATTTCCCTTTCCCAACTTCTTGTATAAACACAAAGCATAATAATTGAAGAATAATTCCTACACCAAACAACAATGTGTTTATCACTCCGTAGTATAACGAGTCTATTAGATTAATTGCTAAAAACTCTACCATGAATATTACAAGAAGTAATTTTGCTAGTTTCTTATTGCTCATTTATACACCCCCTTTTCAGAGTCCTGACTTTGAAACGGTTACTTACCATTCACGTCAGCATAAACTTAAATCATATCATTACCAAAATCTTCGGCGTAGATTTCTTTCCAGGTTTCCTTCCCACCGTTAGGTACTTTACCATGCATTTTCTTTATTTACGATAGGTTACGGAAACTATTAAGGCTAATACACTAATCTTTTTTGATAGTCACGAAATTTTTATAAGCTACCTGCTTTTTCGTTTCTTCTAATGCTTCTTGAAAGGGTTTAATAATAAATGTAAAATGGTTTTATATGGGAGGGTCGGCTTATTATGAATTATAACTATCAAACACCGCGATATCTACTAGTCATTGATCAAATTAAGGAAAAAATTAACGATGGGGAACTAGAGCCAGGTGAACGTTTACCTTCAGAGACTGATTTTGCTAAAGAGCTACGTGTTTCCAGAAATACATTAAGAGAAGCACTTCGGATTTTAGAGGAAGAGAATATTATAATTAGAAAACATGGTGTTGGTACCTTTGTTAATAAAAAACCAGTATTTTCTGGAGGGATTGAAGAGCTATTTAGTATTACTGATATGATACAAAGAGAGGATAAGATCCCAGGTACAGAACTTCTGTTTACTGGTTCTGTTGATCCACATAGTGATGACATTAAGGAATTAAACTTAAATGAAAATGAACAAGTTCTTTTAGTAAAACGTGTTCGAACAGCAGATGGATCCCCTTTGGTGTACTGTATTGATAAAATCCCGGCAAACCTGCTTGCAAAAGGATATAAGCTAAATGAGGAATCAATGCTAAAGTCACTACAAGAGAAAGCGGGTATAACGATTAGTTATGCGAAAGCTGATATCAAAACAATTGGTTACCATGAGGAAATTTCTGAAATTTTAAATTGTGATTCAGATACTCCACTGTTAATACTTAAGCAAATTCATTATGACTTGTCAGATAAGCCAATCTTATATTCACTTAACTTCTTTCGTTCAGATCAGATTAGTTTTAGTGTGTTTAGAAAGCGAGTCTTTTGAATTAACTCTATGCGAATAGTTTGTTGCTATTGATGAAAACTGTGAGATAACTTCTGTTTATAATGGACGAGTAATCGCAGGAGCAGCTGAAAATCCCACAGGACTTGAATTAGCTTCCTGAATCAACAACGCACGCAGAAAAAGTGTTTTTCTTTTTCAAGGAAGTGGTTTTCTTCCGAGGAAGTTGAAGCGTTGCCCGCGGAAAGCGACTGCCTGAAGCGGAAATCAACATGACAGTTATGTTGTAGCTAATAGACTTTGACTGAAAAAACAGTAAACAGACTTATATTTAAAAAAGTAGTTTAATAGACCTTTGACAATTCTGTGAACGATTGTTGGAGGTCTGTTATATTGTTTAAAGCCCTTGTACATAAAGCGTTTGCACTAGTATTATTGCCTACTTCTAGTTTTTGGAAATAAAAAAAGTCTAAAACTGTGTTGACTTGTTGGACGTCTCACCTTTATAGTTGTAAATGTAATTACGATGTAAGGGCATTCAATACAATATAGTTGTTGGACATCCTACCTAATTCGTTGAAAATTACAAAAACTTTATAAACGTAATAGAAATTACATTAAAAAAATAACTAGGAGTGAACAGCATGAATTTAATATGGGGTATATTTGGAATCTTTGTAGTTTTATCAATAGCGTTTCTGTTTTCAAACAAAAAGAAAGCGATTAATTTAAGAACAATTTTAGGCGGATTAGCAATTCAATTGTTTTTTGCCTTTATCGTTTTGGAATGGGAAGCAGGTCGAGCCGCTCTTAAGTGGTTAACATTGCGCATCCAGAATGTTATTAATTATGCGAATGAAGGAATTGGCTTCTTATTTGGATCACTTGCCAACAGTGATGATTTTGGAACAATCTTTGCATTTCATATATTACCAGTAATTATATTCTTCTCGGCCTTAATTTCAGTTTTATATTACCTTGGTATTATGCAATGGTTCATAAAGATTATCGGTGGAGGACTGGCTAAACTATTAGGTACTAGTAAGTCTGAGTCTCTATCAGCAGCAGCAAATATTTTTGTTGGGCAGACGGAAGCTCCACTAGTTGTTCGTCCGTTCCTTGCAAAAATGACTAATTCCGAGTTGTTTGCCGTAATGACAGGTGGACTAGCTTCTGTAGCTGGTTCGGTACTAATTGGATACTCACTACTAGGTGTACCACTTGAGTACCTATTAGCAGCTAGCTTCATGGCAGCTCCAGCAGGTTTAGTTATGGCTAAAATTATGATGCCTGAAACGGAGAAGTCAGAAACGTCAGATGAAATTCATTTTGAAAAAGATGAAGATACTGCCAACGTTATCGACGCAGCCGCAAAAGGTGCTTCAGATGGTCTAAAGCTAGCATTAAATGTAGGTGCAATGTTACTAGCGTTTATCGCTCTTATTGCACTTGTCAACGGATTGCTAGGCGGAATTGGTGGATTATTCGGATTTGAAGGATTAACGATCGAAGGCATTTTAGGTTACATTTTCGCTCCGATTGCATTTGCAGTAGGTGTGCCATGGTCAGAGGCTGTCCAAGCTGGTAGTTTCATAGGACAAAAGCTAGTATTGAATGAATTTGTTGCTTATGCAGCCTTTGCACCAGAGATTGCAGCTTTATCAGAGAAAACGGTATTAGTAGTAAGTTTCGCTCTATGTGGATTCGCTAACTTGAGCTCGATGGCAATCCTACTTGGTGGACTTGGTGGTTTAGCACCTAATCGCCGTAAAGATATTGCTAGATTAGGACTTCGTGCTGTTGCAGCGGGAATGCTTGCTTCCCTACTAAGTGCAGCTATTGCAGGTATGTTCTTTTAATAAAATCTGTCCTAAAGGATGATGAAAAATGAGAATGGTAGATTTAATTAGTAAGAAAAGAAATGGTGATGAATTAACAAAACAGGAAATTGATTTTGTTATTAAGGGTTATACAAATGGGGATATTCCTGACTATCAAATGTCAGCTTTCGCGATGGCCATCTATTTTCAAGATATGACAACATCAGAAAGAGTTCATTTAACAATGGCAATGGTTGAATCAGGTGACCAAATCGATCTATCTGATATTGAAGGTATAAAAGTAGATAAACACAGTACTGGTGGAGTGGGAGATACTACTACTCTTATCTTAGCGCCGCTGGTTGCATCTGTTGGTGTACCAGTTGCTAAGATGTCAGGACGTGGGCTTGGACATACTGGTGGAACCGTTGATAAACTTGAGTCAATCAAGGGATTTGAAGTAGAACTTGATAGTGAAAAATTTAATGAGTTAGTTAACAAAAATAAAGTTGCTGTTGTTGGACAAAGTGGAAACTTAACTCCAGCTGATAAAAAGTTATATGGGCTTCGCGACGTTACAGGAACTGTGAATTCAATTCCACTAATTGCGAGTTCAATTATGAGTAAGAAGATAGCTTCTGGGGCCGATGCCATCGTACTTGATGTGAAAATTGGATCAGGTGCATTTATGAAAAATCTAGAAGACGCTAAAGAACTAGCACAAGCGATGGTTCAAATCGGAAATGGTGCTGGACGCAATACAATAGCGGTTATCTCAGATATGAATCAACCATTAGGCTTCGCAATCGGAAATGCACTAGAAGTAAAAGAAGCAATCGATACGCTAAGAGGAAATGGACCAGCAGATCTTCATGAGCTTTGTTTGACGCTAGGAAGCCAAATGGTTTATTTAGCAGGAAAAGCTAAAACGATTGAAGAAGCTAGAGAAAAATTAGAAAATGTAATTGAGACTGGTGCGGCAATTGAGAAATTTAAAACGTTCATTACTTCTCAAGGCGGAGATGCATCTGTAGTTGATGATCCAAGTAAATTACCGACTGCAGCTTACACATTTGAAGTGAAAGTAAAAGAAGACGGTTTTGTATCCGAAATCATTGCAGATGAAATTGGCATTGCTGCAAGCATTTTAGGCGCAGGTCGAACGACTAAGGACTCTGTAATTGATTTAGCTGTAGGCATCATGCTAAATAAAAAAGTCGGTGAAAAAGTAAGTACAGGTGATACGCTGGCAACTATTCACAGCAATCAGGAATTAGTAACGGATGTTATTGAAAAAGTGTACAATTCTTATAAAATTTCGAAAAAGGTTGTCGAACCAAATCCTTTAGTTTATGATATTATTCATGACTAAGTTGTTCGGAGAAAAGTAAGGGTCCCAGTGGGGCCCACTTTTTAACAACTAAGAGGTTGGACGTCTAACAATAAAGTCTTTATATACGTAAAAAAGGAGAATTATGATGAAAGAATTAATTTTAAGTTTAATAGCTGGTTTAGTTATAGGTGTTGCCTTCAAGTTACTAAAGCTACCACTTCCAGCTCCACCGGTACTAGCTGGAGTGTTAGGGATTGTTGGAGTCTACAGTGGTGGAGTATTAGTTGATTGGATTAGTAAAACTTTTTTACAAGCTTAATCATGCGTTCAGTTTATAGTTTCAAAATGAAGGAGGATGTAATTTATGGTATCCAAATTTAAACGTGTTTTTTTACTTGTACTTGATTCTGTTGGGATTGGAGAATCACCTGATGCAAAAGAATACAACGATTCAGGTGCTGATACATTAGGACATATTGCTACTCATAGGAACGGGCTTAACATGCCTAACATGGCTAAGCTAGGCTTAAGTAACATTCGAGAAATCGAAGGGATTAACAAAGCTGATAAACCGATGGCTTACTATACAAAAATGCAAGAGGCTTCAGCAGGTAAGGATACAATGACAGGCCACTGGGAGATCATGGGTCTTCATATTGACACTCCTTTTCGAACTTTTCCAGATGGATTCCCAGACGAATTGATTAATGAAATAAAAGAGAAGACTGGCAGGAATATTATTGGAAACAAGCCAGCTTCCGGGACAGGTATTCTTGACGAACTTGGGGAAGAACACATGAATACAGGTGATTTAATTGTGTACACATCAGCTGATTCTGTCTTGCAAATTGCAGCCCATGAAGAAGTTGTTCCTCTAGAGGAATTATATGAAATTTGCGAATTAGCTCGTAAGTTAACAAAAGCTCCCGAGTACATGGTTGGTCGTGTGATTGCTCGTCCTTTTATCGGCAATCCTGGTGCATTTGAACGGACACCTAATCGACATGACTATGCATTAAAGCCTTTTGATCGGACTGTGATGAATGAACTTAAGGATGCCAACTATGATGTTATTTCGATAGGAAAAATTTCTGATATCTATGATGGTGAAGGGGTAACAAAATCGTTAAGAACGGTTTCTAATATGGACGGTATGGATAAATTAATCGAAACGATGGATAGCGACTTTACAGGTCTAAGCTTTTTGAACTTAGTTGATTTTGATGCTATTTATGGTCATAGACGGGATCCCCAGGGATATGGAGATGCATTAGAGGAGTTTGATGCAAGACTAGCTGAGGTATTGGAAAAATTAAATGAAGATGATTTGCTCATCATTACGGCAGACCATGGGAATGATCCTGTTCATCATGGGACTGATCATACGAGAGAATATGTACCACTGTTGGTACACTCTAAATCTATGAAACAAGGGAATTCCTTCCCAATCAGAGAGACGTTCGCAGATATTGGTGCAACAATTGCCGAGAACTTCTCAGTTACTAGCCCAACGTACGGTAAAAGTTTCTTTAAAGAAATAAAAGATTAGGGGAATGAAAATGAATATCGAATTAATAAAAACAGCTTCCAGTTTTATATCAGAAAAGATTGATCAAGAACCAAAGGTGGGATTAATCCTAGGATCAGGTCTGGGAATGTTAGCTGATGAAATTGAGAATCCAGTTAAAATTAAGTACTCAGAAATTCCAGGTTTCCCCACATCAACGGTGGAAGGTCATGCAGGTCAGTTAGTAATTGGTAGTTTAAAAGGATTGCCAGTCCTTGCGATGCAGGGGAGATTTCATTTTTATGAAGGCTACGGACTTGATCAAGTTACTTTTCCTGTCCGTGTCATGCGCGATCTAGGCATCGAGACAATGGTAGTAACAAATGCTGCAGGAGCAGTAAACCCTTCACTTGAACCTGGGGATTTGATGCTTATTACCGATCATATAAATAACACGGGAGCAAATCCGCTAATCGGATCAAATGATTCTGCACTAGGTGTTCGCTTCCCTGACATGTCTACAGCGTATTCACCACAGCTCCAACAACTAGCACGAACAGTTGCTGAAAACTTAAATTTACCTCTTAGAGAAGGTGTCTATGTCTGGAATAGCGGTCCAAGCTATGAAACACCAGCAGAGATACGTATGCTACAACAGATTGGTGGCGATGCAGTTGGCATGTCCACTGTCCCTGAAGTAATTGTTGCTCGTCACGCAGGTATGGATGTTGTCGGTATATCCTGTATTTCAAACATGGCAGCAGGTATTCTAGATCAACCACTTTCCCACGATGAGGTAATTGAAACAACGGAGAGAGTTAGAGAACAGTTTTTAAGCTTTGTTAAAGAACTGGTAGCTAATTTTTCTAAGAAACTTGATTAATAACATTTGCTAAAGGTGGAGAAGATGATGAAAAACATGATTGAGGAAGCTCTAAAAGCGAGAGAAATGGCGTATACTCCTTATTCTAAGTTCAAGGTGGGAGCGGCATTACGTACAACAGATGGTAAGATTTATCACGGATGTAATATCGAAAATGCTGCCTATTCGATGTGTAATTGTGCAGAACGAACAGCGTTATTCAAAGCCTATTCAGAAGGAGATAAATCATTTGATTTACTTGTAGTGACTGCAGATACGGAACGACCAGTGTCCCCATGTGGAGCATGCAGGCAAGTAATCTCTGAATTATGTTCTCCAGATATGAAAGTGATTTTAACCAACCTTCAAAATGATATATTAGAAACAACTGTCGCAGAACTATTGCCCGGTGCATTTACACCTAAAGACCTTAGTAATTAGATGGAGAATACAACAAAGAGAGGATGAAGAAAATGACTAAGAACATTGCCCGTACCATTGATCATACTGCTCTAAAAGCAGATACGACAAAAGAACAACTAATCACTTTATGTAAAGAAGCAATCGAGTATGGTTTTTATTCGGTTTGTGTCAATCCAACTTGGATAGAAGAAGCAGCAACACTGCTTAAGGGATCAGACGTAAAAGTATGTACTGTTATCGGTTTTCCGTTAGGAGCATCAACATCCGAGGTAAAAGCACTCGAAACCAAAGATGCAATTGAAAAAGGTGCAACAGAGGTTGATATGGTAATTAATATTGGTAAGATGAAAGATGGTAACCATGATGCAATTGAAAAAGATATTCAGGCTGTCGTTCAAGCAGCCAAAGGTAAAGCGTTAGTTAAGGTTATCATTGAAACTAGTTTGCTAACCAATGATGAGAAAATTATCGCATGTGAACTTGCAGTTAAAGCAGGAACTGACTATGTGAAAACATCAACTGGCTTTTCAACAGGCGGTGCGACCGTAGAGGATATCAAGCTCATGCGTAATACAGTTGGACCTGATATAGGTGTAAAGGCATCTGGAGCAGTACGTGACCGTGAGACAGCATTAGCAATGATTGATGCAGGAGCAACAAGAATAGGTGCAAGCGCAAGTGTTGCCATTGTAAAAGGCGAAAAAAGTAATAGTGATTACTAATTACCAAATTTAAACGAGTATGTCTCTTTCTTAGAGGCACACTCGTTTTTTAAATAACAAGGATATTATGAGTTTTACTACTGGATTCCGTTACCTATCGCAAACAATTTTTATGTTTTTTTTCGGAACTCAAAAAAATATTATGCAATTGTAAATGCAAGTCAGAACAAGGTAAAGTTTAAAGATTTACTTGAGTAGAACATTAATTTGCCAATGCAATATGATACAGCAATTGTATTTTTTTTGATATGATTAAGTAAATTATTTGATAACTTTGTGGAGAAGAGTGACATAATGGAGTTGTTCACTTTGTAGGGAACGGGTAAAACTATAATAAAGAACAATAAACAATTTTCATAAAAAATACAAACAATTACACTACAGAATAGGTGGCGATATATGCTTACTATTAATAATATGATGAATAATTCATTCATTCTTGTTGCTATTTTATTAATCATTGGTGTTTTAACAACAAAATTTTCCTCTCGATTTGGTTTACCCTCCCTTGTTTTTTATATTATAGTAGGTATGTTCTTATCCAATTTTATATATTTTGATAATGTTAATTTAACACAGATGTTTGGGATTCTAGCTTTAGTAATTATTCTCTTTGAGGGTGGTATGCAAAGCGACTGGAAACAAATTCGTAAAGTGGTTAAACCATCTATCTCTTTAGCAACTTTTGGTGTATTGATTACAACAGTCGTAATAGGGATCTGTGCGAAATTTATTCTAAATGTTACTTGGCTCGAAGGGTTATTATTTGGAGCAATTGTTGGTTCAACGGATGCCGCTGCTGTATTTGCTGTAATTGGAAGTAAAAATATAAAAAGAAGGTTAGCATCAACATTAGAAGCAGAGTCAGGTACTAATGACCCAATGGCTGTATTCCTTACAATTGCATTAATTTCGCTTATTCAAGACCCTGATGCAAACATTTGGATTACATTGTTGAACTTTATTTGGCAGATGGGATTAGGTGTAGGAATGGGACTCTTAATGGGGAAACTAACAGTCTGGAGTATCAATAAAATTAATTTAGATTCCTCAGGTCTTTATCCAATTCTATCCGTAGGCTTCGTAATATTGACTTTCAGTTTAACCTCTACATTGAATGGGAGTGGATTTTTAGCTGTTTATATTATGGCTGTTTTGGTTGGGAATTCTGAATTAACCTTCCGCCATTCCATATTTCGTTTCAATGAGGGTTTCGCTTGGATGATGCAAATTTTAATGTTCATTCTTTTGGGGTTACTCGTTTTCCCAAATCAATTGGTTGATATCATTTGGCAAGGAATAGCGCTTTCGCTGCTTTTAATGTTAGTTGCAAGACCAATTGGAGTGTTTATCAGTACAATAAAGATGGGCTTTACTTTAAATGACAAAATTTTTATTTCAAGTGCTGGATTAAAAGGGGCCGTTCCAATTGTACTTGCCACGTATCCAATGATTGCTGGATTGGAAAACAGTCAGTTATTGTTTAACGTTGTATTCTTCGTTGTTTTAACATCTGCCCTTGTTCAGGGTGCTTCAATTACCCCATTAGCAAACTTATTAGGACTAACTGGTGAAAAAAAGGTAAGTTCTCCACATACCTTGGAGCTAGTTTCAATGGGAAAATCTGCATCTGAAATCATTGAGATTCAAGTAAAAGAAGACTCTACTGTTATAGGTGAAACCTTAACGGAGTTAAAACTGCCTAGTGATACGCTGATCACTGCTGTTATTCGAGGAGATAATGTGGTGACTCCTACTGGAAGCACAGAGTTGATTGAGGGAGATATTATCTACGTTTTAGCTCCTAAATCAAAAAGAAAACAAGTAACTCAGGTTTTTATAAATAAAGTAACTGAAAGAGTTGATTTTTAAAAGTTAGCTTTTATATACATTAACAATAATACAGAACTTGAGATTATGTGTTCTTAGGTACTATATTTAGGCTATATGGTTAAGGAGTAAGTCTAAAGTTCTTGTTACAAACCGTGAATGCGTGAACTTCATCTTAGCAATAGGTTTAACAAGGGATCATCGATTACGATGATCCTTTTTTGTATTTGAAAGAACTATTGGAATTTTATGTTAAAATTAATAGTGAATAGATGTACTTAGTTTAACGTCTAGTTTTGTTTAAATCATATAAATGTCTATTTTTCCAGGAGGAAAAAATGAATATTTTACTGTACTTTATTGGTCCATTGATAGTGATTTTAATTCTTCATCCGATAATATCGGCAATGTATAAGGATGATGAAAAAAGGATAGAGGTTTTGTATTAAACTATCATAAATTGACTTATAGAAGACGGTTGGTACGTGCATTGTGGGGGATACCTTTTGCTTCACTGATATACCTTGCGGCGATATTTCTACAAAAAAAATCCAATCCATTTTCACGAGATGCAGTAGATTAGTCAACATCTGATGGTCTTATGTTTGATGCTAATGGTGAAAGTTAAATTAAAGAGAGAGTGGGAGGGGAAGAAGTGACTATTACAACAGGTTTGATAGGATTTGTTATTATGATCTTATTTTATCTTTTTATTTCGGAGTTATATTTGAAAAGGTACTTGAAAATCAAACCACCCAGAAGGGTATTATTTTACGAAGGGAGAAGCAAGCTATTTGTCGTCATTGAAGTTATACTAATGGTTTTATTTATTATAAGTTCATATTATTTAGCAAGGAACTATCATCTTTCCCATAACATTCGAACATTACCAATGTTTATATTTTTTTTACTAGTTTTTTTCAATCGAGGTATGGAGGAATGGAAAGTTAGAAAAAGCGAAAGAGGTTATTTACACGAATGGTTAGGTTCCATAATGTTCTTTAATATGATTTTATTTATTTTTATTGGTGAGTATTTAAGCAAATAGGCTAAACCTATAACAAATAAGTTATTAAGCTAACCGGTGCAAGAGTTCGGACAAAGGATTCTCAATACGATCCGATTTTTTGTGTTTAAAAATTATTGGAATATTATGTTAAAATTAATTGAGAATAGTTGTACTTAAATTAACGATCAAGGATAGTAAACTTAAGTATTAAGTCTTGAAGAATTGTAGAAATGAAGGATTTTCCTGAAGAAAATAGTAAGTCAAACGATGTACTAGAAGGTTTGATTACGGATAGGGAAGAGAATGGAGGTGTTTACCATTATGGCAAGTATTTGGGTTTTGTTAAGCATCATTGCTATTTTTACATTGCCAATTTTATATGGAATCATTCGTGATTTTTTTGGCTGGAATAATAATAAGTTTTACGGTGATGAAATGAACAAGAAGAAAAATAAGAAAAATATCACAGATAAAGTGTATGAAAAAAATTCTTACTATTGGTAACTATAATTCAGGTTAATTTAAGAATACAAAAACTCTTGTAAATTAAATTCAGGGTATAAATATTTGAATACGGGGTTAAAAACTGAAAGGTTCCTGTTTTGTAGCGATATACTATCTATTGCTTGTATGGGGCTTCGTAATATAGTGAAAAAGTATTCTTAACCCAAAGATAAATAATAATTGGATAAATTACTTCCTTTATTCAACAAACGGGTGCTTTAATTAAATAGAAGGTGTTTGTTGTTCACGCAAAGGTAAGTTTTTTAAAAGGAGAAGATTTTATGATGAAACTAAAAATTACAACATTTGTTCTAATAGGTGGACTTGTGGGAGCATTGACAGATGGCATAATGCTAGGGGTAGGTGCCTCAGCACTTGTTTTTATAGCTTATCAATTTGAAAAATATATTGATAAGATGATGAAGGATTAAATTTAATAGTTTGTTCAGCTATAGGGTTGTTAGATACAGTATTTAAAGTTAATGACGTTAAATGCAACTATTAGTTATTTTTCAGTTCACATGAACTGGGTTATTTTTTTGCAAACAAAAAGCGCTGCAAAAGACAGCGCAATTTTAGATAAAATGAGATTGGTTTTTTGCAAGTAGGTAACGTAACCCCGTTACGCTTTTACAGCTTCTTTTTTCGGGAAAAACTGTGGCAAATGCTCTTTGTGTGCTTCTAGCATTTCATCCACGATTTCTCTTGCAATTGTGTCAGAAGGAGTAAGTGGATTGATTGTCAAAGCTAGAACTGCTGTATCGTAGTCACCAGTTACGGCGGCCTCGGCAGCAATTCTTTCAAAGGATTTGATTTGTTGAACTAATCCTCGTACCGCAATAGGTAAATCTCCGATGACAATTGGCTTTGGTCCTTCTTTTGTAATTACACAGCTTACTTCCACAGCCGAGTCATTAGGAATACTTGCAATTGCTCCGTTGTTTTGCGTATTTACTGGTTGGATATCACCTTTGTCTGTATAAATAGATGTGATCAAACGAACAGCTGCTTCCGAATAGTAAGCCCCACCGCGTTCTTCTAATTGAGGTGGTTTGATAGCTAGGTTAGGGTCCTTATATAGTTCGAATAATTCTTTTTCTAGCTTGAGCACAACTTCAGCACGAGTACCCTCTTCTTTGGCTTTTTTAATGTCCTTTTCGATCATGTCCTTCGTTTTGTAATAATAATTATGGTAAGGACATGTTAGCAAATTAAGTGATCTGATAAACGATGGCTCCCAGCCTAAGCCTTTAACATTTTTTACGAAACTAGTGTTGTTAGGATCTGTAAGTAGTTCAATAACCTTGTCTTTGACACTTTCACCATCGACGTAAACATCTAATCCGTACACCATGTGGTTAAGTCCGGCGAAATCGATTTTAATTCTTGAATGATCTACATCTAATAACTTAGCTATACCCATTTCCATTCCGATTGGAACATTACAAAGACCAACAACTTTTTTTATGTTTGAATAGCGTAGGACTGCTTCTGTAACCATACCTGCAGGATTCGTGAAATTAATTAGCCAAGCATTAGGGCACAGTTCTTCCATGTCTTTGCAAATATCTAAAATGACTGGAATTGTTCGTAGTCCTTTGAACAAACCACCTGGTCCATTTGTCTCTTGACCTAAAACACCATATTTCATTGGGATTCTCTCATCTTTCGCACGAGCTTCTAATAATCCTACACGAAACTGAGTTGTTACAAAGTCAGCATTTTCTAATGCAGCTCTTCTATCTAATGTTAAATGAACCTCAATTGGCAGACCTGCTTTTTCAATCATACGCTTTGCTAAATTTCCAACAATCTCTAGCTTTTCTTTTCCTGCCTCTATATCTACTAACCATAACTCTCGTACTGGTAGTTCATCATAGTGTTTAATAAAGCCCTCTACTAATTCAGGTGTATAACTAGAACCTCCACCAATTGTTGTGATTTTAATTCCTTTTACCATTTCAAGCACCTCCACTTATTATGAAACTTGAAAATTTCTTACTCATAGTTTCATTGTAAGGGGTTTCCATTAAGGTGTATAGATGATCAGAGCTTCTAGTTGGATGTAACGAAACCGGTAATTTGTTTCAGGAAAGTAACAAGGTGTTTTATATAATTGCTTATGATAAAATTAGCATGAGGTAGAAGGGAGTTAAACTTATGTTTACAAATGAGGAAATTGCTTCTTTTAATGCTTTAGAAGCAAGCTTATACAATTATATTTCTCAAAACAGTGAGAAAGTAGCATATATGAGAATTCGTGAGCTTGCAGATGAAACGCATGTATCAACAGCAACCATTTTACGTTTCTGTAGAAAAAATAACTGTGATGGTTTCTCAGAATTTAAGGTAAAGCTTAAATTGCATCTAGAAAAGGATAAGACTACCGTCGTCAAACCGGGTCAACATTCCATCACTGAATTTTTTGAACGGACATTAACGGGGAATATAGACGAAAAGATTCATCAGGCCGTAAGTATCGTCGCAAAGGCAGAGACAGTTATCTTTATTGGAATTGGTAGTTCCGGGATACTAGCTGAGTATGGAGCAAGGTACTTTTCCAGTCTAGGTAAGTTCTCGATGTACATAAAGGATCCGCTCTTTCCAATTCGAACCCAACTTCTGAATAATAGTGCAACAATAGCCTTGTCGGTCTCAGGTGAAAGCAACTACACGATTACCCATATTAATCAGCTAAAGCAAGAGGGTAGTAAGATTATTAGCATTACCAATAGTAAACATTCCACAATCGCTACTATTTCTGATGTTAATATCCCTTATTATGTTACCCAGGAGCGCTATGAAAACTCTGATATTACTACGCAGGTACCAGTTGTCTATATTTTAGAAACATTAGCACGTGAACTATATAAACGGAACGATTAGGATAACGAGGTGAAAAAAATGGATAGTAACTTTTATTTCATCAATGCTTTCACAAAAGAAAAATTCAAAGGTAACCCAGCTGCAATTGTGATGCTTACAGAAAAAGTGTCAGAAAAATGGATGCAATCATTGGCAAGTGAATTCAATCAACCAATCACCACGTTTATGTCAAAAATAGATGACAACTCATTTGGTCTAAGATGGTTTACACCAACAACAGAAATTAACCTATGCGGCCATGGCACATTAGGTGCAGCACACATTTTGTGGAGTGAAGGAATGGTTTCATCACAGCTACCGATTAATTTTCACACGAAAGCAGGAGAGCTTCAAGCCAATCTTATTCAACAGCAAATTCAATTGACTTTTACAATCATTGAATCCCAAAACATTCAACAAACAGAAGAACTAGAGACGATAGTTGGTTTACCAATTAAGGCGTCTGCTTGGGCGAAAGATAGATACATAATTGAACTAGAAAATGCAGACATGGTTCATCGAGTGAATCCTAATCTGGAAAGAATGAAAAACTTGGACGGTGCAGGTATGGTTATTACCAGTCGTGGGTTTGATAAATATGACTTTGTATCCAGGTACTTTGCTCCTAAGATAGGAGTTAACGAGGATCATGTCACAGGTTCTGCACATTGTGCATTAGCTTCATATTGGGGCAGGATATGTAAAAAAGATGTTTTTTTTGCATATCAAGATTCAGCTCGTGGCGGAGAATTAAAGCTTAAAATAATTGATGGAGAAAAGGTTGAATTAATTGGAGATTGTATCAGTTTAATGAACGGAAAATTGAATAGTTAATCGTTTTATTTGGAATACTTTTGTGGAGGATTAAGCTTGTTTGTAAAAATGGACAAGTATATATGACAAATGTCATATAGATGAATTGACATTTATTACTTTTTTAACTTGTTCATGTCGTCTATGATTGGTAGTATTACAAATTCCAGATGAAGCATTATTATACATGCTTAAGGAGGAACCTATGAGTAAGCAAAAAACAGCACAATTGAGAAAAAATGTAAAACCATTTGAAACATCTGACACTAAAGCGAGTATAAAACAATTAATAAATACGATACCACCATTTTTTATAGTTTGGTTCCTTGCATACCAAAGCTTATCTATTTCGATCTGGTTAACTTTGGCATTGTCAGTGGTTGCAGCCGGATTTGTTGTTCGAACATTTATCATTTTTCACGACTGCACACACCAATCATTTTTCAAAAATAAAAAAGCGAACCGAATTCTTGGTACAATTACTGGGGTAATTACCCATTTTGCCTTTGAAAAATGGAAAAGAAGCCATTCTATCCACCATGCAACGAGTGGTAATTTAGATAAACGTGGCACAGGAGATATGTGGGTGATGACGGTAGATGAATATACTTCTGCACCGTTCTGGGAGAAGCTAACCTACCGCCTATACCGTAATCCTATTGTTATGTTTGGCTTTGGTCCGATTTACCTTTTCTTAGTAGATAATCGTTTTAATCGTAAAGGTGCGAAACGAAAAGAACGTTTAAACACTTACGTAATCAATGCATCTATTGCCATTATTTATGCGCTTTTAATATGGGCAATTGGTTGGCAAGCATTTTTAATCATTCAAGCTCCGATTCTATTCGTGTCAGGTACACTTGGAATTTGGTTGTTTTATGTACAGCATCAATTTGAGGATTCTTATTTTGAAAATGAAGCTGAGTGGGATTATGTAAAAGCTGCAGTAGACGGTAGTTCATATTATAAATTGCCAAAAGTAATGCAGTGGATCACAGGGAATATTGGTTTCCACCATGTGCACCATTTAAGCCCTAGAGTACCGAATTATAATCTAGAGAAGGCACATGAATCTACACCACCACTTCAAAAAGCAACAACGATTACGTTAGCTGCTAGTCTAGTGTCAATCCGATTTAGACTATACGATGAGAAAAACAAGACATTTGTAGGTTTTAAAGAGGTTAAGGAATTAATGGCTAACTCCAAATCAAACATGCAGCTGAAGAACCAAAGACCTAGTTTTCAAGATAAATAAAAGTGCATTCCGAAAACCCTTCAGCATGTTAACTGAAGGGTTTTCTTATTACAGTGAGAAATGTATTTTTTTGTTATACTATTAGTGAGAAATTAAGGGGAAGATTTAATGGACTTTCGGAATATTATCATGCTTATACACCCCAGAGACACATTGGCAACCAAGGAGACTACTATGCAGAACTGGTATCAAATTTTTCCAAGAAATACCGGACTGAGCTCATATATTTGGATTATATTTTGCATTTTGCCTTTTTATTTTATATTTAAGTCGTCATCCATATATGATATTTTGATAGGGATTTTCTTAATCTTATTGTTCTTCACTTCTTATAGGCTTTCTTTTGTTACCAAAGGTGCACTTGTTTATCTTTGGGTAGGGATTGATATGGTTATAAGTATTATCCTGACATTATTATTCGGTTATGTTTATTTTTCACTTTTCTTAGCCTTTTTCATTGGGAATGTCCAAAATAAGGCTGGTTTTATAACACTGTACGTGGTCCATCTTGTGACAACAATTGGGGCAATAACAGCGGGTTTTTTAATAAAAACAGATATATTTTTAAATCAAGTACCCTTCATTGTTATTTGTATTGTTGGTGTAATTTTACTTCCTTTCAATATGCATAACCGGATAAAACGCGAAAAATTAGAAGGTCAATTAGAGGATGCCAATCAAAGGATCTCTCAATTAATGGTTATTGAAGAACGTCAACGAATCGCGCGTGATTTACATGACACACTAGGACAGAAGCTTTCCTTGATTGGCTTAAAAAGTGATTTGGCCGGAAAATTAGTATCAGTAAATCCTGATTCGGCGATAAATGAAATTCGTGATATTAATCAAACAGCAAGAACCGCGTTAAAGGAAGTACGTGAGATGGTTTCGGATATGCGAGGGGTAAGGCTAAAAGATGAAATAATTCATATTGAACAGATATTAGAAGCGGCTCAAATTGAATTTAACTTAGAAGGTAACTCGGTACTAACGAATACACCATTATTGGTTGAAAATGTGCTAAGTATGTGCTTAAAAGAGGCTGTAACTAATATAGTTAAACATAGTCAAGCATCTTCCTGTGACATTCTTATTGAGCAATCGCCGAACGAGTTACTCATTAAAATTGAAGATAATGGTGTTGGTATGTCCGGTGGTATTGAATCTGTTAATGGGCATGGTCTTCAAGGAATGAGAGAACGATTAGAGTTTGTCAATGGAAGTTTAGACGTTGAGTCATCTGGAGGAACAACACTTCAGGTAAGGGTACCGAATGTAATAAAACAATCGAAATAGGAGGGATTGGAGTGATTCGTATTGTACTTGCCGAAGACCAAGGCTTGTTACTTGGAGCTCTTGGATCTTTGCTAGATTTGGAAGAAGATATGCAAGTTGTAGGTAAAGCGAGGAATGGCGAGGAAGCATTAGTTTTAGTGAAACAACACGATCCGGATATTTGCATAATGGATATTGAAATGCCATTAAAAAGTGGATTAGATGCTGCAGAAGAACTGAAAGATCATAGGTGCAAGGTGATTATTTTAACAACATTTGCACGAGCGGGCTATTTCGAACGTGCTAGAAATGCAGGGGTTAGTGGTTATTTGTTAAAGGATAGTCCTAGCGAGGAACTAGCTAGCTCAATCCGAGCAATTATGGATGGACGTCGTGTGTATGCTCCCGAGCTAGTTGACATGGCATATAACGATGTTAATCCACTAACCGAACGAGAAGAACAGGTAATTAAATTAATGGCAGACGGGAAAAACACGAAGGAGATAGCTAGTCAGCTTTATCTTACAAATGGAACTGTCCGCAATTATATATCAGTAATTTTAGATAAATTGGAAGTTAGTAATAGAATCGAAGCAATAACTCGTTTTAAGGAAAAAGGTTGGTTTAAATAAAAAGTTCCAAATCTTATTATACAGAAAAATTCTATCTTGCCCCAGTCGATGAGACTGGGGTTTTAACTTTTATATAGGGTTAGGTTATTTCTGGATTCTTTTTGTTTCTTAAATTTTCGCAGTAGATGAAAAATACCATCCATTCCTTGTCCTATGGAAGCAAAAGTTTTTTCAATGGGAAGAATAATCGCAGTCCCACGTGTTTGAAGATCCCTTATGATGCGCCAGTATCCAGTATTCTCTACAATAATAGAATTCACTGCGATATTTCATTGCCGTACAGCGATTTATCACTATTTCATTTCAAAATCACATAACAAACATACCCATTTTCACATATGGAAATTAATAATTCGCCTTGTGAATTTCCTGAGATTTAAAAAGTGAATTACTATAAGAAACAAAGGAATTTGGAAATTTATGTTGAAATACTATGTTGAAATACATAGAAATAATACTGAGGTTGTGCAATTTCACACTTAAACTAACGGAGCAGGTTAGTTCAAATAAAATTAAATTATAATTGGAGGGATTAGGTGAGAGTATCTGTTGGAATATTTTTTGGAACTTTTATTGGTAGCTATTTTCTATTTACGATTTTAACCAAGTTTTTTTCTGTTGATGGTGGAAGTAATTTAGAACCATTCATTTTATCTATAGGAATGGTCATCATATTATTGCTTTGTTATTTAATCTCTATAATCCATTATCTTATAAAGCAACAACAGGGTGTTATTGATGAAGAATCAGATATTACAGCTTTTTCAGTAGATAATGAAAAAAGTAGTGACTAAATATATTCTTAAACAAAAGGGTGCTTTCCTTGAATAAGGGATTGCATCCTTGTTCAACTATAGACGCAGATTAATTCAATAAGACTTTAAGAAATCGTAAGACAAAATAAAAAGGGGGGGTGAAAGCAATTTGAAGAAAATATGGTGTTTCTTAACATTAACTATTCTACTTGTAGGTTGTAACAATGAGGTAACAGAGGAACAAACCACTCAACCAAATGAAGGAAATATTAGTGAGGACATAAAATATGGTGAACATATGTCGATGGAAAAGGCATTGTCCGCAGTATCATTTGTACCTAAACAAATTAGTAAAGATAATTCGCCATTTCCTATAAAGAAGACGGGAGCAAGTCTAAATAAAACAGATAAACCAAGTGAAATCATTGAATTAGGATACGGGGGTTACGGACATAGCATTACTTTGATTGTAGAAAATACGCAAGAATTAAAAGAAGACACTGCATTGGATTGGGACGCTTCAATGCAGTATGAAGAAATAGCTTTAGAAAAAAGCAAAACTGCCTTATATGCAGAAGGAGAAAATTCTCATCATATTTTATGGGTTGAAGATGGATTGAGTTATTTTATGAATTTATCTTATAAAATCAGAATATCTCCAAAACCTGTGAGGTTTTCGAAAACAGAGATTATTGAAATAGTTAATAATCTTGAGTGAGTGGCAAAGAACAAGATAGTTGTTGTCTAAAAACACCTTATGTTTATTCAATTAACGGGTGCTTTACTTCAATAGGATTTGCGCCCTTGTTCCACTAAAGCAGCAGGTTAGTTCAACAAAGTTTTTTCGAATTTTCCATCTTTTAAACTGGATTTAAAATATTGTTAGGTTATTTATTAAATTTAGGAGTGGTACTTTCTTATGAAGAAAAAAATATTTGGTATTTTATTTGTAACCACTGTTCTTGTTTTATTATTAGGAGGATGTGCTTCATCTAACATAATCCCTGCATTAAAAGGTGGCTATCAAAGCAAAAATGTGAATGGGTATATTGTTCAAATGTCATTTCAACCAGATGATAATAGTTTTATTGAATACATTGATAACAGGGAAGTAGATAAAGGAACTTATGAAGAATTGAGAACTGGTTTGTATAAAATTAATGGCGATCTGCAAGAATTTGAAATCACATTAAATAGCGATAACTCCTTTGATATTATCGTAAAGGGACTAAATAAGGGTCAACCAATTGAAATGAAAAATATTGATGACATTCCAGTATATTTTTCAACAAAATTTAATGATGTAGATAAATATAAATCTTTGTTAGAAGATTAAGGGCATCTATTCCTTTAATTATATCGATTATGATATTGGGGGAAAGATTTTAAACCTAACATTGTAATTAAATACTTTAAGAAAGGCGATATTTTAACCGTTATCGCAAAAGTAAAAAAACAGTAATTGCTTATCAGGGTATGGGTATATTTTTTGATGTAAAGTTGTGTACTTGCGACTTATTGTCAAAAGAGTGGGATTTTAAGGTCTGAAGTTTTTCAGTGGGCGCCAGTCATAGCTGGAGCAAGATTATCTGAAAATGTCTCAACGGATAATTGTGAAAGACTTATGGAGATTATCAATTACGACTGATTAGTATTTCACATAAAATAAAAGGTGCAATAGTTTGACTAGGGATTACCGATTTCGGTGATTCTATTTTTGTATTTGAAAAAATATTGGAATATTATGTTAAAATTAAAATGTAAGCAACTGTACTTAAATTAACGTAGATGATTAGTTCAGTAAGCTAATAATGAAGGGGTGAATAATATGAGAGCATTGATAGGCGGCTTACCTGATATGTTAATTTTCATGATTTTATATGGGTTTCTCGTGACAGGAATTATTATCACAGTTAGACTATTAAAATTGTTAGACGTTAAAAGTCAAAAGAATAACAACTTGATAATACTCTTTATCGCTTTGCTGTTTAATGCTTTTAATTTTTATATTATCTATGATTTGATGACTCTTTCACCCCAAAGTATTTCTGGTAATGGTAACCCACATATTCTGCATATCTTTATCTCAATATTACTATTTCTTTCTTTTTGCATTGTTCTTTCAAAGCAGATATTTGAATCTCTATTAATGAAGAATGTTTTGTTGAGTCTACTAATAATCACGATGACTTTGACGATTGGTTGTTTTTCAATTGTTTATCAAATGGATTTTGTTTCAACAATAAAAGGCGAACTTTACTATCCAATGGGTAACTGGCTGAATTGGTGGAAAGACATCCATTTAAACTATCTATATTTCAATCCATATACGTTTCTAATTGGAATTAGTATATCTGGTTTAATCGCTGGAATTCTCGCTTTAATCAAAAAAGGAAGCTAATAGAGTTAAAACATCTTTCACTAACAGATGCGCTCTTAAAAAAGTGGTAACGCTTATTTAGCTTCCTATTTTTAATGAAAAAGGGGTTAAGTGTATGAAGACCTATTGGGATTTGAGTTATAAGAAACAGTTTAAATTTAATTTATTGTTAGTACCATTGGTTATCGTTGTAATAATATGGTTTTTATTATCTAATCTTGTGCCAACCTTTATAAAAATCATTGTAATAACAGCCCAAGTTGTAATAACAGTAACTACATTACTTTATACTTATATAAAATCTAAAAAGGAAGAACAAAATTTTGCAAATATCTCTTAAAGAAACGAATGCAATAGTTTAGGAAGGGATCATCGATTATGAAGATCCCTTTTTTGTATTTGAAGAATTATTGGAATATTATGATAAAATTAATATGTGAACAGCTGTACTTAACTTAACGTCGCAGCATTACTTAAAGAAGAATTGGAACAGTTATTACCACTATCTTTTAAGTTAGCTATCAGATAGATCCTCTTTTACGTTACGTTAATGTAAAGAGGAAAGTTCAAAAAAACGATCAATTAAAAATGGAATAATATGTTAGTATAGTAAAGTGATTGAGTGAAAAAGGTGGAATAAAAATGGACCATGAATATAGTTTAAAAGAGATTCTATTTAATGATGAAATACATAAGAAGACTAAAAATGTAATTGGAGGTATTTTCACATTACTTTTGACAATTTTGCAATTTATTTATCTAAATGATAGTAATGTAGTCATCGTGTTCTTACAAATTTCAACCATAGGTATGATTATTTTCTTATCTTTAAAAATAATAATCTATAATATAGGTGAAAAGAAAAAGTTAGGGATAGGGGATATAGCCCTAGCTGCTTTCTGCTTTTTATTTTTAGTGTTCATCAATTATAATTTAGTGACATGAGTGGCTATGATGCTATACTCATATAGTGAATTTTTCTATTTATTATATTTTCTACTTAGAGAGGAACAAACGTATGCAAACATCAAGTTACAAGAGGTCCACTATTGTCGCGCTTCTGCTCGCCGGATCGTTTATAGCCATTTTAAATCAAACACTAATGATTACAGCGATACCACCGATTATGAAAGAAATGGGTATTACTGCTAACTCGGCACAGTGGCTAACGACTGTGTTTATGCTTGTTAACGGAATTATGATACCAATTAGTGCTTTCTTATTAGAACGATTTACAACGAGGCAGCTGTTTATCACAGCAATGAGTGTATTTGCTTTTGGAACATTGGTAGCTGGAATAGCTCCGAACTTCGAGATTTTATTAGTAGGACGAGTCATCCAGTCAAGTGGAGCGGGTGTTATGCTACCACTGATGCAGACGGTATTCCTTATGATCTTCCCCGTCAATAAACGTGGTGCAGCAATGGGGTTAATCGGGCTTGTCATATCTTTTGCCCCTGCAATTGGCCCTGCATTATCAGGATGGGTGACGGAAAATTATTCCTGGAGGCTTTTATTCTTTATCATTCTCCCAATTGCAATAATTGATATCGTTGTTGCTTTTTTTGCCTTGAAAAATGTTACAGAGCTTAAGAATCCAAAAGTTGATGTCTTATCGATTATTTTATCTTCCTTCGGGTTTGGTGGATTACTCTATGGATTCACATGTGCTGGAAATTATGGGTGGTTGGCTCCAATTACGCTTTTATCACTTGGAATCGGTAGTCTAGCCCTTACTTTATTTATTTTAAGGCAGTTAAAGATGAAACATCCAATGTTGGAGTTTCGAGTTTTTACCTATTCGATTTTCCCTTTAGCTGTAATTGTTGGCATGATTGTATTTATGGGGTTAATAGGAGTAGAAACACTTATACCACTATATATGCAAAATATGCGTGATTTCACTGGACTTCAAGCTGGATTAGCCTTGTTACCTGGTGCGTTAATTACCGGTTTTATGTCTCCAATAACAGGAAGGATATTTGATAAAATTGGTGCGAGAAAGTTAGCAATTGTCGGTTTAACAATTATTACAATTTCATCATTTGCTTTTACTAGGTTAGATGCTTCGACATCAATGACTTTTATTACAGTTATGTATGGGATCAGGATGTTCGGATTATCAATGGTGATGATGCCAATTGCTACGGCGGGGTTAAATCAATTACCAAAAAGATTAATTCCACATGGTGCCGCAATGGACAACACGATGCGAATGATTGCAGCTTCCGTTGGTACAGCTATTCTTGTAACAGTTATGACAACTACTGCTGAAACCGCAGAACTTCGCCCGGAAATTTCATATCCTGATATTCATGGTGCAAATGTTGCATTTATCGTTGTTTCTGTCCTTTCCTTAATCGGATTAATTATTTCATTCTTCATAAAGGATAGTAGACCTTCGGAAGAGGAGCTAGAAGAACGGGAGAAAGTACGCGGAAACTAAATAGAAGAAAAGGTGATGTGAAGATGAAAGAGTTTGAGCTCAGTTTTGAAAACAAACATTTAAGAATCTGGTTTGTGGTCATGATCCCGGCTCTGATTTTAACAATCCTTTTGTTTATTTTCTTGCCTAGCGAACTGCAATACTTACCTATATGGATTCCAATTATCACGATTAGTTTTTATTGGGGATGGGTAATTATAAAAGAGAAGCAAAATAAAACTAATGACTAGATTGAATCCTATTGTGCGAGGTTTAGTTGAAACTTTTCAACTTCTAAAAACGTATAAAGAGCTATCATGCTTTAACGAAAGGGGCGAGTGTTAATGGGTAAATATTCAATTGAAGAATTCATTAATAAAACAAAACAGGATGAAGGAGAAAATGAATATTTTGAGTTAGAAACACCACGTATTCTAGAAGTTAACTTGAGCGACCAGGTCTGGGCAAAAGCCGGTTCGATGATATCGTATAATGGACAAATCAAATTTGAACGGGAAAAGATGTTAGAACATGGTGTAGGTAAAATGTTCAAAAAAGCTTTTACTGGTGAAGGTAGCTCGCTAATGAAAGCTACTGGTAATGGTCGTTTATATCTTGCAGATCAAGGTAAAAAGATTACAATTTTAGAACTTGATAACGATTCAATTACAGTGAACGGTAATGACCTTCTTGCATTTGAGCCAGGTATTGAGTGGGACATTAAACTAATGAAAAAAGTAGCTGGGATGATGTCCGGAGGATTGTTCAATGTAACTTTAAAAGGAAGCGGAAAAGTTGCGATAACTTCTCATTATGAGCCTTTAACATTACTAGTACGTCCTGGTGAAAATGTTATCACTGATCCTAACGCAACAGTAGCTTGGTCAGGACATCTACAACCAGACTTCAGAACAGATATAAGCTTTAGAACATTACTTGGTCGTGGAAGCGGAGAATCGATTCAAATGGAATTTTCCGGAGATGGTTTTGTTATTGTTCAACCCTTTGAAGAGATATCCTCTTCAGGAACAAGTTCTTAAAACAGAAGTGTACAAAGGTATTAGGAGTCTCTCTCCTAATACCTTTAGTTATATCCGCTCATTTTTCCGAAAAAACTGTAACTTAATGAGAAAACTTACGTCCATATAAAAAAGATTACTTTTTTCAATCCAAATGTAAGGGGGTTTTTTCATTGAGGCGGTTGATGGTAACAGCGTTAAGTACTTTTATCTTATTTTCTAGTCCTATAGTGGGATTAGCAAATCCAGCTGATTTAACCGAGAAGATATTAGAATGGGAAAAACAAGGTATTGATCCAAATCATTCGGAAGTTATCGACAAAATAAGGGATTATATTGAAAAAAACATCGATGATGGTATTTTTGCAAGTCTGCATATTGATAGAGAAGAACGAGATCTAGGGATACTTGTCTTTTCTTTCACTGAGCCAATAGCTGAAGAGCATAAGCAAGCGATGGAACAATTTCTAACTGAGCACGCAGAAATTCAGTTTCGAGAAGTGGAATACACCGAAGATCAATTACTAGCCAAATTAGAAGAAATGGATTTTGAAGATTTTAAAGATGAAGGCATAACAATCCATCATACATCACTAGATACCATAGGTAACAAAATAGAAGTTGGTATTTCTCCTTATAGTGAGGAAAATGTGAACGTTATCAAGGAACAGTATGGATATGAGATGATCACGGTTGTCGAGAGTGACCAATCAGCTGTACTAGAAGATAATGAGCAAGCAGAAACGGCAAACACCGACGAAACCCAAGCTGATGATAAAAACTTTTTAAAAAGAATCCTCGCTTCAATAAAGGAGTGGGTAGGTAATCTTTTTTAAGTTATTAATATGTTATAAACCCCTTAAACAAGGGGTTTATATTTTTTAAGTGATAGTTTGTTAATGTTTTTTATTTTTGGGTATAGCCTGTTCCATAAAGTTATCAGCGAGTTCATTGAGTTGCTCTCGTAAAATGTCACCCTCCATTGGTAAGCCATGTCCGGTTAGAAGTACTTCTGGCTCGAGTTCTGCCAGTTTTTTTGCTGATTGCTCAGCGTCATCCCAATTAGAGGTGAAATAAGCCGGAGGACCATAGACTTTTTGCAAAGGGATGAAGATTGCCACTGCTGATTCGGGATTTTCCGTTACAATTGCATCACCAGTGATTAAAGTACGATCACGTTCTCGAAACAACACGATATGACCCGGACTGTGCCCTGGGGTATGAATGTATTTCCACTCTTCTAAAAAAGGAATCTCACCGTTCTCCGGTAAAGTTTTTATCCATTTTTTTAAATTTACTGGTTTTTGCGGAAAAATTGGGGAAAGTAGTGACAGAGTACCGCCACCTACAGTAGGGTCAGCAGGTGGATAGGTTTCTTTTCCAGTTACATAATCTAATTCTTCTGTATGGATATAGATGGGTACATCCCAAAATTTCGCTAAATCTTTAGCTGAACCTACATGATCAAAATGCCCATGTGTAAGTATAATTGCTTTTGGAGGATTGTTACCAAATCTTTTTTCTGCAGCCGCAATGATTCGTGAACTATAGTGAGCAACCCCGGTGTCGACAAGGACCCAATCACCTGATGAGGGGTCACCTATCATACATACATTTGCGACTAATGTTCGATAAAAGGCAAGATCCTCAAGAACCTCTTCGGCCTCCGCATGATCCATATCCAAATCTTGATGCTCGAGTTCTTCTGGATTCTTATCCATCCCACATTCGCCTCCTTTTTAATAGTTTGCATTGGAAATGGTCTACTTATTCAGAAAACAAATTCAAATGAAGTAGCAATTAAATAATCAGACTTTTTCAAAGTAGTTGCTGTAGAAATATATGGTAAAATTAAATTGTTCGATATAGAATTTCTTCCTGCAAAGAAGATAGAACTGATAGAGCAATTAAGGAGTGATTGTCGTGTTACATAACAAAGTAAAAGAGAATTTAAAAGCTGGTAAAGCTTCGGTTGGAATGATCATTGGAATATATTCACCTTCACTTGTGGAGATGTTTGGGTATGCTGGTTATGATTTCGTTATAATTGACGATGAGCATGGGACCTATGGTGCTATTGAAATGGAAAATATGATTCGTGCCGCTATGTTAGTTGATTTGGTACCAATTGTCAGAGTGGACTATAATCCTTCAAGTATTCAAAAAGCGCTCGATCGTGGTGCGTTAGGAATCCAAGTACCAATGGTAAATACAAAAGAGGACGCAAAAAGAGTGGTACAACGAGCTAAATATCCCCCAATGGGCACAAGAGGAACTGCTCCAATGACACGGGCTGCAGGCTATGGATATCATGCAGGCAAGAAATTCATGGATGCTTCTGATGAAAATATTTTAATTGTTGCACATATCGAGACACCACAAGCAGTAGAGAACATCGACGAAATTATGGGGGTGGAGGGAATTGATCTAGCTTTTGTTGGACCATATGATTTATCTGTCAACATGGGACATAAAGAAGGGATTGATCACCCCGATGTCCAAGAAGCAATTGAATTAGTATATAAGAAAGCAAAATTACATAATATACCAGTCGGTACGGTTGCTAACACAAAAGAGGATATTGAGAAACTGATAGAAAAAGGTACATTATATATCCCAGCTGTCGCGACTGAAGTAATGAAAAGGGCATTTAATGGAGTTCTTCCAGATTAATCAAACGTGACTTTAGCTGATTGTAAAACTTGATTCGCCATGATATAGGTCACAACGGAGCAATGGACTCTCGGATACAATGGATGTAAGAAGAAATGAATAAACATATCTAGGAGGCAACTATAATGGTAAAAAGGAATAAAGGAATAGAAAGACACGAGTCGTTATACCCGCTTTCCCACCATCATCACCATGCACTTTTCCTAGCACTAAGTTTAAGAAAGGTCGGAACAGAAAAAAGCAAGTTATCGGTGGATGAGATGAAGAAGGAGTTACAATTATTTTGGGAACCAAATGGTCAACAGCATTTTCGCGATGAAGAAGAAATTTTATTACCTGCCTATGCACAAAATGAGTCGATTGATCATCCTGAAATAACTGCAATGCTTTTAGAGCATGTGAAAATTCGTTCACTTATAAATCAAATCCTTAATCAAACAGAAGAGCTCGAGCCAATGATGCATGAACTAGGACAACTATTGGATATACATATTAGAAGGGAAGAGAGAGTTATCTTCCCAATGATAGAACAGGCACTTCCTGAAGATGTGCTGAAAGGATTGGAACCATACCTGCATAAAGACTGATATAAAAGAAGAAAAATAGGTAGCCGAGTTGGCTACCTATTCGTAGTTAGTGGTTAATACAATTATTCAATCAAACCTTTAGATGATAGAAATTCTCTTGCGACAGTTTCATATTCTTCGCCATCGATATCCACTTGTGCATTCATTTGCTGCATATCAGCTTCAGAAATTTGTCCTGCTAAACTATTAAGTGTCTCCTCAAGATCTGGATAGTTATCTAGCACTTCCTGTCTGATTACAATTGCCGCATCATACTTAGGGAAGAAACCTAGGTCATCCTCTGTTGTTTGGATGTTCTCCCGTTCGATACGTCCATCGGTTGTGAATGCGGGAATGACATCAATTTCACCTTGAAGCAATGCTTTATACATTACGTTGGGATCGAAGCTCTCTGTTGCCGCGAAATTAAACTCATAGGCTTCTTTAAATGCATCGTATCCATCACCCTCACGTTCATAAAAAGCATGTGGTGCGCCAAATGATAGATCTTCAGATAAAGCTGCAATATCAGAGTAAGTTTCCGCTTCGAAATCAGCGCTCTCTGTATATGCAAGCGTGTAGTTGTTTTCGAAACCTAATGGTTCTAGCCAAGTTGCATTGTAGGTATCCTCATAGCCTTCTCTAACCCGGTTCAAAATACTTTCACTTGATTCTCCAGCTTCGGCCTGTTCATTTAAGACTGCTTCCAAACCAGTTCCAGTGTATTCGACGTACATATCAATCTCTCCATTTTCAAGTGCAGGAGTTAGAATTGCTACCTCACCTAGTCCATCCTGTAGATCGATTGTGTAATCTGTGGATTCTTCAATATAAATTGCTAATACTTGAGAAAGAATATATTGTTCTGTCCAGTTTTTACCCGAAACAACTATTGGATCCTTTGATGCTTCCTCATTGCTTCCATCGTTCCCTCCACAAGCTACTAAAAATAGTGTTATTGCTATTGTTAAAGTTATAAATAAATTATTTTTCTTCATGTTCTCCTCCTGGAATTAAGAATTTATGCCTTTAGGTGTAACTTTTTTCTCTACCGTCTTTAAGATAAAATCAAAAACTAGTGCCATTAAAGCGACGGGTATTGCTCCTGCTAACACAAGACTATTGTTCCAAGATTGAAGACCTCTCCATATGACATCTCCAAGTCCACCCGCACCAACAAATGTAGCTAGTGTGGCTACACCAACAGTCAAGACAGTAGCAGTTCTTACCCCGGCCATCATGAATGGTAATGAAAGCGGTAATTGGATTTTCCATAAGATTTGCCTTTTTGTCATTCCCATTCCTTCACCAGCTTCAATAATCCCCTCATCGACTCCAGTTATCCCTGTGTATGTATTTCTGAGGATTGGTAATAGGGCATAGATTATGAGTGCTACGAGTGCAGTAGTTGCACCAATACCAAGTACCGGTACTAGAAAACCGAAGAGAGCAAGACTAGGTATCGTTTGAAGCACCGCAGTTACTCCTATATAAAACTCAGCCACTTTTCTTTTTCGAGAAATATAAATTCCTAAAGGCAGTGATATAGCGACAGCAACTAATATGGCGACGAAAGATAGATATAGGTGTTCAATTGTTCTCTCAACAATTAAATCTTGTCTGCTTATGATAGTCTCTAAAAACACCTGAATGGCATCCACCTACTGCACCTCCTTTTGAATACCTGCAAGCTCCTTGAGCAATTGATTTTTTTCTATTATTCCTGTTGGTTTTCCATCTTCCGCAGTAATAATAATTGCTTCGGCTTGTTTGGACAGCATGATGTTTGCTACCTCGTGTAGGTTAGATTTGCTAGATATTTCTGGGAGATTGTTCAGTTCAACTTCGGCTTGGATTGGTTGCATAATTGTATCTGCTAGAAGCTCGCCTCTGCTACCGGAAGCCTTTTTCACTCGATCATCACCAACAAAAGATCGGACAAAATCATTAATAGGATGTTGAACCAGCTTGGTAGGAGTGGCGATCTGTTCAACACGACCATCCTTCATAACGACAATTTCATCGGCAATTTTTAATGCTTCATCCATGTCGTGTGTGACGAATACAATCGTTTTATGTATATTTTTTTGAAGTAATTTCAATTCGTCTTGAAGTTGCTCACGGCTGATGGGATCAAGAGCACTAAAGGGTTCATCCATTAAAATAATCGGAGGTTCGCCAGCTAACGCTCTAATTACACCAATCCGTTGTTGCTGACCTCCACTTAGTTCTAATGGATATCTTTTTTTATACACATTTGGATCAAGACCGACCATGTCAAGCAAATCATCGACTTTTTTTTCATAGTCCTTCTTTTTCCATCCTTTTAACTTTGGTACCAATGAAACATTTTCCTCTATTGTCATATGTGGAAGTAATCCAATTCGTTGAATGACATAACCGATATTTCGTCTCAGTTCAACATCATTCTCTGTTGAAATGTCATTTCCATCAATTGTTATTGTGCCGGATGAAATGGGAATGAGTTTATTAATCATTTTCATTGTTGTTGTTTTTCCACAACCACTTGGTCCTATTAATGTGATTAGTTTTCCCTTTTTGACAGTAAATGAAACATCGTCGACAGCAACCGTTCCATCCTCAAAAGTCTTCGTGACATTATTGAATGAGATCAACACAATCACCTCCTTAGAAGGTAAGTACATAATTTTTAAAAATAGAATAGTAATATTTTAATTTTATAAATAGACTCAAGAATAGTCAAAGAATCCGTACTTGCTAAGCCATCCTTTTGGCTTATTATTCAGATGTTATTTTGCTATTCTTTGCGTTCTTTTAGTTAAGTATTGATGCTTTTTAATTTCCACAATTGATGAAAAATTGCGACGTAAAATACCACACTCTTCACCACTACGGAAATACACTACGCTTTCCGCGGGTGGCTGTTGAGCCTCCTCGTGCTACGCACTGTGGGGTCTCACCTATGCCATTCCCTCCCGCAGGAGTCTCCGTGTATTTCCTGCGTTAGTATAGCATTGTGGTTGATAACTACATTAAACCAACAAGGGCTAAATACTTATAATGGTTGATTGTGGTGTAGGCTAACTAGGCAATCGACTCTAGAGTGAAAAGTAACAAAAGTTTTCATGCGACTAATTATCTACCTAAATCAACCCACACAAAGAAAAATGGTTTGTATTTTCGAGATGTCTATGGATTCCGCCTACGCTAGTAGCAGTGTTCTTTTTATTAAAGAATAAAACACATGAATTTATTGCCCCAAGGACTTTATCCACCCTTGAACAGTGAGCTACTCAAAGCGGAGGAAAAATACGACACTCCTCGAAAATGAAGAACACATTTTCTTCGTGTGATGAAAATTCTTGGATGTCAATTCTAGTCCTATGGGAAAGGAACAGTCTGAAGACCCCGCAGTGAGTGTTCTTTACGAGCGAGGAGGCTGAGGCGTTCCCCATGGAAAGGGAGTGTTTTTCCACAGCGGCGAGATAGCACTATTCCCATAAAGACCGTAAGGAAGTCAGATAGTTACGTCGGAGTATATAGATATTGTGTAAAAAGAGCATTTCTCATTTAAATAAAGGGTTTCAGGCAGTCGGATTAGAATAACTAAGCAACAAAATTAATAATCTATCTTAAAGGAAATCAATAATTGGAGGAATGAATGTGGATAAGAATACCGCTTTAATTATAGTTGATGTCCAGAAAGCTTTTTTCGATCAAAAGTGGGGAGAACGAAATAATGAAGAAGCTGAAGAAAATATTAGTAAACTGCTAGGTATCTGGAGAGAAAAAGGTTGGAGAGTAATATATATTCAACACACTTCAGATGATCCCGAGTCATTATTCCATCCAAGTAATGAAGGGTATGGTATTAAAAAGATAGTGGAGCCTATGCAAGATGAAGAAATAATAAATAAGAAGGTTAATAGTAGTTTTATTGGAACAAATCTAGAAGAACTATTGCATTTATATGGAATAGAAAATGTTGTAATAACAGGTTTAACCACACCGCACTGCGTATCAACAACAACGAGGATGAGCGGGAATTTAGGCTTTGAGACTTATCTTATTTCAGATGCCACAGCGGCATATGGTATGAGTGATCAAAATGGGAGATACTACGATGCCGAATCAATACATTCGATCTCCTTAGCGACATTGCATGATGAATTTGCAACAATTATAACAACAGAACAATGTATAAATACTATTGAAAATTATTTGAGTGAATACTAATTTTTGGTTTTATATTAGTATTCTGATTAGTGTTTAAGGTTATTAAATTACTGAATACTCTATTTAATATTGGGAAGAATAACCTTATAACACTAGCAATAGGAGTGAATGGCATTGGAGAATCAATATACTTTAACTGCAGGAGAGGTAGCAAACCTTTGGAATTCTTACATGGGAAACACAATGGCTGTAGGTGTTACTTCATACTTTATTAAAACAGCAACAGATCCGGATGTAGTTGAAATGCTTCATAATGCAGTTGACATCGCTGATTTCGAGGTTCAGGGAGTTAGAGAATTGCTTAAAAAATATGGTCATCCTCATCCCCAAGGGTTTTCAAGTGAAGATTTTAATTTCGAAACACCAGCCCTTTATAAAGATACTATTATTATTTTAATTAAATATATATTATCTCAAGCTGCCGGACCAATCTATACTGTAGCCCATTCAGAAGCAGTAAATTATGATGTTCGTCAGTTCTATCTGACATGTTCGTCAAGAACCTCTAACTTTAATGCTCAACTAGTTGAATTGATGGAAAAGAAGGGGTTGTTTCATCCGAAAATCCATTTGCCGATTCCTGTCAGTGTGGACAAAGTACATAAAAAGTCTTATATGGGCGGTTGGCTTGCTGGACGTCGACCTTTAAATGCAGGAGAAATAATGCATCTAGTCACTAATATCAGAAACATAGAAGTTGAAAGAGAATTTCTAACAAGCTTTGTGCAAGTAAATACATCAAAAGTATTAATAGATCATTTCAAGCGTGGAGAACAACTCGCAGAGAAACATTTAAAGGTTTTTCAGTCTTTATTAGCGAAGGATAACTTACCTCAGTTTCCTACTCTCGAAAATGAAATCACAGATAGCACAGACAGTCCTTTTTCAGAACGAATGATGTTATATAAAATTGCAGTGTTTGCATCATCCACTATTGCAAGGTATGGGACAGCAATTTCTACAATAATGAGAAAAGATGTAGGGGTTGATTTTTCTCGTTTAATGGCAGAGCTTAGTTTGTATGGGGAAGATACGTTAGAGTTAATGATTGAACTGGGTTACTTAGATCAGATTCCATTAGCTAAAGATTCGGACTAATTTATGATTAACTATAATTTGTTAATCAATGAAGGATTTAAATTTTTAAATATAACCAAGATCACGGTTTGTCTAGATGCCTGATCTTGGTTTTTTAGAGGTTTTCATAGTCATTTCTCTAGGTATTGTTTAATTTTCGTAAGGACTATTTCTCGTATTTGTTGAGCCTCATTAAACAGTTCATGTCTTCCGTTATCAACTAATACTATCTGTGAGTGACTAAATTTGTTTTTCATAAATTCAAGGTTATATTTCCAATCAACTGTTTTGTCTTTATTCCCTTGAATAATATAAGTAGTTGAGTTCGTTGGTCTGTATTTTTGAATTTGTTTGTTCCATCTAACTAGTGCTCCAATCCAATCTAAAGGGATTGCGTTTGTTTGCAGGGGGTCTTTACTTGTGAAATTCAGGTAGCTAATATTCGACGAGTTTTTACGATAATGCCTCTTCACATCAGTTAGGAATGGAAGGGTTCTTACCATTCCAAGACCAAACTTAGACAGATGCCAATGATTTGATCTAATAAGCGGTGCAACTAAAATGACCTTTTTAAATAAATGATCTCTATGTCTTAGAATATAGTCGATAGCTATTGCTGCTCCGGTGCTGTGCCCTATCAGATAAAAAGTGCCTGTCATTTTTTCCTGTGCTATGTTCAGAAGCTTTTCCATTGTAACAACATAATCAGCAAAGTTTTTGATTGAGGCTGGCCTTCCTTCAGAAAGTCCATGACCTTGCAAATCATAACTAATTACAGTGTATTCATTATCATTTAGGTACTGAATTATATGCTTTAAATGGCCTACATGGCTTAAGTAGCCATGTAATAAAAATACTGTCCCTTTGCTATGGATTGGTTTGAAAATTTGTACAATGACTTTTGTTTTATCAATTTCAACCATGCCAAAGTGAAAGTGAACATTTTTTAAATCGAAACCGTAATAGTCAAGGTATTGATTAATGTCAGTGTCTTTTTCTACAGGTTCATTAAAATTCAATTCTTGTTGCCAATTGGACAATCTTTCTAAAACATTTTTTATTTCTGCATTTTTATCCACGAGACATTTCTCCTTCACTACTGTGGTCAATTGCTATTATTTACGAAAGGGGATTGAACTATTAAAAATAAAGAACAATTAACTTATTTTCTTCACACAACAAAGGCTATACATTCAAGATCAAAATCGCGATCTTGGATGTATAGCCTTACTTTAGCATTTTGTTATTCGTTAATCCATTCGTTAATTAAATCTTGATTTTCTTCCACCCATACTCTTGCACCATCAATTGGTTCTTCTGCTGCTTCTACTTCAGTCATTAGTGTACCAATTTGGTCATCTGTCATCTTCCAATTTTTCAACCATTGGCTAAACTCTGGAAAGTCTTCCTCGAAGCCGTGTCTAGTTGCATGGTGAATTTTTTCAATACCACCATAAACATTCTTAGGATCTTCAAGATACTTTAGGTCATGTTCTGCGAAGATTCTATGTGGATTCCATAGTGGAGAAACAATAGCTTCTTCATTTTTAATAGCCTCTCCGATTGCAGTCAACATAGCCGGTTCAGAACTTGGAATTAGTTCGAAATCCAACTCATATTCTTCAATCAAATCCTCAGTAACCTCCATAGTTCCGGCACCAGGATCAAAACCAGTAATTTGACTTTCAAATAGTTCTTTATGTTCATTTAAATCTTCAATGCTATTTATTTGATCCATATAAGCTGGAACTACTAAACCAACCTTTGCGTTGTCATACCAAACTTCTTCAGAGAAGTTAACATCATCTTTGTAAGTCTCGTAGTAATTGGCATCTTGAACGGGTAACCATATTTCAAGACTAAGATCAAGTTCGCCATTTTCCAAGGCTTTCATTGTCGTTCCCATGTCAATTACACTAAATTTGACATCGTAGTCTCTGTCTTCTAGTATAACTTTCCACATATTTGTAACAGCTATGTTTTCAGCCCAGTTTATTTGTCCCATATGAACTGATTTCTGTTCCGTTTCTGTTTCTGTAGCATTTTCACCATTTTCATTGTTCTCGTTATTACCACAAGCAGCTAATACAATAATTAGGGATAGAAGTAATAGTATAGACTTTCCTTTAAATAAATTCATAATTACCCTCACTTTTTAATTTTTATGTTGTCTCTTTTTAACTAGGATGCTCAATTTCTGGTTAATTACTTAAGCAAGAAGTTGTTAGTGTCCTATATCCAATAGAATGGATTGGTTAAAACAATAATTTAACTAACTTGTTAATTCGTACAAGTTATCTTTCCAATGAAACCCCGAAACATTCATGAATTTCTCTGTGTCTTTTAGCTCATGTTGTTACCATATAGTCATTCCTTTCGTTTCAATAAATAAAAATATTTAGAACGTTAAATATTTATTTTACAAACTTAATATTATAGAATATATTTTATTTGTCAAATTTCATTTATATAGAATTGCTTGAAAAACACAGAAATAGGGTCGATTTACAGATCCATGTTACGATGCAGAAACCCCTAATTCCTTTTATTTGTCTAGTAATAAATGTAGTGGCATCTTAAATCTAATAAAAAGATTATTTCTTTTTTAGCATGCCCATTGAATTAACATGTAATTTGCAGACTTCAATTAATTTAAGTGAAAGTTCCCCTTCTTTATCAAAATAGGTATATAATTACTTCTCAATATTTTTTTTACATAAAAGAAAGTGGGACAAGGAATGAGGTTTCGAGATTTTCATAGAAATATACAAATTCGGATTATCGAATCGTTTATAAGTCGGTTTGTCGGAAGTATGATCTTTCCATTTATGGCAATTTATTTAGCCTACTATTTTGGGGCCAAGGTTGCCGGATTACTACTAATATTCAACGTACTAGTTGGAATAGGTGTCAATTTTATAGGAGGTTATTTTGCAGATCAGTTTGGACGAAGGAAAATTATGCTTTTCGCTGAAGTGTTACGGTTCATGGCATTCTTGACAATGATGATTTGTAACTCTCCATGGTTGGAATCTCCTACAGTAACCTTCTTAATGATGACGGTTAATAGTGTTTGTTGGGCATTAGCTGGTCCTGCTAATCAAGCCATGTTAATTGATGTTAGTACCCCGAATCAGCGTAAACTGATGTACTCAATTATGTACTGGGCGAATAACCTTTCAATTGCAATAGGTGGTATTATCGGAGCCTTTTTGTATCAAGACTACCTGTTTGAACTTTTTATCGTACTAAGTGTTGTCGGAGCTATTGTTGTTTTTATGGTTGCCGTATTGATACAGGAAAGTTATGTGCCAGATGACAAATTAAGTTATACAGCAACTCAACATGTGTTGCGAATTTTTTCTAGTTATAAACGAGTGCTTCAGGATCGTTTATTTGTTCTATTTGTCATTGGTGGTGTTCTAATCATGTCAATGGAGTTCCAGTTAACCAACTACATTGGGATTCGTCTTAGCGATGAGATGCCCAAACAACAGTTTTTGTTTTGGGAGATTGATGGTGTGAAAATGATGGGTTTCTTGCGTAGCGAGAACACAATCATGGTTGCGCTATTGGCTCTATTTGTAACAAGAATATCCGGTCGTTTTAAAGACAGACCAATGCTTGTCATTAGTTGCTTATTATTTACAATCGGATATGCGGTTATTTCTTACTCGAATAGCATATGGTTGCTGCTGATTATGATGATTATATTAACAATCGGAGAAGTGTTTCGTGTTCCAGTTGAGCAATCGTATATGGCAGCTATTCCTCCAGATGATGCTAGGAGTGCATATATGGCATTTAACGGATTAAAATTTAATCTTGGTATGTTAATTGCTTCCATTACTATTACTATAAGTTCCTATTTATCTTCCATAGTAATGTCTATAATCATAACAGTTATAGGGTTGCTAGGTACCTGGATTTATTTTGTTATTACACCGGAGTTAGATGAACGTAAAGCAAAGGCAGAATTGAAGCAAGTAAGCTAGAAGAAGTTGTTCATCTTCAACTGTGGATTGAGGTATATGGATTTATGGATTTTCAAGTTATGTTTCCAGAATTAGTCTTCGGAGTTGATGAAAATTGCGTCGTAAAGTAGCTACTAGTTGATTTGCGCTTCGGACAGTCGCTTTCCGCGGGCTACGCTTCAACTTCCTCGGAAGAATACCGCTTCCTGCGGGATTTTCAGCCGTCGCTTTTCCCGCAGGAGTCGACTGCCCTCCGCTCCAATCATCATCTTATTACAACAATAATGAAAAAAGACGGATATAGCGGAAAACTTACCAAAGTGTGGTTCAACATCTTAAAATAGCTTTGTGTTCAAGAAGATAAAATCCAGTGCACTTAGAACGATGGGATTCATCCTTCGATAATCAGAACACTATTACCAGTGTAGCAGAATACGTACGCTCCTTGAAAATGAAGTTCAATTTTCTTTGTGAGTGTGTGGTTCAGGAAGTTAATTCTAGTCCTGTGTAATCTTCAAGGTTACTTGTTTTAATGTAGTAATCTAACAACGAAACGATCCCAACGGAGGGAATACACAGAGACTCCTGCGGGATGGAAAGGCATAGATGAGACCCCACAGTGCGCAGCACGAGGAGGCTGAAGCCGTGCCGGCGGAAAGCGACTGCCCGGAGCGCAAATCAACATAGCAGTCGATTAAGGAAAAGAGTGTAGAAATAAATTTAAAAAAAGTTACGCGGAGTCTATGGATATTGCGTCAAAAAAAACAATCTGTTAAAAACAGTTTTTGTATAAGAAAAACGACTCCATTATGAATGGAGTCGTAACAGTTTCTAACTATGTTTGTTTCTTAATCCTCCAGATTCCAGTAGCATATTCCTGAATCGTTCGATCGCTTGAAAACTTTCCTGAATGAGCAATGTTCACAAGACTTTTCGATAGCCATTTATTATTGTTGCGATATGCTTGATCAACTAGCTGTTGAGTTTCTACATAACTATCAAAGTCTTCTAGAATAAAGTAAGGATCGTTGGTAGAAAGGATGTGGTAATAAATATCCTTAAACTCTATATCTTGCTGACCAAACGTTCCATCCCTTAACTGATGTAGTATCTGGCTGATTCTTTCATCATTTTCATAGACTCCGTTGGCGCTATACTCACCGTTTTGATAATAGTTATAAACATCTTGAGAACGTAAACCAAAGATGAAAATATTCGGGTTACCAACTAAATTTTTAATTTCAACATTGGCTCCATCAAGTGTGCCGATTGTTAGGGCACCGTTCATCATCATCTTCATATTCCCAGTTCCTGATGCTTCTTTACCGGCTGTTGATATTTGTTCACTTAAATCAGCAGCTGGTATTATTTTTTCGGCAAGACTAACGTTATAGTTTTCAAGAAAAACCACCTTTATTTTTCCTTTTATACTAGGATCATTGTTAACAATGGAAGCTACTGTATTAATTAGCTTAATAACTTCTTTAGCAAAGTAATAACTAGGTGCAGCCTTAGCACCAAAAATAAATGTTCTAGGCGTAATTTCTAATTGAGGATTTTCTTTCAATTCATTATATAGATAAATTACATGAAATATATTAAGTAGTTGCCGTTTATATTCATGCAATCGTTTAATCTGCACATCGAAAATAGATTGATCATCGACAACAATACCAGTTGTTTTGTGGATGTGCTGGGCCAAGTCTTGCTTGTTTTGCTGTTTTATCTGGCCAAGTTTTTCTAACAATGGGCGGTCCTTAGTATAACGAAGCAAATGAGTTAGCTCCCTTGGATGCTTTATCCAACTAGGCCCAATTGTTTCGGTAATTAAATCGGATAACCGAGGATTAGCCATTAACAGCCAGCGCCTGTGTGTAATGCCGTTTGTCTTATTGTTAAAACGTTTTGGATATAACTTATAAAAGTCCTTCATTTCTTGTGTTTTTATAATTTCAGTGTGTAGTTTAGCAACACCATTAACACTAAAGCTTCCTACTATTGCTAGTCGTGCCATATGAATTTGGTTATCAGCAATTATCGCCATTTCTGGTATTTTATCGCGAAGGTCATGATGATCAAACCAAATCCCCTGACAAAAACGCTCGTTTATCTCATCAATAATCATGTACAATCGAGGGAGAAGGGACTTGATCATGTCGATTGGCCATTTTTCAAGTGCTTCACTTAAAATAGTATGGTTGGTATAGGCGAAAACATTTGTTGTGATGTTCCATGCAACATCCCATCCAAATCCCTCATCATCCATTAACATTCTCATCAATTCTGGAATTGCTAAGCTTGGATGAGTGTCATTGATTTGGATGACCACTTTTTTAGGTAAGTGAATTAACGATTGTCGTACGTTTAATTTATACTCGTTGACAATCTTTTTTAAGCTAGCTGCGACGAGAAAATACTGCTGTTTGACACGTAATCGTTTTCCTTCCTCGCTTGAATCATCAGGATAAAGAATCCCAGAAATTTGTTCAATCGAGCGATTGTGATCAAGTTGATGGTAGTATTCGTCGGTATTTTCTTCATCGATAGATGACACAGGCTCAGCGCTCCATAAACGAAGGGTATTAACCACTTGATTTTGATAACCTACTACTGGAACATCATATGGTACAGCAAGTACCTTATCGGTATTTTCATACTTACATTCGAGCGATCCATCATTTCGTTTTAACATATGAACCGTTCCGCCAAATTCAATTTGAACGGATTCGTCATCTATTCTTCTTTCCCACGGATAAGGATTTTTCAACCAATAATCCGGAAGTTCTGTTTGATAACCATTAATAAACCGTTGTTCAAACATTCCGTAGCGATATCGTATTCCATAACCATGACCTGGATATTGTAGTGATGCCATTGAATCTAAAAAGCACGCTGCTAAACGTCCTAGACCGCCATTTCCTAAACCAGGATCACGTTCTTGCCGGTATATCTCAACGGGATCAAATCCTAGCTTCTCGAGTGCCTCGTTACAAACTTTCCACATACCACTATTTAGCAAATTACTTTCAAGTAACCCACCAATCAAAAACTCCATCGATAAATAATAGACTTGTTTTGGTTTCTTTTTTTGATACTTTTCATTTGTGGTAGTCCAGCTACTATTGATTTCTTCATTAACAATAGCGCTGACGGCATAATATACATCGTTTAACGACACATTTTCAATTGTTTTTCCCTGTGTTTCTTCTGTTTTGCTACTAATTGCTTGAATAAATTCATCAACAGTCCATTTCGTCAACGCTCATTCACTCCTTCTTTCCATATAGCGGAAACTTTTCCTCGTCTTAATCGAGTTGATTTTTTTCTCTGTATTAAAGTATCAATTCGATAACCTAAACGTTCTACCATCAATGAGTATTTTCATTGATGGTAGTTTTTGCTTGTATTTTACCAAGCTATCTTATGAAATTACTTTATTTAATATGACTTTTATGCATTATGAAGAGATTCATCCAGTGATTGATACAGATTAGCATATTCTCGAGCCGATTCATTCCAACTAAAGTTGCTCTTATTAACATTTTTGATTAGGGCAGCCCACTTATCTGGATCATGATAGGTTTCAAGAGAATACCTTAATGCATATAACAACTCATGCGCGTTATAGTTGGCAAAGCTGAATCCATTACCAGTAAGATTGACTTCATCGAAAGGAGTTACCGTGTCTTTTAGTCCACCAGTTTCTCTAACAATTGGTACTGCTTTATATTGAAGAGCAATCAATTGTGATAATCCACAAGGTTCAAACAGAGACGGCATTACAAAAAAATCACTTGCTGCATAAATTTGTCTCGCAAGTCCCTCATCGAAACCTAAATAGGACACTAATTTTCCTTTATTACGTTCTTCCGCATGGTAACAATAATTTTCAAACTCGTAATCTCCAGTACCCAGCAAAACAAATTGAATATCTTCCTGTAAGAACTCGTCGAGAATACTTTGAACTAAATGTAGTCCTTTTTGTTCGACTAAACGAGTAATCATTACATATAAAGGCTTGTCAGAATCCACTGGTAAGCCAAGCCTTTCTTGGAGGATTTCCTTGTTTTCCTTTTTCTTTATCCTCGAATACTTATAGTTTGACGAAATATGCGGGTCTGTCATTGGATTGTACTCATCCAAATCAATTCCATTGATGATCCCAATTAAATCATTCTGTCGATCTGCAAAAATTGAATGCAAGCCTTCCCCGTAGTAAGGGGTCTTAATTTCTTCGGCATAGGTAGGACTTACTGTTGTAATCTTATCGGCATGAAATATACCACTCTTCATGCAATTTAAAAGACCGTTCCATTCTAGACCACCGACGTGCTCTAGTGGTATGTTGAATAGTTCTTCAAACGCATCCCTTGGAATAATCCCTTGGTACTTGATGTTGTGTATAGTGAATACCGTTTTCATATTTTTAACTGGTTCTGAAATTTTTGCAAATGCTACTGCTAAGCCAGCCTGCCAATCATGGGCATGTAGGATATCTGGTTTAAAGTCCAATACAGGTAATGCCTCAATTACTGCATGACAGAAAAAGACGAATCGTTCACCATCATCGTAGTAGCCATAAACACCTCTACGAGCAAAATAATAGTCGTTTCCAATAAAATAGTAATGGGTGCCATTATGTGTTAATTGGTAAATATTTGCTTCCTGAGTTCTCCAGCCTACTGGTACAAGGACAGATGTGACTAACTCCATCTGATCCATCCATTTTTCAATTATCTCTTGATAAAGAGGAAGAATGACTCTCACATCAGTTTTTTCGTTTTTATTTAGCACTTGTGGTAATGAACCTACTACGTCTGCAAGGCCTCCGGTTTTGACAAAAGGGCTACACTCTGATGCGACAAATAGAATTTTTTTCCCCATAACAACATTCGCTCCTTATATTTTTCTTCTCTTCGCTATGACAAACGGTTGCTCTTTTGCACCTTTTAATACTTGACCCTTAGTTATTGTTACATCTTTATCCATAATTACATTTTCTAAGTGTGCTCCTGCTTCGATATTACATCGTTGCATAATAATTGAATTTTTAACAACAGCTCCTTCACTAACGTTCACGCCTCTAAATAAGACACTATTATCTACCTGCCCATCAATTACACAGCCAGTAGCAATAAGTGATTTGGACACTTTTGATAATCCACTATATTTTGTTGGTGCCTGATTACCAACTTTGGTCAACACATTTTCTTCATTAGAAAACAGGCTATTATATGATTTACGATCTAACAGAGCCATATTATGTCGATAATAGCTATCAACTGAATTAACGATAGAACTATAACCGTCATAATGATAGGACTGGATGTTTAAACGATCAAGATTCGATTTAATACCGTCTAAAAAGAAATGGTTACTGTAATTAGCTATACATTCATCTACTAATTCCAACAGCAATGATTTTCTTAAAACATATACACCAGAAAAGACGTGTGGATTCTTGGCATCATTCGTTAATGATAAGACAGAGCCGTCTTCGTCAACCTTAACCTTTATACAGGCATTATGTTCTGGATGTAATTCTTCGTATGTTGTTGTCAACAATGTCACGTCAGCACCTGTTTCAAGATGATGTTGAAATAGCTTATGATAAACAGTGTTAGAAATAAACTGACTTCCACTAATTAAAACATAATCCGATTTTCCTCTTTCAAAGTAATCTCGGTTATTATGAAAATGGCTTAGATCTCCTTTAGATATATCAGTAGGATCGTTCCAATCGGGTGGAAGGATAAATAAACCCCCGTGTCGCCTGTCTAAGTCCCAATCAGCTCCTGAGCCTAGGTGATCCATTAAGGATCGATATTTACTTCTAGTGAATATTGCCACTTCATTAATATTTGATTTTGCCATGTTAGAAAGGGTGAAATCAATCATTCTGAAACGACCTGCAAATGGAACAGCAGCCCCGCAACGAAAATACGTTAATTCATTTAAAAAATCATGTTCGTGCTCTAAATTTATTAAACCCATCATTGTGTCCATTTTAAACCCTCCACAATTATTAATCTTGCTATCCGTTAAGATATAGATTACTAAGATACTGATGTTATTTTATCGAGATTATTAATCGCTAACTGGTTTCTACGTAGTATGTGTTGATTGAATTCACTATGAATGAACAGCTTTCAAGTTATGGCTAGACACTATAATTGGTTCCTCTTCTCGACTAGCTACAATCTTTGTGCCATCAGGTATCGTGACATTTTCTTGTACGATAACCCTGTCTAGTAGGACATTCTTTCCTATACAAACTCCTGGATGCAATATTGATTGTTTAACAACAGAACCCTCACTGACCTCAACATTTTCAAACAAGATTGAGTGATCAAGACTCCCTGCAACAACACAGCCATTATTGATTAACGAATGTTGAATAACAGCAGTATCCTCAATCAATTGTGGTGCGAAATTTGAGTCATGAGAATAGGTTCTCCAGTCATTATTGTTTAACGACAGTGATAAATCTTCTTTCAATAAATCCATATGGGCTTCCCAGTAGCTTTCAATAGTCCCTACGTCTTTCCAATAACCGTCAAATCGATAAGCATAAAGGAGGCGGTCATCTCCTATCATGGCAGGAAGAATATCCTGTCCAAAATCATGATTGGACGATGATAGTTTTGCATCTTCCACAAGATAATTCTTTAAAACTTTCCAATTGAAAATATAGATACCCATAGATGCTAGGTTACTTTTAGCGTTTTTAGGTTTTTCTTCAAATTCATAGATTCTTAGATTTTCAGTTGTGTTAAGAATACCGAAACGAGATGTTTCTTTCCATGGAACTTCAACAACAGAAATCGTAACATCTGCTTCTTTTTCTTTATGGTGTTGTAGCAGTTTATCATAATCCATGTGATAAATATGGTCACCTGAGATAACAATTAAATATTCAGGATCATAACCCTCAATATAATTCATATTTTTAGCGATAGCATCAGCTGTACCAAGGTACCAGCTGCCTCCGTCTTTCTCAGTGAAGGGAGATAGAATCGTAAGACCATCCTCCATCCGGTCTAGATCCCAAGGCTTTCCAACCCCTATATGCTTATGGAGTTCTAGAGGTGAGTACTGGGTTAATACTCCTACGGTGTGCATGTGTGAATTCAGGCAATTGCTTAACGCAAAATCTATAATGCGATACCTTCCACCAAAAGGCACTGCAGGCTTGGCTAAATTTTTAGTCAACAAACCTAGACGTGTTCCTACGCCTCCTGCTAATAGCATTGTTACGCACTCTTTTTTCATATCTGTTCCTCCTCAATTGTGATTTCAGGGATTTGTTTAAAAATACAGATTGCGAGTGGCGGAACTTTTATTTTAATATGCTGGTTCTGCCCATGCCATATATCTGGAATACTGAAATGTAAATCGGTATTGCGCTGGTCTGAACCTCCATAGGAAGCAGAATCAGAATTGAATATTTCCTGATAAGTTCCAGGAGAAGTAACTCCAACTTTATAGTCGTAGTAAACATTAGGTGTGAAATTGCAAATGATGAGTAAATCTTTTGAAGAATCATTACTTTTTCGTTTAAAAGCAATTACGCTTTGCTCCATGTTGTCTGCATCAATCCATTGAAATCCAGCCGGTTCATGGTCAAGCGCGTACAGAGAAGATTGGTCGAGATAAAAATGGTTTAATTCCTTTACATAATCAAATAATGCGCGGTGCATTGGGTATTCTAATAAGAGCCAATCAAGTTCATGTTGATCTCGCCACTCGATGTATTGACCAAATTCTCCACCCATAAATAATAGTTTTTTTCCTGGGTGTACCATCATATAACCATAAAGTAGTCTTAGGTTAGCAAACTGCTGCCATTGATCCCCGGGCATTTTATTTAATAAGGATTTTTTACCATGGACGACTTCATCATGAGATAACGGGAGTACAAAATTCTCGCTATACATGTACACAGAAGAAAATGTCAGTAGATTATGGTGCCATTTGCGATAGACTGGGTCATATTCCATATAGGTGAGCATGTCATTCATCCAACCCATATCCCACTTAAAATTGAAGCCCAGTCCACCAAGATAGGTAGGCTTGCTAATTCCAGCAAGATCAGAACTATCTTCTGCCATCATTAAAGCAGTTGGGAAATAGTTAAAGATAACCTCGTTTAGCTTTTTAATAAAAGCCATTGCTTCAAGGTTTTCATCTCCTCCGAATCCGTTCTTGAGCTGTTCCTCATCGTCCCCTATATCAAAATTTAAGGAAGTCATACTAGCAACCGCATCAATCCGAAGGCCATCAATGTGATATTCTTCTAACCAGAAAACCGCATTAGAAATAAGGAAGCTTTGAACTTCAGGGCGACCGAAGTCAAAAGTTAACGTTCCCCAGGATCGTTTTTCAGCCTTTTTAGGATCGCTATATTCATATAATGGTTCACCGTCAAACAATCGTAAGCCTTGCTCATCCTTACAAAAATGACCCGGAACCCAATCCATAATGACTCCAATGTTATTTTGATGACATTGATCAACAAAGTATTTGAAGTCATTTCGGTTGCCGTAACGGCTAGTAGTGGCATAATACCCAGTTATTTGATAGCCCCATGATAAATCAAATGGATGCTCAGCAAGAGGTAGTAGCTCAATATGGGTGTACCCAAGTTCTTTCACGTATGGGATTAATTCACCCGCAAGCTCTCGATACGTATAATAGGTACCGTCCTCTTTTGTTTTCCAAGTACCAAAATGGATTTCATAAATGAGAATCGGCTCCTTGTAGGGATGATACTCTTTCTTTTTTGCTTCCCATTTATCATCTTCCCACATATACTTATCAGAAGAAGGAGTCACAGATGCAGTGAGTGGACGAAGCTCTGCCTGGAAGGCGTATGGATCAGCTTTTAAAAAAGCTGGGCCATGGTTAGGTGTAATCCTATACTTGTAAGGTGTATTAAGCTCGATGCCAGTGAAACAACCGACCCAAAGTCCTGCCTGATTAATTTGTTCCAATTGAAAGTTGTTACCTGTCCAATTATTAAAATCACCTGCTACTTCTACTGCCGATGCATGGGGGGCCCAGACGGCAAAGCGGAGGCAACTCTCTCCATTGCATTCACTAATATGGCAGCCAAGTAATTTGTAGCTATGATAATGAGTTCCCTGGTGGAAAAGAAAGATGTCTTGGTCTGCGACTCGATTCGACATAAAGAGCTCCTTTCGTTGTTGTTTTTTGTCGATAATTGTAAAAATATTCTGACTATTTTGTTGAAAAATAAAAGGCGCTACAACTCACTGTTATCAAGCTCTGATAGGTGAAGTGAAATATGCCCGGCTACCCAATGAATTCTTTATTCTGTTACTATGTAAGTATAACATGTCATGGATTGAAAGTGTATATTGTTGGGTATAATTGTAAATATTAAATAGTTATCTAAATACGAGAGGAATGAAGAATCTATTATGGTAAATGCCATTGCTTGGATAGATGAAAAAAACAAATTAACTATCGAGTTTAATGGACTTGAGGGATTGAAGGAAACAAATCCTGCCGTTGACGTAGCTGGTGAAGAGATAACAATCCAATCTACTGAACTACTAAACTCGGAAACTGCAAAAATTACTTTGGAAAACAGCTTTCCGCTTGGTAAGGAAGCTTATCTTTTTTGGGGAGATAACAAGATACCTATTTTCCCCAGAGATGTTGTCCGGACAGATTGGTTTGATCAAACTTATGATGCTAGTGACGAGCGACTTGGGTATGTTTACACACCAGCAAAAACGTCCTTTTCAGTGTGGGCACCAACTGCCACAACTATTTATTTAGTTTTGCAGGACTACCGAGTTGAAATGGGGAGAAAGTCTAATGGTGTATGGCACACGATTGTCGCAGGAAACTGGGATCGTTCCGAATACCACTTCGTCGCAACAGTCAATGGAAATGAACAGGAAGTTAATGATCCATATGCTAAAGGTATGACAGCAAACAGTGGCCGTAGTGTTGTTCTAGATTTGAAAGCAACAGACCCAAGTGGGTTTCGAACGGTTAGCTATCCAAAGTTAGCTAAAAAAGATGCCATCATTTATGAACTTCATATTCGTGACGCAACAAGTTCTGCAGATAGTGGTGTGAAGCATAAGGGGAAATTTCTTGGTTTGACAGAAAAAAACACAACCAATTCAGAGGGTTTTTCAACTGGGTTGTCCTATATTAAAGAACTTGGATGTACACATGTGCAACTTCTTCCAATCCAAGACTTTGCTCGTGTTGATGAATTAAAACCAGAAGAAGGATATAACTGGGGTTATGACCCATTATTTTATTTTGTGCCTGAGGGAAGCTATTCAACAGATGCCAGCAATCCTTTTCTACGAATTAATGAATGTAAGCAAATGATACAAGCCTTTCATGAAGAAGAACTTTCAATTATTTTGGATGTTGTTTATAACCATGTCTTTGTTCATGAGGACTCTGCTTTTGAAAAATTAGTTCCAGGTTATTATTTCCGCTATCAAAAAGATGGAAATCTTAGTAACGGAAGCGGAACTGGCAACGATATTGCGACTGAGAGAAAAATGGTTCGTAAATTCATATTAGATTGTATTGATTATTGGATTAGGGAATATAACGTTGATGGGTTTCGGTTTGATTTGATGGGTGCCATTGATGTTGAAACGATGAAAGCGATTCGTATCCGTTGTCTGCAGGAAGATAGACCTATTCTACTGTTAGGAGAGGGATGGGAGCTTAATACTCAGCTTTTACCACACCAAAAGGCGACTAATTCCCAGTCTGATCAACTGCTAGAAGTGAGCTTTTTTAATGATAGCTTCCGTGATTCAATAAAAGGTAATCTATTTGAACAAGATGCTGTTGGTTATGCTAATGGTAACGGACATTATATCGAACGGTTGCCACAGTTGGTTTCAGGCTCATGTCTAGATCGCTTCGGTAACAAGATTTTTTCTAATCCACTCCAATCGGTAAATTATGTGGAATGTCATGATAATCATACACTATTTGATCGTTTAACAATTTCTAATCCGGATGCAACCGAGCAAAATCGCAAGCGGATGCACCAATTAGCAACAGGCTTAACAATTCTAAGTCAAGGGGTACCTTTTTTACACGCAGGTCAGGAATTCTTCAGAACAAAAGATGGCGATGAAAATAGCTATATATCTGGTGATAGTATCAATCAAATGGATTGGCAACAAAGAGGAAAAGAGAATGAGAATATTCAATGGGTTCGTGCTCTGATCTCACTCCGTAAACAATATAGCTTATTACGACTAAACTCAGCTAAAGAGATTCGACACCGACTACATATTATCCACGCACCTAATCCGACTTTTGGATATATGCTAGTTGGGGAAGTGGAAGATATTGCAATTTTTGTTAATCCAACAAATAAAACAGAGGAAATTGTGATGCCATCCTTAGGGAGATGGGAAAAGCTTGTTAGCAATTTATCAGGTGGGCAATCACCATTATCTAGTTTGTTGCAGGAAACAGCTGAAATAGAAGCCTATGAACTATCAGTTTGGAAGAAGCAACGAAGCTAGGTATTCGATGCTTGGAGATGGATTGAGAATAACATTTAATTTAAGAAGTCTGGCCATCTCGTTAAGTCGAGAAGGTCAGCCTTTTATGTTTGTGCTGTTTTACAAAAGATTGTTGTTTTGACAGAGTATCCATAAACTACGAAGTAGTACCTTCTATCTCTGACACTAATTAAAGTAAAATGCTTATATGCCGTTCCGGCAGAATACTTCGCTTTCCATGGGCACGGCCTCAGCCTCCTCAGAATCAAAAAGCGATTCTTCCGGGGTCTTCGGACACGCGCTGTTCCCATAGGAGTCTACGTATTCTGCCTACACTGGTAGTGGTGTTTTGATTATTGAAGGATAAAGCCTAAAGCCTAGCCCTATGTGAAGATTTAAACACAAACCTATTCTAAGCTTCAGAACTACATACGTTAGTTTTGGACTATATCCTTCTCTCTTTATTGTACTAAATAGATAGTGATTGGAGCGGAGGGCAGTCGACTCCTGCGGGAAAAGCAACAGCTGAAAATCCCACAGGAAGCGGTTTTCTTCCGAGGAAGTTGAAGCGTTGCCCGCGGAAAGCGACTGCCCGAAGCGCAAATCAACTAGTAGCTACGCTACGACGCTATTTATATCCACTGCGAAGGCTAAATTGAAGAGGAACGGCGTTATTATTTCGCTAATTTGCAACTAGTTCGTAGTAAAGCTAATAAGTTAAATATTACGCTTACATTAAAAATTAATAGTTTTATAGACTTTTTGAAATATCGTGTTAAAATTTAAAATAAGTACATAAAAGGGAGATATTCATATGAAGCTGTGGATTAAAAAAATATCAGTTGTCCTAATTACATTTATGGCTTTAGGGGTATATATCCCGCCTACTTATTTAGACACGAGTGCCGATAATGATGAAATCGTTTCTGCGAAAACGAATTTCAATGATGATATATTTACACCTGTTTCAGAAGTTGAAATCGGAAATGAGTCAGAACAAGAAGAAATTGATACAGATGAGTATTTAATAGGTATAATAACTGAACAAGCAAAAGAGCAGACGATTTCAAAAATGGGGCCTAGAATTGCAAAGCAAGTTGAAGACGATTTTTCAACTTCTATTCTCCCTCACATTGAGCAAGTTGTTAGAGATATCTTAGTGGAGTCAGGAAAAGAACAGTTCCAGTATTATGGAATTTCTGAACAGCCTTCAGCAGGATACGGAGAAAAGATTTTTCATTTATACAATTTTAAAGCAAATACAGATATAGCTAAATTCCACGTTAGACGTGAAAACCGACCTGGTGATGGTTACTGGTTCAATTTTCATTATCACCTGAAGAATGATAATTTTGAGGAACACCATTCGATTGGGGAAGTTTTTTGGGCAAAAGATACACCACCGAAATGGATGGCGTAATAAATTATTAAATAAACCAGCAGCTAAAACTTTATTAGTTTAGATGCTGGTTTTATTTTTTTGTTAACCAAAGTTAGGATAATCACAATATTCAATGATTGTTCCTTCTGTATCAGCAGGATTTAAATAGATAAGTCGTCTTCCATGTTTATTTATTCTTAATGAGTCTTCTAAAACACGAATGCCTTGCTCTTTTAATTCATCTAGTGCCATATCTAAATTTTCTACTCGATAGGCAACATGATGTACACCCTTTCCTTTTTGTTTTATAAAACGTGCAATTGGTGATGTGGTGTTGTTGGTTGGTGCAAGTAGCTCTATTCGTTCTCCGTTTATTTCTAAAATGGCAATTTCACTTTCTACACCTATTGCATCACTTCGATAACGATCGATGAGTTTTGCTTCTAGTACTGTTTGATAAAATTGAAGACTATTTTCAATATCTCGAACGGCAATACCGATATGATCTAGACTTTTATTCATACATACGCTCCTGAATACTTTTCGTTAATTGTAACATAGAGGAAAGCAATGAACGATGTAGGTTGGAAAGGAGACTATACGTGGAAGAAATAGTTGGGGAATGTGCAAAATGCAGAAGAGTTATTTATTGTCTAGATGGGTTTCTAAATGGTGTGATAAACGAAGATCATACGCTTTACTGCTTTTCGTGCGTGGATAACAATGAGTAGATGTAGCTTATGCACATCTGGGGATACTTTGACATGAGAACTAATCCTAGACATCGAATCCATCAATCGGTACAATTTCTTTAAGGGGAGGGGATTAAAAATGAGTGAAAACAAGAAAGTAACTATCCAAGTAAAAGATAATGGTTCAATACGAATAACAGGAGATGTCGAGCTACTAGACGCTGATGGAAATGTGTATGATCCAAAGCCTGCCTTTTCATTATGTAGATGTGGAGCTTCAAGTAATAAGCCATTCTGCGATGGAACACATAAAAAGATTGGGTTTGAGGATAAATCAAGAGTAGGGCAATAATCAGGAGCGGAGCCAATGGGCTCTTTTTCTTTTTATTTCAATACAGTAAACAGATTTTTTGCGAAATATAAAGTAACCTCTTAGTAAGCTGATGTAGCATGGTATAAGGAGTTGAAGAGTGAAGCATGAATAAAAAAATGGCATTCCTATTTATTGCTTTTGGAGCTTCTCTATGGGGAATCATTGGAGTTTTTGTTACATATCTAAATGAAATTGGATTTACATCAGTTCAGATAGTAGCAATTCGTACTATATCGGCCACTATTTTTCTTGTAGTATATGTGTTTTTTAAAAACCGTCGATTGTTAAAAATAAGGGTAACGGACAGTAAATATTTTATTGGTACTGGTATTTTCAGTATCGTACTTTTTAATTGGTGCTTGTTTAGTGCAATGGAAGAAACATCAATATCAATTGCTACGATTCTTTTATATACTGCTCCTGCATTTGTCACTATAATAGCAAGATTTCTATTTAAAGAATTATTTACGGTTCGCAAGTTATTAGCTTTACTAATAACATTTATCGGGTGTGGGTTTGTAGTTGGTGTAGTTCCAGCTACTAGTGAACCAATCTCTTTTTACGGATTAATTCTTGGTCTTGGCTCAGGTTTTTTCTATGCGCTCTACAGCATATTCGGAAAGTTTGCGCTGAGGAAATATAACTCGTTAACAGTTACTGTTTATACCTTTTTATTTGCAATGATTGCGATAACACCTTTTAGTAATTTATGGTCTGTATTTCCCTTGTTTTCAACATTAGAAGTATGGTTATACATAATTGGTCTAGGGTTTCTATCGACAATGCTAGCATTCATCTTTTATACGATTGGCTTAAATAGAGTAGAATCAAGTCAAGCTTCTATTATTGCTACGGTTGAACCTGTAGTTGCGTCGTTAGCAAGTTTTGTTATTTTTCAAGAAAGATTGAATTATTGGCAATACTTCGGAATAATTCTTGTAATATTAGCTGTGATTATTGTTCAAGAGTCAGCGAAAAAGTCAAAGTTGGTAAAATCTAGGAACGCTTCATTAAGTAAATGAGGAGGGAAATAGATGGGAGTCATTTTTTATATTATTTCGTTAATAATTTTATATTTTGTGATTGAAACAGCTGTAAGAAACGGTATTAATAGATCTAAAATAGGTCAGTTTATTGAAGAACAACAGGAGGTACAAGAACATAAACAATCAAGGGAAGCGAAGCAAACTTTTCTTAATAATGATTTAGACGATTGATTAGATAGCTAAGTTTTGTTGAGGTTTCTTTGGTGCTTTTGTTTTTAAAATACATATAGAAATAGAAGCGATCTACTTAAATCGCTTCTACTTCTTTGAGAAAGTTTTAGTGTTCAACACTTGAATAGTAATCAAAGGTATCCATAGCTAACGTTACACCTTGGGAAAAAGCTGCTCCGCCACCTAAAGCTGCACTAACCGCAACTGTCTCCATAATCTCATCTTCAGAAGCACCGTGCTCGATAGCACCTTTTGTATGATACATAATGCAGTACTCATCTTGTGAATAAATACTAATACCTAGAGCGATTAGCTGTTTTTCTTTTGAGGCAATTGCACCTTCTTGAAAACAAGCTTCTGTAAAATCAAAATAAGCTTGCGTCATTTTAGGTAATCTCTCTCTAAAACGAGTGCTACCTTCTTTATAATCCAAAATCGATTCATCAAAAAAGTTAACCATATCTTCTGAGTTTATATCCATTTGACCCCACCTTTATAGTGAAAATAGTTTTGACATATACCCTATCTTCTTTAAAATGGTTAATTAACATACGTGGGATTAGTTGGTAAATATGGTCTTTTAATGTTCTCCTGCTTCTAGGTCATTATCCTTTCCATCTGCTGTTACTTTAATAAACCCTACTGCACCTTTTTGCACGTGATTGAACTGATGGGTAACCATCGGGTACATTCCTTCTTCTTTTAAAGTAAATTCGACGATTGCCCCTCCACTTGTAGGCAACATTACAGTTTGTAATCCCTTCATATGATTAGCAGGATTACCATCAATATAAACATCGTCAAACACTGTTCCAACTACATGGAAAGAACTAACTTCATTTGGTCCAACATTATTAACATATAGTCTTACTTTATCTCCGACCTTTGCAAGAAGTGGTTCATCTTTTAAGCTGTTTAGTACGCCATTTGTATTTGGTTGCCCCTGCTCTAGGGCTTTTGTTGAAAACACAACCTGAGAAGGTTCACCATTAGTCATATCATCCAAATCGTTGTATTTATACCATTCGTTTTGAATAATCACATATTCTTTGTCGACTTCATTGTCTGTAGGATAGCCGTCAGCTGGCTTAACAATAATTGTACCGTGCATTCCATTTGCGATATGACTTAACACCGGAGCTGTTCCACAGTGGTACATAAACACACCGGGATAAGATGCTTGATATGTGAATGTATCTTCTTCGTTTGGCATGACATCAGCAAATTTCTTGTTTGGTGCTGCATGGACTGCGTGAAAATCCATACTATGTGGAATCGAAGGATCCATGTTCTTTAAGGTAAAGTGAATAGTGTCACCTTCGTTTACTACAACAAGTGGTCCTGGCGCTTCACCATTAAATGTCCATGCTTTGTAAGGTTTATCCTTTTGTATTTCGATGTCAGTAATCTGTGATGTCATTTCAACATATACATCTGTACCATCACGTTTGATTTGCAACGGAATTGGTTCTTGATTTATACCTTGATGCGGTTTAATTACTTCGCTTTCTGATTCTTCTGCTTGAACGTGATTGTCAACGTCTTTTGTCTCAAAGCTACTGTCATTAGAGCTTGAGCAACCAGCCATAGATAAAAATATAGTTCCAACTAATAAGACTACCACTACATAACCTTTCTTCAACACAATCACCTCATTATTTTTTTGAATGAATGGGAGAATCAATGAAAAGATAAGGTGTGAATGGTTTCTTCTTGATTTAGTTAACGGACCTTTTCTTTTCATCTAAAGCTTAATAGTTATTTAGTAGCGTTTTTGTGATTTAAATCACAGAAATATTTCTAATTGTGAACACACTATGACGATGAGTTAAATCCTTGTGGATTGTGTCAGTAGTTAAATAAAATGTGATTCAGAAAAGAAGATGTTGACATTTAAGTTTCCATGAGTTTAAAATGTTTACTTAAGGAAACATTTTTAAACTCGTGCATATAAATAAATTCAAACAACAAATGGAATAGACGATTAATACAGAATAAGTGAGTTTTTACGAAGATAAGGGGTGGGGAATATTGGATGCAAATTTGCTATTTGCTTTTGGGTTGACATTAATGGCAGGCTTGGCTACAGGTGTTGGTAGTATTTTGGCATTTTTCACGTCTTCTACAAATACAAAGTTTTTATCACTTGCCTTAGGCTTTTCAGCAGGTGTAATGATTTATGTTTCGATGGTTGAAATCTTCTTTAAGGCACAAGTTGCGCTTGTTGGTGCAGTAGGAAATGAGCTTGGGCAATGGTTGACTGTAGCAGGTTTCTTTGGTGGTATGATTTTAATAGCGATGATTGATAAATTCATTCCAAAGCAGGGGAACCCTCATGAGTTGAAGAAGGTCGAGGATATGAACCAACCTGAGAAATTTGTAAAGGATCCAGATTTATTAAAGATGGGTACTTTTACAGCCTTGGCAATAGCTATTCATAACTTTCCAGAAGGGATTGCAACTTTTACTTCTGCATTGCAGGATCCGGCACTAGGTATCGCGATTGCCATCGCGATTGCCATTCATAATATCCCAGAGGGTATTGCTGTTTCTGTTCCAATTTATTTTGCTACAGGTGATAAGAAAAAAGCATTTAAGCTGTCATTCTTATCTGGATTGTCAGAACCAGTAGGTGCTATCGCGGCATACTTCTTCTTATTGCCATTTTTAAACGATGTTATGTTTGGTATCATCTTTGCTGGGGTTGCAGGGATAATGGTGTTTATATCCTTGGATGAACTATTGCCAGCTGCAAAGAAATACGATGAGGCACATATTTCTATTTATGGATTGATTGCTGGAATGGCTCTTATGGCGTTAAGTTTACTACTTTTTATCTAAATGAAACGTTTCATAACAAAAAGGATTAGCTCTGCTAATCCTTTTTGCTTTTTGAAAAACACTAATCTATGAGAGAATAGAAGGAGAGTTAGTCTTGAGATTGTTAAATATAAATTCTTGAAAAATGGAAATAGCTATTAGAAACTATTAATTATTCTTAGATGGGGGCGGTAACAATGAATCGTAATTTCTTAGACCAATTTTATACTTTAGACTCCGAGACAGGGAATTATATAATAGAAATTGCTTTAAAAGATTATGATGATATTTTTAATAGCTGGGATTCATCCGTATATAATATACGTGATCTTGACTCAAGTTTGAAATCTTTCTTAGAAGAATGTTCGTTCGATATAACTTCAAGTAAAGATATTGTATTGCGTTTTAATATTAAAAATCAGGTGAAGGATGAAGAGAGAGAAAAGAAGATTGAACGAGGAATTCGTAATTATTTTAACTACTGTCTATATATAACAAAAACAAAATTTTCCTATAGAAGGAAACGATCTTTTTATTACATAATAGCTTCTTTCCTCTTTACAGTAGTATCTTATTATCTACAGAATATTGTTGAGAATGAATTTTTCAACCAGATTGTATTGTTGGGCTTGACCGTTGGTGGTTGGGTATTTTTATGGGAAGCATTCTCGCTACTGTTTATTCATAGTAGTGATCTAACTAGGAAGAAGAAACAATACAAAAGAATATTATCCGCACCGATGTGGTTTAGATACGACGATTGATCATCAGATTGGGGTAAGACATTCATTTAAGTAGAGATATAAATTCAAAAAACATTCCTTTTTAAAAGTAAGGAATGTTTTTTGAATTGGCTCTTTTCGTAAGCTTTGTTGTTTTTTATCTTCGTAATTGATGTAAAATGCGTCGTAACTACTGCATTGATTTGCTTTCTTTCGCTCTAGTTAAATCGGTGTTGTACTACCGTTTCGGCAGAATACTTCGCTTTCCATGGGCACGACCTTAGCCTCCTCAGAATCAAAGAACGATTCTTCCGGGGTCTTCGGAACGCGCTGTTCCCATAGGAGTCTACGTATTCTGCCTCCACTAGTAATGGTGTTCTGATTAGCGATAGTAAAAACCTATAATCATTAAGTTTCCATGGACATTGCTCTAATTGAAAGGGAGTGTTTATCAGCAGCTTAGAATAGCTTCTGTTCAAGTGAGCTGAACTCCATGAAAAGTTTATTTCGTGAAATATTACTACTTACTAATTTGAAAATTTCATTGCGTAGAGGTTTATATTTTTTTATGAGTTTTAGTGTATTTACAACGCTAGTAATGTTAATAACTCCGCTTATCTGATGATTGGAGCGGAGGGCAGTCGACTCCTCGAAAATAAAGTTCAATTTTCTTTGTATGAAAATCTTCACGTGAAAAGGCAATAAGAAATTAGACCCTACAATAATTATCTTTTTTGAAGAGCCAACATATCCTTAACTGATATTTGTTTTAGATTATGCTAC